>NZ_JAQLOI010000003.1:0-600000 GCF_028204155.1 Vibrio algarum | reverse complement strand
AATCAAAAAAGTTAATATAGGGACAACCACCTAATGCACTCAACAGGAAAGAAAACGTGCTCTGCTAGTTGGCTGTAAAAAGAGTATTTACTCTTCTTTACCTCGATTACATAGGCGTCGGATATGTGGCTATCAACTGAACTAAGCCAACTTTCCAAATTATCACTTCGATCAAAACAGACAAGACGACTTGTCGCATTTTAGATCCTGTTATATTTATTTAATCGGTAAAACTAGATTAAAACCGTGATTAGGCAGACTCGCGCTCGCGTCTATAATCGCACATTAAAACTAACCGGCTTCGTAATAATTAGAGGGTTAAGAAACCTGTTTGTTTTGCTTTTTTACGGTGCTTGTCCACGTATTTTCCAGGGCAAGCACTCTAAAAGTAAAAAAGACACCTCAGAACTAGTTTCTTAAGGTGCCTGTACCGCTCTATTACGCATTGTTTCTATGCGAGTTATTCTAATTCTTCAGCAAACTCTTCAGCAAAATTTCTAACTTTTTTGGTATTTGCATGCATGGCCATATAGTCGAGTTTTGCTTTATATTTCTTGTTTCCTGACATACCTAGCACGCGACAAATCCAAGCATGATAGTCTGATCGTAAAATAGCTTTATAAACACTTCTAGAACGTGCGTTATCAAGAGATAAACTCAGCTCATCGAGTAATATTTCGTTCCTAGGGTATTTTTTATAAATTCGCTTTACGGCCAGCTTTTGTAAATACAAGTCATTTGATCGAATCATGTTGTAAAACTGGTGCTGCTGCCATTCTAATGTCATGTTTTCTGGTAACGGCTTATGTATGGCGCTAGCTCGAATAGAACGTGACTTGAGCGTTTCAAGCCCCTCTGTCGCCTCTTTTATTAACTGCTCAGATTTTGCATTTTGCGCAATTTTAGATAAAGTTGATGTGTATGAGGCTAAGCCAGATAGTGCTAATGTTTCTATCTGATACTTTGCTTCAGAAAGTGCTTCATCGCTTAAGTCTTGCTTATAAGATGCTAAGAGTTGATCGTTGATGAGCCCAAAAATCGGGTCTTGATTAAACCAGCTTTTCTGAATCTCTTTATAAGCCGACTTACGTACCTTATATTTATCACTGGTTAATCGAGCAACAAAATCTTTCGTTATGATGTCCGGGATGTAATCATACCCAATACGCGCTTCTTCTTGTTCCTCAAAAGCTCTTATTGTTGAATTTACAAAGGCGTTAAGTTCAACATCCAAGATGTCATCAACCTGTTCAACGTTATGCCCAGGTGTTTTTTCTATCAATTGTTTCGCTATATTGTGACCTATTGACATCGAATATTTAACATCCGTAGCAATATTTTTGTCGGCTTTAAATAAATCAGCAAAGTCGAACATAGATATGGATAGTGACAACTCTTTAGATTGATAGATATTGAATGTCTCTGTATCATTTTTCGTTGTGATCTGGAAATAAAAATATGGAGATCCCACTTTATCAATAGGAAATGGCGTCGCTTCACCAGTGAAAATTCGGCGATAATCAATGTAAATATAAATTGGTATGGTGTTTTTATCACTTTCTTGAGCTAAAAGTCCTGCATTTTCTAGTGCTTTATTAAAACTTGCTTCCATCACCTTTTTTGTATGTTCTTGATCTAAAAATCCAGGTACGTTCAGTTTATACGTTAAGTCTACGTCAAAAGACTGTACCTGATAGGTAACACCAGGCGATAAATTCGCCTTTTGTAATGCATTTTTGGTATTTGATAAACACCCAGTTATTAACAAAGTAAAAACGACCAACAGTCCACACGCTTTATTAATTATTCCCACCCTAAACCTCCATCTATAAATACAAGTACAAAAACATCCTTCATGAGCCAATATCGAAAATTAAACCTCATTTAATAAACGCTATAACATTAATGCTGATTGTATTGATATCATGATGAATATAAAACATATCAATACCTTAAGCTTGTTCGGCTTGATTTAGACTTCTTGTAACTAATAACAGTACAGCCATTTCGAAATAGCACTATTTAAAAAATTCATGAACCTTTAAAAATATAAAAACTTATTGAAGAAATGGAGTTAAGGTGCCAGTCCTCGAATTTCCACTCCACAACAGGGATACGTCATAATTTCACTTGAGCGGCGTCTCTGCTATGGCATGATGATGAGCCTATTTAATGGCGTTTGCTAAATTTCATCACTGGTTGTGGTTGGGGCTATCTGTGCTCTAAATAGCAGTGGAAAGGTGAATAGTTCAAATTGAGATCTGTGTGTGATTTATTATTGTTAATAATTTAAATCGAATCGAGAATAGTGTACGTAAATGTCGCTTATTATATGGCGAGGGGTATTGGAAACACCGGAATCTATTATCAAATAACCACCATAGAACTCCCGTCCACGCTATTATGTGCTGGTTCTCTCCTCGTGCTAACAACGGGCAGTATTTATATTTCCATCATGGATACCGTCGCTGTGGCTTGTTCCTACGTGCGAGAGAGGTGTCTGAGAGTGGGACGCCACTCGGATGAGTGGCGCACACCTAGAAAGTTAGTTACATTTCGTGGCAAATTACGTTACCACTTGCGTTTTTCAGGTCGGTTCCACTCCACCAACTTTCACCTAGCTCGAAATGAACAAATCGAACAGAGTTTATTGCCGAACCGCCTGCACTTTCAGAGTCTTTAGTCTCAGAAGTAAAATATTTGCTGTAAACAAAACCCTTATCCAGTACACATGCGTCGTAATTATCTATTTTGCTACTGTTTTTTTCATGAGGTTTTGGCAGGTCATTGTCCTTTATCGGCCCACCGCATTCCTGAACCACTTCCATTAATTCGGTATTAGTCGGTAACCTTCCTCCTGAATCAGAGCATATCTGAGATGCTTTCCAGCCATGAGCCAACAGATAACATTTATTATCGCGCTCGACCTCTCCTCCATTTTTTATACACACTTCCTTTGATGGCGTTATGAAAGGAAGCGGGGCAACTTTTGCCTTTGCATTGCGCGCTTTCAGCTCTCGCTTCTGGGACTCAAATAACCGATCTTCTCCCTTGTATAAATACTGCTTTTTAATGTAATACACCTCATCGAAGTTGTACTCTACCTCCCCTTTATACAAAGTTTTGTAATAACGCGATACATAACTCTTGCACCATCCCTTAGGATCACACGATTGTATCGGAATCCGTCTCGCGCCATCTAGAAGGCTTTGTGGAGCCATTAGTTGTTCATCTTTTATATAGGTTTCATCTTCTTTTATATACAAATAGACATTCTTGTATCTCCAGACAGGGAGAACATGAACCACCTCATCCGGTATGACTTTCCACATTCGTTCTGCGGGAATTTCAATATTCTCTCGTTGACCATCTTGCACGTAATAACGCACGGTAAACATGTGTTCAATCTTTTTTGCTGATGCACCATATAAATCCGTTCCCGAGGGCAGCTTTCTTTCATCATGCTCTTCATTTAAAAACCAACGCTGAACGTAAAAACCACCGGAAAGATAACGTTGAGCCCCCATAAAATCCACACCGCTACAAGCTACAAGCAAAAGGGATAAACAAAATAATGTGACTCGTTTCATTCAGTAGTACCGTTTTCCGTTGATTGATTTAAACTGATTTCTCGCGCCGCACCATAATTCTCAGTGCCATGGCCGGGCATGTCCCAGGTTTTTGGGTTCATAACGTTCGAAGGCTTACTGACATAGTCCCCTTCATTTTGTTGAATATCTTGTTCTGGATCTAACACATTGAACTTTTCTGTAACACTGTTTTTCGACATAGGCGATCCATAACTCTTATAAGTATTGTTCGTATTCGCGCCCTCAACACTAATTAGATTCCCCTGAGAGTGCATATGGATGACTTTGTTTGAGTTGTTATCTTGCAATGTTTCTATCTGTTTACTGATCCCCGTTTGAACTCCAATATGATTGCCAAATTTATCAACCGCCGACTCCAGTAAGTCACCAAGTAGGCCATGTGTTGGGTTATACCAAGTTGTACTGTTTACACTTCCGGTGACGTTCTTTGCACCTTCTTTAGCTGCAGCCTCGGTATTCATCATGCCATTTACGTAAACATCATTACTTTTGCCTTTCCCTTTCCCTTTCCCTTCTATCACTCTATGTTTATTATCCGCAATACCTATTAATCCGGGTAATTGAGCAATAATACCGCCATGGTTTTTATTGCTTGGTATCACGCCAGCGGTTAGTTCACCTAAGGTATCTAATGTTTTTCCCACGGCATTCTCAACCACATTTCCACCTTCCGCCGCAGGGACGTTTTGAGCCACTATTTGAATGTTTTCACCGACATTATCTATATCCTCTTTAATCTCTTTTCTGCCATCTTCACTCAACAATCGATGGTCTAGCGTGACATCGATATCCCCCTGCTTACGGTCTACATCGAACAGCTCTTTTTCGGTGTTTAGGGTGTCTCGGTTTAGCGCGGTAATGTTGTCGCTGTTTTCTGTGTCGTTGATAAGGACGGTGCCTAAGCCTAACGTGGCGAGATTTTTGCCCTTGCTGTAGTCCGATTCATTTTTGTATTGAAGGTTGGTTGAGTTATTGGTGGCGTCTATCTCTCCGCCATTGACACCCACACTGGTATTGATCCCCATACTCTGGTTTTGGCTGTAGTCGGTGTTGCTTAAATCGGCGTAGGTGAACGTGTCCGTTGTAAGATTGAGATTTCCTAAGTCATTACCTTCGTTATCCACGGTGGCGATAAGTGCGCCTTGCAGGTCGGTGTTGCCACCAACGGTGATGTTGGCGTTGCCACCAGAGGTTAAGGTGGTGAGTAGGGTATCTTTACTGTTTGAGCGTCCGCTCGAGGCGTTGGTGCCAGCGTTTGCGCCCGTTACGTTGCCGGCGTTTCCATCGCTGTTGTTGATAATGCCACCCGTTTTCTTTCCTTCTGAAGGGACTTCTCCTCCCGATAGGCTTAACCCGCCACTGAACCCCATGCCTTTGTTGCTGCTGCTATGGCGGTCTTGCACTGACGCTACATTTAAATCGCCGCCCACATTGACGTTGAGCGCTTTGTTGGCGTTAACATTGCCGCCAATAATATTGGTGTCTTGAGTGGAGGTTATGTTGATGTTGTCGGCATTAACGGTGCTGTTGGTGTGGGTGAGTGAGTTGGATGTACTCTCGCTTCGGTTAAGGCTGGCGTTTAAGTTGATGCCGCTACTGGCGCCATACACCGTCATCGAGGCGCTGATGCTGCCCGATTTGGTGCTACTTTTTCTGCTTTCGCTTTCTTTTGAGGCGAGAATGTTTACTTCGTTTGCGTCAAGGCTGATGCTGTCGTTGGCCTTCAGGTTAGCCCCTTGAAGGGTAGCGTGGTTGCCTTCTTTGTTGCCTGCGTTAATCGTGATGTTTTGACCGCTCAATGTTGAGGCGACCGATGTGGTTTGCTGATGCTGTGATTTTGTTTTGCTGGCTTCAATATCTAAATTTAACCCCGCATTAAAGCCGTAAGTGCCCGAGCTTTGCGCGGCTGCCGCGATTTGTTGTACTAATAGCGTGGTTTTGGAGACGGCATCGGCGGCGGCAAGGGTGATACCGGCGACGTACCATGCTTCATCGCTTTTTACTTGTGCTACAAGGTCGGTTAGCTCTTCGATGTCTTCAAAGTTGACCCCCGGTTTTCTTTCATCGTATTCCTGTTGCAGGGTCGCGAGGGTGTTTTCTAATGAGTCGAGCTGTTTTTTGTATTGTTTGTAGTCTTTTTGCGATTGTCTTAATGCTTTGTCGGCCGCTTTTACCGCCATGGCTGCTTTGGCCACTTCCACCGCTTGGTGTTGAACCACTAGGCTGACTTCGGCTTTACCATGTATCTCTTCGGTTTGTGATTTGAGGTTGTCTTTGGCTTCTTTGATGGTGATGTTGTCGACCGCGGTCAGATTAATATCACCATTGTTGTTCTTGTTGGCATCCGCGTTTAATGTAGATCCTTCGATAAGGATATCGGCACTGGCGTTGAGGTTAACGGTGTTATTGGCCACCAGTTTGCTGCCTTTGTGGTTGGCGCTGTCGGTTTGGTTATCCACTTTGTCATAGGCGGCTTTGCCGAGGCTGATTTTGAGTTGCCCGTCCTCTACTTTGACAATCTCATCCATATCTCCGAACCCAGCGGTAATGGTTTCTTCAAACGAACGAGTCGTTGTGGTCTCTTTGGCCGCGAGTATTTCTATATCACCCGTGTCGGCTGTTAAGGCCAGGTTTTTACCGGCCACAATATCGGAGCCGACCACCTTGATACTGCCCGCGTTGATGTTGAGATTGGCTCCCGATTGTATAACGCTGCTTTGCGCTGTGCTGGTTTCCGTGCTGTCTCGTTTGGTTTCCATCTCGAACAGGTTGCCACCCGACAAGAAACTGGATTCTTCGCTCCATTGTTGGCTTTGTTTGAGCACTTCTCCGGCGCTGATTAATACCTCGTCGATGGCCGCAAGATTGACTTCACCATTAGAGACCACTTCACTGGCGACTACGGCGATGTTGTTGCCCGCGTTAACATTGATGTTGTTGCCGGAAAGGGCATAACTGCTATTAAGTAACGTAGCGTCATCTATGCTGCCTTTGTGTTTGTTGCTTAGCCCGCCAAACCCTTTTTTGATGGTCTCGTTTCGCTCGTATTCTTTGTATTGTTGCGCTGCTAAGATGACATCGCCATCCGTGTTGAGGTTGATATTGTTTTGGGCATTAAGCTCGGAGCCGATGATGCTAATGTCGCTGTCGCCGCCTGCGGTTGGCGTTGAACTGAGTGCTTGCGCGGTAAGGGTGATGTCACTGCCTGCGTTAATGGCGCTGCCTTTAACCGTCTCGTTTAGGCTTTCATGAATGGTGGTTTTTGAGCGACCGAAGGATTTTTTCTTTTTTTCTTCAACATAGTGGTAGTCACTGTCATTGACCGCAAGGATATTGATATCGTCTTTGGCGGTGATACTGGCACTGTTTTTTGCAAGGAGGTGACTGCCCGAAAGCGTGACGCTTTCACCGGAAGTGATGGCGACATTAGCACCACTGATGTTGCTTGCTTGATGCCTTTTTTGGTGACTGATTTCTGTTTTACCTCGCCCTTTATTACTTTGATAAGATTCATTGATGGCCGTATCGATGGTGATACTACCGCCTGTTTTTATGTTTAGGTCATTTTGCGTAGTGACATTGGCCGAGGTAAGCGTAAGGTTTTCTCCTGCATTTAGGCTGATATCGCCGCCAGTCACGAGCTCAGCGCCTTGGTGTTGAATGGTTAACGCCTCGTGAGTGGAACGAGCACCGGTAATGATTTTGTGTGTTTTATCTTCAATGGTGGTGAAGAGAATATCGTTACCAGCATGTAGAGCGGCATCGCCTTTGGCCGCGATATGTGCGCCTTCATTAACAATATGGGTACCTGCGTTAATAGTGAGTGCGCCCGTTGAGGTGATTTGGCTGGTGGAACCTATATCGGTTGTGACATAGTTAGCGTCATACTGATTTTGTTGGCTTAGGGTCTGATTGATAACCAAGCCGTCTACCGAGGTTATGGCAACGTTTTTCCCTTTAATCTGGCCACTGAGGTTGAGGATGTCGTCTTTTGCGGTTAATGAAATATCGCCACCACCAGACAAGGTGCCGGTGTCGTTGCGAATGGTGCTGTCGCTTTTAAGGCTTAGGGTGTTGTTTGCCAGCATTGCACCGCTGTTGGTTATCTCACCGGTGTTAATATCAATATCTCGTCCGGCAATGAGCGCGCCATTTGAGATATTGTCTCGGGTGAGCTTGGCTAAATAGAGTTTTGGGGCGAGTACTGTCTTGCCGTTCACGTCTATTTTTTCATACCACAAAATGTCTTGGGTAAGGTTGGCGACTTGCTCTGCGGTTAAGGCGATACCCAGTGCAAGGTTGAGTTTGTTTTTTTGCGAGGCGGCGGCGTCCATCAATTGCTGCATCTGGGTAAGGTCGCTGCCGACGTTGCTGGTTAAGTAACGCTGACCCGTTTGCTCTAAGATGGCTTGGGTGATGATGCGGGTGTCGTAAAAGGCGTCACCTAAAAACGTAATGTCTTTGTTGGGATTAAAACCAACATTACCTAAGAAGTAGTCCGAGCCAAGATAATTTCCTAAGTTTGTTAGTAATGGGTTGGTTTCAATTAAATAGCGGCTTTCAGGGCCATCGCTGTAAATAAATAGGCCATTGGGGCCAGTTGGTAGCCGAAAGTCAGGGAAGGGTACGTTGTTGATGGTGGGTAGATTGATATTCGCTATGTTGAGTGCCCCGGGGGCCTTGATGTTAGCCGAGCCCGTTTCTTTGGCGGTTTGCTCTTTGCCTGAAGGGGCTACTTTGGCCGCATTCGCCTGGATGGTGGCGTTATTGACGCTGTTTTTTGCATTGATAGTAACCTTATTTGCTGCGCTAATGCTGGCCGAATAGGTGTGATTTACGACACGTGTTTTGTCGGTGTTTACCAATTGGAGCGTCATTTTCTTGCTTACAACGTCGCCATTGATATGGCCCATGACACCTCCCCCTTAAATGTGCCTTCTTCAATTTGATAGTCGCCATAGGTGGTGACGGTTTCGTCAACATAGGCACTATTTTCTAATTGATCGGTGTTGATAACAACATCGTTACCACTGGCAATATGGCTGGCTTGATTTTGAATGGTCGTGGCGTCAATAGAGAGATCGCCACCAGAAACTAAACGCGCGCTTTCACCTTCTAAAGTTACGATGGATTTTTCGACGGACAGTAGATGACGTTCTTTAATTTCGTTGTATGGCGCTGTACAAAATAAAAATATACAGCTCATTGTTCCGCTAACGGTGCGGTCTAAATCTGTGGGGGTATGGTTTGTTGTGCTACTACTGTGCGATATAGACTTTCTGCTGTTGATGAGTCTTTCACTTAATACGCTAAGGCTTCCTAGTGCTTCAATGCTGCCGGAGCGATTTTCAATCTGTTGCGTTCGGCCACCTTGCGCTGTTTTCTGAAAGCGCGCATTACCTCCCACCAAAATGTCTGCTTGCTGGTTGAGCAACCTGTTCGCAACGTTGAAGGTGCCATTTCCCCCGCGTAAATCAGCCCTCGATTGGTTAACGACCCGCTCACATTAGCCATCAAATCACCTAACGCTATCAGCGCGCCGGGGTTAGTTAACGAGGCCGTGGTCAGGGTAAGGGCACTGAGTGCCTGTAAGGTACCTTGGTTTTCAATCGCACTGGTGTTGAGACGGGTGTTGTTACCCGAGATAACGCCGCTGCCTTGGTTGGTTAACGGCCCTATGAGGTTCAGTGTGGTGTGCTTTTTACTGGTCAACTGATTACTGTTAGTAAGGCTATTGGCTGTTACCGTTAAGTAGCCACCTGCGGTGATGGCGTGATTGGTGGTCAGCGTGCTATTCACCGTCAAATCAATATCACCATTGGTACTGAGTGTACCCTGATGATGGAGGGTTGTAGCCTTGATGGTGAGATTTTTATTGCCATTGATAACGCCTTTATTGCTGAGGGTTTGGCTTTGCAGTATGGCATTGCCGCCACTGACGAGCTGACCTTCGTGAGTAAAGGTGGCGGCATTTATGGTCAGTGCGTCACCACTGATGAGTTTGGCGCTGTTTTTCGTGGTCAGCGTTTTGGTTGCATTGAGGGTTAAGGTTTTTCCAGATCCCACTGTACCAGACAGTGTACTGTTGTTGGTATTGAGAGTGAGGGCGCCTTTGGTGAGCGTTTGGCCTGATTGTGTCAAGGTGTTAGCGGTGGCGATGGTGTCAGCGGCGCTGCTTGATTGTCCATATAGCAACGCTGTGCTGGCGCTTAGGGTCAAATTGCCGCCCGCGAGTAGCGCACTATTTCGGTTGGCGGTGAGGCTTTTTCGGCCAGTTAATGTTAACTCACCACCAGATTGCACCTTGCCGTTGAGGGTGAGTGATTCTGATTCAACACTCAGTGCCTTTCCCGCACTGGATTCCCCCGATAATGTGGCGCTACCAGCGTTAATGGTGACGGTTTCTTTGCCGGTGAGTTCGCCATCTTGTTGCAGTGTTTTTGCCGTGATGGCAACGACATTACCTTGGGTTTGTCCACTGTGTGCCAGTGTTTCGCGTGCGGTGAGTGTGGCTTTCTGTTCGGCAGTAATCAAGCCAGATTGCGTCATGTTTTTTGCACTAAGCTCTGCCGTGGTGCTGGCGCGTAATACCGCTTTAGAGGTGATGAAGAGTGCGTCGCTCGCTTGTAGCGTTATCTTGCCCGCATTCATTTTGGTATCGACGTGCATGGCGTTTGCGCTGGCTTCTACCTGCGAGGCACGGATGTCACCGGTGCCGATTAATGATAGTTGTTCACCTTCTAACGCCAATTCCCCTGAAACAGAAAGCTCGCCCTGATTATCGAGCGTAGTCAATTGACTCAGTTTGGCCGATTGACTCTCTATCAGGCTGCTTTTATCCAGTGAGATAGAGCGGACTTTACTGTTGATTTTTGGGGCTTGCATTGTGGCGTGGTTGAGGGTTAGCGAGTCGGCTTCTACGTTCATCATGCGGCCAGCGACCAACTTGCTTTTACTGGTGTTGATATCTGAACCACGAAGGGAAATATCTGCCTTGGCGGCTTGGTTGCCTTTGATATCAAGTGGCTTTGAGCTGTGCACAATGAGGTTTTGCGTGCTACTGGTGTTGCCTAACACAATTTTACCATCGGCGGTAAGGTGAATATCGCCTTGCGACGCACCTAGGTTGCCCACGTTCACGCCAACCCCCGCTTCGGTGGCGATTAATCGGATACGCCCTGCATACATGCCGCCAAGAGAAGAAGAGTCGATAGCCAACTGAGGTTTATCCTGTGAGCTGGCTTTTTTTGTCACCTTATTGGTTTGATAGCCTACGTTGTTTTTTCCTGTGATTACCGTTAGGTCGTTAGCGTGTATTTTAGCGTTTAGCTTGGCGGTGCGACTAATAATGTCAAAGTAGGTTTGTGTGGTGCCATCTAACCCTTGGCCTTCAATGGCAATAGCGCCTTGTGACACATCAAACCCAGACAGTTTGTCATTGGTGAACTCAGGCACTCCGGTCGAAAGCGTAACGCGTGGAGTATTAACAAACCCGCAGCCGTTACAAGTGATACCGTAAGGGTTGGCCAAAATCACATTGGCGCTGGCACCGTGCACTTCGGTGTAGCCTTGTAGTTGACTGGCATTGGCACCGGTCACTTCATTAAGTATTACGTTCGCCGATTGCCCCTTTAAATGCGGGTTATTCTGTAATAAACCACCCAATTGAGATTGGCTGAGTTGGGTGGTTGAGTTATTGAGGATTAAACCGTTTTTGTCGACATTAAATTGCTGATATTGATTGTGAGATAAGCCTTTGCCGTTGGGTGTGGCAATGTTAACCACCTCAACCCCGTTACCTGCCTTGATAACCGTCGTATTCGTGCCACCGACCACCACATTGGCAAAGGCTGGCTGCACATTGATGAGCGTACAAATGAAGTAAGTGAGAAAGCGATAAGCAGATGAAATAGGCTTGTTCATAACGCACCTCCACAGCAGGGATACGTCATGATTTCACTAGAGCGGCGTCCCTGCTATGGCATGATGACGGGGCTATTTATAGGCGTTTGCTAAATTTTATCAATAGTTGTGGTTGGGGCTATCTGTGCTGTAAATAGCAGTGAATAGTTAAATAGTTCAATTTGGGATCTGTGTTTCATTTATTATTGCTAATATTTTAAATCGAGTCGAAAATAAATCACGTAATCGTCATTTTGTAGACGGCTAGGGGCCTCTAAAGGTAAGCCAATAGAAAACGATGAGGATAAATTATTTGAACTCGAATTGACTCCAACACTTGCACCGGTTAATGCTCCTTGTTCGAAAGGGTTGCTGCTATCCTTGATTATTTGACCGGTATCTACAGCAACATTGGCAGTTAATCTACCAAAATAGGGGAGTGAAGTAAGTGGGTAGTTGACCTCATTTCTCCAATAGAAACCTTTGTCACCAGATATAGACGCACCTTTAAATCCTCTGACGGAATACTCACCACCAATACTTAGCCGTTCATTACCATAGAGTTCATCGTCGCTCCACTGACCAAACCAAGTGGTGGAGTAAGCTAAATCTGTAGACAAAGGATACGAATAGCTTGCCGTTAATGTTACCTTTTTAAATTGAGCTTTAGGGGCTTGTTCAGACGTGCCGTGATCGTCCTCACCACCGAACCAATCTGTGCCTAAGTGATAGCGGGGTGAAAGAGTAAAGAACCCTTTTTCTATTCGTGTGCTGTAGTCCAGAGTTAGTGATACTGATGAAAGGTTTCGACTGCCGGTATTGAGCAACGTATTCAATATATAATTTTTCTCACGGCGGTGATGAACACCAGCAGAGGCAGAAAATTTGCTCTGTTCATCTCGATAAAACAACCGTTTTATACCAAGATCGTGACTGTTGGTTTTACCCGTTGAATCAAATTTAAAGCCGTTGCTTTGAAAGGTAGATAGATAGGTGCTGTATGAGGTGCGATAGTTAACGTTCCAGTAACCTCTTGGTATATCGACGGAAAGGTTAAAATTTTCAGAGTCTAGGTAATTTGAAAACTCGCTGCTTTTGTTAGCAGATAGACTCCATTTGTCCAAAGCATCAAATAAATTTTCTAACCCAATATTGAGTGCGATTTGATCTTCGCCTGTGTTTTTTTGTCCACCGTTGTTAAATCCGATACCAATACTACCAACATTACCTTTATTGGTGACAATATTGACAACCGAAAAACCTTGCTCTTTTCCCGGTTCCATTTTTATTTGAGCATTATATCGAGAAAGTCTGTTTATTTGGTCTAGGCCTTGTTCTATCTCTCTTAAATTTAGCTTTTTGTTTGTTGAGTTTGGAAAGGCATTCTTTAAGAAGCTAACGGGTTGACCATTTAAAAGTACACTTTCAATTTTACCTTCGACGATGATTATTTCTAATGAACCGGAATTTAAGTCTTGTGGTACTAAAAAAGCTCTAGATGTCACGTAACCTTGCTCTACGTAGTAGTTTGTAATGATGCTGAGGTATTGATTGATTGTATTTAGGCCAATGCACATCGGTTGAAATTGAAGTAAGGCAAGCAGTTCGCTGTCTCCGAATATGTCATTCCCCGAGAAATTAACTGAATCAATATCAAAGCAAGTTATATCGTTTGAATTTTGATCTATGGGGATAGATTGTAGCGGTGTAATATTTTGTAAGGATTCTTTTGCCGTTTGAACTGCTTCTAGGCGTTGTTTTTGTTCTTGTTCTACTTCTAACTGGGTAGTGGGCGATGTTAATTTAGCTTGTGTTAGTGGTACAACAAGCATAGTAATGGCAATTGAAACTGATATCACTCTCTTATTGGCGCACATAGAAAATACCTCAGTTAGCTTCCATATGGCATGTTATGTTGTTTAATAACAAGTGGTTATGAGGCTTAAAATATAGCGGAGTGATAAAGTAGAGTAGAGTTTTGTCGTTTCAATTGAGTAGAATGAGAGGCTGCTTCAGTGCTAGTTATTAAAAAGCGAGCGATTTTCCTCATAAAGAGGAAAATCGCTCGCTTTTGTGAAGGCTTGTGACTAAGTACCTTAAACTACAAACTTATCCAAAATTCCGTTTTGTTCACGAACATTGTCAGCTTGTACTTGCATCAAGGTGCTTGATTCTCCAGCGGCACCAGCGACCATTTCAGACAAGTCCTTAATTTTCACTGTATTGGAGTTAATTTCTTCCGCGACTAAACTTTGTTCCTCAGCTGCGGAAGCAATTTGCATGTTCATATCGGTAATGCGTTGGATGGAGTCTCTAATCCGTTCTAACGCGCCATTTGCTTCTTCTGCTTGGGTCACTGTAATTACGGCCGTATCTTTACTCGCCCCCATCGCTTTGGCTACAGCACCTGCTCCTGCTTGAAGTTGTTCGATCATAGTACGAATCTCGGTGGTGGATTCTTGTGTTCTTTGAGCCAGTGTTCGCACTTCATCGGCCACGACTGCAAACCCTCGTCCATACTCGCCAGCTCGTGCAGCTTCAATTGCAGCATTGAGTGCTAGAAGGTTGGTTTGGTCGGCAATATCATTGATAACTTGAAGTACGGTTTCGATACTATCGGTTGCGTCTTCTAGTGATTTAACTTGCGTCACAGCGTCATCGATACTGGCAGACAACTCGCCAATAGATTGAGTGGTGTTATTTACTATTGCACTGCCTTCTAACGTGGCGTTGTCAGCTTCTTGAGCGGCTGAGGCTGCGCCTTGCGCATTGCCTGCCATATCAGTAGAGGTCGTTGCCATTTCGTGCATTGCTGTTGCTAATTGTTCAATTTCACGCATTTGCTCTGTCATTGCAGCAGCAGCACCAATAGCCCCTTCGGAACTTGCTTCTGCACCATTTAAGATCTCTTGGCTAATCCCTTTTAGGTGTTTGATTTTGTCTTGTAGGCTTTCTGTAAATGTGTTGAATCCTTGTGCGAGTTCTGCAAATTCGGCATCTGTATCAGTGGCTAAACGCTGCGTTAAGTTGCCGTCTCCAGTAGCAACATCTTGTATAGCATGGTTAAGTGTTCCTAGTGGCTTCATTAATTTGCCAATAAGAAGGAGTAGCAAACCAATACTGATTATAAGTGCGACAGCGGTAGCGATAATGGAGCTTGTACGCATGTCATTAACAGGTTGAAAGGCAATGCCGTTATCGATTACTGTGCCGACATACCAGTTAATGCCTGGTATTTTTCTAAAGTCATAGGCCAATTCAGTTCCATTGGAATTAACCAGCTGCAGCTTTTCAGAGATGCTGACTTGAGACTGCATCTGTGTAAATGGTTTACCGTTTAGCTCGGTATCAGGGTGAGCAATGATGGTGCCATCAGAAGAGACAATAAAGAGGTAACCGGCATCAAAAAGATTCACTTGGTTTATTGTTTCGGCCAAGCTTGCGAGACTGACATCGAAAAACAATGAACCAACAAATTTGCCACCTTGTTTTAAGGGCGTCGCGATGGATATTAGAATTTCTTTGGTAACAGCATCCTCATAAGGAGCGGTTACAATAAGATCATTTTTTGATTTCGCATCTTCGTACCAAGGTCGAACGCGAGCATCCCATTGAGGCCCTGGATCCCAAGTGACGTCACCACTAATCGCTTTACCATCGGTTTCTAAGCCACCACCGACAAGTAAGAAAGGCTTTTTAAGGCTCGGCTTTCTAATGACTTTTTCAATAGCGGTTGGGTTTAAATCATCGCTGGCCATCTCTGTCGTGTATACAGCAAGCGCTTTTTGTCCAGAGATTTGCTCAGCAACATTACTTTTTACGCTGTCCATTGCATTGTTTAAACCATGGACGATAGTATCAGTAAGAAGATCTTGAGTATTAAAAACTTGCTTCGTAGTAACAATGCTTACGGTAACTAGCATTAGCAGTGCCGAAGCGGCAACAATTTTGTGACTAAATTTCATATTACATCCCTTAACAAAAATTTTTCCTGCTCTTTGTTAATAAGCTCATAAATTGAATGGGATAAATCATATCCCGTGCTCTAAATGTTATTATAATTATTGTTGTTGGTATAAATAACCTGCCAATAACTATTAGTATAGCGGCCCTTTGACGACATTCTTTAGTGATGGCAGCATAATTGGATAGATTTATTAATGAAGATACGTGGTTCACATTTTTAACTGAGTGTTGTTACCTAATTGCAATCTGTTTGTTCGTTTGTATATAAGCAACAATGTTCGTATTGGCTCGATTTGTAAAAATTAGAGTTAAGTTTGTAATAATCTATTAAGTTTAGATTCGCTATTTTTTACTGGCGACAAGTAGCAGTTTGGAGCCATTACGCAAAAAATGGACTGAAAACAAAACAGCGATGGCATAAAGTGAAGCCCATCCAAGGCAAGCGAATACCAACATTGTGATGACCAAAGCCGTTAGTGATAGCACTTTATTCATACCAGTCAGTAATTTGTAAGCCGATAGCATCGCGAGCAAGTAAACAAGTACAAATACACCATTGGCTAATTTA
The DNA here is from genome assembly GCF_028204155.1 of Vibrio algarum. Classification (NCBI taxonomy): domain Bacteria; kingdom Pseudomonadati; phylum Pseudomonadota; class Gammaproteobacteria; order Vibrionales; family Vibrionaceae; genus Vibrio; species Vibrio algarum. The sequence goes on along the minus strand of NZ_JAQLOI010000003.1, from coordinate 583,953 downwards.
ACTAACGCCTCTAAGTCGATACCCAGTACTTCACCGATGAAAGAGCAAATGACAAGTATCGCAGAAATCGTCAGTGTCGCATAAGCAGGAACCCCACGTTTAGAAATAACCGCCATCTTAGCGTTAGGGTGGCTGTTTTTTGCAATAGCGAAGGCCATTCTTGATAAACTTTGAATATATAAATTTAAGCTAGCAAAACAAGCAAAGTAGCCGATAAGGCTAATCAATATAGCGCCTTTACTACCAAAGATTTGTTCGCTTATCCATGGAATAGAGCCCGCCGCCAGCTCTTCTGTGCCGTACGCATGAAACTTAAGAATAACGACGGAGCAACTCCAATAGATCGCACCTGCAAATAAGCAACCCAATATAATGGCAATAGGAAAGTCAGTTTCGGGTTTTTTAAATTCTTCACCCATATGTGCAAATGCCTCTATGCCAACGAAACACCAAAACATAACCCCTAAGGCAGAAGCGATGGGTAATATTGAATCGGAAGTTAATACTGGCATCTTTATATCTGCGGTACTTACGTCACCGTAAACCCAAAATAGAGAAACTAAGGCACAGATAGCTAAAGCAATAACCGTTTGAATACGCGCTGATGACTTACTACCCATCAGGTTAACCATGACTAACAAGCCAATGGTTATTAATTCTGCAAGAAGCGTGTTGTCTAAAGGTGTTGGAAGTAATTGTTTTCCGAAACTGCCGGCCAACGCCACACCAGCTGGGATCCCAACGGGAGTCACACTTAAGAATAGCCATCCGACGCTACGTTCCATACGTTGCCCAAAGGCTTTACGGACAAAATAAGCTGTGCCCCCTGCGCTGGGATAGCGCTTTCCTAAGGCAGCGAAAGTAAGGGCAATGGGAATAACAGCGACAAAAAGAATTAGCCACGCCCATAAAGACGCTTCACCAGCAATACCAGCAGCGATAGCGGGTATCATGAATAAGCCTGTCCCTAAAAGGGTAGTGGACAGTTGCCCTAGGCCTGACCACAAAGTAATTTCTTTTTTAGCTCGCCCACTGAATCGACTCTTAATATATTGACATTACTAATTGTTGGGTCGCCAAGGATACGTTAATTTACTGGGCTAGACACAACTTTTTATAGACGATTTACGTCTAATTGCGTGGCAAGAAGTGATGGCTACGAATATGAATAATCCGAACAAGGTGATTGAGGAGGCTTTAGGTGTCTATTTATTGCGGATAAGTTAAGAAAAAGCGGAACCTTCATAGAGAAGACCCCGCTTTAACAGATAACGTTACTTGTCCATTATATAAACAAGTTAAGCGATAGCTTTTTGCCCTTCTTCGGAGCGGTTTTTCAAGAAAGCATAACCAAATCCAGTCACGGCTGTACCTGCTGTTATGGCTACAATATACATAAGTACTGAAGAGATAGCGTTTGGAATAAAGAGAACAAATAGGCCACCATGAGGTGCCATTAACTCACAACCCGCAAGCATAGAAAGTGCACCAGCAACGGCACCACCGGCCATTGTACAAGGGATTACACGCATTGGATCTCGAGCTGCAAATGGGATAGCCCCTTCAGATATAAAGCATAAACCTAGTACAAATGACGCTTTACCCCCTTCACGTTCACTTTGATTGAATTTATTTTTTGCAAGGAATGTCGCTAAGCCCATACCCAGTGCTGGTACCATACCAGCGGCCATTATTGCAGCCATTGGAGCATAGGTTTCTGATGCAAGAAGGCCAACGCCGAATGTGTAAGCCGCTTTGTTGACAGGGCCACCTAAATCGAAACACATCATACAACCTAGAACGACACCCAACATGATTGCATTAGCGCTACCCATATTATTAAGGAATTCCGTCATTGCAGACATGATGCTAGCAACCGGGCCACCAACCACATAAATCATCACTAGACCAGTAATTAGAGTGGCTACTAAAGGAATAATAAGGATGGGTTTTAATGCGTCCATCGATTGAGGTAACTGCACTTTGTCAGCAATAAATTTAGCTGAATAACCGGCTAGAAAACCTGCAACGATACCACCTAAGAAGCCAGCACCAATTGAACTTGCTAACATACCACCGACAAGGCCGGGAGCTAGACCTGGTCTGTCCGCAATCGAAAATGCAATGTAACCAGCAAGTACAGGAATCATCAAGGCAAATGCAGACCCCCCACCAATCGTCATTAACGCAGCGGCAAGCGTTCCTTCTTCTTTAAACGCTTCGATCCCGAAGACAAATGAGAGCGCGATGATTAGACCACCAGCGACAACCACTGGTAGCATATGTGAAACACCAGTCATTAGGTGTTGGTAGACACCTTTGCTTTCTTCTTCTTTTGCAGTGACCGCGCCATTGGTGTGAGCGTAAACCGTTGCGTTGGCGAAGGCTTTTTCAACTTCCTCTTTGGTTTTTTTAAGAGCTGGTCCTGTTTTTGTTTTATAGAGTTTTTTACCGTTAAAGCGATCTAATGGGACATCAATATCAGCAGCAATGATGACTAAATCTGCTTCTTGTATGTCTTGGTCAGTAAGCTGGTTTTTAGCACCAACACTGCCGCGAGTTTCGACTTTAATTTGGTGTCCAAGGCGTTTACCTTCCGTTTCTAAAGCTTCTGCCGCCATAAATGTGTGTGCAACACCGGTAGGACAAGCCGTAACCGCAACGATTTTTTTACTTGCGCTAGTAGGGGTGCTTAAAGACTCTGAAAGTGTAGTAGCGTCGGAAGTCGTTAGTTCAGTGGCATCAGTAGCGGCGTTTTCCAACCATGCTTTTGGGTCTTCAGTTATTTCTGAAATTGCAGCTTGGCAGACTTTTTTACCGACGAAACGGGTGGTATCAATAGGCGTGTTTGTTGCGATAACAATGACCTCTGATTGTGCAATATCCTCTGCGGTAAGAGTTTCTCCTTGAATAACAGATGATTGGCACTCAATTTTTGCAGTCCAGTTTAAAGACTTCGCGGCTTTTTCTAGCAGACCAGCAGCAATGATGCTGTTAGCAACGCCGCTTGGACAAGCTGTAATGATAGCTATATTCATAATAATCGACCTTTAACTCATTAATTAATAGTATTTATTGTTAACTCAACTCAGTGAGCTGTATTTGTTGCTGTAGGGATTCGAGCTCTTCTAAACTCGATACGCCGACACCTACTTGCGATACAGCTAATGCTGACAGTGCGGTGGCGAAACGTAATAAATTGTTTTTTTCCATACCTTGCATATGTCCCCAACAAAGACCAGAGACCAACGTGTCACCTGCGCCCACTGTACTTACTACAGTCATCTTCGGTGGTTGTGACCGTAACCATTGATTTTGGTTGAGCCACAACACGCCTTCAGAACCCATAGAGACCACGATGTTGTCTATGCCTTTATCAGCAAGCTCCTCTGCTGCTTGTTGACACTCTTCAGGGGTTTTAAGCGAGCGGCCAACAAAACCAGACAGTTCTTCATCATTTGGTTTGATTAACCATGGGTGTGAATTTAGCCCTTCTGTTAGGGCGTCACGGCTGCTATCAAAAAGGACTTTTTTCCCAGCATCGTGAAGCTGTTGAATCCAATTCGCACACAATTGAGGGGAAACTCCCTTAGGTAGACTGCCTGCAATGACGAAATAGTCGTGATCTTCAGCGAGTTCAAAAAGAACCTGCTCAAACTGCTTAATTTCTATTTCTGAAACCTCGACGCCAGGGAAATTTATATCACTAACTTCGCCGCTTTCCTCGACGAGTTTGACGTTGATACGGGTCGCGCCGTTTACACGTACAAATTTGTCTTTTGCGTTAATCTCTTCAAATAACTCGCAGAAAATATCTTGGTTATCACGGCCAAGAAACCCGGTCACGGTAACCTCTGCGCCTAAGTCAGAAAGTACTTTCGCAACATTCACACCTTTACCTGCTGCATGTAATGAACCTTTATTTACTAGGCTCACGCTTCCTACATTTAATGTTCCCAATTTTCCGGTGAGATCCAGTGCCGGATTTAGGGTGACGGTCACGACTTTTTTGGTTGTCATAATGTGCTCCTACCCTTCGCCTAAACCAGATTCAATGGCCGCGCCTATTGCTTCAATTGCTTGGGTTGCATCAGAACCTTCTGCGGAAAACTCCAGTGAATGTCCATGCAAGACACCTAACCCAATCACTTTCATTAAACTCTTTGCATTAACGGTTTTACCTTCGCCATCAAGATTTTTGACCTTGATAACAGACTCAAATTTTTTCGCTTCTGAGACCAGCATAGCGCCTGGACGAGCATGCAGACCATGAGCGTTTTTGATGGTAAATACGGCGCTATTATCTGCTCCGCTAGACGCAAGAGATTGGTCCGCATCTGAGTTAAATAGGTTTATTAGTTCTTGTTTATTGGCGCTAAGAATGCTGGTTTGTTTTTGTTGGAAGACTAAGTCGCTCAACTTATCTAGCATAAATTGGTGGGCGTTATTGCAAACGGCAAGGGTAATTATTCCTTTAACAGGTTTGTTTTCAAACGCAAACTCAGCTGAGAGAGTAACGACAGACATTGCTGTGCGGGATACAGAATGTGTACTACTGATTAGCCATAAACCGCGACCAAGGTAACTCGGTGTTTTACTGATAAGGTCGGCTATAAAATTCGACTCAACGGCGTCAGAGTTTTTAAGTAAACCACCCGCAACAGCAGAGAGCTGAATCATGTCACTTGCAGGGAAATCATTCAGGATCAGGGCTTCGTTGAAGTCAGCGGTAAACTGAACGTCACCGTTTAACAACGCTATTATCTCTTGCTTCGAAGAGGCGAGTTTCAGTTTTTCTTCTACACCGTCAGCAGAAAGCACTTTAGTAAGTTGTTTCAAAATACCTAAATGTTCATCCGATTTGGCTGCAATACCAATGGCAATATAGATGGTGTTTCCATCACCCCAATCAACGCCTTGAGGAAAGTGATGAACAGCTACACCTGTATTTTTAACAAGGTGGCGAGTATCAGTCGTTCCGTGAGGAATAGCGATACCGTTGCCAAGAAATGTTGTATTTTGAGCTTCGCGGTTAAGCATGCCATCAACATAGCCGGTTTCTACTAGCCCTTTATTCGTTAGATCTTCTGCTAACGAACGAATAGCGATGGTTTTGTCTTTCGCTGCTTTATCTAGTTGGATATCTTGCGTGGTCAGTTTTAACATGTCGTGCCTCTATTTGCTCTTTTCGGTGAGCTTCACTAATTGGGTCTATTGGCTTTTAATCTACCGATTCATTGTTAGGAACAAATGCTGAATCGGTTCAGCATTTGTTTAAAAAATTCAGCAAACATCAAATCATGCTGCTGAAACCTACCGCCATTCTATATTTATGCGGATTAGGTGATTTAAGTCATGTTTCAAGCTTTGCTGAATCCTTTCAGCTATAATACTGAATCGGTTCAGCGTATAATTCAAGTCAGAATGATAAATAATCTATAAAATTTTGATCAGCGACACAAAAAGGCACTGAAATGACACTAAATGAAGTAGCAAAATTGGCGGGTGTCTCAAAGACCACAGCAAGCTATGTTATCAATGGGAAAGCAAAAAAGTATCGTATAAGTGAGAAGACCCAGCAGAAAGTTATGGCGGTTGTTAACCAGCATAGTTACCGTCCTGATCATGCGGCTTCCTCGTTACGTGCAGGAAATAGCCGTTCATTTGGTCTAATTATTCCAGATTTGGAAAATTCTAGTTATGCAAAACTAGCCAAACTACTAGAGCAAAACTCACGTAAGGCAGGCTACCAAATTTTGATTGGCTGTAGCGATGATGCACCAGAAATCGAAGAGAGTTTAGCTGATGCATTATTGAGCAGGCGAATTGATGCACTTTTTGTTGCAACTTGTTTACCTAAAGCAAACGAATATTACTTAAAGGTACAAAAAGCCGGAACGCCAGTTGTCGCAATAGACCGGCCGTTGGATGATGAGCATTTTGGTTGCGTTATTAGTGAAGATTATACGTCCGCTTTTGATTTAACTAACTCGGTCTTATCTTCTAGTGTTGAAACTGTAGGGTTGATTGGTGCTCTGCCTGAGTTAAGTGTTTCCAAAGATAGACAGTTGGGCTTTGAAGCAGCGGTACGGGCGCATAAAAAAAATACTATTGTTGGATATGGAAAACATTTTAATAGGGAAGAAGGAAAAACGGTACTTGCAGAATGGGTGAGAGACAAAACCGTACCTGATGCGATTGTCGTTACATCTTACACTTTATTGGAAGGGGTGTTAGATGTGTTGTTAGAGCATCCAAAGTTAATGTCTAATATAAAATTGGGCACATTCGGTGACAATAGGTTACTCGATTTTCTGCCGATTAAAGTTAATTCGTTGCCTCAACAGTTTGAATTGATCTCTGATAGCGCTCTTGCTCTTGCTCTTACGGCTTCTGCAAAGCGTCAGCAATCCGGGATTGAATTGATTCCAAGAAAACTAATACGTAGATAGTGGGTAGAAAGTTAACCTTCAGTGTGTCATCGACTATCAAATAATATTTAGCCGTTTATTCTGCATAGATGGCTATTTAACGAACAATTGCTAGTAGCACCAATTTAGCTCGCTCCCTCCTTTTTCGCACAAATATAGTGCGACTGTTTTATTTGTAAAATACAAAACAGATACTTTTCGATATTTTAATCTGTTTTTGTTTGTTTGTGCAATATATAACTCTTATTTTTATCAATAAGTACGTATTTAATTATCGGCACATCTCTTGCTTTACGTAATGCTAAATGCACAATTTTGGTGGTTACGTATAATGCCCTTGGTATCCTCGTTGCGTATTTATGCTGTACAAATGCCTTTTGATGCAATAATATCTAGTTTATATGAATAAAAACCCATTAATGGATGGTATTGTTAACAAAAATAACAAGGAATTAACAAAATGAAACATAAAATAGGCAAGTTAGCGGCTCTTGGCGCGATAATCTTCTGCTCCGCAAGTGCGAATGCTGGACCCGTTTTAGATGGTATTGCTGAATCTGGTGAGTTGCGTGCATGTTTTGACGCTGGTTATATGCCGTTCGAAATGAAGTCAAAAAACAACAGCTACATTGGCTTTGATATTGACTTAGGTAAAGTAATGGCAAAACAAATGGGTGTGAAGTATGTACCTGTTAACACGGCATGGGATGGAATTATTCCTGCGCTAATTACTGGTAAATGTGACTTAATCATGGCGGGTATGACAATCAATGCCCAGCGAAACATGAAGGTTAACTTTGCTGACCCGTATATAATTGTTGGCCAATCCATTATTGTAAACCCTAAGTTAAAAGGCGAAATCAACAGTTATAAAGATCTAAATGATCCGAAATACACAGTGACTAGTAAGCTTGGAACAACTGGCGAGGTGGTTGTTAAGAGAATGCTAAGTAAGGCTAAGTACAATGCATTTGAGACTGAAACTGATGCGGCTATGGAAGTGATTAACGGTAAAGCAGATGCAATGATTTATGATATGCCTTTCGTTTCTATTTATGCAGCTCAAAACAGCGATAAAGTTGATTCAATCCTAGAACCTTTTACTTATGAGCCTCTTGGTTGGGCTGTTAAGCAAGGTGATCCAGATATGGTTAACTTTTTGAACAACTTCCTTCGTCAGATCAAAGGTGACGGCACTTATGATCGTATTTACGATAAGTGGTTCAAAAGTGATGCTTGGTTAAAACAAATTAATTAAGTAAAAAAGCCAGTAGCACGTTGCTACTGGCTTTTTTTACTTTCATTTCTGGTATTGATATGCAACATAAAAAGAATAATTGGGCTTGGCAACTTTTGTTTGTACTTGCTCTTATTGGCATCGGTTTTTCTGTTTACACGGCTTCTCAGAAAATAAATTATACGTGGCAGTGGAATCGAATAGTTCCTTACATCATTGACTCATCTCCTATTGAAACATTAGCCAATGGTGACGGTACCGTAGCCTTAAGTGAAAACGGTACTGTTGTTATTGAGTTTGATAACGGTGACCCTGCTCAACGTATTGAAAAAGCAGACGATGTATTTGTTTTTGAGGGTGACCTTGTGTTTTCTGGAGATACTATCTCTAGTGTGAACCAGCAGAGCATGGGTGTGCTTCTTAAGGGGCTAATAACCACTATTCAACTTTCTATAATATCACTCTGTTTTGCTATTGTGATTGGGCTTTTTGCTGCTTTAATGCGCATATCTACAAACCCTTTAAGCCGAAATTTTGCTTTTTTGTACGTTGAGATTATTCGGGGTACTCCGTTGCTCGTACAAATCTTTATAGTGTATTTTTTCTTAGGAACCATTTTTGAATTAGATCGATTTACGGCAGGTATTACAGCATTGTCTGTATTTACAGGTGCGTACATTGCAGAAATAATTCGTTCAGGTATTCAATCTATTCCACCGGGCCAAATGGAAGCGGCACGCTCTCTGGGAATGAGTTACCCCAAGGCAATGACGTACGTTATTTTGCCGCAAGCGTTCAAACGCACACTACCTCCGATGGCTGGACAATTAATAAATTTAGTAAAAGATTCCTCACTGGTGTCTGTGATATCAATTACAGACTTAACCAAAGCAGGTCGTGAAGTGGTTGCAGGTAGTTTTGCTACGTTTGAAGTATGGTTCGCGGTTGCGGCACTTTATCTTGTTATTACTTCTACGCTTTCGATCGGCGTGCAACGCATAGAGAAAAGGTTATCAAATAGTGACTAGAGCGGATTATAAAGGCGAAGACATGGTCGTCGCCGCATGTGTAGATAAAATTTATGATAACGGTTGCCATGCTCTTAAAAAGGTTTCCGTTACTGTAAAACGTGGAGAAGTAGTGGTTATTATAGGGCCGTCGGGCTCAGGGAAATCTACTTTTCTACGTACGTTAAACCAACTAGAAACCGTGACCGATGGTGATATTGTCATTGATGGTATCAACATGTATGACTCTTCTACAGATATCAATGTATTGCGAGAAAATGTGGGCATGGTTTTTCAATCGTTTAATCTTTTTCCGCACCTTTCAGTGAAAAAAACGTGATGTTAGCACCTTTGAAGGTGTCTAAACTGGATAAAAATCAGGTCGAGAAAGATGCCGAAAAGTTGCTTAAAAGGGTAGGTTTGGCTGAGAAAATAGATGTGTTCCCAAGCCAACTTTCTGGTGGACAACAACAGCGTGTTGCCATAGCTCGTGCATTAGCGATGAAGCCAGATCTTATGCTGTTTGATGAACCCACTTCTGCGCTTGACCCTGAAATGGTTGGGGAGGTTCTTGAAGTCATGAAATCGCTTGCTGAAGAGGGCATGACAATGGTTGTCGTTACCCATGAAATGGGTTTTGCTAGCGAAGTAGCGGATAGAGTCTTGTTTATGGAAGATGGTCAACTTCTGGTTGATGATGTCCCTGAAAACTTTTTCGAAAATCCATCTCACCCAAGACTAAAAACGTTCTTGTCGAGTATTCTATAAGAAATAAGAAATAAGAAATAAGAAATAAGAAGGTTAGAAGCCATGATTTTGAAAGTCATGGCTTTTTACTTTCCAGACTTAGGTCCAATCATTTCTCAAACTAACTTATATTTATCGTGCCATCCAATTCCCAATATTTTTTGTTACACTACGCTCAATTATCCCTATAGGTCATTCCCATGTACGAAGAGCAACCAGACGATCTTGCTTCTGATGAAGTAGAAATAGAGGCGATCGGTATTGAGGTCAATAGCCAACCCATTGAGCTATATAAAATTTTTAAAATAGCGAATTTGGTTAATGGCGGAGGTGAGGCGAAACATATTATCTCAGAAGGTTATGTTGCTGTTAATGGTGAAATAGAGACTAGAAAACGTCGAAAAATGTACGATGGTGATTTGGTGGAATTCAACCAAGAATACTACGTTATTTTATGTGATCTTCCTGAAGGCGAGTTGCCTGAAGTATTTGAAGAAGACATGGTCGCTCATGAGTATCAGGTTAGCGATATGGAAGTAGAATCTATAGAGCAGAACGCGGCAGATGAATTTAGTCAGGTTGAAAAAGAAGAATTACCGTTAGAAATGGAAGAGTCAGAAAGTGAAAAACCGAAGGTTGAGCAAGAGGAGCCTGAGAAGAAAGACAATGGCAGAAAGTCGATTCAGTTTTTTTAGTTTTTGCTTAGCAATAGCGATGTTGATTTAGATACAATCCCTGATAATAACCACTGAATGAACAGAGATTTTCGGTGGTTACTCCTTCCTTTGAGTAATCTTGACGATTAGCTTCACAAAATAAGACTTAAAAATCTTCTTAACTGTTACTTAATCGATTAAGTTGAATATGATGTTTCTCCTATATTGAAAAATCAGTTGTAACGAGGGAGTTCTCAATGCTGTCTAAACCGTTGAGCGAGAAAGCACTAAAACAAGTCTTGAGTTCTGTTTCTCTACCTAAATTAACCAAAAAAGACGAAAAGCTGTTTTTGACACGTCTAGAGCAACACTTTCCTGAGTTGGTTTCCAAGTTACACGACTTGTACGCAGATAAATATGATTTTTTCTTCCACTTAGAAAAGCTTGTTACTGTATTAGCATCCGCGTTTGCGAGCCGAAAACCTAGCCTGAAGATGAGGGACGAGCAACGATTGCTAGAGCCTAATTGGTATCGTAGTGAAAAAATGTTGGGGATGGCTCTCTATGTCGATTTATTTGCGGGTAATTTAAAAAATCTAAAGAAAAAAATACCGTACTTTAAGAGTTTGGGTATTAATTATGTCCACTTAATGCCTCTTTACCTGAGCCCTGAAGGCGATAGTGATGGTGGCTATGCGGTGTCGGATTATCGGCGTGTAGATCCACGTTTGGGTACTGAAAAAGATTTATTAGAGTTGGCGGAGGCTTTTAGCACTGAAGGAATTAGCCTCGTACTCGACTTTGTATTTAACCACACATCAAACGAGCATGAATGGGCGCAAAAAGCGTTAGCAGGTGATCCAGAGTATGCCGATTACTACTATTTTTTCGATGATAAAAAGCAGGTGGATGAGTACAATCAGACCTGTCGTGAGATCTTTCCAGCAGTCAGGAGAGGCAGCTTTACTTATTTAGAAAGCCACAATCAATGGGTATGGACTACATTTAATAGTTTCCAGTGGGACCTCAATTTTTCTAATCCTACCGTATTTAACGCCATTACGGACGAAATGCTCTATTTAGCCAATATAGGCTGCGAAGGGCTACGTTTAGATGCACTTGCCTTTATTTGGAAAGAGAAATGGACCCTTTGCGAAAGCCTACCAAAAGCCCATACTCTTATTCAGGCATTTAATTTGTGTTTGCGGATAGTTGCTCCAGCCGTTCAATTCAAGTCAGAAGCGATTGTTCACCCAGATGAAGTGGCAAAGTATATAGATAGCAAAGAGTGCCAGCTTTCCTATAATCCACTCATGATGGCATTGATGTGGGAAAGTTTAGCCACTCGAGAAACCAAGCTATTAACGGCTTCGCTTAAGAAAAGCTTTGAAATTGCCGATGACTGTGCCTGGGTAAACTACATTCGTTGTCACGATGATATTGGTTGGACATTTGATGATGATTTGGCTGGCCAATTAGGGATTAACGGCTATGATCACCGTAAGTTCTTGAATCAATATTATACGGGGCGCTTTGAAGGCTCCTTCGCAAAGGGCGTTCCTTTTCAGGAAAATCCAGCAACGGGTGATTGCCGAGTTTGTGGATCGCTAGCTTCATTGTCAGGATTAGAAAAAGCAATAGACTCTGGCGACACACTGGAAATGGATTTGGCAATAAAACGAATATTATTGCTTAACAGTATCAATCTAAGTATTGGTGGTATTCCGCTTATCTATCAAGGCGATGAGCTTGGTGTATTAAATGATCACAGTTATTTAGGTGATGAGTTTAAGCGGGACGATTCTCGTTGGGTTAACCGACCAGAAATTACGCCAGAACTGGTTAATGTGGCGAAACGAGCAACCACCCCACAAGGGATAATAAATCGTCAACTTCGACAAATGATCGCTATACGACAGTCTTCACCCGTCTTTGGTGAAGCGACAACCGAAGTTTTGGAAACTTATCGTTCGCATTTATTTGCTTATTCTCGTGAGCATGAAAATGGCGACAAGTTCTTATCGATTTGTAACTTCAGTGAGCAGACACAATCAGTACCCGCCTCTATTTGTGACCTTCTTGATGCGGATGAAATTGTGGATGTATTGACAGGAAACAAAGTAGGTTTAGGCCAAGATATCGTACTCGGACCATATGCAGTGCTTTGGTTAAAAAAGAAGGACTAAATTGTAGAATGAGAAGTGAAAGGGAAAAAATGCTTGCTGGTGAGCCCTATTTAGCTTGGGATAAAGAGTTATATGCAGAACGTATAGCTTGCCGCCAAACTCTGCATAGGCTAAATAATAGCATTCCAGATACTGAAGAATGGATAGCGTCAATTCAGCAGTTGATATCCAATGCCACAGACGATACTTATATCGAACCTCCATTTCGTTGCGACTACGGCAGTAATATTCGTGTAGGTAAGAATTTTTACGCTAATTTTAATTGCATTATTTTAGATGTAAACCGAGTAGAAATAGGTGATAACGTTATGTTTGCACCTAATGTTCAGATCTATACCGCTGGTCATCCAACGGATGTGAAAGGCAGAGTCGAACAGGGTGTAGAATTTGGTTTGCCGATTACTATTGGTGACAATGTTTGGATAGGTGGAGGGGTTATCGTATGCCCCGGTGTGACTATAGGATCTAACTCAGTCATTGGCGCTGGTGCCGTGGTGACCAAAAATATCCCTGAAAATGTGGTTGCAGCCGGTAATCCTTGTAAGATCATTAAAACGATAGATAATTCTTAATACCCAATCCAATAAATAACTTATCAGACAAAATAAGAGCGATGACATCCTTTGCTACTATTTACATGAAGAGAATTAGACTGGTTACATGAAGAGAATTAAACTGGCGACATTTTAACTAATTGTTGTAATAGAAAGGCGATACAGTTATCGTGCGCTTCCAATTTCGTCACACCATAACCGATAGGACATTCCTTTGAGCCAGATTCCATTTTCTACTCTCACTCTGTCGCCAGCTTTATTACAAAACTTGGATACATTGGGCTACACCTCAATGACACCTATTCAAGCAAAAGCGTTACCATTAATGCTCAAGGGCGTGGACGTTATTGGGCAGGGTAAAACCGGCTCTGGTAAGACGGCTGCGTTTGGACTAAGCCTGTTAACTAATCTCAATGTTAAGCGCTTTAGAGTGCAGTCGTTAGTACTATGTCCCACTCGAGAATTAGCCGATCAAGTCGCAAAAGAGATCAGAACACTGGCGCGTTCTATTCATAATATAAAGGTACTAACACTTTGCGGTGGTATGCCAATGGGGCCACAAATAGGCTCGCTTGAGCATGGTGCTCATATCTTAGTGGGTACACCAGGGCGTATATTAGATCACTTAGAGAAGGATCGAATTGATCTTTCTGAGCTAAACACATTGGTTTTGGATGAAGCCGATAGAATGTTGGATATGGGTTTTCAAGACGCATTAGATGCCATCATTGATGAAGCACCAACCGATCGTCAAACACTATTATTTAGCGCGACATTCCCAGAGCAGATTCAAACGGTTGCCAATAGAATAATGAAAAATGCTGAATTGGTTAAAGTTGAAGCCACTCATGACAATTCAAGTATTACGCAATTCTTCTACAAAGTAGGCAATGACGCCGACAGATTGAATGCGGTCAAGAAACTGCTATTGAAGCACCGTCCAGAGTCTTCAGTTATCTTCTGTAATACAAAGCGAGAAGTACAAGAAGTTGCAGAAGAGTTGTACCAAGAAGGCTTTGACGTTATTGATCTTCATGGCGATTTGGAGCAGAGAGATCGTAACCAATCGTTGGTTCAGTTTTCGAATAAGAGTATTTCTATTCTCATCGCCACCGATGTCGCGGCACGCGGACTTGATGTTGATAATCTAGACATGGTTATAAATTATCAGCTATCTCGTGATCCTGAAGTTCACGTCCATCGCATTGGTCGTACGGGCCGCGCTGGAAGCAAAGGTATGGCATGTAGTCTGTTTAGCAGCAATGAGATGCACCGTGTCGCTCAGATAGACGAATATATGGATCTTCCAATAGAACCAATAGCTTTACCTGATGAAGAGGTGCTTAGTGAAGCCACTTACCAAGCTGAGATGGTTACCATTGAAATATCGGGTGGCAAGAAGCAAAAAGTCCGTGCAGGTGATATTTTAGGTGCTTTGACTGGGCAAGATGGCATAGATGGTAAAAAAGTAGGCAAAATTAACCTATTTGATATGCGTTCTTATGTTGCTGTGCATAAAAATGTTGTGAAAGCTGCACTCAAAAAGCTCGAAAATGGCAAGTTAAAAGGCCGTAAATTTAGAGCTAGAATCCTTAAATAGTGTTCTGATTTAGTAGCAGGTATTATGATCAAATACCTGCTATGCACTTCCTTAAAACTTCAATTTTCGCTCTCTGCTTTATCAAACACCCTATTTACAGTTTACTTAATTAGTGACCAACCTCTGTTTTTCATTTTCAAAATGAATATTTCTTAAGACCTTTATCACACATTTATTTTTCCTATAAGGCAAAAAATAATTGAGAAGCTATATTCTATCGAAACGTTTCGATGGTGTTGTTTTTGAGTGTATCGAAACGTTTCGATAGTGAGGTTAAGTTTGGGCCGATTCTTCTTACCAAATTACATGTCCTTGCTTTGAGGTTTACACAATTAGGTCATCAATATGAAAAAAACACGTTTATTGAATTCAGAGCTCTCATATCTTGTTGCAACGTTAGGGCATACAGATGAAATTACTATTGGTGATGCTGGATTGCCTATTCCGGAAGGTGTAGAGCGCATTGACCTAGCTTTAACACACGGTGTTCCTGGGTTTATTCAGACAGTGGAAGTTCTGTTAAGTGAGTCTCAAATAGAAGGCGTTATCATTGCAGAAGAGACGAAACAAGTTAGTCCTGAGTTACATTCTCAGTTGCTTGAAGTAATCAAAAAAGACAGTGAAAGCACAGGAAAAGAAACAAATGTTACCTACGTTTCTCACGAAGAGTTTAAAGTTCGTTCTTTTGATAGTAAAGCTATCGTTAGAACGGGTGAATGTACACCTTACGCCAATGTGATTTTTCAAACTGGCGTTACCTTTTAAACGCGGACATTTCGAGGAAGAGTAATGACTCAACCAATTTTAGAGCTAACCGGAATAGATAAAGCCTTTCCTGGTGTGAAAGCGCTCGATAATGCTTGCTTAAATGTTTACCCAGGTCGTGTCATGGCACTGCTTGGCGAGAACGGGGCAGGAAAGTCTACGTTGATGAAGGTTCTGACGGGGATTTACTCATTAGATGCTGGTGAAATTCGTTATCAAGGTGAAAGGGCTGCGTTTCAAGGACCAAAACACTCTCAAGAAGCGGGCATCAGTATTATCCATCAAGAGTTGAATTTAATACCCGAGCTGACTATTGCAGAAAACATATTTTTAGGACGAGAGAAAGTGTCTCCGTTCGGCCGCATTAAATGGTCTGAAATGCATAAAGAAGCTGATGCGCTGCTTGCTCGGTTAAATGTAAAGCACAGTTCAAAAAAACAGCTTGGTGAATTAAGCCTTGGTGAACAACAAATGGTTGAGATTGCAAAAGCGCTCTCATTTGACTCAAAAGTCATCATTATGGATGAACCAACAGATGCATTAACCGATACCGAAACAGAATCGCTCTTTAATGTCATTGCTGAGTTGCGTGAAGAAGGTTGCGGAATTGTTTATATCTCGCACCGATTGAAAGAAATATTTCAGATGTGTGATGACATTACCGTACTACGTGACGGAAAATTCATCGGTCAGTGTACTGTAGCGGAAACCAATGAAGATCTTCTTATCGAGATGATGGTGGGTCGTAAATTAGAAGAACAATATCCTCGTATAGATGCTGTACACGGAACCACCTGTTTAGAGGTCAATAACCTTTGTGGTTCAGGTGTTGAAGGTGTCAGCTTTAAATTGGACAGAGGAGAGATACTCGGTATTTCTGGTTTGATGGGAGCAGGACGTACTGAGTTGATGAAGGCTATCTATGGCGCATTGCCTAAAGATTCTGGTGAAGTGTTGCTCGACGGTAAAGCCATTAATCCGCAAAGTCCGCAAGAAGGCCTAGCTCACGGCATCGCGTATATTTCTGAAGATCGAAAAGGTGATGGCTTGGTTTTGAGTTTATCGGTCAAAGAAAACATGTCTCTGAGCTGTTTAGAGCAGCTGACGAATGGTATTCAGATTCGACATAAAGATGAGGTGACTGCGGTAGAAGATTTTATCGGTCTGTTTAATATCAAAACACCAAGTCGGAATCAGATAATTGGCAACCTTTCTGGTGGTAACCAACAAAAAGTGGCTATCGCAAAAGGGCTGATGACTAGGCCGAAGGTGTTGATTCTGGATGAGCCAACACGTGGTGTCGATGTCGGTGCAAAAAAGGAGATCTACCAACTCATCAATAAGTTTAAATCAGAAGGAATGAGCATCATTTTGGTCTCTTCTGAAATGCCAGAAGTCTTAGGTATGAGTGACCGAGTAATTGTCATGCATGAAGGCCATATCAGTGGTGAATTTAATGCAATAGACGCGGATCAAGAAAAACTTATGGCTTGTGCTGTTGGTAAGAAAGTAAGTGAGGTAGCAGCATGAGTAACAATACAACAACTAAAAAGATAGAACCCATGCAAGATAGAAAACTATTAACAAAAGAGTGGCTAATCGAGCAGAAATCGCTAATCGCATTGCTGTTTTTAATTGCCGTGGTTTCGTTTTTAAACCCCTATTTTTTCACGGTAGATAATATCCTCAATATTTTGAGACAGACTTCTGTGAATGCAATTATTGCTGTAGGTATGACGTTAGTTATATTAACAGCAGGGATAGATTTGAGCGTTGGGTCTGTGCTAGCACTCTGTGGTGCTTTTGCTGCAAGCCTTATTGCGATGGAAGTTTCTGTATTTATTGCGGTTCCTGTTGCGCTGCTAGCAGGTGCAGCCTTAGGCGCAATAAGTGGTGTGATAATCGCAAAGGGCAAAGTACAGGCCTTTATTGCCACACTGGTTACTATGACTTTATTACGTGGTGTCACTATGGTGTACACCGACGGACGACCTATTTCCACTGGATTTACTGATACCGCTGATGCGTTTGCATGGTTTGGTACGGGCTATGCTCTAGGCATCCCGGTTCCAGTATGGATTATGGTTATTGTATTTTCGGCCGCATGGTATGTGTTAAACCACACGCGATTTGGCCGTTATGTATACGCCTTAGGTGGTAATGAATCAGCAACACGCCTATCTGGTATTAATGTTGATCGTGTAAAAATTGGTGTATACGCCATCTGTGGTTTACTTGCTGCGTTAGCGGGTCTCATTGTTACTTCTCGTTTGTCATCGGCACAGCCGACGGCAGGGATGGCTTATGAGCTCGATGCTATTGCAGCTGTTGTACTCGGTGGTACCAGCTTAGCTGGTGGGCGTGGACGTATTATGGGAACCTTAATCGGAGCATTGATTATTGGCTTCTTGAATAATGCATTAAACCTTTTAGACGTATCTTCTTACTATCAGATGATTGCCAAAGCTGTCGTTATACTTCTGGCAGTATTAGTTGATAATAAAAATAAATAACTCTACCAATAAAGAGCTAGACCGAGTTTAGCTCTCACAATGAAACAAAGGACTACAACAATGAAAAAGATCGCAACTCTTGTCTCAGCTGCTGTTCTATCCGCATCAATGAGCGCTTCAGCATTCGCTGCAGATACATTAGCAGTAGTGGTATCTACTCTAAACAACCCATTTTTCGTTTCGATGAAAGATGGTGCAGAGAAAAAAGCAGAAGAATTGGGCTATAAGCTGATCGTTTTAGATTCGCAAAATGACCCAAGTAAAGAGCTATCTAATGTAGAGGATTTAACCGTTCGTGGCGTTAAGGCTATTCTAATCAATCCAACAGATTCAGATGCCGTTTCAAACGCTATCCGCATGATCAATGGTACTAACATCCCTGTTCTTACCTTAGACCGTGGCGCAAGCCGTGGTAAAGTTGCGAGCCACATTGCGTCAGATAATGTAGTAGGTGGTGAACTAGCAGGTAACTTCATTGTTGAAGCCATTGGTAATAACGCTAAAGTAATCCAACTTGAAGGTATTGCTGGTACATCTGCGGCTCGTGAACGTGGTGAAGGCTTCATGAATGCAGTAAACGGCAGCAAAATGGAACTTCTTGCAACACAACCAGCTGATTTTGACCGTACTAAAGGTCTAAACGTAATGGAAAACTTGTTAGCAGCTAACCCAAATGTGCAAGCGGTATTTGCTCAAAATGATGAAATGGCATTAGGAGCACTTCGTGCAGTTCAGGCGTCGGGTAAAGACGTAATGATCGTCGGCTTTGATGGTACTGACGATGGTGTTGCAGCGGTTATGCGTGGTGACTTAGCAGCAACGGTTGCTCAACAGCCTGAGCTTATTGGTGCGCTTGGTATTGAAACTGCCGACAAAATTCTTAAAGGCGAAATGGTTGAAGAGTACATTCCAGTACCTCTAAAACTCGTTCTTAAGTAAGTTGTTATTAGGTAATGTGAGTAAGTTCCTTAGGTCTTTATTCGCATTACCTCCCTTTGGGAGTATTCCCTTGTCATAGAATATTTTTGAGAATTCGATGATTTGTTTATTTCGATAAAGTAATCAAATTATTCGATTTTCCCGTTTATATATCCTCTACTCAATAGGTTGAATTTATGAGTAAGCTCATTGTACTTGGAAGCGTAAATGCTGACCACGTTCTAAAAGTTCCCTCCTTTCCTAGACCAGGTGAAACTCTGCACGGTACTGGATATCAAGTGATTCCTGGTGGTAAGGGTGCAAATCAGGCGATAGCGGCTGTTAGATTAGGTGCTGATATTGGATTTATAGCCAGTGTTGGTGATGACGCTTTTGGTGTGGCGATTAAAAACAGTTTTTCTCAAGAAGGGATGGATATTGGAGCGGTATTGATCGAAGACAATACGCCGACGGGTATCGCAATGATTCAGGTAGCCGATACTGGTGAAAATAGCATCTGCATTTCTGCAGAAGCGAATGGGAAGCTAGATGCCGCACGAATAACGCCTCATCTGCATACCATCGAGAACGCTGATTTTTTATTAATGCAGTTGGAAACGCCAATGGATGGTGTGGAATTAGCTGCGAAAACCGCTCGTTCATCAGGAACTAAAGTGGTGCTTAACCCTGCTCCAGCAACAGCCTTGAGTGACCAATTATTGAGTTGTGTAGATATTATCACACCAAATGAAACGGAAGCAGAAGTGCTTACTGGTGTGACCGTATTTGATGAACAGTCAGCTCAGGTATCTTCAGATATATTGCATGCCAAGGGCATTAAAATAGTGATGATTACCTTAGGATCTAAGGGCGTTTGGTTGAGTGACGAGCAAGGTAAAGGTGAAATAATTGCTGGTTTTAAAGTAGACGCAACCGATACGACGGCTGCGGGTGATACTTTCAATGGTGGCCTGGTAACGGGTTTACTTGAAGGAAAAAGCCTGAAAGAATCGGTTATTTTAGCGCATGCGGCTGCGGCTATCTCAGTCACGCGTTTTGGTGCTCAAACGTCTATCCCTACTCGGGAAGAAGTTGACGCATTTTTAGCAAAACAATAGCGTCTTACAGTATTTAAAAATATTAAAGGTAAACACATGGCTTCAATGAAAGATATTGCAAAGTTAGCGGAGGTTTCTACTTCCACCGTGAGTCATGTTATTAACCAAACTCGTTATGTAAGTGAAGAGATAACAGCCCGCGTACAGCAAGCGGCTAAAGAATTAAATTACTCGCCTTCTGCTCTTGCTCGTAGCCTTAAAATGAATCGTACACGTACGATAGGTTTATTGGTAACAACCTCTACCAATCCTTTCTTTGGTGAAGTAGTTAAAGGGGTCGAACGACATTGCTATGAGCAAGATTATAATTTGATCCTGTGTAACACCGAAGGTGATGAAGCTCGAATGAAGGCGTCAATCAATACGCTTTTAGAAAAAAGAGTCGATGGCTTATTGTTGCTATGTTCTACTTTAGAAGGTAAATACTTAGACGTCTTTGACCGATATCAGGACATACCGACTGTCGTAATGGACTGGGGTGAAACGCACTTTCCTAGTGATAAAATTAAAGACAATTCAGAGTTTGGCGGATATATGGCTGCTAAACACTTAATTGAAAACGGACATCGAGAAATAGGGTGTATCACTGGTCCATTAGATCGTCATCAAGCTCAGATCCGTTTTGCCGGTTTTAAAAGGGCATTGCAGGAAGAGGGAATATCTATGGAAGAGAAATGGATTATACCTTCTAATTTTGAGTGCGATGGTGGATACGATGCTTTTAACACGCTTTATGAACGAGGTGAGTTACCCAGCGCCATTTTTGCGTGTAACGATATGATGGCGATGGGGTTAATTAATGCAGCCAGTGAGAAAGGAGTAAAAGTCCCTGAGGATCTTTCCGTTATTGGTTACGATGATGTTTATATCGCTAAGTTTATGGTGCCACCGCTAACCACGATTCATCAACCTAAGTTTCGGCTAGGGAAAAAGGCGGTAGACATCTTACTTAATCGAATTGAAAAGCGGGTGGAGCAAGGAAAACAGATTCAATTAGAACCGGCATTAATGGTTCGCAACAGTGTTAAAAGCCTTAATTAATACCATTCGAAGTTAGCGTGTGCTCACTATAGGCCAATTCTGCTATTTTTGTAAATGTTTGCGGCTGTTGTCTTCTAACTTAGAAAATAGTAGCGAAAGGCCGAAGCAGAGTAGAAAATAAGATAAGCCGACTAATAACCATATCTCAAAAATCAATCCAGAAGAATTCGCCATTTCTGTTCCAACGAAGGTAAGTTCTTGAATTGAAATCAGTGCCACAATAGACGAATCTTTTACCAACGAAATGGCCTGCCCAGCTAATGGTGGGGTAATGATACTGGTTACTTGAGGGGCGATAACATACCGATATTTAGACCATGTAGATAATCCTAATGCATCTGCTGCTTCCCACTGACCTTTTTCTATACTCTCTAAACCTGCTCGCACGACTTCCGCAATGTAGGCTGCAGATAATAACCCCACACAAAGAACGCCAGACAGTAAGTTTTCCCATAGGTTGGCTTTGCCAAACAACAGCTCTTGAAAGGGGTTAATATTGCCTGAGTGTTCTCGAAGTACGGCTTCTAGTCCAAGTAAAGGGATAAGTTGATTGGAGATGAAAAAATAAAATATAAAAATAAAAACCAGCGGTGGAATGTTTCGAATCAGCTGAATATAGGCAATGGCTGGTGCACGCAAAATCGATAATGTAGAGCGTCGAGCGATGCCCAATAGTACCCCAAGAATGAGAGCAAAAATAACGCCCCAAATGCTAAGACGTAGGGTTGAAACAACCCCTTGAAAAAAATAGGGAATGTCACCATTTGCTCTTGGAGTAAAAATAAGATCAATGGCTGCACTCCAGTTCCAATGGTAGTTCACACCAATCGATGAACGGTAATAAAGCCAGACAGCGGCCAAGGTAATTAAACCGAGCAGAAAATAATCCAATCGGTTTAATTTTTGTAAGCGCTGAGTTTTCGAAAGTCTCATTGCGTTAATACTGCTCCATCGATCTTATTTCACTTGTTTCATTAGACCAATGCTATTATTAGCAGGCCATAATCTATTGTCCTTGGGCCACTTCTTTTTGCCAATCTAGTGTTGCAAACCAATATTCATAACGCTCAGAAAGCCAACCATCTTCAGTACGATCTCTGATCCATTTATCAAAGAAGGCTTTTTTATCTTCTTCGTCTAGGCGCACTGCAAATGCCTCGTTACCTTTAGAAAGTCGTTCGCTGAAAGGCAAAAAGAGCACATCATTGTGGTTGATTACTTCATGTTCAGGTTTTGGGCTAGAAGCGATAACAGCATGGGCATTACCATTTAGAACTTCTTGGAATGCTTGCGCGTCATCATCAAATTGAAGAATTTTAGCTTTTGGGAATGTTTCGCGTGCCACCTGTACTGTGAATGCACCACGTCGTGCTGCAATTTTAACTTTGCGGGAATTAAAGTCGCTAAATTTATCATAGCCATCTGCAAGCGCTTTGTTTGCCGCAACCTGAACTCCTGAGTGTGAGTAAGGCTCAGTAAACAGAACGCTTTTTGCACGCTCAGGTGTAATGGACATCCCACCGATAATGACATCAAATTTTTTGGCTAACAGAGCTGGAATAATACCGTCCCAAGCTGTGGGTACAAATTCTACCTTCCAGCCAGAATCTTCGGCCAGTCGTTTAGCTACATCGATTTCAAATCCTATTAATTCACCTTGTTTGTCTCGCATTGCCCAAGGTACAAAAGTAGACATGCCAACACGCAGTGTACCGCGCTCATTGATTTTCTCTACATTCGAGTTGTCCGCTACTGAAGGTAGCGATATTAACGATCCGAGCAATAGGAACATTGCTGTTTTTAAAAGTCTCATTTTTCTTCTCCATATTATTGGTGCTTGTCCATTATAGCGTTCTCCACTGAGCACCTAGTTTATGTTCTAACCTTGCGGAAAAAGCGGAAAGTGAAAGGGTTAAGATTAAATAGATAGCGGCGACAGTGAACCATATTTCAAAAGGCATTGCTGTCTCCGATACGATATTGCGGCCCTCTGTCGTTAAGTCAAAAATAGCCATGACACTCACAATTGATGAATTTTTGATAAGCGACACAACCTCATTAGTTAGCGGTGGCAACGTCCTCTGAATAACCTGTGGCAAAATAACATCACGATAGGTGTCTAACGAGGAAAGCCCTAATGATCGAGCAGCTTCAAATTGACCAGTTGAAATGCTGTTTAGTCCGGCTCTAAAAATCTCAGCGGTATAAGCCCCTTGAAATAGTGCCAACGCCAAAATAGCCGTTGAAAATCTGTCCAGTCCAATTACCGGGCCAAAGATAAAATAGAGTAAGTAAATTTGAACCAATAAAGGGGTATTACGTATCAACTCAATATAACTACGAGCGAGAGCTCGGCCGACTATCGAGTCAGATAATCGGAGCAGCGCAGTGGTTAATCCTATCACTAAAGTCGCCAATAAGCTGAGCAATGAAATTCGTATAGTAACCGATAGTCCATCTATTAATTCAGCTGACCACCACTCTCCATCTTCGTAAAAAAACAAGAAGTCTGGGATCCGTTCCCACTGCCAGCGGTAACCCATGGAATCGGCACCGCTATTTAATAGCCAGATAATACCTGCAAGTAACAGAACAATTTGAAGCATAGCAGATAAAACAGGCTTGAGAATACTCTTCATATTAATGACTTAATATTTGGTTTAAGAACGTACGAGTTCGCTTTTTTTGGGGTGAACTAAATAATTGTTCAGGCGGGGCTATTTCTATAAGTCTCCCTTCATCCATAAAAATGACGCGATCGGCCACCTTCTTGGCAAAGCCCATTTCATGGGTAACGCACACCATCGTCATGCCTTCTTTTGCAAGCTCAATCATAACGTCCAAAACTTCGTTGATCATCTCTGGATCGAGAGCTGAAGTAGGTTCATCAAATAACATTATCGAGGGCATCATACATAGAGAGCGAGCAATCGCAACGCGCTGTTGTTGTCCACCTGAGAGTTGTATTGGGAACTTATCTGCTTGTTCGGCAATGTGAACCCGATTTAGAAAATGCATCGCACGCTCTTCGGCTTCTTTTTTGAAAGCTTCAAGGTCCGAATGGGTGCTAAAGTGAGATTGTCTAGGACGGTTAAGTGTGGGAACAGATTAAAATGCTGAAACACCATACCAACTTGGCCTTTCTGCACGGATAGGTTGTCATTCCCAAGAACATGAATTGATCCGGTGTCGTATTGCTCTAGGCCATTGATACAGCGAATTAATGTCGATTTTCCAGATCCCGATGGGCCACAGATAACAACAATTTCACCTTCTGCTACCGCAAGATCTATTTCGGCCAAGGCTTGAAAGGAACCAAACCATTTATCAACGTTTTTAAATTCGATGGCGTGTGACTTTGACTTCGTCAATTTTATTCCATTGTGATTTGCCATTTCATTACCATAACAATATCAGTGAGATATTTCATTTATAGATTGAGTTTTGTGGCAAAATTTTGTCACCCATATACGCTTGAAATATGAGACAATGGTCCCAATTTATTGATTACTGTAGGCAGCCGGCCATAAACGTTGTCTGTCCGTTACATTCAGAATTGTTATTTACAGAGAGCGAAAAATGACTTTTGATTTAAATCTGATCCCTACTACATTTGATATGTTGCATGCAGGACTAGCAGCATCTTCCATTTTACTGCTAATTATCGCTGTATCCCGTAAATCCCAAGTGATTGAAAAAACGGTTGAAAAACCAGTCGAAAAAATTGTTGAAGTAGAGAAACCAGTAGAGAAAATAATTGAAGTAGAAAAAATAGTAGAAGTTGAGAAAGTGGTAGAAAAGGTAGTTGAGGTAGAATCAAAGTTAAAAACCGCAAGTACGGATTCTGCAATGCAGCTGCTCTCAATTATGCAAAAAGAAGCAAGATTGATTGATTTCCTTAAAGAAGATTTAACCGGTTTTTCCGATGATGAAGTGGGTGCTGCTGCCCGAGTTATTCATTCCGGTGGGCAAAAAGTGTTGTCTGAATATGTCGTACTTTCCCATATACAAAATGAAGAAGAAGAGACTCGTATTACGATCAATGAAGGCTTTAATTCTCAAGCTATTCGCTTAGTTGGTAATGTGACTGGAAGCGCGCCATTTAGCGGAACACTTATTCATAAAGGTTGGAAAGCCGATAAACTGAACCTGCCTAAGTTGTCTGAAAACTATGATGCTTCGATTATCGCGCCAGCTGAGGTAGAGCTTTAATGGACAACATTAATTCTAAATTCAGTGTGGGTATTGACTTAGGGACAACTCATTGTGTTTTGTCTTATGTTGAATTGAATAATGAAGATGCGTCTGTACAGGTTTTTACTGTTCCTCAATTAGTTGGACCGGGTCAGGTTGAAGACCGAACACAATTAGGTTCTTTTGTGTACCAACCATCTGAATATGAAATGGGCGAAGGTTCGCGAGTGCTTCCATGGACAACCACACCAAATGCGTTAGTGGGTGCAGTGGCTCGAAATCTTGGGGCCAAAACACCGATTCGCCTTGTGGCGAGTGCAAAATCTTGGTTGTGTCACGGAGGTGTCAATCGTCACGATGCATTTCTTCCTCAAGGTAGCCCTGAAGAAGTTGCGAAAATCTCACCGCTAAGAGCGACAGAGTTGTATCTAGAACATTTGAAAGATGCATGGAATTTTAAAAATCCTGAGCATAGGTTAGAAGCACAAGATCTTACCATTACCGTACCTGCCTCTTTTGACCCAGCAGCAAGAGAATTGACTGCAGAAGCCGCGAGAAATGTTGGTTTTGAGCATTTAACCTTACTTGAAGAACCACAAGCGGCTTTATATAGCTGGATAAATAACAGCAATGACCAATGGCGAAATGAAGTTGACGTTGGTGATGTTGTTTTAGTCGTGGATATTGGTGGTGGTACAACGGATTTATCTTTGGTCGCTGTAACAGAAGAAGAAGGTAATCTAAATCTCAACCGTGTCGCGGTTGGTGAGCACATTCTTTTGGGGGGAGACAATATGGATCTCGCCCTTGCTTATCGCATTAAGATGAAGATGGCTCAAGAAGGTAAAGATCTTCAACCATGGCAAATTCAGGCGATCACACAAGCGTGTCGAGATGCAAAAGAAGCCTTGCTTAATGATAGTGAAACACACTCTGTTCCTATCGTTATTCCCAGTCGTGGATCAAAGTTACTCGGTACAACGCTAAAAACTGAGTTGACGAAAGAAGAAGTCCAACAAACATTGGTTGATGGATTTTTCCCTATGGTTCAAGTACATGAGCATCCCGTTCAAAAAGCGCGTAGCGCATTGACTCATATGGGGCTACCTTATGCGCAAGATGCTGGAATTACTCGCCATATCGCTGCCTTCTTATGTAAACAGAGTAATGCAACGCAAGATGTGTTTAGCGGTATGTTTGGTGAACAACCGGCTCTCGATTTTATTAAGCCCACGGCCATCTTGTTCAACGGTGGGGTGTTAAAATCAACTTTGCTTGAAGAGCGTCTTACTGCAACGATTAACTCATGGCTTGAGCAAGCAAGTAACGCTGAACAAATAAATTCCCCTGAAAGTAATAATAGCCAAGTAGCCAAAAAACTCAGCGGTTTAGATCTTGACCTCGCTGTTGCAAATGGTGCGGCATATTATGGTGTCGTTAGACAAGGCACTGGTGTGCGCATTCGCGGAGGTATAGCAAGTAGTTACTATGTTGGTATTGAAAGTTCTATGCCTGCGATTCCGGGAATGGAGCCCCCGATGGAGGCCATCTGCGTTGCTCCATTTGGAATGGAAGAAGGATCATATTGTCAGGTTGAAAGCCGAGAATTTGGGTTGATTATAGGCCAACCGGTTCAGTTTCAGTTTTATGGTTCAACCACTCGACGAGATGATCAAGCTGGTACTCATTTAGATTACTGGAAGCCAGAAGAATTAGAAGAACTTCCAGAGATCCAAGTAACACTTCAGGCCTCTGAAGGGCGCAACTCCGGAGAGATTGTTCCTGTCTCGCTTGCCGCTAGAGTTACGGAATTGGGTACACTCTATTTAGAAGCGATTGCGACCGACAACGGGCAAAAATGGCATGTTGAATTTGACGTGCGTGAAGTATAAAGCTGGCTAAACTGGTTAGCCCCCTTATTACATAAGGCTGTTCGGTTAGAACCTTAACTGAACAGCTTTAAGTTTGAAAAGGTATACAAAAAGGATAAATCATGGCTTCTGCTCGTTATTTGGTCGGTATCGATTTAGGCACGACAAATATTGTTGTCGCTTACAGTGAAATCACTGATCAACTAAAAGAATCACCGATATCTATTTTTGATATTGACCAACTTGTCGCTCCGGGAGAAGTGAGCCGTAAGCCTTTGTTACCTTCTTTTCGATTTCATCCTGCCAAAGAACAAATATCCACTAATGACATGGTATTACCATGGGAAAATTTTCCTGTGGAGGGAGATACCAATGCCGCGATTATCGGCGAGTGGGCCAGAGAACTAGGCGCAAAGGTTGAAGGAAGACAAGTTTCAAGTGCGAAAAGTTGGTTGTCGCATCAGGCAGTAGATAGAGAATCTGACATTCTGCCATGGGTAGCGAGTACAGATGTAGATAAGGTTTCTCCTGTTGTTGCCACAGCCAGTTATCTTAACCATGTACGGCAGGCTTGGAACTACCATAACCCAATTAATGTTTTAGAAAACCAAGAAGTAGTTGTTACTGTTCCGGCCTCGTTTGATGAAAGTGCTCGGAAACTTACTCTTCAGGCTGCTAAGTTAGCTGGGTTAAGTAAAATAGCGTTATTGGAAGAGCCTCAAGCGGTTTGTTACGACTGGTATGCGCGTCATGCTGAGTCAGCAAAAACCGAGTTGACCGATGTTCCGCTCATATTGGTATGTGATGTAGGCGGAGGGACGACCGATTTAAGTTTAATTGAAGCCCAACATGTCGATGATGAGTTAGCCTTAAACCGTATTGGGGTTGGTGAGCACCTTATGCTAGGGGGTGACAACCTAGATCTCGCGCTTGCGCATGTTGCAGAGCAGCGATTTAATAAAGACAAAAAACTGAATGCATCGAGCCTTTCAAAGTTGATTCAACAAACACGAAAGGCAAAAGAGCAGCTGCTTAGTAAAACAGAACAAGATCAAGTAAAGATAACCATGCTTGGTAGTGGGTCTAAACTTATTGGTGGCACCAAAAGCGTGGCACTGTCTAAGCAGGAAGTACATAACATCGCCTTAGAAGGTTTCTTTCCTCAGGTACAGATAACCGATTTGCCAGATAAAAGACGTAGAGCGGTTATTGAATTCGGTCTCCCTTATGTCGCCGATCCAGCGGTGACCAAGCATATTGCTGAATTTATTTCTCAGCATCAATCCGTTGCCAGAAATGCACTTGGACTTGCCGCCTCTGATAACCAACAGGTCGAAGAAACAGTGGTCCCTGTCGGAGTCTTGCTTAATGGAGGCGTTTTTAATAGTGAACTAGTAACTGAACAAGTGACAACCATACTGAGTAACTGGCGAGGAAGCCCCGTTACTGTGCTGGACAATCCTCATCCAGACCTTGCTGTCGCATTGGGGGCGGTAGCTTTTGGTAAAGCACGCCGCGGAGCGCAGTTAAAGATTGGTGGTGGCTCTGCCCGTTCCTATTTCTTGCATTTAGCTGAGAAAAAAGGCTTTGGTAATGCCATCTGTCTGCTGTCCAAAGGTATAGAAGAAGGACAAGAAATTCGATTGTCTGGACGTAAATTTTCTCTAACGCTTGGTGAGCCAGTTCGGTTTAATCTGTTAACGTCGATACATGACAAGCTGAGTGATAACAAACCAGCCTTAAATGGAGCAATGTACAAGGTAAACACGGATATTTTTACTCCGCTACCTCCTTATATTACAACTCTAGATCGCATAGAAAGCACAGACGAGCTGCATGCAAATCAGAAACAGCGGGTAGAAGTTCAATTAGCTTGCAAATTGACTGAAGTAGGTACGCTGCAATTAGAATGCGTTAGTACTGATGATGCAGAAACACGTTGGGCAGTGGAGTTTGAGATAAGAAAACAAGCGGATGTTACCCAAGAGTCGGAAACATTATCGCCTAAGTTGCAAGTCTCCTTAGATCTGATTGCTACGGCGTATAGTGGTAACAAAAAAAATGCTGATCCGAAAACAATAAAAACATTAGTTAAAGAACTCGAACAAAAATTAGGTAAGCGAGCTGATTGGAACTTTTCGACTTCACGTCACGTATTCGACGCCTTTTCGAAAGGAAGAAAACGACGTCGTCGTTCAGAACAACATGAAAAAAACTGGCTTAGACTCTCTGGCTATGCCCTAAGGCCGGGGTTTGGTGACCCAACCGACGATTGGCGTATAGAACAGATGTGGTCACTCTATTCGCAAGGCATTCAATATCAGAATCATCAGGGCTGGAGTGATTGGTGGGTATTTTGGAGAAGAATTTCCGGCGGTCTTAATTCCGATCAACAAGAAGCCATTGCGTCTGACATTGTAAAATACTTACACCCTGGTTCGTTACGTAACCCCAAGGTTGCCAAAGAAGCGCAAGAAAAAAGTTATGAAGCGATGGTACGTCTCGGCGCTTCGTTAGAACACTTGCATGTTGAAGATAAGGTATTGATGGCTAAGTGGTTTATGAATAAAGCGGTAAGTGAAGCGCAGCATGCTCAGGCTCACTGGTGGGCATTAGGCCGAATAGCGGCACGTCAATTGATGTATGGCAGCCAGCATTCTGTATTGCCCCGTGAACAGGTAGAGCAATGGTTACCCACTCTACTAGAGCAGAATTGGACTAAAGAACCCATAATTGGTTTCGCCGTGGTGATGATGTGTCGTAAAACGGGAGATAGATTGTTTGATATTTCAGATGATTTTAGTCAACAGGTAGTGAGCAAACTACAGCGCAGTAAAGCACCGTTAGCATGGATAGAATTGGTACAGGAAGTGAAAGAAATGGATGAGTCAGAGTCAAAACGCGCCTTTGGAGACGCGTTACCACATGGGCTTCGTCTTGTTAAGGAATAGATGATAATTGACTCCGACTTTTACGCTGCGTGTTTCGTTACTTCATGGGGATAAATGCGCATACCACTGATGGTATTTTCATAAACAGATTGTTCTGTAATGTAAGACCAAGCGTGAATGTCAGTCCCTGATTGTAAGGCGAGACGCACAATGACATTATCTATATTGCGTCCTGCATAATCTTTTTGTGGGATAAATAAATTTTTGATAATGGTTAACATAATGACGTCCTCTTGTAATTTAATTACCTAAATATCTTGTAACAACAATATAACACTTAATTAATGTGATCAAGATCTATTTTATTGTTCACTAAATTGTCATAAATGTAATTTATTTACACTTATATATTTTAGGGGATTTAGTTCTTGTGGACTGAACGAAGATGGAATTTTGGTAGGCAATGTAGAAAAGCAGCCTTTGCGATAACAATCACTAGGCTGCAGAGTTTTTGACATTCGATACTGGAGAGCCGTTAATTCTTAAGTGCGGTGTACTCTAGTTTATAGAAGTGAGCTTCACTTTGGCCATTGGTAAATTGGTTATAAACACCTGCTTTGAAGTAAGTCAGTAGGTGACGCCAGTAGTCGATGTCTTTTTCCATCTTACGTTCACCGTTAACATCGATCGCTAATATTTTGTTACCCACAGTAATATCGAAGTCCGTTGATTTTCCGGTAGGCGCTTTGCCTAAGTCAACTTGAGAATACGCCACTTCAGACTTGCACATTTCTTTGTCTTTATTTTTTTCCCGAACGTCCCCTTACAGATGACGGCGTTGTTTTTAACAATCGCCCAAAAATGACCTTGTATACCATCTTTGTCTCGTTTCCATACAACTCGTAATAGTGGATGAGGAACATTGTGAGTTCCCAAATCATCCAAGCCTTTATTGTGTACTTGTAAGAAAGTAATTTCGTCTTGCTTTGAATCCGAGTCCTTCATTGACTCTTCTGGATTGATGATCTCTACTTCGGAGCTTAATTTGTAAAATTCGCTAGGTAAGTCAGTGCGGAAATTCTTTTGCACTCGTAACTCATTGCGAAGGTGGTCATTTTTCATCGTGAAAACAAGGGCTTCTGTAGACTTATTCACGTAGAAGTTGCTATTAACGATGCCTGCATAGTCGTTATCTAATGCAAAGTATTCTTTGTTGCCTTTTTTACCTTCAGGGTCTGAAATTTGAAGCTCAGACGCAGAGAGAATATTTTCGTATTGTTGATATTTTGACGGCTCACCTAACTCGTCTCCGGGATTAGAAAATTGCACATTCGCGCTAGCCACTGAGGACGCTGCAAGGAGTAGAGAGGTAACGATAAGCTGATGTTTCATCCAAATTTCTCTTTTGTGTTATTGTCAGTCAAATAGTGGGTGTTAAATATCATTTTTTTATAGCAGTGGAAATTGGAAGTGTTTGAAATTGTGGTGTGGTACTAATTTTTACAATGTTTTGAAAACTTTGTCGGGAAGCTTGCTTACGAACTTACGCAAGTATTTAATAGAGTTTAAAAGCACAAGTGTTAACTTGATCTTCTGCCTATTACTCGAAAAATGGGCAGGTTGTATATTATTTCTATAAACCGTTTATCGTTGTCTGTTAATTATCAATTACCGACCACTATTCTAATATTTTGATATTGAAATCCATTCGACACTCTGATTAGCCTTTTATCCTAAACGGTTTTGTCCCAATAGGGCGGATTTCCATAGTAGTCAGCGAAATAATCAATAAAGGCTCTAACCTTCGGTGCCAGTAAACGTGAACTTGGGTAAACGGCCCAAATTCCAGAGTCTGAATCTAAAGGATATTCTTTTAGAATCTGGACCAACTCACCACTTTCAAGTTGTTTATATACACTCCAAGTTGCTGCCATTGCTATACCCAACCCCTGAATACAAGCGTCTCTTACTGCTTCACCATGGTCGGTCCGTAAATTGCCTTTTGTCTTTATATTGAGTGCTCCATTGGGTGTTTCGAATAACCAGTTTTCTAAACCCATTAGGTTTATGCAGTGATGCGCACGAAGATCTTCGGGATAACTAGGCTGACCGTTATTTGCTAGGTAGTCGGGTGAAGCGCAAATGATACGATTGTCCGGTGCCAGTTTACGAGCAATCAAGCTTGAATCTTTTAGTTCCGCATTTCGAATAGCAATATCGAAGCCACCTTCAACGAGATCGACAATAGAATCGGTTAGACGCAAATCGATAGAAAGGCGAGGGTGTAAAGCCAAAAACTCTTTCAGTGCTGGCAGTAAGTGCATTCGGCCAAATGACGCTGGCGCTGTTATCCGCAAAGTGCCTTGAGGTAATGCATTGCCTACACCAACAGATGCTCTTGCGGCTTCAATGGTTGCGAGTACTTCTTCTGCATGAGGGAGAAAGTCGATACCTTCTTCAGTCAATGATACCTTTCTAGTCGTACGATGAACCAGGCGCACGCCTAGTCCTTCTTCCAGCTTATTTACATGGGCACTTGCAACAGCAGGTGATAAGCCGAGTTCTTGCCCTGCTTGGCTGATATTATTCGTTGCGGCGATTCGAACAAATAATCTTAAGTGTTCAATATTCATTATCAATAAAATATAAGTAATGGTTTAGAAACTTGGTTCATCTTATATTCATTTTAAATAAACAGCCACCTAGCAATCTTTATTTTGCATGTTGAAGTTTATCTAGCTAGGTGGTGGTGATGCTTTCTGTTTTCAAAACGTGGTTTAGTGGAATTTATAATTTGATTGGGATTTCTATGATGGGGGCGGGTAGTTTTTCAGTAGTGACGTAAAGGCTGCCGCTGTCAGACCCAAATGCTAATGACTCGGCTTGTTTTAACGATGGTAGTTCGTATCTTGTTGGTAGCGATGAAAGTATGGAAAGCCAATCGGTGCTGCCATTCGTTTCAAATACAAACGCACTGTCATAGGTCAGTACTGCGATAAAGCGGCCATTATTGGAGATATCCATTGCCGTCGGTTGTGTCGAGTAGCCTAGTAAATCAATGAAACTAAATTCCGGATTTGCTGGTTCTGGGAATGAAGGGATTGCACCTAATCTCGTTGCAATTTGTTGCTTATTACTATTCAAATCATTAGGATATGATTTATTACTTTGAAGTGGTAATTCAAAAAGAATAGGTTGTTGCTCTCTTTTAGATAGTAATAATATTTTTTCATTTACCATGTCCACGGCGACAGATTCGCAATCTCGAGCTCCATCTGCGTAGGTGTAAGAGATACTCCAGTTGGGAGTAACGATAATGGGATCAAAATAATGTTTTTTTGTTAACAGCGGTTCTCGGATGATATGAAGAAAATACTCGTCTCGTTGAGCGTAATTGTCACCGGTATCTGCGATAATGAGGTAATTCTCTTCATTGTATTTAAATGCCGCTAGATCTTCCCAATCTATATTTTCGATTCCTTTAATATCCACTTTAGCCTTGAATTTACCTTGTAAATCAAATGCAATTAGAGAAGGTGTATTACCGCTGTCATTGTGGCTCCATAGCGTGTTTGGATTCAGTATAGAAATGGCTAATCCACTAGATTCTTCAAGGTTTTTATCCTTGATAACACCAGAAAATATGTGTGTTGACTCGTTATTATAGCTACCAAGTTGTGAGCAGGATGAAAGCCAAACGGCACCAAAAAAAGTATCGTAATCAATGAGGTCAACTTGATGATGTAATGCATATAATTTTTTGTATATGGTGTCATGCTTACTCTTGTAACCTAAAGTTGATTTTTTATCAATTTATCGGCTGCACTCGACTCTTAGCTTCGAATTGACAAATGAGCGCAAGGAAAATCCGGTAACTAGCATGGTGCCAGAAAGCACCAATAGTGTACCAAATAAGGTGTTCCAACCTATTTGTTCATCCAATATCAAGTAACCCCATAAGATACCAAAAACGGGAATGAGGAAAGTAACAGAAAGAGCTGAAGCTGCGCCGACATTTGCAACCAAGTTAAAGTACAGCAAGTAGGCAACACCTGTGCTGAATACGCCCAATGCAATAACGGACAGACTGATTTCTATTGTAGGTACTTCTCTGATTGGGATAAAGAAAACCAATGGCAAGACGATGAGAGCTGCAGCCCACATGTTTCCATGTGCATTGTCAAAGGATGAAATCTGTGGTGCCGTTCTAGTGTAATTACTGGCGATACCATAACAAACGGCAGCTAGTATCCCTGCAGTGATTGGCAGTATTGATTCTGAACCTAAACTCGCGGCATCCCAACCAACAAGAATGACGACACCAATCACGCCTATAACTAATCCAAAAGAAGCCTGTCTCGTTAGCGCTGTTTTTGTCCAGAATACGCTAATAACCGCGCCCCAAATGGCCGCAGTTGAATTTAATATAGAAAGTGTTGATGCATTAAGTGTCTGTGCGGCGTAAGCAAAAAAGAGAAAGGGCAGCGCGGTATTAAATAACCCAATAATTAAGAAGTGTCGTTTGTACTTTAACAGTGGCAGTTTTCTTTTTAAAAACAATGATACGAGCAATAAAAAAAGTGCGGCTAATGTTACCCTAGCTTCAATCAATACTGCCGGTCCAAGCGCATTTGCTGACACTCTCATAAACAAAAATGAACCACCCCAAAGGGCTGCAAGCAGCAGGAGTTGAAGCATATTACGTAGTGTCATTTAGGAACCGATTTGAAGGTTATAGGGTGATTGACGTTATCTTGTTACTAAATCGCAGCAAGTACAACCGGAATTTTTCTAACAATAATTGTTTAGGAAGGTGGACACTTTTTATACATCCTACTTAATGTCAGAGACGATTCAAAAATAATGGATTAAAATTCTGTTTTTTATCATGTTTATAGCTTACAGTATCTAAAAAGTTATTCTCAGGAGGAGATATGCGATATCAGATTAAAGAGGCGCTTGATAAATTTATTGATGTGACGAGCGCTGAACCAAGTAAAGTTTCTGTAATCAGCGCTAATCCCAACGATATAAGACTTGCCTATACGGATGATGAACAACGTAAGTTTGAATTCAAGTATTCTAGTGGTCAGCTCTTTCTATTAGATAATGTGGAGAAATCTTGGTTTCCGTTAGATGAATTTAATTGCACGTGTGATGAGCTCTATTTTGTTAATTCCTAGTTCGATCTCGGTAACTTTATCTATTCTTTAGTAAGATCTTAGCAACGGTCCCTTTAAATGTTGCAAGAGCCTTAATAATGAAGAGAAATACAGACGATTTTCTAATTTTCTACCATCTAATTGAGCTTGGGTCTTTTAGTAAAGCAGCGGAAAAAGTAGGTCTAACGAAATCCGTGATCAGTAAACGCATTACTCGTTTGGAACAAGAGTTAAGCGTACAACTTATCTTTAGAACGACTCGGAAACTTACTCTTACGGAAGCGGGAGAAGTGTTTTTTCGCCATGCGAGAGAAATTTACCTTTCTGTTGAAAATGCTCAAGAAGAATTAAAAGGGTTAAGTGACACCTTTTCGGGGACGATACGTTTAACTGTCCCCACCATTTCTGGTGAGCTTATTTTACCTCAGGCTATTGCTGAGTTTAGTGAAAAATTCCCTGATATTACCGTACATATGGACTTAGATAATCAATTTGTTGATTTGCTTTCGGGTGGCTATGATTTAGCAATCCGAACAGGTGTACTCCCGGATTCAAGCTTGATTGCAAGGCGACTTGTTGATGCTCACTGGATAATTTGTGGAGCGCCGAATTACTTTGAGAAACATACTATTCCTAAAGTCCCTCAAGATCTTACAGAACACAATTGCTTAGGTTATTCATTTCAGGAAACCGGTTCAGATGAATGGTTGTTTAAAGGGGAAAGAGAGCCATTTACTCTAAAAGTTGCAGGGAATTTTTGTACTAACAACGCCTCAGCACTAAGGCGTGCCGCGTTGTTAGGGCAAGGTTTGATTTATGTGCCAAAAGTATTAGTTGCTGAAGATTTGAAATCGGGCTCGCTTGTGGAAGTGCTCCATAAACAGGTAGGTAAATGCTTGGGTATTTTTGCTGTTTATCCTTATACCAAACATTTACCGGTTAAAACTAAGCTATTTATAGAGCACATTTACGACAGTTATAACAGAAACGCTGAGAGTTTTTAAAAGGTACAGTTGTCGAGGCCTCTTGCAACATTACTCAGCTTGGATTTAGATGAACGTACTTACAATGGCCGCAACAATACCGTAAACGATCATAGGCTTGACGGTACGTTTAATTATGTAACCTTCCTTATTTGCTATTCCTAAGATAGTAGAAACAGCGATGATATTGTTAATGCAAACCATGTTCCCCATAGCTCCTCCAACAGATTGAAGACCTAAAATAGTGGTTTGGGAAATACCGACGTTAATAGCAATAGTCTGTTGAATCGCACCAAAAGTGAGGTTAGATACGGTAGCCGAACCAGAGAAAAATGCCCCTAATGCGCCCAAATAAGCTGCAACGTATTGCCAACTTGAACCCATTAAATCAGAAAATGCTTGTCCTGTTACCATAATGGGAGAGTTGCTGTCTCCGGTCATCATAAGCTTGACCATTATTAACGCGCCCACGAGTGCGATAAATGGCATCTTTATGCGATTAGCCGTTTCAGCAAACATCTGTTTAACCACGTTTCTTTGAAGGTTAAAAACTGGGATAGAAATAAGCGCCACGAGAAGAAAAGGAATGGCAGCGGGGACATATAATGTCTTATAGGCCCAGCCCACATCCGTTCCCAAAATGTGACTTAATTTTAGTATTAGAGCGTTGCTAACACTGAAATCGCCCAAAGGACCGAACGAGAGAGTAAACATCTCGGTATTGTCAGTCAGCATTGCTTTTAGACCGAATTGCTTGATACGCGTAACGACGAGAATCAGAATGAGCAGCAGTGTTGGGGTCATTGCTTTAAATACCTGAGCACCGGTCACTGTCGTTTTTTGAATATCTTCTGTTTGACCTTCTTCTTTGCCTAAACCAATTTGTGCTTTTGCAATAAGAACGGAAAGCAATAGGCCAATCGCCCCTCCTACTAATGCTGGGAATTCATAGTTCCACTGTGCAATTAAGAAGTAAGGTACGGTGCAAGAGAGCGTACTTAACAGAACGAATAAGTAGTTTTTCCGTATCTCTTGCCATTTCACGACAAATCTAAGCGCCATCGGAGGAATAACAAAAGCAGCGATTAAATGGATAAGCGCACTTACCTTTCCGGCTTCTTGTAGGGTTTCCATATCCAACCCAAGATTAGAAAAACCAAACCAAGTTGGTGTGCCTACAGCACCAAAGGAGACAGGTACAGAGTTCATTACCAGTGCAAGCATGGCGACTTTAAGCGGTGGAAATCCTAATCCAACTAAAATAGGCGCAGCAATGGCGGCTGGTGTACCGAAACCAGACGCGCCTTCTATCATGAAGGCAAATGCCCAACCAATGATCATCAATTGGGCTACCTGATTTTTACTAATACCTTCTAGCCAGCTTCGAATCGTCGCTTCAGCTCCGGAAAGGAATGTGAGTCTATTTACTAATATTGCGCCAGCTACGATTGAAATAGGGGTAATAGCAGAGAGGGAGCCAGCAATAACGTTTGCACTTATTAGGGTAAAGTCGGTATTAAAATGGAAGTATTGTAATATCCCAACCAGTAAGGCTGTGATAGGAAGGGCTATATGAGATGGGATGCCATTTTTTTTGGTCATCATCCAGATGAGTAATATTATTGGTGTTACTGATATTAATAGGGTGGTCATTAAAACTACTCCAGTTTGTGTTCTATCTTTATTGGGTTAATAATATTTTTAATAATAGTGATTTTTATAATTTCGTTATTTTTATACGGATGTTATTTATTTACCTGATAGTCTATATTGATTCTTATGTAATTAAAGGCTGGCATTGTTGTCTTTGTGTAACATAATGGTTTATTATGTTAATGCTATGAGTTGATTATGTTTTGGTTAAATAATTAATTCTATTTATCAATAACTTAATTCTCTAGCTCTTGTTGATTAATAGCCAAATGACACAGAGTGTTGCAAAAATAATGATAATAGATACGAGTTTTATATCTGTTTTAATTTGTATATATTATTTAAAATTTAAGTGTTATTTTTATTTAAATTTGGTTTGTAGCTTATTTACGTTGTATAAGTAAATAATACCTATTAATGGTTAGGATTTTTGTAATTTAGTAACATATTAAAAATACTCACAATTAGGTATTTTAATTTTTTTAGTTTTATTTATTTAAATTTAATTTTTTATTCAAATATCAACCATAAATAGAAGTTTAACCAGTGGCATGGATGTGACGGACAAGAAATCAATCATTCCAGCTTAGTTCCATTCCTATCAATTATGTAATAAAAAAGCAGCCTGAAGGCTGCTTAATAAAGTGAATCCATATCGGTCTAAATAGCATGAAACCGGTTGTTAACTAACCTTATCTACCAAATAAAGAATAGAGCGGTACTCGATACCACTATGCTCTGATAAGCCTATTTCACAAGTTCTGCTGTTAGAATAACCTTCTGTACAATTATCAGGTACTTCTGATTTTAAAGAGGCTAACGCAGAGGCATTCAATTCCGGTTTGGTAAACCCTTTGTCACCTGCAAATCCACAACACTGTATGTCTTCAGGAATGATCACATTTTCAGCACACGCTTCAGTCACCTGCTGTATAACACCAGCTAAGCCACTCTTTCTCGATGTACAGGTAATATGTAACATTACAGGTTCTTTTTGAGGCGTTATAGCTAGTCGAGGCAATACGTACTCGGCAACAAACTTAAACGGTTCGTATATCGATAACTCTTTTTGTAGGGCTTCTTTGCTTAAGCTTGCACATGGACTGGTGTCCATAAGGATAGGATACTCCCCTTGCTTAGAAGCCTGCCAAAGTGATGCTTGTAAGTCACCCATTTTGCTATTTGCGGTATCAACGAAACCTTTACTTTTATAC
Source organism: Vibrio algarum (assembly GCF_028204155.1). Classification (NCBI taxonomy): domain Bacteria; kingdom Pseudomonadati; phylum Pseudomonadota; class Gammaproteobacteria; order Vibrionales; family Vibrionaceae; genus Vibrio; species Vibrio algarum. The sequence continues at coordinate 545,212 of NZ_JAQLOI010000003.1, read as the reverse complement.
GGCATACCACAGCACTGATTTTTTACGTCATCAGGGAGTATTACGTCGTACCCCGCTTTTTCAAGTAGCGAAATCGTTACTTCTGCTAATGGTCGACTGTCTATGGCGTTTTTTTCTGTTCCCATATTGCGAGACGCGCAACTAGGGAAATAAACTACTTTCTCTTTGCCTACCGAGTTTATCTTAATTGTAGCGATATCTTTCGCAGGTCTTGGAAGATGTGGTGTCCATAACGGTACTCGCTTGCCTGATAGTTTGTGAGCCGCTTTGGTGATAGCTCGCATGTTGTTCGTTCCAATAAGGCTATGCACACCATTTGCTGCTCCCAATCCTAGCTTGGTGGCGGAGGTGACACCCTCGAAATGATCCGCAGTCCAACTCGCTATTGTTTTGGCAAGAGAAGAGTGATCTTCCCGGAGTTTTCGCATGAGATCACCGGTATTAATCCCAACTGGACAGCGGTCTCCGCAGAGCCCAGTCGCGGCACAGGTATCAATACCTTGGTAGCGGAATACTTTTTCCATTTCGGCGAGTTTAGCCGGGTCTTCATTAGTCTTATAGAGACGGCGTATTTCACGATAGACAGTGTTTCGCTGTCTTGGCGTCAATGAAAGGTTTCTAGAAGGGCACACTGGCTCACAAAATCCACATTCGATACACTTGTCGATTAATTCATCGGCTGCCGGCATTTCTTTGAGGTTTTTTATATGCGATTCGTGATCGCTATTTAGGATGACTCCGGGGTTTAGAATACCGGTTGTATCAAAGATGCGTTTGATCTTTTGCATCAATTCATAGCCGTCTTTGCCCCACTCCAGTTCTACGTAGGGTGCCATATTTCGGCCTGTGCCGTGCTCTGCTTTTAGTGAACCTTTGTATTCTACTGCCACGAGTTGTGCCACGTCGTCCATAAAGGCACTATAACGGTTTATTTCTGATTCGGTTTCAAAGGCTTGAGTAAAGACAAAGTGTAGGTTACCGGCTAACGCATGACCAAAAATTATTGCTTCATTATATTCGTGCTTAATGAATAGGTTCTGTAAGTCTCGAACGGCGGGTGCGAGTTGGGCCAATGGAAATGCAACATCTTCGATAATTACCGTTGTACCCGTTTCTCGTACCGCACCAACGGCGGGAAATAGTCCTTTTCGTATAGCCCAAAGTTGAGCGCAAACGGTAGCATCACGGCTAAACTCTACTGCTTCAATGGGTGAAAATTGGTTAATGATACTCGTAATAGCTTTGACTTGAGTCGCGAGATCTTGTTCATCTACAGCATGCATTTCCACAAGAATGGCTGCTGCTTCTTTGTTCCCTTTTGCTTCTAATTCAGCGATAAAATCAGGCATGCCCGGCTCATTGGCGACAGAAGCGAGTGAGCGGCTATCCATTAATTCAACCGCAGCTACATCGGTTTTACTCAATTCGCTGACAGCGAAACAAGTGGTCTCAATATCGGCGAATAGAAACAACCCAGATGCTTTAAAAGCGTGGTCGATTACTGTGTTATAAGTGATGTCGGCGATGAAGCCGAGTGTACCTTCTGAACCGATGAGTAGGTGCTGAAGAATATCAATTGGGTCATCATAATCTACCAACGAATTAAGGCTGTATCCAGTAGTGTTTTTAAGACGATATTTATGGCGTATTTTGTCTGCAATATCAGAGTTGTTCTGACATTCTTGGGCGAGTATTGTTAGGTCTGACAATAGTTCTTTATGGCTAAATTTAAAAGATTCAATACTGCTATCATCGAGAGTATCGAGCACAGTACCATCAGCCAAGACAACGGTCATTCCTGCGAGGGTTTTATAGCTATTTTTAGATGTGCCACAACACATACCAGATGCATTGTTTGCTGCTATTCCCCCAATTTTACAAGTATTGATAGAAGCAGGATCTGGACCAATCATACGCCCGTAAGGGGAAAGATATTTGTTAGCGTCTGCACCAATAACACCAGGCTGCAGCCAAATCTGTTCGCCTTCATCAATGATCTTATGATTACGCCAGTTTGTGGTTAAGGTAATAAGCACAGAGTCAGATATTGCTTGTCCAGATAGACTCGTTCCTGCGGCGCGAAATGTTATTGGTATCTGCTTTTCATTACAGGCTTTGATGGTGAGGACAACTTCATCAAGAGTATCGAGCTGAAGAATGATTTTAGGTACCATTCTATAAAAGCTAGCATCAGTGCCGTAGGCAAGGGTTAAGGTTGGGTCAGTGATGATTCTCTTTTCATCGATATGAGTTTTGAGAGTCTGTATTAACTCTATATATATAGGTTCCATTATCGCTCCAGATCCATTTTCGTCACGTTATTTCGCATGTCTTTATACGTTTACACGTTTCATGCATTCTTATATTAGTTACCGGATAGTACCTTAAGCTATTTATGCAATACATTACCTTTAATGCACTTGTTTGTTGCAAAAAGACAACTAATACCAAATTAATTATGTTTGTGAACAATATAGGAGTTTTTCGCGGGCCAAGGATAAAAAATGCCAGTCTGAATTAACGGACTGGCATCTGATTTTTGTTTGAAACTAAACGTAACTTAGATTAGTTTTTTTAACCCACGCGGTTGTATCGATATCGAGATCGGCATACTCGTCAGGGTTTAACACCGGATGTTCAATGCCTGCTTTAAGCTGTTTTCTGTAGTCCTTGATCAAGCGAGTTGCTGTTGGGAACAGCATGATTAGGGCGAGTAAGTTCACTATAGCCAAAATACCCATCAATGGATCAGAGAAGAAGAACACAGATGTTGCACCTGGTGCTACGGCACCAATAAATACGATACCAATAACTAGAATACGCAATATATGCACAGCCATTGGACTCTTAGTCATAAAGGTTAGTGCATTCTCACCCAGGTAGTAGTTGTAGATAACTGAACTGAAAGAGAATAGTAGAATTGCGAATGTTAGATAGTACTGAGTCCACGCACCGAAGTGAGAAACTAAAGATTGTTGAGTTAGCACTACACCATCAATGCCTTCTGCTCCTGGGACATAAACGTCACCTAGAAGAATAACAAAGGCTGTACAGCTACAAACGATAATCGTATCGATAAATACAGAAAGAGACTGAGTAATGCCTTGGCTTACAGGGTGAGTAACGTCTGCTGTTGCAGCAACGTTAGGAGCTGAACCTAGACCAGCCTCGTTTGAGAACAAACCACGACGCAGTCCTTGTGCCAGCGCTGCACCCATACCACCGCCTACTGCTTCTTCAATGCCAAATGCGTTAGATACGATGTTTACGATGATAGCTGGAATTTCTGTAATATTAGTAATGATAACCATTAAAGCCATTGCAACATAAGCGACGGCCATGACTGGTACAACGATATCAGCTGCTTTTGCAATACGCTTGATACCACCATAAATGATGAAACCAACAACGACAGCAAGAAATACACCAGTATACATACGGTCAATGCCTAAACTATCTTGAACGGCACCAGCAACGGTATTTCCTTGGAAAGCGTTAAAGCCAAATGCAAAAGATGCGATTAAACAGAATGCAAGTACATAGGCTAACCAACGGTAATCTTCGCCAAGACCATGGATGATAGTACGTGCTGGACCACCTCGGAACTCGTCGCCTTCTTTACGTTTATATAGCTGAGCAAGTGAACACTCTACTAGACTCGTTGCCATGCCTATCAATGCAATTGCCCACATCCAGAAGACGGCACCTGGGCCACCAAGGGTAATAGCAACAGCTACACCAGCGATGTTACCACCACCTACACGACCACCAACTGATAATAAAAGGGCTTCACGTCCGGAAATTTTGTCTTTACCAGCGGTTTGGTTTTTGCTTGATAGTACTCGGAACATACGTCCGAAGAATCGAAACTGAACAAAATCAGTAACAATAGTAAAAAATAGGCCAAAAATTACAAGGAATGGTATTAATGACCATCCCCAAGTGAGGTCACCAATGACCCCAAAAAAGCTTTCTAACATTTCCATTTGTTCTCCTTGGAATAATTTTCTGTCTGAGAATTGCGCGATCTGGCTAAGTTTTAGTCTAATGGGTGCCAAATCACCGGGCATTGTACTGTTTTTGTGAGAACTTTCGAAGGGGGCTAGAGAAAAAGTTTGCTTGTGGTGCCAGAAGTGGAGAAAAAAGGAGCCCTTTAGGCTCCTGCGAGATATTGTACTGTAAAGTTAATGCAACCTAGAGTTAACATGATGTTAGCAATTATACAGCTTGTGCCAATGCAAACTCGATATATGTTTCTCTGATCTGCATCGCAATAGGACCGGGAGATCCGCTACCAATTGGTTTGTCATCTATAGCAACGACTGGCCAAACAAAGGTTGACGCTGAGCTTATGAATGCTTCTTTTGCCGCGTAAGCTTCTTCAATGGTAAACAACCTTTCTTCTATTACTAAGTTTTCTTGCTTGGCTACTTTTAATAGTGAGGCTCGAGTTATACCGTGAAGAATGTCATTACTTAATGGACGTGTAACAATGACATTGTCTTGGGTAATAATATAGGCGTTGCTAGAGCCTCCTTCTGTTACGTAGCCGTCTTCGATCAGCCAAACATCATCGCAGCCAGCTGCAATAGCGGCCTGCTTCGCCATACATGCTGCAAGCAAGGATGTTGTTTTTATATCGCGACGTCGCCACCGAATGTCTGGCGTAGAGATAACCTTTATACCTTTTTTCGCTTTAGGTGAGTCCACAACCGCACGTGACTGAGAAAAGAGAACGACAGTCGGCTCGGTGTTTTCAGGGTAGGCGAAATCACGGTCACCTGATGAGCCTCTTGTGACTTGTAAATAAATACCACCTTCTTTTACGTCATTGAGTCTGACTAATTCTTTCTGAATATGAACGAGTTCTTCTGCGGTTAGAGGATTTTTCATTTCCAGCTCTCCACAAGAACGAGCGAGCCTAGCGACGTGTCCGTCATTGTCTAATAACTTACCGTCGACGACAGCGGTCACTTCATAAATAGCATCGGCGAACAGAAAGCCTCTGTCGAATATGGACACCTTCGCTTCAGATTCTGGTAAATATTCACCATTTAAGTAAACAGTACGTGGCATAATTTATTCCTAATTTTATTCAATGGATAAGGGGCGACCCAATGGACTCCCCATTACCCCCAAAGTTTTGACGAAAATGGCAACATATGATTATTTTCAAATTCGAATCCATATTGGATGTCGTCACTTAATAACAGTGGGCCGTCAAGGTCGATAATGTCTGCACCTTGGGCGACAACAAACGCTGGAGCCATGCTTAATGAGCTAGACAACATGCAGCCGACCATAATTTGTAACCCTGCTTTCTCAGCGTCTTGTTTGAGAGCGAGCGCTTCAGTCAAGCCACCGGTTTTGTCGGTTTTGATGTTAATCATGTCATAGCGACCATAGATCTCACTTAAGCTCGACCTATCGTGACAAGATTCATCTGCGCAGATTGGAATTGGCCTCGGAAGTGTTTCCAAAATTTTATCTTCTCCTGCAGGGAAAGGTTGCTCGATCATAGCGACGCCCAGTTTTACGAGTTCAGGGACTAACTCTTTATATAGCTCTGGTGTCCACGCCTCGTTTGCATCGAGAATGATCTTTGCATTGGGTGAACCTTCTCTCACCGCTGCTACTCTGGCAAGATCTTCGCCTCCACCCAGTTTTAATTTAAGCAAAGGTCTGAACGCATTTTCTATAGCTGCTTGCTTCATGTTCTCTGGTGAATCTAGCGATAAAGTAAACGCGGTGACCAAAGAACGGGGGGCCGTAGCTAAGTTATCCCATATAGCCTGTTTATTCTGTTTGCACTCGAGATCCCATAACGCACAATCGACCGCGTTGCGTGCTGCACCAGATGGTAGTAGGTCTTGCAACTGCTCTCTAGTAATCCCTTTTTTAAGGGTGGGTAACAGGTCTTCAAGTTCTGTTAATGTACTATCGATAGTCTCATTGTAACGAGTATAAGGAACGCACTCTCCACGCCCAATCGCTCCATTTTCAGAAATTTCTACTTGAATGACGTCGACTTGAGTCTTACTTCCCCTTGAAATAGTGAAGCTCCCTCGAATCGGCCAACTTTTTACTTTAAAGCTTATATGCATTACACCTCCGATAGTTTACTGACTATACGGCTCACACCTTGACGGAATGGGTCAACGACAGGAAGGCCAAATTCAGATTCTACTTTATCCATAAATTCTAGTGCGGCTTTTTCGCCAAGCTGAGAGGTGTTGACAGAAATACCTACAAACTTCACGTTAGGGTTCGTTAATTTGGCAGCTGCTAAGTTCGCTTCCATACATGTTTTTATATCGGGTACAGAATAATCAATAAGTCCACGCATGTGTGTTCTGGTTGGTTCATGGCAAAGTACTAGAGCGTCTGGTTGAGCACCATGAATGAGACCGGTTGTAACTCCAGCGAAAGACGGATGGAAAAGAGAGCCTTGGCCTTCAATAACGTCCCAATGATCACTACTATTCTCAGGAGAGATTGTTTCTATCGCTCCTGCAATAAAGTCTGCAACAACGCAGTCAACGCTAACGCCATCACCTGTGATCAAAATTCCGGTTTGGCCGGTTGCACGAAAGTCTGCATTCATACCCTGTGCTTTCATCTCTTTTTCAATCGCGAGTGATGTATACATTTTGCCACATGAACAGTCTGTACCAACCGTTAACAAACGTTTACCTTTGCGGTTTTTGCCATTAGCAACTGGGTAACTTTGGGTAGGGTAGCGTACATCAAACAGAGCACGACCATTTTGCTCCGCACTTGCTACCAATTCAGGAATATCGGTCAGCTTGTTGTGTAAGCCAGATGCAATGTCTAGCCCTGCGTCTAACGCTTCAACTAGTACACTTATCCATTCTTGAGAGATCACGCCACCACGGTTCGCAACGCCAATAACTAAAGTTTTAGCACCTGCTTTTACAGCCTGCTCAATAGAAAGATCATCCACTTCGCAATCAGCGTTGCATGTAGGTAGGCGATATTGACCTACACAATACTCCGGATGCCAAGTTTTAATACCTTGAGCGACTTTTGCTGCTAGGGGGTCGGCTGCGTCACCAAGAAATAGTAGGTATGGTTTTTTAAGTTCCATTGAGTTACTCCATTTTTAGCATAAATTGATATATGTTCAGATGATTGGTCTGAATACTCATGCTAAAAGCAGTGCAAAATTCGTGACAATAATGATGGTTGGATAAAATTAATTTTGATTATTATCCTTCTTTCCATTGTTTTAAAGGGCTTTTGTTCAATTCTCACAACTATTACAGAGTTTTTCGTATTATTTATATGTCCTGATAACTTGTTTTTTTACGGGATAAAACGCTATAAATGACAATTCAGTAGATAAATTATTCGAAATCAAACATTATCCAGAAAAATATAATTTCATATAAATGATGATTTTGTGAAATCTTATGCTTTCCATATTTAAGGGTAAAAATGCATAAATATCTTAAAATTTTAAGGAAGCTATAAATTTACTTTAAAGATTATCTAGCATAAACACCTGTCGTATGCACCATTATCTAGCAATTTCAGCCATTGTTGCGCGTTCGTGGTGCAAATGTATACTTGCTAAGTGAATTTTTTAGCATTTAAAACTTAGGTTGCATCTATTGTTCTAAAGCTCAATTAGGTCGTAATGTTGTTAAAATGTGAATTTTTACAGGTTAATTAATTAGTATAATATCCCGCCTCTAGTGGTTTTTGTGGTTCGTATGACTTTTATTTACGAGAAAGTAAGATAAATTTGTGCTTGCAGCGCTATCCCATTATTGATTCACTGCCATTGAAACGCTTCCTTTAAAGAAATAAATCTAATCATTTCTTATGCTTGGTCTGCAATTTGCAGAGCTAGGTGAGAGCGACATTTTAATTAATTTTATTGTTGGAGAATCAGAAAATGGAATTTATTTCCGAGTTTATCGGTCAGATTAACGGCATTGTTTGGGGTGTGCCTATGCTCGTACTCATATTAGGTGTTGGTATCTATTTGACCGTTGGGTTGAAGTTTATGCCTATCCTAAATGTTGGTCGTGCATTTAAACTGATGTGGAGTGGTCGTGAGTCTAGCGGTGCTGGTGAAATTCCGCCATTTCAAGCTCTGATGACAGCCATGTCCGCGACAGTAGGTACTGGTAATATTGCTGGTGTTGCAACGGCGGTATTTATTGGTGGTCCGGGCGCTCTGTTTTGGATGTGGTTGACCGCGTTACTTGGTATGGCAACAAAATTTGCAGAAGCGGTTCTTGCCGTGAAATACCGTGAAAAAGATGAAAAGGGTGCATTTGTCGGTGGCCCTATGTACTACATCAAAAATGGTATGGGTGAAAAATGGGCCTGGCTCGGCACTCTATTTGCCGTATTTGGTGCCGTCGCGTGTTTTGGTATCGGAAATGCAGTTCAATCAAACTCAATTGCTCAAGTTCTAGAATCTAATTTCTCCTTTTCGCCTCTTGTTGTTGGCCTCATTATTATGGTTCTTGCTGGTGGCGTTATATTGGGTGGCCTTAAACGTGTAGGTAAATTTGCGGGAGCGCTTGTACCAGTAATGGCAACGGCTTATATTCTATGTGGCGTTGTTATTCTGCTTATGAATCTTGAAGGGATCATTCCTGCCTTTGCCTTGGTTTTTGAGCACGCATTCACCCCTAGCTCTGCGGAAGGTGGTTTTGCTGGAGCGACAGTATGGATGGCTATCCGCTTTGGTGTCGCTCGTGGTGTATTCTCTAACGAAGCTGGTTTAGGTTCGGCTCCAATTGCACACGCCAGTGCTCAAACTGATGACCCGGTTCGTCAGGGTTTGATTGCGATGTTAGGTACTTTCTTAGATACGTTAATTATCTGTAGCATCACAGGTTTGGTTATTATTATTTCTGGTGCATGGACGAGTGGCGAATCTGGTGCGGCATTAACATCTGCAGCCTTTGGTCAGGTTATTCCTGGCGGTAGCTACTTAGTTGCTATTAGTTTAGCTGTATTTGCCTTTACAACGATTGTTGGTTGGTCTGTATATGGCGAACGTTGTGCTGAATATTTATTTGGCGCTAAAGCTGTATTGCCATTCCGTTTAATCTTTATTTTAGCTCTTCCTGTCGGAGCAATGATGGAGCTCGATTTTGTATGGCTATTGGGTGATACGTTAAACGCTATGATGGCGATACCTAACTTAATTGCACTTGCTGTATTGAGCCCTGTTGTGTTTGCCCTTACTAAAAGTTATTTCAGTAAAGAAAAATCAGCGCTCGTTGATACAAAATAAAACCCTAATTGCTATCTTCTAAATAAGCTTCTGCTTAGGCAGAAGATAGCTTTTCTATATCTAAAATTGGAGTAGATATGGTTACTGCTGAAGCAATTATTCATCTACCATCGATACAACATAACTACCGTTATCTAAAATCTTTATGTGGTGATAATCCATTAATTGCTGTGATTAAAGGTGATGCTTATGGTCATAGTGCAAGAGATGTTGCACTGGCTTTACCTGACGCTGATATGTTTGCGGTTGCTAGAATTGAAGAAGCGATCGAGTTACGAGAGTCTGGAGTTGATACTGAAATTTTGTTGCTTGAGGGTTGCTTTTGTCTAGAAGACTTACAGCTAGCGTCTCGTTATCAATTCCAATTAGTTATTCATCATCTATCTCAATTAGAGCAATTCGAAAATACGGCCCTTGATAAACCTATATCGGTATGGCTAAAACTCGATACCGGAATGCATAGAGTGGGTATACAAAGTGATGAAGTGGAATATTTTGCTAAACGCATTGCAAGATCCACGAATATTGAAGGTGAACTGAATTTTTTGAGTCATTTTAGTTGCGCAGACGATTTACTTTCACAAAAGACTCAGCAGCAGATTAGTAATTTCTCGAATTTGACCGATGCATACAAAGGTAAAAAGTCGATAGCAAACTCAGCGGGCCTTTTGTTCTGGCCAAATTCTCATTATGACGTGGCACGCAGTGGCATTGCACTTTATGGAATTTCACCCGTTGAAGACCACACAGGTGCAGAATTAAACCTTAAGCCGGTAATGACCCTTAAGACTCGGCTTATTTCGGTAAGGGAACATCAAAAGAGCCAACCTGTGGGTTATGGAGAAATGTGGCACTCAACACAAGATACCAGCATCGGTGTTATTGCGATGGGTTACGGTGATGGATATCCAAGACTTGCACCTGAAGGAACGCCAGTTTGGATTAACGGGCGGCAGGTTCCAATTGTAGGTCGAGTTTCCATGGATATGATTACCGTAGATTTAGGAAGCGAAAGCCAAGATAAAATTGGTGACGATGTTGAATTATGGGGTAGTCAGCTACCAATAGAGAAAGTCGCTAAAGCGATAGGTACTATCCCTTATGAACTCACAATCAAACTCACTCAGCGTGTCGTGAAGACCTTTGTTGGCCTTTGAATAATACGGTTTGCTTTTACGGTCCAAACATATTTGTTAATAAATAGAAATTACTTGTCTTGATTGGGATTTAATGTCGATGTTTTTGAGGATGTCGTTTAATATGCATACCATGAAAAGACTTAACGTATTATTTTTAAAACTATTGTTTTTATCTTTTTCTGTTTTTGCACAGGAAGAAGAGCCTAGCACTGTGAATAACAATATAGTGACTCTTAAGGATGCAGAAGCACATTGTTATAGTGAAAATAAAGAAGTTGATGCGCTAGATAGCGCCTACCATTATTTAAATACAAAGTTTTGCCAACCAGCAATATGGTTTGATAGTTTTTTTGTCGATGAGCGAGTGACAGACGACGCTAGAGCGGGAACAATGGTGCGCTGGTATAACGATTATTCTTGGTCAAAATCAGAAGGATTCAAGTATAGGACCTCACTTAAAGCAAAATTGCACTTACCTAAAGCAACTAAGAAACTCAAACTTGTTTTTGAATCTGATGCCGATGATGATTTACAAGATTTGTTTCCAACAAGTGGCGAGGATTTAGAAAGCTCATTAGGCCTTCGATATGATTGGTACGCAAAAGAAAGGAGTAGCTTTAATATTAAGGTGACGCTTAGACCAAGCATAGAGGCGCGATATCGATATAGCTACTCTTTTACTCAAGATACTCTGCTGAATCTTACACAGAGGGTGTATAGCCGTAAAAGTGTACTAGGAGAGAGAACGCAAATCGATTTGGACCACACGTTAAGTGAGCAATTTCTTATTCGTTGGGCTAACTATGCGAAGTATGAAAATGACGTGGACCACTTTGAGCTAGGTACGGGGTTAACATTGTACCAATCTATTTCACCCAAGCAGGCGCTTAGTTATAAAGCGAGTTTGACTGGGCACGATAAACCGCACGGTTATTTAAGCAATAAACACATATCAATCACTTATCGACAGAACGTCTATCGAGACTGGTTATTCTATGAAATAACGCCGGAATATAATTGGGATAACGATTTGGAAGAAGATAAAATGAATCACGCTACAATCACGTTTCGATTAGAATTTCTATTTAACAACGTATGATCTTAGCAAAAGTGATGTTATACCGAATTGGTTAGTTTAATGTTAGACGGTGTACGTCTATTCTTTAAAAGAAGGTTGAGATAAACAAGTGTTAGAAAAAGAAAATCTGATTAAATTAGCACGAATGAAAATGCCTTTTGGTAAATATGCAGGGCGTGTTTTGATAGATCTACCTGAAGAGTATTTGCTTTGGTTTGCTCGAAAAGAATCCTTTCCCCAAGGTGAATTAGGGGAATTGATGCAGCTTTGCTTAGCCTTAAAAATTGAAGGATTAGATTCTGTGGTTAAACCGTTGAAGTATCCTGCAACACACTAAGCGTAAAGCGACATCGATGCGTGAGAATAGCGTTTATTTGGCTGCTATCAATTCTTCCATTCCACCCCCATTATGAACATTGGTGAAGCCAATCTGTTTTAGGTAGCGTTCGGCTTGCCCCGATCGATTACCGCTTCGGCAATAGACAACAATATCCCGGTCTTTATCTATATTATTGAATGCAACATTTACGGTGTTTAGTGGAAAGTTTAAGGCTGATTCGAGGTGCTGCGTTTCGAATTCTTGCGGTGTTCTAACATCAACCAGCAGTGCACCTTGCTCTACCTTTTGCCATGCTAAGTCTGCGCGATTTTCAGCAAAGCTTGAAAACGCAATAAACGTCAAAAATAGGGTGATAACTTTTCTTAAGGTCACAGATAATTCCTTTTAATGAGCCTATATAAGGATATGATTATATAGGCTCTGTAATTGATTTGTGAAGTGTTTAATCAAACTAAGGTTTCAACAGGTTACTTGCCTACAAAAGCGACGATAATTTTGTCATCACCTAAAATTCGCGAGAAAGCATATCCCGAAGATTGTTTAAGCTCTTTATGGTAGCCAGCACCTATAGCAGGATGAGCCTTTCTAAATTGCCCTAGAATTTTCCAGTGTTCAAGAAGCTTTTCTCTTTCGCCATCTAATTGCCAAATCATATCGGACCGAGTGCCTTGATGGAAATCATCGGCATAGGGGCCAATAGCTCTAGCCACTTCATCACCATAGTAAACTTGTATTGCGCCGGGGCTAAGCAGTAATGCGCTCGCCGCGTCTCTTTGCATATCGAATGACTTATAGCGACTAAAAAACAGTTCTGTGTCATGGGATGACATATAGCTTACTGGGTTGAAGTCTTTTTCAGACTGTATGGTGTCTGCATAAGACTGATAGGTGTCTGCTATATAACTAAAGCAGGCGGCACCTTTATCCATTTTTTTCTGCATGTCGAAATTGATTAGGGCGTCAAAGCCATCGTCGAAATAAGGGCTGCGATAGGCGGAATGACCCCATACTTCGCCCATCATCCAAAATGGTTGTCCTGATTTCCCATTTTGTTTACGCCATACGTTTAAGTTTTCTGTCGCTTGTTTTTTTAACCGCTGCCAGACTTCGCCTTCTACATGCTTCACCGTATCAACACGAAAACCATCTATTCCAAAACGTTTAACCCAATCGGTTTGCCATTCAATTAAATAATCAGATACAGTAAAATTTTGTCTAGATGAGACTCGAGTGCCTGGGTTAGCCAATAACCACTTGGGTGGGGTAACGGCTTTGTCTGACTCCGTAATAAAATCAGGTAAACCGGCAAGGGACATCTTTATGTCACCTGTACCTGGTTTGCTATGATTAGGAAACCCCGCCCGAATCCAGTCTGGGCCCCACCAATCCATCCAGTTTTGGCTAGAATAATCGATACTATTATTGTAACTGTGCCAATTTTCATTGCTACTTGGTGTCCAAGTCGTCCAGTTATCAGGCCAGTTGCTCTTCGCGCTGACAACATCGACGCCATCAAATTGCAGATCAGCAAGGGATGCGTATCCACTGTGGTTTACAACCGCGTCTAATAGGACTTTTATTCCTCTTTTATGAGCTTCCTGTACGAGTAGCGCTAAATCACTATCGTTACCAAAATTCTCGTCTATCTTAGTAAAGTCTCGCGTCCAATAGCCGTGATAGGCGTAGAACGGAAAAGAGCCTTTCTCTCCTCCACCAACGAATCCATGTATCTGTTCTACGATAGGGGATAGCCATAATGCATCTGTCCCTAAACTCTGAATGTAATCAAGTTTTTCGATAACGCCTTTCAAGTCACCACCGTGAAAAGTACCTACTTCGTCTTTACCATCTTTTTGCCGTCCGTAGCTACCGTCATTATTTGGGTTACCATTATTAAATCTATCGACCATCACGAAATAGATATTTGCGTTGCGCCAATCGAGCGGTTGAACCTCTTTGTTTTTCTGTTTTTTCACTGGCTCTAGTAAAACCATACCGCCACTCTGAGTTGAAGGTGTCAACGTGACTTGCTGATTATCAACCGTAACGACTTGACCTGTGAATTTCTCTCTGAGGTTCGTACCATCTGCGAATGTAGTCGCTACGTTCAATGTCACTTCACCGCCCTGATAGGAATCACAAGTGACTTTTGGAATCGGACGTTTAAACTCTTTTTTAACGGTTTTACTTTTTTGCTTGGTTAACGTAATCGACGGTGCTTCTTGGTTGAACGTAAATAAATAGTTTCCGCTGACGCGTATTTTTAGGTCGAATTCGCTTGGTTTTTGGCAGTCTAGGTGGGTTGGAGTATTAAATTTCAATGCTGTAGTCGCTTCACTACTGCAACTGCCATCAATGTCAGTGATTTTAATGGAATAGCTGTCCTTACTAAGTTCAACGTTTATTGGGTGTTCTTCGCTTAGCGGGTAATCTCGGCTGTTGGTAGTGGTCGAAATTGTCAAAGTAGCAGCGGACAAATTGGCCGATGCTAAGAACAGTAATGTCGTTATAGTGTTAAGTTTCATCGTAGAGCCATAGCGTTATTATTAATATCATTTATAGAAATAATAAATGTAAATTTTCGTTCAGACATCATTCGCGAGACTACGCCCCAAAAATGTTAACTAGATCATATAGAGGGAGTAGAAATACGACATATTTATGGGATAAAAAATCTAAAAATATTTACTGCACGAGTGTATAATAACTGTTGTTGAGAGAAAGTTTACGGTATACTCCCCCTAGTTACTGAAGCGTGACTTCACCATAAGAAGCTATAAGAGTGTTTAAATGAATTTCCGTAGAAAATGGGGAGGTATTCATATTCATGTTTTCTGAGAACAAATACTTTCTAAATGACAAATATATTTTTGATGCCAACACGAAATCATTATCAAAGCAAAGCGATAGTAGCGATATTGTATGGTTAGGTAACAATGAAAGTAATATTATTTTGGCATTTATAGAAAGGCCTAATGAAGTATTAAGTCGAGACCAAATACATGAAATTGTTTGGAAAAGAAACGGTTTTCATGTAGATGAATCTAGTGTTATACAGGCCATATCAACGGTTAGAAAAATATTAAAAGATTCGGTGAAAAACCCCGAGTTTATTAAGACGATTCCGAAGCATGGATATCAATTTATTGCAAGTTGTGAAAGAGTGGAAGAAGATCAAAATGATAATTTTAATGGAGATATCTCTAATCAAGAAGATGCTATTAAATCAAGCAATAAATCAAGCAATAAATCAAGTAATAAATCAAGTAATAAATCCAGCATAAAAAAATTAATAAAGAAAAGTTATTTCTTGTATTCCTTGTGTTTCTTTGTCTTCATGTCGGTTGCTTTTGCAGTTAATTACATCTGGTTTTCAGATGCTAAGCTTTCACCAAAATATACATCAACGCATGAAGTAGATAAGCTTGGTCGTGTTGGTATCTACATGTTAACTGATAATTATGAAGACTATGAATATAATGAAGCTCTAAAGTATTGTATTTATAAGACTTTGAAATATCACGATAAACATGGCAGTGCAGATAAGGTTGTTGCTTCTTATACGCTTAGAAACGAGTTGACAATTAACGTTGTGGATAAGGTTCTAACTAAGAGTTCTAGTTATATTTTCATGGCAAGAAACGTGGATTTGAAGACATTTTGTGAGATGAGGTTTTATAGTGTTAAAAAATAAACTTTTAGTAATGGCTAGTATCATTTCAATTCCTTTAGGTTTTTATGCTTATAATAGTGACTCACCGGAACAATCGAATCTGACTTCTAAAAATTGGCACTCCAATGTAACGATTTTTGTTCCGAAAGAAGAAGGGTATAACGAGGAGTTTGTTCTTAGTAAAGTACATTCAGCTATAATAGATAGCGACTTTAAATATTTGAATGATAAATCTTATATACAAAATTCATTTGTTGAAGTGTTCGATAGTAATAATAATATTTTATTTAGTCTAGAGTTGTCTAATATGGGTAAATGGGAATATGATCAAGGGTATCTATTTTTAGAAGCAGGTGATGTCCATGATATTGCAACAGTGAGGAAAGATTATATTACTCAAAAAGATATCGAAAGATTGAAGGATATTTTTATTGTCGATATGCTGCAAGTTAGAAAAATTGATAGAATTAGTGAGGACACAATGTTGATGACATCTGTAGAGAACGACTCTAAGTTGTGGATTGCGCACTAAAAAATGTTGGTGTGTTAGGTATAAAAGTTTATTAAGCATAAAAAATTACCCGCCATTTGGCGGGTAATTTTACGTTTAAAAATTATGAATTAGAAGTCGTAACGTAAACCAAGTGCTAACTCATCTTCAGAATTAACTGTTCCTACATCGTCTTTATCTAACATGTTGAAGTTATATGATATGTAAGTACGGAAGTTCTTTTTGAAGTAATAAGTCATGTCGATTGCAGCCGATTCAGCAACAGTTGTTTCGACGCTGCCTGTATCCAATTCTTGCTCACCATAGGTTGCACTGATAACGTATTGGCCCATAGTGTAAGCTACAGCAAAATCATATGCTGTTGAGTCTACGATTGTGCTGTCAACAGTTGCATCATTTATCACATTGTATTGACCAGCTAAATAGAAGCCACCTATCTCGTAAGAAAGTGCCATGTTGTACTCATCCGTTTCATCTTGATTTGCAACACCAGCACCAATGCCCAATCCTAAATCACTAAACGAATATGCAGCAGAAAGCGAATAACCGTCAGCGTCATTGTCTGTAAATGTGTCCGCCACTTCAGCATCTGTTGTGTTATCAGCAAAACGTAAACTTGCTTTTACCGAAAGATCGTCAAAAGCACCTGCATATGAAACCATGTTGTCTGTACGGTCTGCAACTGCAAGCTTTCCACCAGCAACTGCGCCGTGATACGCCATGATATCGGTAAAGTCCGTAATTTGGCCAAGCGCACCATCGTTCTTGCCATAAGTGACTAGACCAAATGAACCGCCAATACCTGCGAAAGTTTTACGATTGTCTAAGAAATCGTTCTCACCGTCAGCATCATTTGTTTGGTATTCACCTTCATAGAAACCAACGCCATATAAGTCATCGTTTATTTCGACTTTACCTAAAAGGTTAAAACGTACTCTTGAATTGTCTGTAGATTTACCATCTTGAACTGCCATACGAGCTTCTGCACGTCCACCGACTTTGATACTTGCACCTTCACCAGAATAGATTGTGTTGGCTTTGATGGCGGTATCTTGGTTGTTTTGAACTTTTTGAGTGGTGCTTGAGTCTACTGTCGCAGTAGCTGCAAATGATAGTGGAGAGGCAATAACGGCTGCCACTGCTAGAGCAATAATTTTCTTATCCATTTTAAAAATCCTATATGTATGTACTTTGGTTTTATCAAGGTGTAGTCAATACAAATAACGGCTAAAAGCGTGTATCTATTCTCTATTGGTTTAGTCGATAGATTTAGCGCCCATATGTAGAATGCACGATGTATTGACTTACGACATTGATTTAACTCGGAGAGGTTTTTTTAGGCCAGTAAAATGAAATAAAAGTGATTGTAAATGTTATTTATTTATCTATTATTTTTTTATCTTATTGAATATTATGGTTTTTAATTGCCTATCTCAATGGGTATTAGTCTTAAAAATAAATCATTAGTTCAGTGTCTGTTTATGGGTTTTTTATATAAAAATGAGATGTAAAGCCGGTTTTTTAGGTGTTTCGGAAATTTTTTGAATGGTGTTTTGTTTAAATCTGTACAATACCCGCAATTGACGTAGGTGCAGTAAACATGAAAAAACAAACTTGGTTGTCTATTTGGTTACTTATATTTACGAATCAAGCGAGTGCATTCTCACTTGAATGGTTACAGCCAATGATTGACCCAAATACGGCACCATGGAGTTTAGAGCGAGTACAGGACTCGATGGATTTGTATGACTGCGGATTGGAGCAGGAATATGAGGAGTTTTGCTCTGATGTAACCAAATACTATAACGTTGATGTGGAAAGTCGCTTATTTGTATCCGATGAATTAGTACATGAAATAGAAATTACCTCACCTTATTCGCCATTAGTGTATTCAGAGTTACAGCTAAACCTAAGAAAAGACGGTTATGTACTTGCCCAAGCCATAATTGAAGGTAAAGAATATAACGCGATTGAGGAGCTGAAAAACAAGTCAATCAAATTAGTCAACCGAGAAATGGTTATGTTTTTAAATGAAGGTCCAATATCTTCAGAAAGACAACTAACGTGGTACCCAAATTCTGAATACTACGAGAAAAAGCCTAGTCGCACCGCGATTTTTACCAGTAGTGAACATGGCATAAATGTGTATTTTAAGCGAATGGATGGAGTTGATTGAACCTGAATTATTGGCCACGATTTAAGAAGGCTTTCATACCCGTTTTATCGAGATAATTGTCTGCTTTTTTATGTGCTCGTAGATATTGATAACCAGCAATAATGTTGCGGTGTTTATTCTCTTCAACTAACGGCCGAGCAGTAACGAATTCGTAAGCCATTTTATAGGCCTCCATATCCACTATTTCGGCTTGACGGTATAAATATCCACAACCAGTTGCTAGCCACTCCAGTGAGCAGTTCGCTCTCATCGCAATTTGATTTGCTTTAGATAGACTAGGTTCACTGCCTTTAAGGTATTTTCTGATCAACGCTTCATTTAGATCGACTCGTCTAGCGAAGCCACTGATGCTTTCTTGGCCTATTAACTCTTGTAATCTCTCTGAAAAGCTCATGATTTCGTACTCTGGTTCGAATATTCCTTCTTTTACCATTGAGCAAGCCGTCAAACAAGCCTAGGATTTACCTTATCCAGTTTATCAAGGAGACAACCTAATGGTTGCTAAAGTGAGTATTTCACCGCAAGGCCCAGTTTTTTCAGAATTGGTTCAAGGTTATTGGAGAATGGCAGAGTGGGGCATGAGCCCTCAACAAAGGCTCAGTTTTTTGAAGCAACACGTGGAGTTAGGTGTGACCACTGTTGATCATGCGGATATTTATGGGAATTATCAATGTGAACTGCTTTTTGGTGAAGCCCTAGCACTCGATAAGTCGATGCGCGATCAAATAGAAATCGTGACTAAGTGTGATATCCACTTATGTGGTGATCACACACCAGAAAGAAAAATTAATCATTACGATACAAGTAAACAGCATATCGTTGCATCTGTTAATAATTCATTGTCTCGCTTAAATATCGAAAACATAGATGTTTTGCTGATCCATAGACCTGACGCATTAATGAATGCGGATGAAGTGGCAGAAACGTTTTTAGCGCTAAAAAAAGCGGGAAAGGTGACACATTTTGGTGTATCTAACCATAGCCCTCGTCAGTTCGAGTTGTTGCAATCGCGGTTGGACGAGCCGTTGGTAACAAATCAAGTAGAAATTAATCCACTAAACTTTGATGTTGTTGATGACGGTACGCTCGATCAAATGCAGACTCAAAATACCAGGCCAATGGCATGGTCATGTTTGGCTGGTGGCGGCATTTTCTCTGGAAACTCAGAAAAAGAGACGCGAGTTAGAAATGAGCTCGAAGCGATTCGGCAGGAAATCGGAGCAGAGAGCATCGATCAAGTTATTTATGCTTGGGTTCGTCGCTTACCATCTAAACCATTACCAATTATCGGGTCGGGCAAAATTGAACGTGTTCAAACGGCCATTGCTGCACTAAAGTTCGAACTGACTAGAGAGCAATGGTATAGAGTTTGGGTTGCATCAAAAGGTTACGGTGTACCATAGAAAAACGCTATTTTCTGACAAAAGATAGATATCGTTAACCTCACTTAAATAGATATAAAAAGTCGCTGAATAAATGGCGACTTTTTATATGCTGTTTCTTTTTGAAATATTTGTAAACAATTTCCTGCTAAATCTTGATAAACCTCGGACATTATCTGGTTTTTTATCATCTACTTTGTTAACCAATAAGCTGTTGAAAATTCATAATAATCGTTGGTTGACTAATGCAAAAAAATTACTTCTTATCACTGTTTCTAGTGCTGCTTTTCTAGTTGGATGTGGCAAAGAACCATTGTTACAACAAGCACAGGCCCCTCTTGTTTCTGCGGAAAAAGTTGAACTGACTTCTTACCATCGCAACCAAAGTTATGTTGGTCGAGTAAGCGCAGTAGAGGATGTGTCTATTACAGCTCAGATTTCTGGTTACTTAAAATCTCGTCATTTTACTGAAGGAGATACTGTAGAAAAGGGGCAATTGCTGTATCAGATAGAGTCTTCTTCTTATCAAGCTCAGGTTGCTAGCGCGAAAGCGGCGATTGCTCAAGCGAATGCCGATGTGCAAAAGGCGATGTTAGATTTTGAACGAGGCAAAGATTTATTGCCTAAAGGGAATATATCTCGTTCGGAATATGACGCGTTAACCAGTATTAAGCTCGGAGCAGAAGCGCAGTTGGAAGCAGCAAAAGCTCAGTTGAATGTTGCTGAAGTCAACCTATCATATACTCGTATCGAAGCACCTGTATCAGGAAGAATCAGTGAAAGTTACGTAAGTACGGGTGATCTTGTCTCTCCTTCAACAGGAACATTAACAAATATTGTTAGCTTAGACCCAATTCACGCTAGCTTTACCGTTAGCGAAAGAGACCGCTTGAACATGGGAATGGATGATGTAGAAGGCCGAGGTGAAGGTGCTACCGATAAAGTCGAAGTACATGTGATATTGGAGAATGACAAAACATATAACCATAGTGGATACATAGACTTTATTGACAACCGTATAGATGTGACTACAGGCACATTAGCGATGAGAGCCAGCTTTGCCAATCCGAATCAAATACTATTACCTGGACAACATGTAAAAGTGAACATTCAGGAGAAGAAAGCCATAGAGGTGATCACGATTCCCCGTCGCGCTGTTCAAAGTGACTTGCAAGGTGATTATGTTATGGTGCTGAGTGATGGTGACATCGCTGAACGACATAATGTAAAGCTTGGGAAGCAAACGGAATCTGGAATTATTATCGTGGAGGGATTATCCACGAGTGATCGAGTGATCACTAAAGGGTTACAACGAGTTCGCAATGGTATTGAAGTCAGAATGGAAAATGCCTCTCAGGCTGAAAAATCTACAGAAGAGGAATCGTAGATATGCTTAGTCGTTTCTTTATTCAACGTCCAAAGTTTGCTCTTGTTATCTCCATTATTTTGACCTTAGCTGGCGCTATATCATTAACGCAACTGCCGGTGGCGGAATACCCTCAAATTAGCCCTCCGTCAGTGAGCGTAACGGCATTTTACACTGGTGCAAGTGCTGAGACGGTGGAGCAAGCCATTGCAGACCCAATAGAGACGTCTGTAAACGGTGTTGAAGACATGATCTACATGTCATCTAAAAGCGCCAATGATGGCTCGTACAGTCTAAACGTGACCTTTGACGTTGGCACTGATCCTGATATGGCGCAAGTTAATGTGCAAAATCGGGTAACACAGATAGAATCTAAACTGCCTCAAGAAGTACGCATGGTTGGGGTGACTGTTAAAAAGAGATCACCAGACTTACTTATGGTTCTTAATTTTTACTCACCTGATGGTAAGTACGATGATCAGTTTTTGGTTAACTACATAAACCTCAACGTTAAAGATCAACTGGCTCGGGTAAAAGGTATCAGTGAGGTAGGGGTTATAGGGGGCGGTGAGTACTCAATGCGTGTCTGGCTAGACCCAGACAAGATGACAAGCCTTAATTTAACTACAACAGATATTTATTCCGCCTTAGCAGAACAGAACGTACAAGTAGCAGCAGGTAAAGTTGGTGCTCCACCATTTAACAATGCCCAAGAAGTTCAATTTAACCTAGTTACAAAAGGTCGACTAGAAACGGTTGAAGAGTTCGAAAATGTAGTACTAAGAGCCAATAATGACGGCTCAACCATTTATTTGAAAGATGTGGCTAGATTAGAGTTAGGTAAAAAATTCTATGATGGTAATGGTAAATTCAGAGGACAGGATGCATCAATAGTAACCTTGTCACTGCAGTCCGGTGCAAACGCCTTAGAAAGCGGTGAAGCAGTAATGGCACTTCTGGACAATATGAGTGTTAATTTCCCAGAAGGTATGGAGTATGAAGCCAGTTATGACACGACGGTATTTGTCGCTGAATCTATAAAAGGGGTAGTGAAGACATTAATCGAAGCTATCTTATTGGTTATCGCCGTTACTTATATGTTCTTGGGCAGTGCTAGAGCTACGTTGATACCTATTGTCGCTATTCCGGTCTCCTTAATCGGTACTTTTGCCGTGATGCTCATATCCGGTTTTACCATAAATACGGTGACATTGTTCGGCTTGATATTGGCCATTGGTATTGTTGTTGATGACGCCATTTTAGTTATTGAAAATGTCGATACAACGATGAAAAAAGACCCAAGTTTGACGCCAGCGAAAGCAACATTAATAGCAATGAAAGAGGTAACCGGTCCTATTATTACCTCTACGCTCGTTTTACTGGCCGTTTTCCTACCTGTAGCAATGCTACCAGGGATTACTGGGATTATGTATCGTCAGTTTGCGTTAACGATCTGTATTTCTGTGGTTATCTCTTCTATCAATGCATTGACACTATCACCAGCACTCTGCTCGCTAGTTCTAAAGCAAGGTGGCGATAACACGGCGAACTGGTTTAAGGCATTTAATAGAGGGCTGGATAAAGTAACGCAAGGGTACGGTAATATTGCCGGATTCTTGGTTAGAAAAACTATCCTACTTGGTACCTTTTTCTTAATCGCCGTTGCTGCTGTAACTTTCTTTGCTAAAACAACATCAACCGCGTTTGTACCTCAAGAAGATAAAGGTATTTTATTAGTAAACGTTCAGTTGCCTGATTCAGCATCTCTTTCTAGAACAGAAGAAGCAAGTGCTAAACTCATGGAATTGGTTGAGCAAGAGCCGGGCATTGACGGTGTTACTGTCGCGAATGGTTATGCGTTACTTACTGGAGCGTCAGCCTCTAATGGCGCTACCTTGTTTGTAAAACTTAAAGACTGGGATGCGAGAAATAGCCTAGAAGGTGACCACTCATCTTTTGCTATCTCTCAGAGGATTAATGCAGCTGCGGCTCAACAACTGCCTGAAGCGGTTGTGTTTGCAATGGGCCCGCCTGCTGTTCCTGGTATGGGGGCAGCATCTGGATTTGAATTTGTATTGGAAGATACGTTAGGAAGAAATAGGACTGATCTTGCTCAAGTGATGAATGATGTAATTCAAACTGCGAATCAACAACCAGAAATACAATACACATTTAGTACTTTTAGAGCGAATGTTCCCCATTATCACGTGGATATTGACCGAGAGAAGGCCAAACAGTTAGGGTTATCATTAGGCGATATTTTCCAAACATTACAAGGTAACTTAGGTTCAATCTATGTGAATGATTTTACTATGTTTGGTAAAAATTTCAGGGTGACCATGCAGGCTGAAAGTGAACATCGAAGCAGTATGGATAATCTGAATCGATTTAATGTGCGTTCTGCTGATGGAAAAATGATCCCCCTGAGTACGTTGGTTTCTTATGAGCAGGTTTTTGAACCAGATGTTGCATGGCGTTATAACATGTATCGCTCAGCGGTTATTCAAGGTCAACCAGCTCTGGGGTATTCCAGTGGTGACGCTATTGCTGCAATGGAACGTGTTGCGGCTGAAGTCCTACCTCATGGGTATCAATATGAATGGACGGGGATGGCGTATCAAGAAGTGAAAGCAGGAAACCAAGCTATTTTTGCTTTTGCACTAGCACTTATCTTTATCTATTTATTTATGGTGGCTCAGTATGAAAGCTGGAGTATACCGGTTGCGATTATTCTTGTTGTACCTATAGCAACACTAGGGTCTTTCTTAGCATTGAACCTAGCTGGTTTACCGTTGAATCTTTACGCACAAATCGGTTTAGTATTGTTAATTGCGTTGGCCGCGAAAAATGCCATTCTCATTGTGGAGTTTGCTAAGCAAGAGCGAGAGGAGAAAGACATTCCTGTAGATGATGCGGCTGTCTATGGTGGTAAGCTACGATTCAGAGCGGTGAACATGACATCCTGGTCATTTATATTGGGTATCACGCCCCTAATATTCGCCACGGGTGCAGGGCATATCAGTCAAAACTCACTTGGTGTCTCTCTCGTTGGTGGTTTGTTATGTGTGCTGTTGGCAGGAACGTTCCTAATACCTGGCTTCTACGCTGTCATTCAGAGAAAAAGAGAGAAAATTCATGGCGGTAGTACTAAGTTAGTAGATATTGACGAATAAGGATTAATAGCTCGCCATTCTAATTGATGTTGGAATGGCGAGCATTGTCTCTGTATAAAGGTATTAGCTTTTCACTGCCGATTTTTCGATCTGTTCAGCTCCGCGCAGCATGGCTTGTACTAGCTCTGTCGCATCAAATTTAGATAGTGCTTCATGTGCTCCCACCTGATGGGCTCTATCGGCACTCATTTCGCTAGAAAGAGAGGTATGCAGTATTCGATAGGCGTTACTTATTTTTGGGTTATTTTGTACTTCAAAGGCGAGTTCATAGCCATCAAGACCTGGCATTTCTATATCACTTACAAGCAAATCAACGGGCCGGCCTTCTTCGGCATAGTTTTTCATTAGATCGAGTGCATCTATCCCATTTTTGCAGACTGAATAGGATATGTTGATACTATCAAGCGCATCAGAAAGTTGCTTACGGGCAATAATAGAGTCGTCTACCAATAGAATATTTAGTGGCTTTAAGCGTTCACGTTCAACATCTGTCAAAATAGGTATTCTGGCCGACGCATCCTGAGGGTAGATTTTTGATAACAGTAATTCAACGTCGAGCATCTGTACGATTTTGTCGTCATGTCGAGTTATTCCGGTAACAAAAACGTCGGGACCAGCCGTTTCTGGAGATGGTTCAATAGCATGCCAGTCACAATCGATAATTTTTTCAATCGTTCTAACCATAAAAGCAACGATGGTTCTTAAACAGTCGGTAACGATAAGATAACAGTTGTTATATTCTTCTTTTGATATGGGTCTAAACCCAATAGCTGCTGCCATATCGATGACAGGAACAGTGAGCCCGCGTATATTAACGGTACCAATGACATGATGGTGTGAATAAGGGATCTGCGTGGTCGGAGAGTAGGGAACAATTTCTCGTACTTTTAGCGTACCAATAGCAAAGCTCTGCTGTTGCAGAGAAAGTTTGAACAATAGCATCCCTTGGGACTGTTTCGCTTTGCTTTTCATATTTGTTTCCTACATATACGACTGAATTGCTTATTCTATAATAGCGAACTCTAGAGCACTACTCAGCATAATTTTTATTTATATGTCGTTATAGCGACTTGAACGTGTACATCTTTAGTTATTTAGTTAAAATCGCCTTCTATTTTTTTGGAGCTCATAATGGCCAGAACTGCAGCAGCATTACATATATTAGTGAAACACGAGTCTTTAGCGAAAGATTTGCTAGAACAACTCAAGAAAGGGGCAAAATTTCAAGTTTTAGCCAAGAAACATTCAACCTGTCCATCGGCTAAAAAAGGGGGTGATCTAGGTGAGTTTCGTCAAGGTTCAATGGTGCCGCAGTTCGACAAAGCGGTATTTAAAAATGAAGTGTTGACACCATTTATCGTTAAGACAAAGTTTGGCTGGCATGTCGTCAAAGTACTTTATAAAACCTAATTTAGTGAGACTTAGTAAACCAGCTAATAATTTTATTTGACCAGAGGATAGAAGGCTCGTCCCCCTTGCGTTTGTGTTTACCATGATAATAGCTTGCGAGAAGCTCTGTCCTAATTTCGTCCACGTCGTGTGAATGAAGTGCTTTAGCGAGAAGTGTGGCGGCATTGAGCGCATAATCGTTCGCTAAACTGAAGTCCATATTTAGGTAACCTTGCACCATAAGCCATAACTTAGTGATTAGAGAAAGCTCGATGACAGAATCGGCACTAAATTTATCCGCTTGAGATTGGCCGAGAGTATCGGAAAATATATTCTGCATGAGTCCAATTTTATCTGCTTGAGCATCTAGCCTTGCTGTTGCTTCTATTTGTAACTTGGTTAGTAACCCCAGCAGCAGTAGTTTAGGTTTTTTTTCAGGGCTATTTAAACAAATCTCTTCAAATACAGCGGCTTTTTCTTCTATCGCACGAGCAAACAGTAACGTCTCCTTATCTGAAAGATGAAGAGTATCTAGTCCTGCAATCTCCAACTGCTGTTTGAGCTTACTCATGATTGAGTCTGTCATATTCCGCTATGCCTTCAGTTCTACCCACTCTACCTCACAATCCCCATTTTCTGTTGAAACAAATGCGGAATTACCAGTAAGCATGATAGAAATATCCATTGTCCTTTTTACATAGGTCGCTAGAGTTTCAATTGCCTCAGCATCTAACCTATACACTTGTGCTTTTAATAAGTTTAGTTTATTCGAGTTTTGTTTCCACCAAACATCTGATTTAGTGTTAAAACTATATATTCGAACATTGCGCGCCAATCGTGTCGATTTTTTAACGCGTTCAGGATCTGGTTCGCCCACATCGATCCACAACGATATTTGCTCATCGAGTGTTTTATGCCATATATCCGGCTCTTCTATATTTGAAAGCCCTTTAGTAAAAGCAAGGTCTGGTTGAGCGTTCATTGAAAATGCCAAAACACGAGCCATCATTCTTGTTAAGTTTTCTGATGGGTGCTGAGCAATCGTTAAACTAAGTGAATCATAGTAATCTCGATTCATATCGGTTAGTGCAATACGAAATTTATAGATTGTTGGTTTTAAAGCCACGTTGATTTCTCTTCTATTGGTTTTATGAAGGTCTATTTTCAGTTTTTACAGATTATTTTCTATTTCTACGAATATAGTCTTGAGCGTTTGCGTCTCTAGCGGCTGATGCGACTTCTTTTTCAACGATGGTTTTACCAATAGGGAAAAGAGCGATAGCGGCGAGTTTTAAATGCTGAATACTGAAAGGAATGCCAATAATCGTAACGAAACAAGCAATCGCAGATGTAATATGACCAATCGCAAGCCAAATGCCAGCAAAACAGAACCAAAGTATATTGCCGATAATACCAAGCGTACCAGTACCAATATCTCTATTTCTTGTCAGCTCCTCCCTATCAATCGCTTCCTTGCCAAATGGGAAGAAGGAAAAGGTGCCCATTACAAAGCAAGCGCGTCCCCATGGAATGCCTATAATACTGACAAAAGCGAGAATACCGAAAAACCACCACGCTAAACCCATGATGATTCCACCGAATAAAAACCAAATAATATTTCCTAAGGTGCGCATGTTTTCTACTCTTCTCTAGAAAAAAGACAAAAAAATAGCCAGTCGCGAGACTGGCTACATAAATTTTAGCGATTTACCAAACTGTATTAAACAGGTTTGATGTTCTCAGCTTGTGGGCCTTTTTGGCCTTGAGTTACAGTAAACTCAACTTTTTGACCTTCAGCAAGAGTGCGGAAGCCGTCAGATTGGATAGCACTGAAGTGTGCGAAAACGTCAGGGCCGTTTTCTTGTTGAATGAAACCGAAACCTTTAGTTTCGTTAAACCATTTTACTGTACCAGTCACTGTGTTAGACATAGTCTTTATTCCTAATAAATATTGTGTAGGCCCCATTTTGGGACTTATTTAGATAGCGTGGAAAAAATAGATTGCTATTTAGATACACACGGCGGGAAGTTTTGAGCTAACCAACGACTTGTAAATCTTAAAACAAAAGCTTTTCTTTCTAGCCGGGACGAAGCTTAAATCAACTACGTAGGAAGTCAATAACTATTACGTTAACTTTTTATATTAACTTCAATTTTTTGTGAAAAAGCACGTTTTTATGTACAAAATAGTCTGTCGGTACTGAAGTTTCGTGTTACAGCTTCAAAGGTTTGCCATATAACTGACTAATTTATAGATAATAATAGCGGTGATAGTGCTTTTTTCGTGGTTGTCTAAATGTTGAATAGAGTGAGCGAAAATGTCGGAATTATTCATCTCACTTCGGCTTTGTTCCGGTTTTACATCATTGTGATTAATGTATACTTTTCGCAAGGTTGAAACATTTATAGCATGGGTTGCAATAAAAATTATGAGTAAAGTGAAATGTTCGCCCAGCGCATGGTTGTTTCTTTGCACTATGGTATTTTTTGCTAACGCATTCGCGAGCGACAATATAGTGGTTGGTGGTGACCACAATTATCCTCCTTATGAGTTTATCAATGATAAGGGCGATCCCGATGGTTATAATACCGAGCTGACTTATGCCATTGCAGACGTTATGGGGTTGGATGTTAAAGTCGCTTTGTCAAGCTGGGATGAAATGAAACATGAGCTTGAAAATGGGGATATCGATCTTCTTCAAGGGATCTCTTATTCTGAAGAGAGAGCCCTATTACTCGATTTTTCTCCACCACATTCTTTGATCCATCAATCGGTTTTTGCTCGCATCGGATCACCGCCTATTAGTCATTTATCCGAACTTTCTGAAAAGTACGTTATTGTGCAAAGCGGTGGAATAATGGCTGAGCGAATTGAAAGTTCAGGCGTTGATGTTCGGCTCATATACGTAGATACCCATGCAGCTGCATTGCGAATGCTCTCTTCTGGAAAATATGATTATGCATTTGTTGCAAACTTACCGGGTCTATATTTAGGTAAAGAGTTGTCGTTATCTAATATAGAACCCGTAGGCAAACCGTTAGGGTCTCAACGTTATGGTTATGCAGTATTAAAGGGTAACGCAGAGTTACTCGCTAAGTTTAATGAAGGTCTGGCAATACTCAAAAATACTGGTAAACAACAGGAAATCTATAATAAGTGGTTTGGTTCATATACTGATAATGGCGTAAATTGGCAACGAATTAGTCTATTTGTTGTTATCGCCTCTATTTTGTTTTTGTCGTTTTTTGTGGCTGTTATTGTGTGGAACCGAAGTTTAGCGAAACAAGTCGCGCGGAGAACCAAAAAACTAGAGCAGCAACAGCAACAACTAGTCCAGGCAGATAAAATGGCGTCTTTAGGTATACTTGTTTCTGGCGTGGCACATGAAATCAATAATCCAACCAGTTTGTTGTTGCTCAATTTACCTGTTTTGAAAGAGTCGTTTGAAGATATAGAAGAGATACTCGAAGAGCACTATGAAGTCCATGGTGATTTCGATATTGCGGGTCTTAGCTATAGCCGTATACGTAAAGAGATTCCATTAATGCTAGGGGAAATGTTGGAAGGCTCAAATCATATTCGTCGGATCGTTAGTGACCTTCGTGATTTTGCTAGACAAGAACCGCAGGTTTTGTCCGATAATGTTGACTTAAACCAAGTCGTTGCAGCAGCGATTCGCTTAACGGACAGGACGATTAAATCAGCTACGGATGATTTTTCTGTTTCGTATGGTGAGCTACTTCCTCTTTTTAAAGGAAACAGCCAAAGGCTACAACAAGTTATTATCAACCTTATTGTCAATGCTTGCCAGGCATTAGACAACGCGAAGCAGGCAATTCGGATAAAAACAGAATATCAGGCAGCGAACCGAAGGATTAAAATCACTGTCATTGATGAAGGATGCGGGATAGACGCTAAGCATATTTCTCGACTTACTGACCCGTTTTTTACGACTAAACGTAAAGACGGTGGTACAGGCCTTGGCTTATCTATCTCTTCTAATATTATTGAGGAGCATGGTGGCAAGTTATTATTTGAGTCTGAATTAGGCAAAGGTACTCAGATTAAACTTATTATTCCGATTACGAAGGACATTTGATTTACATGAAAGATACGCTTTATCCGGGTTTTGGGGTTCTGGTAGTTGATGATGAATCAGCATTTATACGCAGTTTGTCCTTGGTTTTAGAAAGGCGAGGCGGGATAAATCACCTGTATCAAACCAGTGATAGTCGAGAGGTGATGACACTAATTGAAGAGCATCCGATTGAGCTGGTATTACTTGATTTAAATATGCCTCATTTAACTGGTGATGTGCTCCTTCAGCAAATTGTAGAAAAACATCCTCATGTCGGCGTTATTATTATCAGCGGAATGAATCAGATAGAAACAGCCGTGGATTGCCTTCGCCTTGGTGCCTATGACTACTTTGTAAAAACAACAGAAGAAAATCGATTATTAGAGGGGATTAAACGGGCGATCACCATGCAGGAGATGCGCAGAGAAAATGAAGAGATGCGTAGACGTTTTCTTTCTGACACTCTAGAAGAACCACAGGTATTTTCAGAGATAATCACTAAGGATAAAAAACTGCGCTCAATATTTCAGTATTTAGAGTCGGTCTCTTCTAGTCGACAATCTGTGATGATCTGCGGAGAAAGTGGGGTAGGCAAGGAGCAAATAGCCAGAGCGGTACATACTTTAAGCCGACGCCCCGGTAAAATGGTGAGTGTTAATGTTGCTGGGATAGATGACAACGTTTTTGCTGACACTTTGTTTGGTCATAGCCGCGGTGCCTTTACAGGAGCGGACAAAAAGCGCGTGGGTATGGTTGAAACGGCAGCAGATGGCACTTTGTTTCTGGATGAAATTGGAGATCTTAGCCATGCTTCCCAAACTAAATTGCTTCGACTTTTACAAGAAGGGGATTATTACCCTTTGGGCAGCGATCGCCCCAGAAGAAGCAAGGCGCGCATAGTTGCGGCAACCCATCAGAATCTTAAATCAAAAGTAGAAGAAGGTAGCTTTAGAAAAGATCTCTATTTCCGGCTTTGCACCCACTACGTCGAGGTGCCACCATTAAGAGAGCGAAAAGAAGATATTCCGATGCTGTTTATGCATTTTTTGGAAAAAGCGTCGAATGAGATGGATAAGAGAGTGCCTACTTTTCCTAAAGAGCTACCGGTGCTGCTATCTACTTACCACTTCCCTGGCAATATACGAGAATTACAGGCGTTGGTTTATGATGCAATAGGGCAGCATAAGAGTCACACTCTATCGATGGACGTATTTCGCAGGGTCATTGATCATTCTTATAACGATTTAACGCCAGTTGAGTACGACAGTGGTTTGTTTGATCCAAATAAACCTCTACCCACACTACAAGAAATAAGTGAGTTGCTTATTGGATCAGCGATGGAGCGTGCTCATGGAAACCAATCGTTAGCATCCCGTATGCTTGGTATTTCGCAACCAGCATTGAGTAAACGCCTCAAAAAAGGCCAAGAGAAGTAACAAACCAAACCCTTATAACAAAAGTTATACTATGCGAATTGTTATAAGGTGCCATCTCTTTGTTATTTTTATGGTTTTTATACCAACTATGGTTTTCTATAACTTTAGTTATACCCATTGTTATTTGCTATCCTGATTAAATCTTATTGTTATCAAATGGTTATATTAACTCATTCTCTGGCATTATCATTGCAAGTTAGGTGTTGGGTTGCTGTATATATCAAGATGTAACTATGGACAGTAGGCATATTCAATAAGGCTAATAATTAAAGGAAAAAATGATGAGTAGAAAGGATGCTGCACCACAGGCAGGTGGTGGTTTTTGGGGCAAAATGGAATTGTGGAAAAAAATCGTAGTTGGTATGGTCGCTGGTGTGATCGTCGGTGCGGTTATGGGACCAGAAGCGGAAGTACTAAAACCAATTGGTACTCTGTTTATCAACGCAATCAAAATGCTGATTGTACCGTTGATTTTCTGTTCTTTGATTGTCGGTGTTACATCGATGCAAGACTCTCGTAAAATGGGTCGTATTGGCGCAAAAGCTATCATTCTTTACCTAGGGACAACCGCTATTGCTATCACTATTGGTCTAAGTTTAGCTGCAATTTTTGGTCCTGGTGAAGGGTTAAATATGGTCGCTAAAGATTCCGCAACAATGGGTAAGGAAGCACCACCACTGGTACAAACTTTATTAAACATTATTCCTAAAAATCCAGTAGGTGCATTAGCAGCGGGCAACATTCTTCAAATCATTGTATTTGCAATTGGTTTAGGTGTGTCATTAACGCTAATTGGTGATAAGGCTAAGCCTGCTATCGCTGTTTTTGAAAGTCTAGCGGAAGCAATGTACAAGCTAACTGAAATTGTAATGAAGTTCGCTCCATTTGGTGTCTTCGGTTTGATGGCATGGGTTGCTGGTAAATACGGTATAGATATCTTACTACCGCTTATCAAAGTAATCGCTGTTGCTTACTTAGGTAGTCTGGTACATGTTTTAGTGTTCTACACTGGCATTATTAGTTTTGTCGGTCGTCTAAACCCTATACGTTATGTTAAAGCACTGGTTAATCCTGCGGCAGTCGCGTTCACTACGACGAGCAGTTCAGGTACGCTTCCTGCCACTATCAAAGCAAGCCGTGAAGAACTTGGCGTATCTAAAGGTGTATCAAGCTTTGTTCTACCGCTTGGCGCTACCATCAACATGGACGGTACTGCACTTTATCAAGGTGTTTGTGCGCTATTTATTGCTCAAGCCTTTGGCATTGATCTTGAAATGTCGGATTACATGTTGATTATCTTAACGTCTACATTAGCGTCAATTGGTACTGCGGGCGTGCCGGGTGCAGGCCTTATCATGTTATCACTCGTTCTAACGACAGTTGGTCTTCCAATTGAAGGTTTAGCGATTGTTGCTGGTATTGACCGTATTCTAGATATGGCGCGTACCACCGTTAACGTGTGTGGCGATATGATGGTTTCTGTACTCATTGCTAAGAGTGAAGGTGAGTTAGACGAAACGATTTACAATGCCGAAACGAGCAGTGCAAATTCAGAAGTTGAAACAGCATAACGTTTTCTAACTCTGTATATGAAAGGCAGGTTGCAACGCGGCACCCTGCCTTTTTTTGGTCAATTCATACTCCCCCAGCGTTTCTCTTTAGAATTATCACTCTATTTTTCTCACTAGGTCACATTTTCTTAACGAAGAGAACAAGTGTGCATCTTAATCTGTAGGTTAAATAGTGCTCATTTTCTTTAATTAGTATCGATTCATTAGAGATTCTGCGTGATGTTGATACTCCTGGTGTCGCTAGAGTTTGTCCCGCCATTGAGCAATCTCCTGCTAAGGTTAAAGATTTTACCAACATTCAAAATACTCTCGTTATTGAGACCAATGGTACCGCGATACTCGGTTATGACGGTTGTGTTTATAGGTTCATAACCTTGTTTCAAGAGAGTTGGGTAATCTGGCTCAATAAACCAACTGATATCCCTTCAATTACCAATCTCAGAAAGAAGAGTTCTTGCTCCATTATATTCATGTCATTGATCAGATAGTTTTCCAGATTGGTATCAATAAACTTTGTACGAGAGCGGAGAGATCTAATCTCTACCACCAAAAAAAGCCAAATAGAGTCAATTAGCCGTGACGAAGGTCCCAATTTTGGCGCTGATGTGAGAGCTCTGTCACGCTCGGATAAAAAGCAAATGTATTGAGCGACCCAATAAATATAAAAATCACCCAGCTAGATAAAAATATAAAACTACGTTTTGATTTTTAAGTTGTAGCTAAAATTCGTGGTAATTTTACTAATCAATACATAACTTCATTGGAGTCAAAAATGAATATTGACATGCTGGTCGTGTTCGTCTATTTCATATTTATGATAGTGGTCGGATTGTTATTCAAACGCATGGCTGGGCGATCTACCAGCGACTATTTTAGAGGGGGAGGAAAAATGCTCTGGTGGATGGTTGGATCCACCGCGTTTATGACTCAGTTTAGTGCCTGGACTTTTACAGGGGCTGCAGGTAAGGCGTTTACGGATGGTTTCCCCATCATGGTCGTGTTTATGGCCAACGCATTTGGCTTCTTACTCTCTTGGCTTTTCTTTTCTTACCGTTTTCGTCAAATGCGTACTGTCACACCTATTGAAGGGGTTCGCCGTCGTTTTGGCGCCACAAATGAGCAGGTGTTCACTTGGGCAACTATGCCAACCAGTATCGTCTACACTGGTATCTGGCTGAATGGTCTAGCATTGTTCGTTAGTGCTGTATTTAAGATAGATATTGAGACTACTATCGTCGCAACCGGATTGATTGTCCTGTTTATCTCGGTGATCGGAGGATCCTGGGGTGTCGTTGCATCCGATTTTGTGCAGATGGTTGTTATTATGTCGGTGACCGTCGTATGTGCTGTGGCCGCCATCGTCAAGGTGGGTGGACCTTCCAATCTGATTGAGCAGTTCCCGGTTGATAGTGTGATGGGATCTAACATGAACTATCCACTATTGTTCGTTAGCTGGTTTATCTTCATGTTTGTTAAACAGTTACAAAATATCAACAACATGAACGACTCATATCGATTCCTTACTGCTAAAGATTCTATTAATGCTCGTAAGGCAGCGTTACTCGCTTTTGTCCTTATGCTGATAGGTCCTGCAATTTGGTTTATGCCACCGTGGGCAACCGCAGTCCTCTATCCAGATGCAGCTGCAGTGCATGCTGGAGAATTGGGTAATAAAGCTGCCGATGCAGTATATCTGGTCTTTGTTGAGCGTGCTATGCCTGTCGGGATGGTCGGACTACTTATGGCTGCTGTGTTTGCTGCAACCATGTCTTCAATGGATTCAGGTCTTAACCGTAATGCAGGTGTTTTTGTACGCAATTTCTACGCGATTTTCGTAAATAAAGACGCAGAAGATGCCAAACTACTGCGCGTTAGTCAGGTTGTTACCTTAGTGTTTGGTGCCTTAATCATACTTGTTGCCTTGTTTATCAATTCGCTGCGTGGCTTAAGCCTCTTTGATGCCATGATGTATGTAAGTACCTTGCTACAAATGCCGATTTTGGTTCCGCTGTTCTTTGGTATGTTTATTAAGAAAACACCAGATTGGGCAGCATGGGCAACACTAGTCGTGGGCATTATTGTCTCCTACCTTGTGAGCTTTGTTATAACGGCTGATGTCGTAGCGAACTGGTTAAACCTAGATACACCGTTCACTGGCCGTGAAGCGAAAGACCTGAAAGTCTTGCTAGGTATAGTTGGACACTTATTCATCACTGGTGGTTTCTTCTGCTTTACAACCAGATTTTATAAAGAACCAGAAGGTAGTCGTCGCACGGAACTGCAAGAATTTTGGACAGACGTTGAGACACCTGTTGTCGAAGATGAAGGGCAGGATATTGTCGATTGTCAACAGCGTAACATGCTCGGCAAGCTGATATTAGTATTTGGCACGTTAGTGATGACAATGGTGCTTATACCAAATCCATTCTGGGGACGCATGGCCTTCGCATTCTGCGGAGTTGTGATACTCACCGTTGGATATCTTCTGTACAAGAGCGCTCAAACGAGTGACATATCAAAACCAGTCGACAGTACCGTTGGCTAATTAGAATCGGGTCAGCTATTTGCTTAGCTTGACCCGTATTTTTGTTACATTGCTCCAAGGAATACAATGGCTGCATACTACATAGAACCGGGTTTTCTATTAACTAATTCATTGGCTGTTCGTCTTTTTCATGAAGTCGCGAGCTCGCTACCTATTATTGATTTTCATAGTCATCTTGACGCCAAAGAGATAGTTCAAAACACGGGACCTAAGAACCTGACCGAGGCATGGTTAAAACACGACCACTATTTTTGGCGTGCAATGAGAAGTACCGGAATCGACGAGCATTTTATTACAGGGTCGGCGAGCGATTACGAAAAATTTAGTCATTGGTGTAAGGCAGTGCCTTACTTGGTTGGTAATCCGCTTTATCACTGGTCGCATCTTGAGTTAGCCCGTTTCTTTGAGTGCCATCAGTTACTAAATCCAACTAATGCTATGGAAATATGGCAAAAATGCACTGATAAACTGGCCAGTTCTCTCCATCAACCCCGAACTTTGCTGGAAAACTTGAACGTACAGACATTGTGTACCACAGACTCACCACTATCGTCGTTGGAATATCACTCTTTGCTTGCTCATGACAAACTTGTAGGCAAGATTAACACCAATATACTGCCAACATTTCGGGCCGATGACTTGTTTGCATTCCATAACAGTCGTCAGTTTTTGCTTTTCGTAAGAGATTTGGAGCTGCATTCTTCGAGTGTTATTCGCTGTTTTGATGATTATATAGCAGCAATAGAAAAGAGGATGCAGGCTTTTCATCAACTGGGTTGTCGTTTAGCCGATCTGGGTCTGCCAACCATAGAATATAAACAGGGGTCTTCTGCGGAAATAGAGAGCGCATTTCAGCGCCTTTTGGCGGGCAAAGAGTTGACTATAGACGACCAGAAAATAGTTAAGACTCAATTGTTTACCTCTCTTGGTGAGCTATGCTATCAGTTTGGATGGGCTTGGCAATTGCATATAGGCGTATCAGCAAATGTAAACAGCAGACGAAAAGAGGAGCTTGGTCCATGTACCGGGTTTAGTATCATTAATGATGATTCTGTTCTTGGCCTAGCCAGTTTGTTGGATAGCCTAGATAGGTCAAAACAATTGCCTAAAACGGTGTTGTACAATCTCAACCCCAATAACAACGCAATGTTTGTCGCGCTGTGTGGTGCATTCCAAGATAGCGATACCACCAGTGGGAAAATACAGTTCGGACCAGCATGGTGGTTCAATGATCATAAGCAAGGTATTGAATCGCAGTTAACCACTCTTAAGAATATGGGGGCGCTTGGCGGATTCATCGGAATGGTGACAGATTCTCGTAATTTGATGTCACTAAGCCGGCACGAATATTTTCGACGTATTTTCTGTAATCAGTTAAGCCTTTGGGTTGCTCAGGGAGATATCCCCGACGATTGGGACTTGCTCACGTTTACTGTGCAAAATATCTGTTACTCCAACGCCAATGCGTTTTTTGACTTCTAACTCTAGATGGTTTGTTATGCTGCAATTTAATCCCCAACAAATAAAAGAAATTCGTACTAGAGTCAGCGTGGCTCAGGTACAAAAGTTAATTGAAGAGAATCACACGGTGTTAGAAAATGACGTTTTGGTTTCGCCAGACGCTAGGGCAACTTGGAATCTTTATTATTACTGCGATGAACATGGCGTACGATTAGAGTGGGACAGACACAATTCCAAAGAGCATTGCTGTCCCATCGATGGGAAGGTGTTTACCGGAGAACCTTATGACGGCGCGTGGTGGCGATGGTTAAATACGCTCAATTCCCGTGCGTGTTATCAGCTTGGACTGCTGTGGCAGCTGACTCAGGAACGTCACTATTTTGAAAAGGTTCGTACCATTTTACTCCAGTATGCACATTATTACCCTGACTACGAAGTGCACGGCGGAATTCCTTACAATGGTCCTGGTAAGGCGAATGCTCAGACTCTCTGTGAAGCCAACTGTCACTTAGATTTTGCACGAGGTTATGATTTCATTAGTGATGATTTGGATGCTGCAGATAAAACAAAGATTGAGCGACAATTATTACGCGAAGGTGCTGAATTTTTGATGGAGCATCGTTCAGAACAATTGCATAACCATGAAATGAAGATCAATGCCACTATAGGTGTTATTGGGTTGCTGCTAGATGACCCTGCTTATTTGGACTTTGCTCTGCATTCAAAATATGGCTTGCACTACCAACTGGATAACGGTTGTCTCGGCGAAGGAATGTGGTTTGAAGGGTCAATTCACTATCACTATTACGCCTTACAAGCGGTATTGGCCTATGAGAAGATTGCATGTGGAACCGTTCACTCGGTGGCTAGCAATAACAATTTAATAAAAATGCTGAAGTTTCCGTTAAATCTTATTCTGGGGCATGGCAATTTTCCTCGTATGAACGACTGTATAGCGGGGCAAGAAAAGTTAAACCATACGCACATTTTTGAGTTCGCTAACAAGCAATTTCCTTGCTTGAAGTTTCAACAGGTGTTGCAATCGATCTACTCGAAACAAGAGCGAGATAACTTGGATGCTCTCCTTTATGGTGTTGACTCGTTAGATTCGGTTGAACGGTTACAGTGCCAGACCGTTCATGCACCATATTCTGGCTATACGTTAGGTTCAGATAACATCCACAATAATGCCTTTCTTCTCAAGCATGCACCTTACGGAGGAGAACATGATCACTATGATAGGTTAGGACTAATACTTGTTCGTAATGGTAAAGAAATTTTGCCTGATCTTGGTACCACGGGGTATGGAGCACATCTGCACTATCACTATTATAAGAATAGTGCGACGCACAATACACTCGTTGTTAATCAATCTAACCAATCACCTAATGCGCCTAAGCTGCTTAATTTTAGTCAAGAAAAGGACCATCTATTAGTAGACTCAATCGCGGATTGGCGAGAGGCTCAGCCTTCGGTAGACAGTCATGTAATTGAGCAGTGGGACAGTGCGTCGTATAAAGAC
This sequence comes from Vibrio algarum, assembly GCF_028204155.1. Lineage (NCBI taxonomy): Bacteria > Pseudomonadati > Pseudomonadota > Gammaproteobacteria > Vibrionales > Vibrionaceae > Vibrio > Vibrio algarum. The sequence goes on along the minus strand of NZ_JAQLOI010000003.1, from coordinate 507,091 downwards.
ATCGTCTTTAGGCGTGTTGTATTGTGGTTTGGTAACCTTGCTATTGAAATTAATCGTGTACACAATCCAAATCGTCAGCAACTTGACCTTACCTATCACGTTCGAGGTGAGCATATCCTGTCGTTAGATTGGGTACCAGTAGATAACCCGCTTTCTGGTGCGTTAACGATAATGAGATCGTGCCACAGAAAAGACAGTACTCAATACCAAGTAATGAGGTATCAAATCTCAGGTGAGTCCGATTTTAGCCAGACAATCGCCACTGATTCTCCATGTGAGTTACTTATAGGAGAAGCGCCGGATAATCCAGCGACTAAAAACATGGCCTACTTGTTGGTTCGCAGTAGAGAGCGTAACTTCTCGAGTTTAGTCATGCACGATTTATCCCAAGATTTGTGCCATCAATTGTCAAATGTACGTTGGGAAGGTGAAGAAAGCGTATACTTTGACGTGCGTAGCGAAGATGAAGTACGACAGGTAAAATACAGTTTATCTGCTGGAACGGTTACTGTAACTTTGCTTACTCATGCGCAAGTTGAATCACACGCCAATTAAGGGACAAGCTAATGCTGCAGTTTGATCAATATGAAATTGAGAATATACGCGCTCGAGCTACTCCTAATATTATTAATAAGCTATTGAAAGATAACGACATTGTTCTACGTAGCAAGACATTGGTACCGCCAGATAATCGTGCTACTTGGAACCTGTTCTACTACTGTCCTCACCACGGTGTTCGATTAGTCTGGGATAGATTTAACGCCAGCAAGCATAAGTGCCCTGTAGATGGCGTGGAGTTTTCAGGTGAGCCGTATGATGGGGCGTGGTGGCGTTGGTTAAATGAACTGAATGCAAAGGCTTGCTATGAGCTTGGTCTACTTTGGCAACTTACTCAGGAAGAAAGGTATTTAAGCAAGGTAAAAGATATTTTGCTTCAATACGCTATTAAGTACCCTCATTACGGTGTACATGGTGATATACCGTATAATGGTCCTGGAAAAGCCAACGCACAAACGCTATGCGAGGCTAACTTTCATCTCAATTTATCTCGTGGATATGATTTCATTCGCGATGATATCTTCGATTTTGAGCGACAGAAAATAGAGCATAGCTTACTCAGGCAAGGGGCTGAGTTTCTTATCGCTCATCGTTCTCCTCAGCTTCACAATCACGAAATCCGGATAAGCGCTGCGGTCGGGGTTATCGGCCTATTGCTGGAGGATACGCGCTATGTCAACTTCGCCTTGATTTCTGATTTTGGTTTACACTACCAACTTAATCACGGCTGTATTGGTGAAGGGATGTGGTTCGAAGGCTCTATCCATTACCATTATTATGCACTGCAATCGCTGCTAGTGTTTGAGAAAATTGCATATAAAACAGAACACTCTATAAGCGGTAACCCTAACTTTCTTAAAATGCTTAAGTTTCCTCTAGAGTTGATAATGAGTAACGGCTCTTTTCCTGCCTTAAATGATTGTATAGCAGGCCAAGAGCGTGTTATTCAGTCGGAAGTGTTCGAATTTGGGTATAGAGAATATCCATTCCCGCTTTTACAACAAGCACTGCAGTACATATACAGCCATGAAGAGAGGCATAATTTGGAGGCCTTACTATACGGTGTGGAAACACTCAATCCGATAGCACCTCTCTCGTGCCAAGCGAGCCATAGTCCCTACTCGGGTTACACCACTGAAATTAATCAGCAAGATAAACATTCCTTACTGGTTAAGCATGCTCCTTTTGGTGGCGAGCATGATCACTATGACCGTCTCAGTATTGTTTTATGTCGGTCTGGTCAAGAAATCTTACCCGATCTTGGTACCACAGGGTACGGAGCAGAGCTCCACAATAGTTACTATAAAAATAGCGCTAGCCATAATACTCTGGTGGTAAACGAAGGCAATCAGCCGCCCATTAACCCTGAATGTTTGTACTACGACAAAAATGATAGCTACTGCTTAGTTGACTTACTGGCAGACTGGAATTCTCCTCCTGCGGAAGTGGATAGTCATACCATTAAACAGTGGGACGAGCACGATTATCGCGATGTGGTGTATAGGCGAACCTTGATATGGTTTCACGATTGTGTGTTGGACATTAGTACCGTGAATAATCCGCACAATGCAACACTAGATATTACCTATTTGACCAGAGGAAGGCACCATACGGACGCGACATGGCAATCGATACCAAATCCAGTTCAGGGTGCATTGGCGTGTATGACTGCATGCCACAATAAATTATTGCGAGGTAGTGAAGACGTCTTTTACAAAATTGAAAATCAGGATGATTTCAGGCAGAGTATTTATACCAATACTCGTGCACATCTAATAAAGGGGTATGCACCAGACAATCCTGCGACGAGTGAAATTGCCTACTTATTGATACGGAGCGACGAATCTTATTTCTCTAGTTTAGTTCTGCACGATTTGCATGGTGACAACAATATTACGTCGGTAGATTGGCAGGGCAAGGAGTCGATTCAATTTACCATAGACCGCCATGGCAAACGAACTCGTTATCAGTTCAACTTTGCTTCTTCAAAGTTGGCTTTTATCTGAAAAAAACCAATCAATCTCGTTAGTTTTGTCATCCAAATTACCTTTTTTTGTACATAAACGAGTGTTGCGGATTTTAATTAAACAGAAAACCTGGGTGTAAAACAGTCGCTTTGATTGTTTTTAAAGCAACTGATTGAGTTTAATTGAATTTGTTGCTTTTTGGGCTTCCCTTTTAAATTCTGTGTGGCATTATAAGCACCTCAACGATGTGCGTGCATCGTATAATGGCTATTACCTCAGCCTTCCAAGCTGATGATGCGGGTTCGATTCCCGCTGCACGCTCCAAGTTTTCTTCTCTGCTCTACCAATCCCAACCCTTTGAAAATTAACCACTTAGTTGTGGGTTTTTGTGTGTCTGTAATCTGTGTAATTCTAGTTTTCGTCATCGCGATTTGGACACGGTTGCCACATGGTGGGGTACTGTCAAGTTAACCAATGCTTTGGGGTACTGTCAACTTAACAGCCTCTCAATCAATTGTGCGATAATCTGCTGACAAAAAAATTTAAATCTCTATGCAGGTTATCGTTATCCTGCCCAAATCATCAGCCATGCAGTTTGGTTTTATCATCGATTTACAATTAGCTTTCGTGATATCGAAGAATTGCTTGCGGCTAGAAGTATCGTTGTTAGTTATGAAACGATCCGTCAGTGGTGTAAAAAATATGGTTCAACTTACTGTCATCAGATAAAAAAGAGTCGTGGTCAGCTTGGCGATACATGGTATTTGGATGAAGTATTTATTAATATTAATGGTGTATTGCATTATCTTTGGCGAGCAGTAGATCAAGACGGTGATGAGATTGATATTTTGGTGCAAAAACGTAAGGACAAAAGGGCTGCCATGCGCTTCTTTAAGTAGTTATTAAAAGGGCAGGAAGTAATGCCTTTGAAGATTGTGACAGATAACCTAGCAAGTTACTCTGCAGCAAAAAGAGAATTAATACCAAATACTGAGCACTCAACAGTCCAGTATGAAAATAACGGATGTGAATTATCACATCAGCCCACTCGACAACAGGAAAGACAGATGCGGAAATTTAAATCGCAAGGGCAAGCGCAACGTTTTTTGAGTTGCCATGGTGTGATTAATAACTTGTTTCGGCCTGGGCGTCATTTAATGGAAGCCAAACATTATCGTCTTTTCCGCGATCGTTCCTTTAGAGAATGGGAACGGGTTAGTTGTGTCCAAAATTTATATTAAGGTGTGTTTAGTTGAATTTATTCGGCTCAACTTGATAGGTTGACAATACCATCAGACACTGGATTACGTTTAAATGGTTATTTGGTAATCTCTGTAGCCATATCTTTATACGATTTTGTTTCAAGATTTCGATTGGTAAGGCCGAATTTAAAAGCTAGTTCTTCTAACTCTTTCTTGTATATAGACAAACTTTCTTCTTCATCGGTCATAATCGCAAACTCGGCGAAATCACCAATGTTTTCTAATGAGTCAACAGTAATATGAAATTTACCAATGAAGTAAATACTTCTAACTTTTTCCACTTGTAACGCAACTTCATATCCCATAGTTTCAAGCATACTAGATGCTCTATCGGCATCAGTGATGTTAGTCGCTTCGCACCTGTCAGGCTCGGGCCCTTTTACTATCCAGAGTTTAATACCAGATGGCTCCATCGTGCGTATACATAAGATCTTATTTTGATTATTCAATGCCCTGTCAGGTGTGTCGTAATACCGATCTGCTTCAGCATTCTCTTCGAGCATTGTTTCATGAGGCATTTGATGGAGCGTATCTAGAAAGTCACTTTTTGATTTCAATCTATACTTCAGCTCTACTTCGTACTTACCTTGAAAATGATCACTGTACATATGTGTTATCTCACTGAAAAAATTTTTATCATAATAAAGTATCTAACTAAGACTTGATAGACCATAGACCATAGACCATAGACCATAGACCATAGACCATAGACCATAGACCATAGACCATAGACCATAGACCATAGACCATAGACCATAGACCATAGACCCTCAGATACTCCTAAAACTGCTCATCCTCATCAAATACCATTAACTCTTATCTGGTGATTGTGTTTTGGGCTACTAATAACCTGATGGAAAGATTTTGTCTGAAGGCTATAAATTGTTTTATTCCATAGAGGTTTCAGCAGGAGAGTTAACTCGCTTTTGCCCCAAACCTTCTCAGACCCAACGAACTGACCACTTAACCAGTACTGCAATAGACCAGATTTATCTAATATCAAAATTGTGTTTGATTCATTTCTCAAACCCCCATATAGTTGTATTGTGCAACTATATGGGGGTTCTATGATTTCTTTATCAGCTATCGATGCTATTCGAACATCATCACGACAACTTGTTCGTGATCTCGGATTCATGGGAGGAGCATTTGCTGGAACGGACTTATCTCCCTCTGCTGTTCATGCCTTATTGGAAATTGAAAGTGGAGATAGTGTAACAGCGCGTTATTTAAGTGATTGTCTTCAATTAGAAAAATCATCCGTGAGTCGAATGCTACAAAAGCTCATGGTTTCTGGTGATATTAAAGAAAAGCCTCATTCTGATGACGCCAGAAGTAAACAACTCATTTTAACTGCTGCGGGTCAGAAACGGGTATCAGAAATACATGCTTTCGCCCAGCGTCAGATTATTGAAGCACTTAAACATCTTAATTCTAAACAGGAAGAAACTATTATTGATGGACTAAAGTTATATGCTGATGCTTTATCGGGAAAATTTGGTGAGGTAAATAGGCTTCAAGATATTGAAATATCTACGGGTTATAGAAGTGGCATTATTGCCAAAGTAACTGAAATGCATAGTTCATATTATTCAAGAGAAGCTGGATTTGGTCAGCCATTCGAATCAGCAGTAGCCAGTGGTCTTGCAGATTTTTGTGGTCGCTTAAATCATTCTGGAAATCAGATATGGCTTGCAACATTAGGTGAAGAAATTGTTGGCTCTATTGCTATTGACGGAGAAGATTTAGGTCAGGGAAAAGCCCATTTACGATGGTTTATTGTTGATGATAAGGCAAGAGGTGCTGGTGTCGGTCATACACTTATTACTTCTGCTTTAGCTTTTGCTGATGTTTCTGGTTTTGATGAAACTCATTTGTATACAGTAGAAGGTTTGGAGGCTGCACATCATCTCTATAAAAAATACGGATTTTCATGCATAAAAGAATATATTGGAGATCAATGGGGCAAAAAAATGAAAGAACAGCGTTTCATGAGGCCTCGCCAAGTTACACTATAAATGAATCACACCAGCCACTGGGTAGAGTAACTTCGGTCTGTTAGTGTATCTAGTTGTAGTGGCATTTTGCTTAACACGGAAATGCCCCATTCGAAGTTACGATTAACTGATTAATTACTTCGTCGCCTCGTGATTTGAATTACTATTGGTCATACTTAACGTGGCAATTATACTGATGTCAATTCGTGCGGTACTCAGGGAGAAAATTTTGAAATTCACGCCCAAATTTAGTAACTCTCAGTTCTTTTTTAATCCGATCTGTATCAGTGATGCTTTCACTTTGTTTAACGCAGTTAGTTCAAACAAGTTTCCTACTTCACTACCATTAGCAAAACTTGAAACGCTCAAAGAAGCAGAAAGCTGGTGCTCAGACCGAGTTTTAGATTGGAAAACTGGAAAGTGCTATGTTTGGACGTGCAGCCGTTTATTGGATTCAGTAGTCGTCGGACAGGTCACTCTACTTCCACAGGAAGATCGCCTTGCTTTAGCCTACTGGGTAAATCCTGAACTGTGGGGACAAGGAATCGCAACTCAAATGTGTGAATCATTACTCTTTCATATTCAAAGTGAAGGTTACCGAGGTTTTGTGTGGGCAGGAGTCCATAATTGGAACGTTAGAAGTGCCTCTGTTCTGAATAACCTTGGTTTTAAAAAGATAGAGTCCAGCTGTGAAAGTAATGTTGAGTACAACTTATTAATCGAATGAAAATGCAAGATTACGTCAAGTATTTGTGGTCGCAGTGTGCCTTCTAGCCAAGCATTCTAAGAAACTATTGCCCCGAAGTGTGATATGGAATTGAACTTGATTTCAATGTCTGCAATTAGACTTACTTTTCCTTATGTCTATAACTCAAACTACGTGGCCCAATATACCATACTGCTACGCTTCAGTGCTTATACTAACAACCCTGAGCGTAGCTCAGGGTATTATATTGGAGATAGTTCTTGAAACGCTTAGAAGTGTCATGCTTTGTTGGACTGTTGTTTGTAACGGTCGAAGATAACGGCCGCTAGTAATATTATACCGCGAACAACATATTGAGAAAACGGTGACATGTTGAGCAAGTTCATTGCATTTTCGACGGTGCCTAGAATTAATACACCAGCAATGACATAAGACACTTTACCTATACCACCCTTTAGGGATACCCCCGAGTACACAAGCTGAAATGACGACTAATTCGAAACCGACAGAGGTCATTGGTTGACCACTCGTCATACGTGCGGCCAAAATAACGCCAGCAAGAGCCGAAATTAACCCTGACACGGTAAAAATGATCATCTTGGTTTTGACCACATCCACACCGGCCAAACGAGCCGCTTCTTCGTTACCACCAATCGCCAGAGTATTGCGACCGTAAACAGTGCGATTGAGAAGGAAAGCGAATAAAGCAAAAGTAAGTATGGTCAACCATATTGGTGTTGGAATACCTAGGACAGAAGAGTTACCCAAAGCAAAGAATCTCTCTTCTGTGATGCCTACAGCTCTGCCGTCAGAAATTATATAGCCGAGACCACGAGCGATCTGCATGGTTGCAAGCGTAGTAATTAACGCATTAATTTTTAGTTTAGCTATCACGAAACCGTTAATTAGACCGAAAGCTGCACCAGACAATAAGCCAGCGCCAATTCCAAGTACCAAACTGCTAGTCGCATTAATCGCTACGGCAGTTACAACACCCGAACAGGCGATGATTGAAGCGACAGATAGGTCGAGATCCCCACAAGCTAAGCAGAACAACATCGCACACGCTACCATGCCACTCATCGAAATCGCTAGGCCAAGCCCTTTCATGTTGATAAAAGTCGCAAAGTAAGGCACAAATAAAGTACACAAAAGAAATAGAGCAGCGAACACGATGAGCATTCCGAATCGGTCCCAAATTCCAGCCAAATTAAAGGAGCGTTTAGCATCCTGCTGTTCAAGAGGTTTTGTAGAGCTTGTTACAGACATAATATTAATCCTTGATTTTTAGCGTTAAGCGGCTGTTGAGTCTTCTTTGTCTAGCATTGCCAGACAAAGCGCAGTTTGTTCATTAAATTCGTATCGCTGTAATTCACCAGTCACCGCACCTTCTTTCATAACAACGACGCGATCTGAGATACCCAACACTTCCGGCAAGTCGCTAGAAACGACGAGTACGGTCACCCCGTTTTCAGCCAGCTTAAAAATGAGTTCGTAAATTTCGGACTTGGCACCAACATCGATTCCCCGTGTAGGTTCATCCAACAAGATGACGCTCATCTCTGTTGACAACCAACGGCCAAGAATAACTTTCTGTTGGTTACCTCCGGACAATTTTCCAATAGGTTGCTCTAAAGAAGATGCTTTTACATTGAGTGCTTCTTTTGCTTCGAAGCGTTCTTCTTTTCCCATTCGAAATCAATCAACCCTTTGAATCTTAAGTTCCAAGGACGAGCACTGATGTTCGTGTTCTCTTGAACTGACATGATAGGGATGATGCCGTCGGCTTTACGGTCTTCTGAGCACAGAGTAATGCCAGCTCGAATGGCATCTTGCGGGTTTTTAACTCCAATTTTGACGTTGTGAAGGTACATGTTTCCTGCACTTTTCTTATCGGCACCAAAAATAAGGCGAGTCAATTCGGTTCGTCCTGCTCCAACTAAGCCAAACAGCCCTAAAATTTCACCTTGTTTAATATCCATAGATAGCGGTTGGCTTAGTCCTGGGCCTTCGAAGTTTTCTATACGCAGGCCACTTTGACCATGCTGACGTGAACGATAATTGTAGATATCGTTGATTTCTCGACCGACCATCAATTTTACTAAGCGATCATGGGTCAGTTCGGACATGTCATGGAATGATCGCACGTGCTGACCATCTTTGAAGATAGTAATTGCATCACAAAGATCGAAAATTTCTTCCATACGATGTGATACATACATGATGACTTTTCCAGAATCACGCAGTTCACGGATAATCTTAAATAGGTTTTTAATTTCTCGCTGCGACAAGCTACTGGTTGGCTCATCAAAAGCGATAATTTGTGCATTGCGGCTCAACGCTTTGGCGATCTCAACCATTTGCCATTGGCCTATAGAAAGCTCCTTTAGTTGGCAAGATGGATCAAAGGTTTCACCTAAACGTTCTAACTGAACTCGTGCATTTCTGTTTAGAGTTTCTGTGTCTACTCGTCCTCTTTTCGTTGGTAACTGTCCGAGATAAATATTCTCAGCAACTGTCAGCTCAGGAACTAGGTTGAGTTCTTGATAAATAATGGCAATACCGTGAGCGAGGGCATCATTAGTTGAGCCCAGCATCACTTCTTTACCGTCAATTGCGATTTCACCTTTGGTGGGTTGATGAAAGCCACTGAGAGTTTTGAGGAGCGTTGATTTACCAGCACCATTTTCGCCCATCAAAGCGTGAACACTGCCCGCATCCGCTCGGAAACTAACGTTGTTCAATGCCTTAACACCGGGGAAGTGCTTCGATATATTGCGAAACTCTATGTAAGAGGGGGACTTAGCCATGACGTTCTCTCCGTTAAATCAGATAATGACGACCCATTAGGTCGTCATCGAAAGTGAGCTTATAGCCCTTTTTTCGCTAGTTCATCTTTGAAGTTATCACGAGTGATAAGTACAACGTCTGTGACTTCTACAAACTTCTCTGGCTGCATATCATCAGTCACCCATTTGTAAAGAGACTCGATACTCTTGTAGCCGTGTACGTCTGGGCTAGGTAGTAGTGAACCGTAGAACCCCGTTGGTTGAGATTTAGCCAGTTCGTTCACCGCATCAACGCCATTGATGCCAATACCGATTACGTTGTTTGCACTGAATCCTTGACCTTCAGTGGCACGTATACCGCCTAGTACAGTATTGTCGTTCATACCTAAAACTAGCCATTGCTTAACGGTTGGGTATTGAACCAGTAAAGAGTTCGCTGCGTCTAGTGCTCCTGGAATATCATTGGTTTTCGTTGGTACGCGGTAGATTTGAGCGACAGGGAAGCCCGCTTGTTTTAGCGCAGAAATAGAACCATCAACACGACGACGTGCTGTATCAAGCTCGTCGGCAGTGATTGCCATTACACCCGTTGTAGAGACATCCCAGTTACGTCTCTGCATTTCATTGTGAAGCTCGGTACCTTGGCGTTCGCCGATAGCGGTTGCTGCCATCATAACCAAAGGTACGTCGGTCATCGGCTCACCTTTAGCGTTTAAAAATTGGTCATCGACAGTGACAACTTTAAGGTCATAACTTTTTGCCTTCGCCATGATTGCTGGGCCCAATTTAGGATCAGGTGTGCAGATAACGAAACCTTTCGCACCTTGAGCTGCGAGTGTGTCGATAGCGTTAAGCGTTTTCTCTCCATCTGGTATAGCCATTTTAATCAACTCAAAACCAAGATCTTGACCAGCTTTTTCTGCGAATGACCATTCTGTTTGGAACCATGGTTCCTCCGGTTGCTTAACTAGGTAACCGAGTCTGATGTCATCGTTTGAACCGAAAAAGGCATTGGCTGAAGCGCTTAGCATTGTTACGCCAGATAGGGCCGCGATTGTGAGTAGTTGTTTTAATTTCATTGTTATCCATCCGCTGGTTGTAGGTAAGTGTTCGCAATACATATTTGTAGATTTCAAAATAATTGTTAGTGATAATAATCACACTTTAAAATTGTAGCGTTTTTGTCCATTCATTCGACTGTAGAGGCTATGATTTAGATCGCAGTAAAGCTATAAACAGCCAATAATACAGCGAATATCTTTCTTTTTTCTTCTTTTAGGTATGAGTTTCGCTCGAATTTATAATTTGTCAGATACACCACAAAAAAAATGCCGTAACTATTTTGTCCATAAATTTAGCGAGCCTATTCATGGGATAACGGCAGTATTATCGCTATAACTTTATAGGATTTAGTTTGCAGACCAAAAGTTGGAGCTCTTATGGAAACATTGAAAACACATCAGCAGTACGTAATTGGTTTAGATTTCGGATCAGATTCTGTACGTGCTCTTGTCGTGAATGCAGGCACCGGAAAAGAAATATCATCTTCCGTTGTCAATTACCCGCGATGGATGAAAGGACTCTATTGCCAGCCAGAACAATCTCAGTTCAGGCATCACCCTCAAGATTATCAGGATGCTATGACCCTTGCTATTAAAGATGTACTAAGCACAGTCTCATCCTCTGTAACTTCTTCTATAGTGGGGGTTGGTGTCGATACTACTGGCTCGACACCTGCGCCAATTGATGAGAATGGTACGATTCTCGCACTACTACCAGAGTTCGAAAACAATCCAAACGCGATGTTCGTTTTATGGAAAGACCACACCTCTGTAACCAAAGCCGACCTGATCAATGAGCTCGCGCATTCTGGAACGTTTACCGACTATACTCGCTACATCGGTGGCGTGTATTCATCTGAATGGTTCTGGGCTAAAGCTGCGTGGGTTAGTGAACAAGATGAACAAATTGCAAAACGAGCCTACAGCTGGGTTGAACTTTGTGACTGGATCCCAGCCATTCTTTCTGGTAACCAACATCCACAAAAGCTGCGCCGCAGCATTTGTGCTGCAGGGCATAAAGCCATGTGGCACGACAGTTGGAGTGGCTTGCCTGACCAAGCGTTTTTAAGCGCAATTTCTCCAACACTCGATGGCATTCGTGAACACATGTTTTCGCAAGTATTCACGTCAGACCAAGCGGCTGGATACCTCTCTAAAGAGTGGGCAGAGAAATTAGGACTACCAGAAGGTATTGCCATCGCGATTGGCGAGTTTGATTGTCATATGGGAGCCGTTGGAGCGGGCGCTGGAGCCAATGATCTAGTAAAAGTGATTGGTACCTCGACTTGTGACATTTTAATGGTGACTGCAGACGAGGTAGGTGACCGCACTATTCATGGGATTTGTGGTCAAGTAGAAGGCAGTGCTATGCCTGAGCTACTCGCTTTAGAAGCGGGACAATCAGCGTTTGGTGATATGTACGCTTGGTTCAAAAACGTATTGATGTGGCCATTGCAGGCTTACGTAGAGCGTAATCCAGATTTTTCCCTGATTGCAGAAGAAATCGCTTCTGACTTACTGCCGATGCTTTCAGAGGCAGCAGAACAACAAGGTATTGACTATTACACACCAGTAGCAATGGATTGGCTCAATGGTCGACGCACGCCATTTGCCAACCAGCGCTTAAAAGGTGCTGTCTGCGATTTAAATCTTGGTAGCGCTTCACCAGCTATATTTTCAGCGCTTGTAGAGTCAACGGCACATGGTGCGAAAGCGATTGTGGATTGCTTTATTGAGCAAGATGTACCGGTTGAACGTGTCATTGCAATTGGTGGTATTGCTCAGAAATCACCTTATGTGATGCAAATGTGTGCCGATGTGATAGGCCGTGAAATCATCGTTGTAGAATCGGAGCAATGTTGTGCCTTGGGGGCAGCGATATTTGCTGCGGTAGTCGCGGGCGTTTACCCAAATACCAAAGCAGCACAAAGTGTGATGGCCAGTCCCGTTCGTCAAGCATACTTACCAAATCCAGAAGTACAGGCGATGAGAGTGAAGCGATATGCGACATATCGTCAATTAGGACAGTATATGGAACAGCTTGCTGAATTTCACCAATCTCAGGAGCGTGGCAATGTCTGAACAAACAGTATGGAGCGATGTTGATTTAACCTCTGAACGTCTTAAAGCACTTCGCAGTCAAGTCTGGCAAGCCAATATGGATCTCCAGCAGCATAATCTTGTGACCTTCACTTGGGGGAACGTTTCAGGCATAGACCGTAAGTCGGGTTTGGTGGTTATTAAACCTAGTGGTGTTGAATACAGCGAACTCAGCGCCGCCAACATGGTGATTGTCGATCTACAAGGTCGAACCGTTGAGGGAGAGATGAATCCTTCTTCAGATACCGCGACACACTTAGAGCTTTATCGTCAATATTCCGATATTGGCGGTATCGTCCACACTCATTCGCCGCAGGCGACAGCATGGGCTCAGGCCGGTCGTGCCATTCCGGCACTGGGTACCACTCATGCGGACTATTTCTATGGTCAAATCGATTGTACTCGAGCATTGAGTAACAAAGAGATTGCTGAAGACTATGAGTTAAACACAGGCAAGGTGATTGTTGAAACCATTGGTGACAAAGACGCGATGGCTTCACCCGGTATTCTTGTTAAAGAACACGCACCGTTTTCATGGGGTAAAGATCCACATCAAGCAGTACATAATGCTGTTGTGGTTGAAGTCGTTGCTGGCATGGCATTGCAAACACTACAAATCAACTCGGGTGTGAGTTCGATTAACCCATCGCTCTTGGATAAACATTATTTACGTAAGCACGGTGCAAACGCCTACTACGGTCAAATCAAAAAATAAGGATATATGATGAAGGTTTTCAATGAGAAACAAGTATGGTTCGTTACAGGCTCTCAGCATCTGTATGGCCCAAAAGTTTTAGAAAGTGTGGCAAATAATAGTGAGGAAATCATTGTCGGCCTAAATTCGGCTCCAGGCATTTCAGTGGACATCGCCAACAAGGGCACAGTAAAAACGCCTGACGAAATCCTAGCAGTCTGCCGAGCGGCGAACAACGATCCGAATTGTGTCGGTTTAATGCTTTGGATGCATACTTTTTCTCCTGCGAAAATGTGGATTGCAGGCTTAACTCAACTTAATAAGCCGTTCCTGCACCTACATACACAGTTTAACGCGAAACTGCCGTGGGATGAGATTGACATGGATTTTATGAATCTCAACCAAAGTGCGCATGGTTGCCGTGAGTTCGGTTTCATTGGTACACGTCTGAATATTGAACGAAAAGTGGTTGCGGGTCATTGGAAAGATGAGCAAGTGCATAAAGATGTCGATGAGTGGTGTCGCGCCGCGATTGGAGTAGAAGCAGGTAAACAACTTAAAGTTGCACGCTTTGGTGACAACATGCGCCAAGTTGCCGTAACTGAAGGCAATAAAGTCTCGGCACAAATTCAATTTGGTTACGAAGTGAATGCTTATGGGCTCGGTGAACTGAGCGATGTAGTCAATTCGGTACCTGAATCAGATGTGAATCATTTGCTTGACGAATATGCATCAACATACGAGATGTCGCCAGACCTTTTAAATGATGAAAACCAAAAGATATTGTTAGTACAAGAAGCACGTCTCGAGCTGGGTATGGAATCTTTCCTAAATTCCGTTGGTGCGAGTGCTTTTACCAATACGTTTGAGAACTTAACAGGCCTTACTAATCTGCCGGGACTTGCTACGCAACGCTTGATGAGTAAAGGCTTTGGTTATGGTGGTGAGGGTGACTGGAAAACAGCTGCAATGATTCACATCATCAAAGTAATGGGGCACGGCAAGGAAGGTGGAACTTCGTTTATGGAAGACTACACCTACAACTTTGGCGGAAAAGGTCAGGTATTAGGTGCGCATATGTTAGAGGTTTGCCCATCTATCACAGCGGTGAAACCTAAACTAGAAATTCACCGCCATACCATAGGTTGTTGTTGTGATATCCCACGTCTTATTTTTAGTGGTCAATCTGGTGAAGCGTTAAATGTGTCTATTATCGACCTTGGTGACCGCTTTAGAATGGTGGTGAATATAGTTGATACGATTATTCCACCAGCATCATTACCGCATCTTCCTGTCGCTCATGCATTGTGGGAGCCACAACCTAGCTTAAATGTGGCCGCTGCGGCTTGGATTCACGCTGGTGGCGCGCATCATGCGGTTTATAGCCAAGCGGTAACCTTGTCAACACTGGCTGATTATGCAGAAATTCTAGGTATCGAAATGGTGGTGATTGATAACGATACTAACTTACGTCAGTTCAAACAAGACTTACGTAACAACGGTGTTTACTACCGCTAAGTAACCTCAATAGTGTGCTCCCGTATGGGAGCTCTTTGGAGTCAATTTGTGAATGATACAGATGTAGTTGCTAGTCCGATTTACCAATTGGGCAAATCATGCTGGCTACTTAAGCTCGCAAGTGCACACCCCGCGCGTTTTGAACTTCTGTGTGATGGTGAAACTCATTATGTAGGCGTCATTGAGATCACGAATAACAGAAATCTTATTTCAGTATCGGAAGCAAACTGGAAGTTTCGCCAAAAAAAGATCGGCTAGAGCAGTGGTGTCAGGTGCAACATTCAGAAACACTGTCGATTAACATGAATTACTATTTTTCTGGTGATGCTCTGGTGATTGAATACCTGGCACGCAACAGCGTACCTACACGTTTAGATATCCGCCACGATATCCAACATATACCGCAACCCATTGATAAGGAACCTCTCCCCAAATCTCATTTATCTTGGCAACATAGAAGAGACGGTCTACCGAGTGACTTTCTATCCAAAACAGAGAAGACCGACTTTTTCAGAGAAGCGTTTTCAGCTAAACAGTGGATTATTCTGGATAAACTGTGAGGAATCACGACGACACTCTTTAGTAGCCAGATTAAACTTACATAAACCTCAATATAGATAATGTATGCAAAACAACGATCCATTAAAGCCCGGATATAACTTTGACGCTCATCTTGTAGCGGGCCTCACTCCCATTATTGAAGGAGATGAGCTAGATTTCGTCATTGATCGGCCAAATGGGATGAAAGGTTTCATCATCAACCTCACGAGCCAAGGAGAGGGAACTATTTTCCATGGCGATGACGCTTTTGATGTTAAAGCGGGTGACTTACTGCTCTTTCCACCGAATGCGACTCACTTTTATCAACGTAAAGTCGACAATGCCTCTTGGTTCCACCGATGGGTTTATTTTCGTCCACGTGCTTTTTGGAACGAGTGGCTTTGTTGGCACGAACAACATAAAGGGGTGTATCTAACCAAGGGAATAGAAAGTAGCACGGTTTCAATGCTGGAGAAGCTATTTATTGATATAGAGTATATATCTAAATCTGATATCCCTTATCGAGATGATTTAGCAGTAAGTCTTCTCGAACAACTGATAATACGCTGTAAAAATATTCAGCCAGATGTTGTTAGTAAACCTCTTGATCCTCGTGTGATTGAGGCAATGAACTATATGTCACAGAACCTGAACCAAAGCTTCTCTTTAGAGAGTATTGCAGATTTTACTTGTTTATCCGCTTCGCGTTTAGGCCATCTATTTCGAGACGAAGTTGGTATGACTATCACCCAATGGCGAGACGATCAACGAGTCATCCGAGCTAAGCAACTCTTGGTAACCACTAACTATTCGGTCAACCGGATTGGCAGGATTGTCGGCTATACAGATCCTCTTTACTTTTCCCGTGTTTTTAAACGCAAGTCTGGTGTTAGCCCTAAGCGTTATAGAGAGCAAATCAGTTAGTCGTAGCAAGAAAACATCTTGTCTTATCTATATAATGAATTAGGTATCTCGTATGAATTACCAATCGCTCGCTCTAGCTCTTGATGGTACTGCACTTAGAAATGACGGTACTTTGAGCTGTAAATCAATTAAAATAAGTCAGAACTTAAATATTTCAACCCACTATCATTTAACGTTAATACAATATTTTTTCCTTTCTCTTTTCCCTGAAGTAATTTTATTGCGGCACAAACATTGGCTCCCGATGATATTCCTACAAAGGCGCCCTCTAAACGAGCTAGATTTCTAGTTACTTCGTACGCTTCATCATCTGATATTTCAACGAGGCCATCGATTAAATTTCTATTGATCTTTGGTAAGTCCATGGCATAGCCACAGCCTTGAACTTTATGACGCCCCGAATTTACCAATGGCTTTCTTCCATAAACGGCAGCGTTACGAGGTTCGGCAATGTAGCACTGTATTGATTCATCGTACTCTTTGAACTTTTCTGCACATCCTTCGAAAGTTCCTCCACTACCAACAAAATCGACAAAACAATCAATTTGACCATCAGTTTGCTCCCACATCTCCACTGCGGTATGGAGTAAATGTGCACGGTACGAACTGTCAAGTTTGAATTGATCTGCTCGGAATGCGTTTTGTTCTTTTGTAAGACGTCTTACTACTTGCTCGACTAGAGCCAGATCCTCACCAGAAACTTGTCCTTCTACTGAATGTTTTGCTTGAGGAACAAGTACAACTTTCGCACCAAGTGACTTCATCATCTTTGCTCTTTCTGGTGAATTACCTTCTGACATACAAGCAATAAAGGGGTGTCCTTTGGCTTGGCATACCATTGCTAAACCAGTTCCTGTGTTACCACTGGTTAGTTCAATCACAGTTTGTTCAGGTAATAACTCACCCTTGTCTTCGGCTTCAATTATCATTTGCAAAGCAGGTCTATCCTTTTTGCTGAATCCTGGATTTAAATACTCCAACTTGGCAAAAATATTTCCAGAGACACCATAATAATTTGTTATACGAGATAGGTTGAGCATGGGTGTCTCACCTATCGCTTCGTAGATATGATGGATCACTTTTTTCATCGAACTTGTCCTATTGGGAAATGATTGTTAGTATAAATATAACGTACGATCGTAAGTTATATATGTCAACAGTATTTGAAAGGTCTCTATTTATGGAAATCAGTTTCATCATTGCTCACAATCTAAAAAAACTACGAAATGAGCGCAATTTGAGCTTAGGGCAATTGGCTAAGCTATCTGGTATTAGCAAAGTAGTACTTTCTCAGATAGAGAAAGGAGAATCGAATCCGACAATAAATACAATATGGAAAATTGCTGGCGGGTTAAATGTTGCTTATACGTTATTGCTGGAGTTAGCAGCTTGCAATACTCAAGTCGTCTCACGGAACGAAACTGTTAAACAAAGTTCAGAGGACGGAACTTACCAACACTTTTGTTATTACCCGAATAGTCCTGTCAGAAATTTTGAATTATTCCAAATTGAGCTAGCACAGGGTGGGGAACATTATTCACATGGTCATCCAGAAAAATCGGAGGAGTACATATTGGTTAGTAAGGGAGAGTTAGAACTCAGATTTAATGGTAACAGCTATAAGCTTACTTCTGGTGAAGCAATAACATTTGATGCGGCTCAAGAACATACCTATGTGAATGCTGGTAAAGAGGTAGTAATAGCTATTGTGATTAACTATTACCCTTAGTAAGTTTTGCCAATATTGATACTGACTTGAAAATGTACAGGTAGCTTAGAACCCTACTCCAAACTCTGTTTTGTCCAGATACGTATATGGAATCCACGTATTTACAAAGTATTTAGGAGTTAAAGTTAAGATGCGTACGTATATTCGGCTTTTTGTTGAAGGCGCTACCTTCTAGCCTTTAATGTTTGCGCATTTTGTCGGATTAAATCCTGTGGATGCCAAAGTGAATTTTGACATTGCGCGGTAGATCATATAGATGATTCTTTTGTCGGTGGTTTAGATGTTGCAGGTGAAATAGTGACTGTAGGCAGCTCTGTCACCCAATGGGAAAGAGGTGATAGGGTGCTTTATCATGTTGATATGTATAGAAAATCAGGAGGTTTTACAGAATATGCAGTACAGGATAGTCGTACAATTATTACGCACCCAGAAGTAGATTCCGAGATAGCTGCTGCATCACCTTGTGCAGCATGGACTGCGTATCGAGCGTTAGTTGATTAGTTCTGCATTAAGAAACAAAAGAGTATTTTTATCGCGGGTGGATCTGGTGGCGTTGGGGGCTTTGCCATATAACTAGCCAAAAATTTTGGGGTGGAAACTATCATTACCACCAGTTCATCCAAAAACTACCCCTACGTACATGCATTAGGTGCTACTCACGCAATTAATTACCATGATTTAAACGTGTTTGAACAAGTAATGGATATTACTAATCAACAAGGTGTCGATGTATCTTTAGATTGTGTTGGAAGAGATAATGACATATTAGCTGCATCAGTTCTCAGATATGAAGGCTGTATGGTCGAGCTGGTTAAAACTTTAACACCGAATAATTACCAAGATGCTTTCACCAGAGGACTTAGTTTTCATCAATTGAGTTTAGGCTCTGGCCATCGTTATGGTGCATATGGGAGAAATACTATAATTAAGGCAGGAATTGCCATTTCAGCTATGTTAGAGGAGGGCCAGCTGAACGTGCCTAAGCTAGAGATAGTTAATTTTAAAGACATAGGAGGTGCACTTATTGATATGCGAAATGAACGTACCGTAGGAAAAATAGTGGCTAAACTTATTTAGTTAATATTTAAATATAGTCGAAAAATCTGGAGTTTAACCCGCACAGAGGATTCTGCTTGGATACATTAAATCGCTCTCGATAGTGATTGAGTAAAGTGGACTGTCGATACCCGACGTAATTCATTCATTGTTAAATTAGAGAGGTCGCTGACATCATTCTTTCCAAAGCCGTGTCAGCGTAATTCGTAATATGTTTTTAACATTTTTGAATATATGAAAAATGTCCCATTACAGATATCTAATTTTATCTTTCTTCTATTTTCAATTGGTTATCAATGTTTTTCTCAATAAAATGTTGTAAATAGGCGACAAAAACCTGTAACCGTGAAGAGTGATCGATTTTAGGAGGGTAAAGCATCCACACTTGACGAGGTTCTAATTGGTAATCAGATAAGAGGCGTTGTAAGCGGCCGAATTTTACATGAGCCCAGAGCAAGTGTTCTGGCACTCTCACCACTCCTTGATGCTGAATTGCAGCCTTTACCAGCATACTATTGTCACTACACGCAAATCGGCCTTGCGTTTCAATTTGGTGCGACTGCCCATCTTTTAAAAAATGCCAATTACGCCAATTAGGGAAGACTAAACAGTCAAGAGCGGAAAGATCATCAGGGTGTAGAGGTAAGGCATGACAACTTAAGTACTCAGGAGAGGCGACTACCCAATGACAATAAGACATCAGTTTTCTAGCCACCATGTTTTGTGGTGGGGTATCGGTAACACGGATAGCAAGAACAAAATTACGTTCGTGTAAATTCTCGAGTTTATGGCCTATTTCAATCTCAAAGCTGACCTCAGGGTAACTCCGATTAAATTCCGAACATGCATCAACTAGAAAGGTGTCAGCGAAAGATGAAGGCGCGGTGATACGGAGTACACCTGTGACGTCTTTATCACTGTGTTTGAGGTCGCGTTCAAGCCCCAACAATCCATGACGTATAGCTTGAGCTTGCAATAGAACCTGTTGCCCCTCAGTTGTCAATCTGACTTTACGTGTGGTTCGGACTAATAGTTGCGTATTGAAATCTTGCTCAAGCTGACGAATTTGTTGAGATAGATAGCTTCGAGAGATATCTAATTGTTCTGCTGCTTTAGAAAAACTCAACTGCTGGGCTACCTCGAAAAATAACAACATTCGCTCTAACGTTTTGTGGGCCTTACTAATAAGCTTTATCTGAATTTAGTTTTGTACACAATAATACACAAAACTCTATGATTGTGATGTATAACAAACAGTGTTTTCGTGATCGAGTTCTTTTTCTAAGGGGACGAAACCGTATAATTTACTGAGATTCTAATACTTAGTGGGTGGAAATATGGAATATCGTCGATTAGGCCAAAGTGGCCTTCAAGTGAGTGAGTTAGGTTTAGGTTCGTGGGTAACCTTTGGTAAACAAGTAGATTTATCTGCCGCAAAAGAGATTATGTCTCATTCCTATGCCGCGGGTATTAACTTTTTTGATAATGCGGAAGGGTACGAAAGTGGTGAAAGTGAGCGCCTAATGGGTGAGGCAATTGACCAGCTTGGCTGGAGCCGGGATAGCTTCATCGTTTCAAGTAAGGTGTTTTGGGGTGGAGACAAACCAACTCAACGAGGCTTAAGCCGCAAGCATGTTTTTGATGCTTGCCATGCAGCCCTTCAGCGCTTGCGTGTGGATTATTTAGATCTTTTCTATTGCCATCGTCCAGATATCGATACGCCGATTCAAGAAACGGTGCGAGCGATGAATGATCTGATTGTTCAAGGAAAGGTGATGTACTGGGGAACCTCAGAATGGAGCGCTCAGCAGATCACTGAAGCTTGGGCTGTAGCGAAAGCGGAAAACCTGCATACACCTGTTATGGAGCAACCTCAGTACAACATATTGATTAGAGATAAAGTCGAATCTGAGTTTTTGCCGTTGTATACGTTGACAGGACTTGGTACTACAATATTCTCTCCATTAGCAAGCGGCTTATTAACTGGAAAATACCTTAATGGTGTACCGAAGAATAGCCGTTTAGATTTACCTGGTTACGAATGGCTCCGAGATATGCTAATTGGCGAAGATAATAAATTGGAGCAAATTGAGCAGCTTAATCAATTGGCGAAAGACCTTGGTATGCCTTTGCACTATCTCGCGTTAAATTGGTGCTTACGGAACCTTCACGTCAGTAGTGTTATCTTAGGTGTATCTAAACTTGAGCAGCTGCAAGATAACTTGAAAGCATTAGCGTTGAAATCGCAACTCAATGATGATGTGTGGGTGAAGGTGGATGAGATAATGGGTAATAAGCCTGTTCTACCGCAACGTTTTTAACGTCTACTATAGTTTTGTATTAAAGGAAAGGGGTTATGAGAGCCCCTTTTGATTGTGATTTTTATGTAACTTACTGTGAACATTCCCTCTTAATTATTGGTCGGTTTCTTAAGTTCTTTGGGTACGTTGAGATTGGATATAATTATCACAAATGTTTGAAGAGAAGTTCATGAGATTTGATGATATTTGTATTTTTTGGATGAAGTATTTATCAACATGCGCTGCTATTTCTCACTGCTTTGCATCAGTTTATAACCTTTATAATTTACAGAGACATTTATGCTAAGTTGAATTATACAAAACTTAAAGATCTAAAGCCTTTATTACTATAGTGCAATATCTCAGGCAGTTAAGGTCATCAAGCCAGATGTTACAACGCAATGCAATATCTGGGTTGTACTCATAATCTGCTATCATTAATTGATGAAAACCAAATATAGAAAAAGGTCAATCAATGTATGGTTAGTAATTTAAGTAGGACTGGATTCATGCTATCTGAAGGTGATCAAATGAGATACATCAATGTGAAATATTTCGTTTATGCTGTTTTGGTGATTATTTATAGTGGAGGGTCTACCTTGCCATTTAGTGTGGCGAAGGCAACTGAAGTATTAAGCGCAACAAAGCCTACTGAATTACTGATAGCAGGAAAAGACAAAGATGATTTCTTTGGAGTGTGGCTTTCACATACTTACACAGAAGCCTTTAGTCGTTTAGGTATTAAGTTTTTATATGTGGAAGCGCCATTAAAAAGGGTCAGTAAAATGACGGATTCTCTACAAGTTGATGGTGACATTAGTCGAGTAGTGGATTACCACGATTCACACCGAAACTTAGTTAGGGTTAATGAATCTCATCATTTTTTGAAATTTGTCGCATATACAACAGATCCAACATTAAAACTAACTGGATGGAAAAGTCTTGAAAATACCCCGTTACGGGTTGAATATATTCGTGGTGGGGCAAGAGCTGAAAGCGAACTTACCAAACTGGTCATGGAAAAAAACTTATCGATGACAAGTACGTATGAGCAAGCTCTGAAAAAACTTGTCAGTGGCAGAACAGATTTATTTGTTAATTCTGAATCAGCTATTTTACCTTTTCTTAATGAAGGGAAGTATAAAGAAACTAATATTTATGTCGCAGGGGTTTTGGAACGAGTTCCGATGCATATGTTTTTAATCAAAAAACACAGTCAAATTGCATCTGATCTTTCTCGTGTTTTAAGAGATCTCAAGCAAGAAGGCTTGATTGAAAAATATAAGATAATAGCTCGAAAAACAGTGGTGTACTGAATGTAGTTAATTTATAGCGTAGGTGTGATCTAATATGTCTTGCGTTTTTGTTAGAGTCTAGATGAAAATTGCGTACTCTTAGGCATTAGTAATATAATAAGAAATTATTGTATTACTAATGCCTAATTGGTTTTTGGGCATGAATTAACGAGGAAAGAGCAATGAAATCCATTGCGTACCAAAAATCTACGGATACATTTTCTTTAAAAGAGCTCCCTGTTCCTACGCTAGAAACTGAAACGGATGTTGTTGTAAAAGTATCTGTCGTAGGATTGAACCCTGTCGATACCAAAGTAAATATCTGGAACAGTATGGTTGAAAACATGGATGATAGTTTTGTAGGTGGGTTAGACGTATCAGGTGAAATTGTTGAAGTTGGTGCTAAGGTTACTGATTGGAAAGTCGGGGATCAAGTTCTGTACCATGGAGACATGAGGCGCCCTAATGGAGGCTTTGCTCAGTTCGCTGTTCACGATAGTAGAACTCTAACTAGGAAACCCGATGTAAGTCATGAAGTCGCGGCAGCTAGTCCATGTGCGGCCTGGACTGCATACCGAGCGTTATATAACAAGATAACAATCGCAGGAAGCAAGAGCATATTTATTGCTGGTGGTGCTGGAGGTGTAGGCAGTTTTGCCATTCAGTTCGCTAAATTGGAAGGTATAGAAACCATTATTACTACTAGCTCAGAATCCAAACATTCGTATGTAAAGTCTCTTGGGGCGACTCATGTGATTGATTACCGAACTCAGGATGTTATCGAAGAAGTGATGAAAATCACAGGTGATTTAGGTGTGGAGTATTCTCTGGATTGTGTTGGTGGTGAAAATGTCTTTATTTGCGCTAAAGTTCTAGGTTTTGAGGGTGAGATGGTCGAGCTGGTTGACGTCGTAAATCCTACACTAATTCCAGATGCTAAAGCGAATGGGTTGAGCTTTCATCAATTGAGTCTAGGTTCTGGTCACATAAATGGAGATAAAGGCCGTAGCGCTATCGTGAATACGGGGTTAGCCGTTTCTAAATTATTGGAAAAAGGGCAAGTACATGTACCAGAGTTGCAAGTTATCTCGCTATCAGAAGTACCTAACATGCTGAAGGAAATGAGGAACCAAAAAACATTGGGTAAAGTAGTAGTAAAGGTTGCTGAATAGTTGTAAAAAAGCCCGGTTAGCCCGGGCAATGAATCGAGAAGTATTTAATGTTGTATCTATTTCGCTGTATATGGTTTCTTGTCGACATCTAATTTCCAAATTTTGAAATTAGATGTTTTAGGGTTTTTAAAATTCATCTTTCCATCAACAAAAGTATGTAGGTTGTTGGATGAAATATATAGTTGGTTGTCTGGTCCCCAAGCTAAAGTATCAGGCCAAATCATATTCTCATCGAAGGTTAGACGAGATATATCCCCTGTTTTAGCATCTCGTTTCATTATGCCGTTGATCGTTAAGCCCGTCATATACAAGTTGTTGTCACGATCAGCGGTCATACCATCAGTATTTGAAGGAAGGCTTGTCACCGTTTTTACACTAGCCTGAAGTTCAGCTTCTGAGCGATTAAAATCTCGTAGAAGTGCGGTTTTAATTGAGTACAGTGTGTTGCCTGTTAGGTTCGTCCAATAAAGTGTCTTTTTATCGCCTGATAATGCGATACCATCAGCACCTGTTAGCATTGGGTTTTGTGATAGTACAGGTTTTCCATTAATGTTAAAAAAGAAGTTCTTTTCATTGCTGGTGAACTTAGTGCCAGATAATACTCGTTTGGCGCTGTTTGTATTACTATCATAAATTATCAGTCCACCGTCGAGTGGTTGACAGAAAATCCCTGAGTCGGTTATATATGCAAAGCCAGAGTCGTTGTCGACGGCAACATCATTTAAGAAAGAGCATGTTCTACTGGAATCTTTATCTTTAAACTCGTAACGTTGGATCTCAGTATTTTTGTCAATATCCCATAGAACAAGTTTTTCATCACCAGCCTTAGTTGGCTGACCGGCTACGTGACCTTGGTCAAGGATCCACATTACGTTGTTTCTGTCGATTTCAAATCCTAATACGGCTTTTAAGCCTTTCGGGTTATTGATATCGTTTAGTGCTTCTGATGGATATGGAACCAATGAATAACCGCTATTTGTTTTCGTTAATTTAGATAGTGTAGCCGGTATCTCTGGCCCGCCCCAACGGGCAGTTGTTACATATAATTGACTCTCCTTATCGACCTTTACACCTTGCATCAAGGCTTTTCCGTATAGCTCACTATTTTCCCAGCGCTGTTTTATTTGTTTATTTTTTACCGAGTATGGCAGCGCATTCCATTCTGCTACGATCTCTAGCTGTGGCTCAGGAGCAGCAATGACAGTTGCTGAGAGTAAAGTGAGGGTGAGAAGTGATTTTCCTTTCATCTTTCATTTCCTATTGTTATTGGTGTTATTGAATCAATGTTTCTATTTATAATTTGGGCTCTAGCAAGCCTGTGGAGCAGAGCCTGCTAGAGTGAATGTGATAAACATGTCGTTACAGAACAAGCGCTATCGCATCTTTAATCAATGAACCTAATTCAGCCCATTTCCCTTGGGATATTAGGTTCTTGTCCACCATCCACGAGCCTCCGCAACATGCGACACAAGGAAGTGCTAGGTAGTTATTAATGTTAGAAGGTGTAATACCGCCGGTTGGCATGAACTTAAGATGACTGTATGGAGCAGATACTGCTTTTAACGCTTTTATACCACCGTTAGCCTCTGCTGGAAAAAACTTAACGGTTGTTAGTCCAAAACTCATCGCTTGTTCCATCTCTCCAGGGGTGGCAACACCAGGAATGATGTCTATCCCTTTTGAAACGCAATAACGAACCGTTTCTGGATTAAAACCAGGTGAAACCACCATTTTTGCTCCAGCTTTAATGGCTAAGTCTGCCTGCTTTTTCGTTGTGACTGTACCAGCGATTAATAGCATCTCTGGAAAATGTTCATTTATTGTTTGGATGGCATCCAATGCGCAAGAAGAACGAAGTGTTATTTCAGCTATTGGTAACCCGTTTTGTATTAAGGTTTCTGCCAACGGTAGAGCGTCACTTAGATGTTCAATCTGGATGACAGGAACAACTTTAGTCTTTGCCAACAGTTCGAGTTCTTTTTCCATTAGCTTGTTACCTTAGCTTTAAACGTAGCAACTGTGCTAGCAGACGGAATTGGGGCTACAGCGCCGTATCCAGTTGTTGTCAAAGCTGCCGCGCAGTTCGCATAAATTAAGGCTTCTTTTAGCGGTAGCCCCTTCACTACTTGACTTAAGAATGCACCCGAGAAGCAATCACCAGCACCTGTTGCGTCTACAGTATCCACTTTATGTCCAGATGTGGTGAAGCGCTGATCAGCTGTTGCTATCATCGCACCTTCTTTACCCATTTTGAGTACGATGGTTTTTGCACCAAGTTTTAGGTAATAATCCGCTATATCATTTGCATCGTTTAGGCCAGTTAGGAGCTGCGCTTCGTCAAGACTTGGCAGGCAAAAATCTACGTGACGAATGGTTTCATGAATAATGGCCTTGGCACGCGAAAGTGGCCAGAGTTTCAGCCTCAGGTTGGTATCGAAAGATATTTGAGTACTGTTAGACTTAGCTATCTCAATAGCTTGAAATAGCGCATCACTAGAAGAGTTGCTTATAGCGTGCGTAATGGCTGAGGTGTGTAGTAATTTCGCACTTTTTATCGCTTCTTCAGGCAGTTGTTCGGGTGTGACAAGTGAAGCTGCGGACCCTTTACGGTAGAACGTAAAATGGTGTCCCCGATCATCATGGGAAATAAAGTAGACACCAGTAGGGGCTGAGGGATTTCTAACGACAAAGTCGGTATTGACACCTTCTCTTTGCCAAAGATCGATAAATTGATCACCAAAGACGTCACTACCAATGTGTGCAAGTATTGCGACGTTTGCACCTTGACGTGCGGCACTGACCGAGAAATTTGAAGTGTCGCCACCAAATCCGCTTAGATAAGAAATCGTTTCTTTTTGCCCTGGAATTTGAGAAAACTCAAACAAAGGCTCACCAAATGAAAGAATATCAATAGTCATTTTTTTGTCTCATATTGACGAGCTGGAAAGCGAAGGTCTTAGCCTTCCAGCTCGTATGAATTTAAAAGGTTTAGATACGGCCGTATTTAGCAAGACCATCGCGCAGAGAGCCACTTTCAATGATGAGCTTAGCTTGTTCTAGTTCACGTGAATCGATAGATTGAGATTCACGAAGGATAGCTTCAACGTGCTCTGAAGGTACACAAACTACGCCATCAACATCACCAATTATTAAGTCTCCTGGGCGGATAAGCGCTTCGCCGATTTGAACGGGTTTGTTCGCTGCGACTGTTTTGAAGCGACCTAACGTGGTGCCTGGTGAAATGGTTTTGGAAAAAACAGGGAAATCGTAGTCACGGCGGATTTCAGCAATATCGCGCATGCCGCCATTTAATACAGCACCTTCGTGTTTGTTTGCGACTGCGCCTGCGGTCATTAATCCTCCCCACACTGCGACAGTTTCAAGTGCTTTATCACCAGAAATGACTACGATGCCGCCTTCTTCTGATTCATCGATAGCGTCTAATGCGTGTTGAGGTGGCATTTTTTCTAACGTTGCTTCTTCAACAATAGTAATCGCGTAGCCAACGATCTTTTTATCATTGATACGGTTTTTTATATCAAACGGTAGATACATGGTCTTACCCAAAAGCAGATCACAGGCATCTGCAATAGAAGCGGTTGAGAAAATTTCGCGGTATCCATCAATGATTTGTTTGCTATACATGACTTTTTTCCTTTGTTTAATAAATTGATTATTCAATTGTTCTAATAAGTAAGTGATATAACTATGGGTTAACCCAACTGGTTGGTTCAGAGCCCTCAAAAACACGAAGTACTTCCTTTGCACCTTTGTGTTGAAGTTCAACTACAGATTCTTCGGTAAACCAAGCGGTATGATCGGTGCAGATTGCGTTATTTAATGTAAGTAGAGGGTTTTCAAGAGGAACAGGTTCAGTTTCAAAGACGTCGATACCTGCTGCGTGGATTCGATTTTCTTTTAGAGCGTCAAACAAAGCCAGTTCATCGACAAGACCACCTCGGCTCGTATTTACGAGTACTGCCATCGGCTTCATTTTACCGATTAGGTTTGCATTGATCATATGGCGGGTATGTTCGTTCAAAGGTGCATGTAGAGAGATGAAGTCTGCTTCTTGTACTAGTGTATCTAGATCAACTTTCGTCACTCCCGCTTCTTCGGCCTGTTCCAAAGTCAGTGCTGGGTCAAATACAAGAGTAGAACGAAACCCTAATCCAGAAGCCTTTTCTGCAAAGCATCTAGCAATGCGACCAAAACCAACCACACCGAGCACTTTGCCTCCCATTCGAGGGATGGGTTCAGCTTGACCAATTCCCCATTTGCCGTTGTGAACGTCTCGGTCTCTAGTCACTACACGTCGAGTAGCAGCGACCAGTAGTGATATTGCATGTTCGGCAACATCTTCTGAACCATAGTCGGGGACATTCGCTACATAAATACCTTTGCTTTTAGCATGGTTAAGATCGATGTTGTCAACACCAACACCGTACCTTACGACAACCTTACATTTTGATGCTGCATCAATTATCTCTGCGTCTACAATGGCCTCTCTTACCATAATGGCATCCGCGTCTTTCACCACATTCAATATTTCAGTTTTGGGTGTTCCAATTGGTAGAACAGTAAACTGAGGATCAAAAAGGTTAAGTACCTCTGCTTCCTCTGCGTAATCGAGATAGCCAGGTTCAATAACTACTATTTTCTTCATGGTCTTTCCTTAAATCTAACATGTTAGTTTTTCTGTATTTAAATTTGTAAATTGAATGCCCGCAATCAAAAGTATGCATATTTGTGACTTATATCGCTATTTTAATGTGCCAAATTACCTAAAAATGGAAAATATGACCACGATCACTTAAATTGAGTAAACTATCAGGCGAGAATGTAATGGAAAACTGAAATGTCAAAAAGGAATGTAAAAATGAAAAAAAGTACCCTATGCCTTGCTCTTTCTATCGCAGTTTCGGGCGTAATTAGTACACAGGCTTTAGCTGAGACACACATCCGTGTGGGTCATGGCGCGGCAGACACTTACCACATGCATAAAGCTTGGGTGAAATTTAAGGAACTTGTTGAAAAAGATTCAGGGGCAGAGATTACGGTTGATATTTTCCCAAATGGTCAGGTCGGAGGTGATAGGGAGTTAACTGAAGCAGTTCAATCAGGCATTGTTGATATGACTGCACCTGTGGTTGAAGTTATGGCTGGTTGGGATCCGGCATTTTCTGTTCCTGGTCTCCCATATACATTTGCTAGCCGACATGCGGCGCTTGATGCTCTTAACGGTGAATTCGGTCAAATATTACTTGATAAAGTGAGTAACTTTGGAATTAAAGGCCTAGGCTGGATGGAAAATGGTATCCGAAATATAACTAGTAATAAATGCCCTATTAAAAAGCCTTCGGACCTAAAAGGTGTAAAAATTAGAACTATGCAAGTAGAAGCGCATATGGATGCATTTAAGGCGATGGGTGCTAATCCAACACCAATGTCTTTTAATGAGGTCTATTCTGCACTTCAACAAGGTGTTGTAGATGCACAAGAAAATCCACTTGGCCATATTTATTCGTCTCGTTTCTATGAAGTACAAAACTGTGTAACCTTATCTGGTCATGTTTATTCAACTCATATGGTGCTGGCGAATCCAGATTTCTACGAAGGACTTTCCAGTTCAGATAAAGCAATAATTGATTCTGCTCTTGTACGCGCAATAGATTACCAGCAAGAGGTGATTGCAAGTGAAGAAAAAGAACAGCTAGCGGCAATTAAAGCAGCAGGAGTTACGGTAACAACGTTGTCTACCGAAGAAGTGGCAGAATTCCAAAAAGTGACTGCTCCAATTCGCGAAAAATACACTAAGTTAGTCGAACCAGAATTGATTAAAGCACTAAACAAGTAAAAGCCATAGGAGGCATGACTTGACCAGCTTAGAGATGTGGTCAAGTCAGAGGGATTTTAAATGAAATGGTTGAAATTAATTGACGAAAACACTGAAGCTTGGCTAATAAATTTTTTGCTGGGTAATATTGTTTTTTGGATATTCTTGCAGGTGATCATGCGTTACATTTTTAGTAATTCATTATCCTGGAGTGAGGAGTTCGTTCGGTGGTGCTTTATCTGGTTTATTTGGGTTGGGGTGAGCTACGGGTTTAAAACTCGTAAACATATTTCTGTAACAGCGCTGATAAATCTGTTTCCCAAGAAACTATTAGATATTGTTAACGTGATTGTGAATCTTGTGGTTTTGTGGTGCATGGTCAAATTGTTTATATATGGATGGGAACAAATAAGTAGCCCAATTATTGCCCGCCAGAGCTCAGTTGTTCTTTATTGGCCTCTCTCAGAAACACGCATAAGTATGCAATGGCTATATGCTTCTCTTCCTGTTGGGGCTTTACTTAGTGCAATTCGCCTAATTCAGAATCTATATCAGGATGTATTGTCGTTAATGAAAAAGCCCGATGCCGATACTAAATTGTCGCATCAAGGAGGAAAATAATGGTCACGTTCACTTTATTTGGTGTCTTTTTACTATTAGTTTTGCTTGGTGCACCTGTTGCAATTTGTCTTGGTGTATCTTCATTAGTTGTATTGGAGTATTTGCCGAAAACTCCAAATATAGCTTTGCTAGCAAAAAGTGCGGTTATGGGAGGGAATTCCTTTCCTTTAGTTGCTATCCCTTTATTTGTTCTTGCTGGAGAAATTATGCAGCGAGGTGGTCTTTCTTCGCGAATAGTTGGAGCAGCATACAGCCTGGTGGGGCACTACAAAGCAGGACTAGCCTATGTAAATGTGCTTGCAAGCATGTTTTTTGCTGCTATCTCCGGTTCGTCACCAGCGACGGTTGCGGCTATCGGTTCGAACATGATTCCTGAAATGGAGCGTGTAGGGTATAAACGACCATTTTCCGCAGCGATCACTGCTGCAGCGGGTATTACAGGGGTAATGATTCCACCTTCAATACCTCTTATTATTTATGGGGTTACGGCAAACCAATCTATTGGGAAACTATTTCTAGCAGGGGTGATTCCTGGATTGTTATTTGGTCTTGGATTTATGTTTGTTGCGAAAATGAATGTGAATAAAAATCTATTCCCAGCAAGTCGCGCGTCAAACAATATGGAACAGGCAATTTCATCTGCTAGTGTTAAGAAAGGGTGGCGAGATCACTCGATCTGGGCGCTAATCGTACCCGTGATTATACTAGGTGGTATATATGGTGGTATTTTTACACCTACAGAAGCGGCAGGTGTCGCAGTTGTATATGCATTATTAGTTAGTCTTTATATCTATAGTGACTTAAAAGTAAGTGATTTAGGTAGTGTGTTTCTAAAATCAGGGTTAACGTCAGCCACCGTACTTGTAATGGTAGTAATGGCTTCATCTTTTGGAAGGTTACTCACGTTGGAGAGAGTACCAGTCGAGGTTGCAAATGCCATTACTTCGGTATCTGAGAATCCACTAATTGTACTGTTGTTAATTAATATCATGCTCTTAATTGTCGGTATGTTTATGGAAACCATCGCATCCATTATTATTTTGACACCAATCCTTTTACCGATTGTTCAACTAATGGGTGTAGACCCAATTCACTTTGGCGTTATTATGACGGTTAACTTGGCTATTGGTTTCTGTACTCCACCTCTTGGCGCGAATCTCTTTGTGGCAACTGGAGTTGCAAATGTCACCTTAGAGGAGTTGGTAAAAGCAATTATACCGTTCCTATTTGCCATGTTAGTAATGCTTGTTATGGTGACATTTATTCCTCATCTATCACTATTTTTGCCATCTATCATATTGTAAAATATAATATTTATATTTTAAGGAGTGGTTTTATCACTCCTTACCTTTGAAATGTTGACATTTTAGACTTGCTTGTTAATATATAATAATACAAATTAGCAAGTGAGATGGTGAGTGAGCTGATGAAACAAGATCTTCTAAAAGATGTAATTTATCGACGGATCCGAGAAATGATTATTGTTGGTACTTTACCAATGGGTATGAAAATTTCAGAGACGGTACTGGCTAACAAGCTTAACGCGACTAAATCTCCAATCAGAGATGCATTGAAAAAATTGCAGAGTGAAGGCTTAGTTCAAATAAGGCCTAAAAGTGGCACGTTTGTATTTAGTGTTTCCGCGAGTGATTTTAATGAACTTCTAGAGTTTCGTTATTTTATAGAGTCAGAAGGCTTAAAGTTAGCGTGGGAAAAGAATCCTAAGCAACTGATCCAAGAGCTTTGTTTTATCTTAGATAAAATGGAAGTTTGTTTGCATAATTCTAGTACTCTGGAATACCTTAATCTAGACAATCAGTTCCATCAAACAATGATTTCACTGTGTGGTAATCGCTACTTTCAAGAGTCTTATTCGCTTATTTCGGCAAGGATGGCTACAGCAAGAAACCATCTTGGTGGTAATGATGAACACCTTCAACGATCTTATGAACAACATGTATCAATCGTTCGATCACTACAAGATGCTAAAATCAGTGATGCTCGGTATCAATTGACTTGCCATATTCTTCCTGAACATGGTGCTTATTGGAGTTCTACTAACTTATCATGAGATATTTAAAATGCTCTTAGGCATATTCGCTAGTTTTCTAGGGGCGTTGTTTCAATCACTTAACTATATATTAACTCAGAACTGCCAGCAGAAGCATAGTATCGATGGCGTAAAATTACTTGTTGCGATTCACGTAGGAATTGGCCTATTGGCTATAGTTCCTACTGTAGTGTTTGGGTACTGGCAATTAATGACCTTAAATCTGATATGGGATCTTTTATTAATAAATTTTCCGTATTTAGTTGCGCAGTACTTGCTTATAATGGCTATTAGATATAGTGATGCATCTATCGTTTCACCTTTATTGGCCCTTAAAATTCCAGTATTAGCCATTATTTCGGTCATGTTTTATCAGGCTGGTTTTTCCGCAATTCAGTGGATAACCATTGGGATTATTTTGACTATTGCTTGGTACTTTTCTACTCTATCTGGATCCATTAATACTAAGCCGCTACTACTAGTCTTTGGTGCAAGCGTTGGGTACAGCCTTTCTGATATGGCAATAACTAATCTTTCTCATAAATTATTGGATGGTTCACCAATAGAGCAGTCTTTTGCTACTATTTGCATTAATTATTTTGCGTGCGGTGTTATGAGTATCCCGTTAATTAAGCCGATGAAGGTGAAGATTATGACTATTTATCACGCAAGATGGGTAGCATTAGCATGGTTTATTGCTGTGATTTTTTTAATCTTGGGCTTCAATATTTCAGGAGTCGTGTCTGGGAATATAGTACAGTCCTTGCGAGGTGTTATCGGTGTTATATTGGCGTATTTGTTCTTCCGTAAGCAAGTTGGTCATCCTATGTCTATATGGAGAAAAAACTTGTTGCAGCCATGGGAATGTTTGTAGCAGTAGGTTTATTTTACTATTAGTTAATTCTAGGTAACGTTAGGTTAAATTTCATTGACAAGATCTTTATTAAACGTTGCTTTGCATTTTTAAATAAATGATCAGTATCGATATCCCCTAGTCAGAATTAAAACGTTCTAATTGGGCTGGTATTTAATCACTGTTTTTAGCTTTTATTTGAGCACCAATATCGGTAGTGTTCGGTTTTTCTATCTAGATTTTATGCCAGAGTATAAGAGATTTTCTTATGCGGGTTGACAGAAAACAAAGGTGTGTTCTACACCTTAAGAGCTTTGCTTATAACACAGATGAACCATTCCTCATGATAAGCAATGAATGGAGAGTAAAGATGAGAGTCGTTGCAATAACAGCATGCCCGACAGGAATTGCACATACTTATATGGCTGCGGATGCACTTATAAAAGAAGCACCCAAACTTGGTGTAACAATAAAAGTAGAGACTCAAGGTGCAATGGGTATTGAGAATCAACTCTCATCGCGTGATATTGCTCAAGCAGATATTATTTTGATTGTATCTGACATAAAGATTGCCAAATTTGATCGCTTCACTGGACGTAGAACGATACATATTCCAATAGAAGATGTATTGCTTAACGTAAAAAAAGTGTTATTGGCTTACTGCCGAAACTAGTTAGTCATGTGTATGTATATCAAATCAAGTGTTTCGTTAACAACCCAACCATTTTTTATATTGTAATGTCTTTGAGCTGATTACTGAAAACGTTCAAAAGCACGATTCAAATTGATAATATTTAGGTAAATTGTAGTGTTGGTTTGTGGATGTTCATGGCGATTAAAATGCAGATGATATTAACTATAAAAAATCCATGTTGAGGTAGGTTCTCTCCTGTGTAAGGAGGCCATTTTATCGTTGAGAGTACAATGGTTTTCTCAGAATAAGATTTTTCTATTTTTTATTTCAAAGCTTTCAGCCATTACAAAATAGTTAATTAACAAGGAAGTTATGAATATATGTGCGCTAATTTTCTATTATCTCTGATCTAAAAGTAACTCATAATATACAGTATAAGTAATGAATTAATATATAACAACGATGTTTATTCTTAAGTTAGTTGTGACACTTTTACCGCGCAAATGGATTTATTTCAATATTTCTTACCTTATTCTCTAATAGGGATAAGAAACATGCCGAATTACTTAATTCTGCATAACTTGTGCTATTTGGACAATAGGCTCTATTCAAATTTACTTGCTGGATTAATTTATGTGTGATGGAAGTTTCATAGAAGTTTCATACGTGGAAAGTTCAACGTGGGTTGTATCTGAGTTTTTATCGAGAGATTATTTATTGGATGTAAAACTAGCTTTAGTTCACAGCGTAGTATGGCCGTTGCTCCTTAGTATCACGGAAAATTGATAAGTCGTTATTGAATTTGATAGGAGAATAGCACATGGCCTCTATAGATCTTAATGGAGAGTGGACTTTAACATCACCACAGCACCCGTATATTTCAGTTCCAATGACAATACCTGGAGATAACCACACCGCTCTAATTCAAGCAAATCAAATTGCCGATCCATATATAGGGATTAATGAGAAAAATGTACAGTGGGTCGGGGAGTCAGATTGGTGTGTAAATCGCGTTTTCGAAATAACGGAAGTGCATCTAGAGGCCAAGGCGCTGGAAATGGTTTTGAGCCGTGTTGATACAGTGGCTAAAGTTCGAATAAATGATGTCTTAGCGATAGAATGTAATAATATGTTCCGTTACCATAAGTTAGATATAAAACCTTTCCTTCATGTTGGCATCAATAAAATTACTGTCAGTTTTTTTCGGTCGGATATCGAAGCTGAGGCACGAGCTGAACGACTGCCATTTCCAATACCTTCTTCAATGGGGAATAATAATCAAATCCCTCATATGAATTTGTTGCGTAAACCACAATGCCACTCTGGCTGGGATTGGGGTATCTGTTTAATGGTGTCGGGGATCTATGATCCAATCAAACTCAATACAGTTGACGTTGTTTGTCTCGAACGTGTTTCAACGGAACAGCAGTGGCATGAAGATGGCAGTGTAGAGGTTATAGTGACTATTCTCCACGGGGCCTATCCAGGGTCTCTTTTAAAAGTGAGCTTTGGTTCTCAGTCTCAATTGGTTTCTACAAGTGGTTCCGGTAAAACAGTTGCTAACTTTCACATATCTAAACCTCTCTTGTGGTGGCCTGCGGGGTATGGAGAACAATCACTTTATCGACTAGAAGTAGAATTAGATACGCAGGTTATCAACAAAAATATTGGATTGCGTAAACTCGTATTAAATACGAAAGAAGATGAGGTCGGATCATCTATGGTATTTGTCGTGAACGATTTCCCTATTACTTCAAAAGGAGCTAACTGGATCCCAATGGATGCTATGCCGAGTAATGAGACGGAAGCTCGTTACCGCTATTTGTTGCAAAGTGCAATAGACGCAAATATGAACATGGTTCGTGTATGGGGTGGGGGTCAATATGAGTCAGATATGTTTTACGAGTTGTGCGACGAATATGGCTTGATGGTATGGCAGGATATGATGTTTGCATGCTCCTTGTACCCATCTACAGACGAGTTTATTGCGGATGTTGTTCCTGAAATACGAGATCAAATTAGACGGTTACGAGATCATTGTTCTATCGTTTTATGGTGTGGTGATAATGAAGTGATTGGTGCGATTGGATGGTATCCAGAATCTCGTGCAGACAAAACTAAATATACAGTGAACTATGATCGTCTCAATAGAAAACTTGAAGAAGTCATCGCATCTGAAGATCCAAGTAGACGTTTCTGGGCAAGTTCACCTTGTAATGGTGATTTAGATTACGGTGACGCTTGGCATGATGATAGTCGAGGTGATATGCATTTTTGGGATGTATGGCATTCCGGAGCGCCATTTAGCGCTTATCTGGAAATACAACCACGTTTTTGTTCAGAATTTGGTTATCAGTCTTGGCCGTCTTTATCTGAAATAAAAAGTTTTGTTCCTGAGAACGATTGGAACGTTACTTCGCCTACCTTTGAAAGCCATCAAAAAAATAGTACAGGCAACAGTAAAATCACAGAGATGTTGACTCGTTACTTCCGCTTCCCGTCAAGCTTTAAACAAATGTTATATATGAGCCAAGTCCAACAAGCTATCGCTATTAAAACAGGTTGTGAGTTTTGGCGATCACAAAGTCCAATATGTAGAGGTATGCTGTATTGGCAGCTTAATGATAATTGGCCAGTAAGCTCATGGTCTAGTATAGAATATAGTGGTCGATGGAAGCAGTTGCATTATCATGCACAACGCTTTTTTCTCCTCTTTATATCCCTTTCGTTGAAACTGAAAATGAATTGACTATAAAGCTGAGTAATAATAGCCGAAATACGGAGTGCGTTTTTGGTAAGGTTATATGGGTAAGCTGGGAAGGGAATGAACTTGGATGTTGGGAGTGGGAGCATAAGATCGAAGCTGACGGGAATGATGTTGTCTGGTCTTTACATAAAAGTGAATGGTTAAGTCGTCGCAAAGAAGGTTTTTTCTATGCTGAGTTGGTTCATGGAAAAGCATCGTTACAAAATACATGGTTCCCAGTTCCAGAGCTGAAAAGGGTAGCAGTACAAAAAGCCAATATTGAAGTTGCTATAGAAAACGACATTATTACCCTGACAAGTAATAAACCTGCATTATTTGTTCATTTGGAGCACGATAAAGGAGGACGTTTCAGTGACTCAAGCTTTACTTTATTACCCAATAAGCCCCAAACTATTCGTTACATCGGTGATGATCTAGAAAGTATGCAAAAAACGTTACGTGTGTATGATTTAAGTAATAGTTATTAACGCTGTCTGATGATAAATCATAATACTGATATGTGAAACACAACACGATAACAACTGATGTTTTTTCAGGTGCTTTACATTCTTATATGAGATTGGCGCTATCATCAATTATTTACTTTCATTCGGTTCAAAAAGTTATGCGGAATAAATCGACAATATATGATGTTGCAAAATTTGCGAAAGTATCGCCAGCAACAGTCTCAAGATATCTTAATCGCACTTCATTTATTAGCAAAGAGAAGGTAGAACGGATAGAGTTCGCGATTTTTGAACTGGGATTTCGACCTAGGAAGAGAAAAACAACCCAAATACTAGTCGTAATATGACAATCGGTATCATCGCTCCAACATACGATACATCTTGGGTTAGTGCGATATTAGATGGCATGTCTAGTCGCATGAAGTGTCATAGTTATGATTTATTGGTTGAAACAACGCAATGGAAACTGGAAAGAGAACGGTTGGAGTTGCACGATTACGTGCGTCGCAAAGTAGACGGCATAATTGTGTTAGGTGGTTTTTTATCGTCAGTTGAAGTTAAGAAAATATGTGGGTTTATACCAGTTCTATTTATATCACGTGATGGTGAGTCAGGAGATATTCCAGTGATAAATATTGATAATGAACTGGGTGGTTACTTGGCGACAACTCATCTAATCCAAAAAGGCCATAGCACAATTGCACATATTTGTGGGCCACAGCGTAGCTTAGACGCAAGGCAACGCCTTTCCGGATACCAACGTGCATTGAAAGGTGCAGGTATTTCTTATGAGTCGGATTTGATCGGTGATGGTAACTTTGACCAAAGTAGAAGTTTTTGGCAAGCACAAGCGATTATGAAAAAGAGACCTGACGTAACAGCAATGTTTGTAGCTAATGATTTGTGTGCCTTTGGCGCTATCCAAGCATTACATCAGATGGGTCTAGAAGTGCCTAAAGATGTATCTGTAGTTGGGTTTGACGATGTAAAAATGGCCGATTATTATATTCCTAGGTTGACGACAATACGCCAACCTTTCTTTGAAATCGGAGTTGTTGGCATCAGCTATATGCTTGATGTCATTGGTGGAGAACAAGATACCTATCATATCCCTACAGTGACGCTTGCGGAACGCGACAGTGTTGCGCCTATCAATGACATTTCATTGTGATTTTGCCCTTATGATCAGGTGCTATTGATTGCCCGCTATGAGGTCGAGAAACTAGCTAAACCGGGAAGATTGTCGTCATATTAAGTATCCGAATATATAATGTGCAAGGTTAAAACCTTTTATGTGGTGAGAACCTTGCACAGTGTCTATTCCTGACTAAACGAATATAGTGGAATCAATAGAAGTTAATATTCAAAAATTTTCTCTACGTTTGGGTAAGCAGTTTGTTGTATTTTTTGAAGCATTTTAAACCGCATTTTAGACAAAGCGTCTGAATGACTTTGTTCTTTTGCAACGTTATTTAGTTCATGGGAATCATTTTGTAAATCGAAGAGCAACTCTTCTCCTTCACTATTGCTGTAATACCTATATTGTTTATCTCTAACACTGACTTCTCGTAAACCGTGAGGCTCAAACTGTTCAGTAATTATTAGGTCCTTATGTGTAGATGTAACCCCTTGCAGTAGTGCTTTAAGAGACTTTCCTTGGATGTCATTTGCGACAGGAATACCGGCCATTTCTAACATAGTAGGTAACCAATCAACACTCTCTACAAGCTGATCAAAGCGATTAGGTGTTAGTGCTTTAGGGTAATGAATAATAAAGGGAACATTGGTGATTACATCCTCTCCGGGCATGCCTTTTTGAACTCGTCCATGATCACCCAAATACTCGCCGTGATCAGAAACGAATACGATGATTGTATTGTCGTATAAATTAGTTTCCTTAAGTTTATCAACTATTTTTCCAACACAGTCATCCACGTGACTAACTAGAGCCATGTAGAACTGTTTGATTCTTTGCCATTCTAACGGACTGATATTTCTTAAGCTTTCCATTACGTCTTCTGCTTCGCCTAATATTGGCTTAGACATGTGTTCTATCTCATATAAATCTAGAAACCTTTTGGGTGGGTTGATTGGCGTATGAGGGGCATAAAATCCTGATATACAGAAAAATGGGTTCTTGTTGTTTTCATTTCGTTCTAAGAAATCATTTGTTAGTTCGGCTACGTAGCTACTATGCGTATATTGTTCATCAGCCTCAAAAATAAATGGGTTTTGAGGCTCTCTTTCCTGTTGTGAGTATTCTGGTTTTCCAAAGCGACGGGCTTCAGGAGGAAGTGACGTTCTAATGCCTTCTAGTTGTTCTGGCGCTACATGTTGTACCCATTGCGAATATGGATCGTCATAGCATCCAGGTTCGTCGGAAATAACATGCTCATCGAACCCAAAGTCCGGATGCTTATCTCGGTGGTCTCTATATGAATGTGGTAAAAAATGTAACTTGCCAAAATTTGCTGTTTTATAGCCATAGGGCTTTAAACGCTTCTGAATAGTTAACATAGAGTCAGGGACTTCTGGTCCATTAGTTCCAATCCCATGAGCACTACAATACTTTCCAGTCAGTAAGGAAACTCTACTGGGCATGCAAATCGGGCTTTGTGTGTAGTAATTCTCAAACACGGCACCAGTGTCAGCAAGTTTGTCTATATTAGGTGTAATCGCGATGGGGTTGCCATAACAACCTAGAGAGTCTTTTCTCTGTTGGTCGGTGAACAACAATAGTATATTTGGGCGTTTTATCGTATTCATATAATTTACCAATTAATTCAAACAAAGAAGGCAAAACCAAATAGGTTTTGCCTTGATATACATTAATTACCTTTTACTTTAGACGTTTTCTTGCTCTGTTCCATCGTTGGTCAAGTTGTTTTAAGGCTTTAGTAAAATCACTTGCCGTAATTAAATCTTGCACGTAACCACCAGAGTAAAAATCGATGCGAGAATTGTTTGCTACCTCTATAAACTGAGAGGAGTTTTTAGGTGACTGAATGACATTGGGTTGATAGCTCATATATTCATTAAGCTGAGGAAGTGTTGGTTCTTTAGATTTGACGGTTGGAATGAACCCTGCAATCGAATCAAAATCAGATACTTCAAGTAAAAACTTCATATATGCTTTTGCTGTTTCTTTGTTTTTTGACTGTTTACTAATGGCATATCCCCAGTCATGATTCATTTGAGCATTCAGGTTCCCTGATTCATCCGATGGTATAGGCATAAAACCGATATTTTCAGGATCTGCACCACGCTCTATTAACTGAGGCACAACCCAATTACCAAGGTAGTACATACCCGCCTCACCTTTCGCAATGAAGTCTTTTGAATTTTCCCAAGAATTAGTCATTAGATCATCTTCGGTATAACCGTTATCTATCAATTTCTTAAGTACATTAAAAGAAGCGTTATAGGCAGTATCGCCAGAAAAGGGTGTGTCTTGTTTCAGCATTTTTTCGTACACATTCTCATTGCCTTCAACTACAAGTGGGAACTTATCCCATACTTGAAGAGGCCACTTTGCTCCAAAATTGATGTAAATTGGTGTTTTACCACTCTCTTTTATTTTTTTGTTCGCATCAAAGAATTCGGTTAGGGTTTTTAAAGGAACTTCAACCCCGGCATCTTTTAATACTTGTTTGTTATAAACTAACCCCTCTAATGAATTCCCAGAAGATATCCCATATACAGTGCCCTCTTCGGCCCAAGAATTGTAAAAGTAGACTTCTTCTTCTTTGTAAAGACTGTTGAGTGGTTCAAAGAAATTGGCAAAGCTTCCCGAAGGAACTGACGGTAAAATGAATAATAGGTCACCGTACTCATTCGTATTCATTCGTGGTCTGATGCTGCTTCTATAATCCGCAAAAGCGACCACGTTGACAGAATCAACGTTTGGATAGAGCTTTTTGAATTCTTTCTCGTATCTATCGTATGTGCCTGCTTCGAGTAAATCAGTACGGTTTGTATAAAACGTAATGCTTCCTTTTACTTTATCGGTGTCTATACCATCTTTGATTTCAGCTAGTGCATTAAATGAAGCGCAGCACGCGAAAGCACTTATTAAAAAAGAATTGGTAACATTTTTGAGTAACATATTGAGATTCCATCCTTTACTAGTCGTAACGTTGTTATTTTAGGATCGTGTTGAATTAGGTGCTAATTCCTAGAAATAATAGCGATTAACGTAATTTATTCACTATGTCATTACCATAAATGTGATCGTTACGATTTTTATA
Organism: Vibrio algarum; assembly: GCF_028204155.1. Classification (NCBI taxonomy): domain Bacteria; kingdom Pseudomonadati; phylum Pseudomonadota; class Gammaproteobacteria; order Vibrionales; family Vibrionaceae; genus Vibrio; species Vibrio algarum. The sequence goes on along the minus strand of NZ_JAQLOI010000003.1, from coordinate 465,969 downwards.
AGAATGCGTTTTCCAAAAAATGTGATCTTTCTTACTGATAACGATATCTAAAGTTCAGTTGAGTTTGTTTTCTCGGTTTTAACGTCAATAAATGATTAGGGAGGTGTTGATTTGATGCTCTACACTGGGGATTTTTTACTATGAATAAAGCGCTTCTGATTTATAGGTTGGTTTTTGGATTTAATATTTGTCATAGGTAGGCTTGGGATAGGGGGTTGGTGCGTCTATTCTTAGGTGGTTATCTCATTAGGTATTTAATGTTTTTTCCTTTGGGTTAATTTACCGTTACTATTTATCGTAACGTTTAAGTTAGTGGTGGAAACTTTTTTTGCCAAAGCAATATGATGGGTCTATCTTCTGCTTAGGTTAGTTAAATGAGGCATTTAAACTCCTTTTTTGATCGAACTCACAATTGATAGACTCAAAATAACGTTCCAATTGATTACTTAAAATCGTAACGTTAAGATTTCTGCAAAGTACTAAGTGTTTGGTCCTTTTACCTTACCTTTGTCACAACTTTTCGGAGCTTTTATGTTTAATTTTTCACTTAGGCAGCAACAAAGATTGATTGTTTTTGCTTTTTTAGCGATTCCTTTGTCTCTGCTTTTTACTTTCTCATACTATCCAGCAAGTCAATTATTTTATATGTCAGTAACTGATTGGGATGGGTATGCACCAGTTAAGAACTTTATTGGACTAGAAAACTATACGTATCTTTGGGAAGACCCTGAACAATTGAATCCTATGCTGGTCTCTTTGTATTATTTTGCCGGTGCTGTTATCCAATTGTCTTTATCACTTTGGTTTGCTGTTCTTGTGAATTCAAAATTGGCTGGAAGAAATCTATTTAAAACGTTGTTGTTTGTTCCTTTTGTGCTTAACGCTGTAGCAGCGTCAATGGTGTTCCAAATTTTTTACCAAGTAGATGGTGCCTTGGACAGCTTTCTGTCAGCAATTGGTCTAGAGTCGTTGATTCGTCCTTGGTTAATGGATAGTGATGTCGTTAACTGGGCTCTAGTTGCTGCCTCGATCTGGAGATACCTTGGTTTTAATCTGATTCTATTTTTTGGTGTATTGCAGTCTATCCCACAAGACCAGTATGAAGCTGCACAAATTGAAGGTGCAAATGAATGGCAGCAGTTTCGTTTGATTACTCTACCATCAATTAAGCTTGTCATAGGATTGCAAGTACTGCTTGCTTTCGTTGGTTCACTTTCTTCATTCGAAATACCGATGATTATCACTAAAGGAGCGAATGGAACAAAAACCTTTGTAATGGCGACATTAGAAACTGCGTTTAACTTTAATGACTTTGGTATGGCGTCAACTATGGCCGTATTGCTGCTCATGATAGTTATCATGTTTATGATTTTGCAGAAAGTGTTGTTTAAAGAGGAGAAATAATATGTCTGAACAAAATATGACATTGGCGCAAAAAGAGCAGCAACTGATAGATAAAGTAGAGCTATCTAAGCAAGAAATGAAAAAAGCTCGTCTTAAAAAAATCTGCTTAACCCTCGCTGGCTATTCTGGACTTCTATTAAGTACATCACGCTCATTTTGGCGTCTTTAGCTGTTCTTGTACCACCGTATTCGGTATTCATGGCTTCATTTAAAACCTTAGATGAATACTATAATACGAGTAAAGTTGGAATTCCCGAAAGCTTTGCCAATATTAGTAATTATATTAAAGTGTTTTCTGATGGTGATCTTGGATTAGCATTTATGAATACAGGCACAATATTACTGATATCGCTATTCTTTACAATTGTGTTTGGTACGCAGGTAGCCTATGTGCTTTCTCGCTTTGAATTTCGAGGTAAAAAGCTGGTTCTTTTGGCGTATGTTATTGCAATGATTATCCCTGCAGTGACAACTCAAGTAGCAACTTTTGAAGTGATAAAAACGCTAGGACTCATTAATAATAAAGCATCGGTTATCCTACTTTATATAGGGGCTGACGTAGTTATGATATACGTGTTCTTGCAGTTTATGAAAGGTATTCCTGTTGAATTAGACGAAGCTGCGAAAATAGAAGGAGCTTCCTACTTTCTTATTTATCGGAAAGTTATATTGCCGCTATTAAAGCCAGCGATTGCTACGATCATCATCCTAAGAACAATATTTATCTATAATGATTTCTACTTTCCATTGCTTTACTTGCCGGAGTCCTCGCAAGTGACCGTTTCTACCGCATTGTATAAGTTTACTTCAGTTTTCGGTACTGAGTGGACGACCATTTCAGCAGGTATCGTGATTATTTTAATTCCATCTATCGTGATCTTTCTTGCTCTACAAAAGCAGATTTATGCCGGAGTAACAAACGGTGCGGTAAAAGGGTAAATAATGTATTCAGCATCATCTCTGATTATAGTGTGTACCTGGTTAAGCCGTTTGGCATGGTGCAATTTATGCTGGTTAGCACTAACAATATTAGGTGGCGGTTTGGCCGGACTATTTCCAGCAACAGTTGTCGTATGTACCGTGATTCGAAGGTATCTTAATGGTGCGAATCATGTGTCTATTATGGGACTCCTAAGTGAATTTCGTAAGGAGTTCGTCCGCACTAATATAGCAGGTTGGGCGATTTTACTGCCTATATTGTCTGTTGGTTGGTGGATTCAAACTAGTGTTCTTCATGGCAGTAATTTGACGGCCACAGTAACAGTAGCCGTGGGTGTTCCGTTCGTTATTTTAGGCATGCTTCTACTTTACAGTACGTTGGTACAGATGAGTATATACAGCACTGTGTCCACGAACGCGGATATCCGAAATGGACTGGTGCTTCTTACTAAGGATTGGCAAGCACCTTTGTTAGGAATTGGAGTATTTGTAGGGACGGTGTTAACAACGGTTTTACTACCGATTGTGTCATTATTTTATTTTGTAACACCATCGTTTTTAACCACTATCGCATTTCTTTGGTGGCGAAAAGAAGAGCTTAATACATCAAATTAAGAGCAATTTTGTCAAGTTGGTGCATATCTATCGTCCAGTATTGACTGTAATTTTAAAAGAGCGTTCATATGGAACTAAAAAAGCTACAACAACAAGTTAAAGATGAGGCGAAGAACAATATTTTCGCATTTTGGTTAAAAATGATTGACCACAATAAAGGCGGCTTTCATTGCTATGCCGATTTTTATGGGAGCATAGATGAGGGTTATGAAAAGGCGGTTTTATTACACTCACGCATTTTATGGAGTTTTTCATCTGCCTATCGAGTATTCGGTAACGAGGAATACTTAGATGCGGCTAGGCATTGTTTTCGTTTTTTAGCGGATAAAGCGGTTGACCGGAAACATGGTGGTGTCTTTTGGATGCTAGATGCAAATGGTAACGTTACGGATTCGCAAAAGCATGTATATAATCAGGGATTTGCTATCTATGCGTTTAGTGAGTACTACCTTGCTTCTGGAGATGAAGAGGCATTGTTGCTTGCTAAATCATTGTTTGAATTAGTTGAAGAGCATGCGTTTGATTCTGTGTGTGGAGGCTATACAGAAGCGTTTGACCGTGAGTGGAGTGAAATTGAAAATCACCTTGTATGTGATACGGCAGAAGAAGTGTTAGCTGCTAAGTCGATGAATACTCATCTCCATATTATGGAAGCGTATACAACACTGGGTAAGGCGTGGGATGACCCAAGAGTTGAACAGCAAAATAAAAATCTTCTAAGTGTAATGCGAGACAAAGTTATCGATCAAAAATGGCACTATGGTCTGTTCTTTACTAAAGATTGGCGATGTATATCTAATGATGTTTCCTATGGGCATGATATAGAGGGAACTTGGTTGATGGATGATGCTGCTCGGCAGATAAGTGACATTGCTTTCACAGATGAAATTTTGACTTTGACAACAAAAATGGCAGAGATAACGATTTCGGAAGGGGTAGATAAAGATGGCGCTGTCTTTAATGAACTACGCGAAGGACATTTACTCGATTCGGATCGTATTTGGTGGGTGCAAGGTGAAGCGATGGTCGGCTTCTTGAATGCCTACCAGAAAAGTTGTAAACCTATGTTCTTACAGGCGGCTATAGAATGTTGGCACATTATCCAAAATCAACTGGTTGATCCGATAAACGGCGAATGGTTTTGGAAGGTCACGAGACAAGGGCTACCTTACATTCAAGAAGCTAAAGTAGAGCCTTGGAAGTGTCCTTATCATAATGGACGAGCTTGTTTAGAAGTATATACAAGAATTCAACAATTAATCGAAAATCAGTAAGTCGAGGATGACAACATGCATGCAGTAGAAGTTAAAAAATTAAACAAAACCTTTGGAAAAACTGTCATCCTTAATGACATAGATCTAGAAATGGAAGCAGGTGGATTTACTGTTCTTTTAGGTCCTTCTGGTTGTGGTAAATCAACATTATTGCGTCTAATAGCCGGTCTTGAGGATGTTACAGCGGGGCAAGTGGTGATAGGAGACAAAGATGTAACATTGGCTGATCCGAAAGATCGCGATATAGCAATGGTGTTCCAGTCCTATGCTCTATTTCCTCATATGACGGTTGGGGAAAATATTGGTTTTGGTATGAAAATCAATAAAAAGCCAAAAGAACAGATCGAAAAAAGAGTGCAAGAGGTTGCTGATTTGCTCCAAATAGGTCATTTATTAGACCGAACGCCTGCTCAGCTCTCGGGCGGACAAAGACAGCGGGTTGCTATTGGGCGTGCGTTGATGAGGGAACCCAAAGTATTTTTATTTGATGAGCCACTTTCTAATCTTGATGCAAAATTACGTGCTGAAATGCGTTTAGAGTTGAAAAAATTACATCATAAACTAGATTCGACCATTGTTTATGTAACACATGATCAGATCGAAGCTATGACTTTGGCAACTAAAATAATTCTATTAAATAAAGGGATACCACAACAGATCGGGACACCTTATGAAATATATAATCAGCCTAAAAATGTATTTGTTGCAAAGTTTGTGGGCTCTCCTCAAATAAACTTACTTAAAGGTCAGCTACAACAGGAAGGAGACGCGTGGGGAGTGCTTATTAATGATATCTGGGTTCCTGTCGGTGATTATATTTTTACCGAAAAGCCAACTCCGGGCAGAAAAGTTCTTTTGGGGATTCGACCAGAACATGTATCTCAGTCTCCTCTAAACAGTAATTATGAGTTAGAACTTAGTGTAAGTGCGTTTGAAATGACAGGGTCTGAAACATTAGCGGAGTTAGATATGCATGGCCAGCCTCTCCGAGCAAAGTTAGATGCTAATCTTGATATTGCTAATGGTAATAATGTTGCGCTGCATTTAAATTTGCAGAATGTATCATTATTTTGCTCTGCTACGGAAGAACGTATATAAAATTACTACTGATTCAAAAAAGTGTCATTTAACCAAAAATAAAAAAAACAGGCGTAACAGCCTGTTTTTTTGAACTAGATATGATTATAAATAATTAAAGTTGAGTTAAAAGGCTGTAAATGAGACACTTTTTATAACGTTACGAAATTGGTTTTATTTATGGCTAAAGCGACTTTAAAAACACTTGCTGAATATACAGGGCTCTCAGTTACTACTGTATCACGAGCGCTAAAAAATGGTGACGATGTAAAACAGCCCACTAAGGATAAGGTAAAGGCAGCGGCTGATAAGCTAGGCTATAGACCGAACTTGTCAGGTCTAGGTCTTAGAACAGGGATTAACTACAATATCTGCGCGATATTGCCAGTAACAAAACCTGGAGATATGGTCGGCGATGTAGGTATATTGGGGCTAATAGAAGGGCTCACTGCTGGTCTAGAAAACACACCATATAACTTGACCGTTCTTCCTTTGGTACCAGGACAAGATCCACTTGAACCTGTTAAATATGCGGTTGAAAATAACCTGGCTGGTGGAGTTATATTCAATCTAACTCAAACTAAAGATGAACGTGTAACTTATCTCAATGAGAACAACATTCCGTTTGTTAGCTTCGGCCAAACTGAGATGAGCCTAGAACATCCGTACGTAGATATAGATAACTATGATATCGGGTACCGAGCCGCTAATTATCTTTATGAGCGAAAACGAAAAGATATTCGACTGATTAGCTCTTCAAGAATTTATACTTATTCATGGCATAAGTACTACGGAGTTAAAAGGGCATCCATGGAAAATGGAGGTTGTTTTGAAAAAGATAAGGATATTATTTTTGACACAGATGTTGTTAATTATAGAGAGTATGCGAAGGAGTTAATGGCAGGAAGTAATGCGCCGGACGGTATTATATGTGGCTCTGAAATTTCGGCATGCGGGATCGTGGCTGGTGTTCAAGATGCCGGGAAAGTTATCGGTAGAGATGTAGATATAATTACTATTGAAACTTGTGATCTCCCAAGCTTCTTTGTACCTCCTATACCTGGATTTAGGCAAGACCTACACAGTATCGGCAGAAAGCTCTCTAAATTTATCGTTATGAATATAGAACGGGACGGACTAGATCCATCAGAAACCCAATATATTGAAAAAACAACGCTCTATAATCGATAGTTTATCGTTAAAATGAATGACTAAAAAACCTCAACGGCACTAGTCCTTTTTAATTAAATCTGACGCATTAAAAATAGAACACAGCTCACAGTATTTTCGACCCGCATTCGGAAATACTTGCTATACAGTTATTGCGAAGTAAAATGGTAACGTTACGATTTATCGAGGTATTATGATGGAAAGGTCAATTGAAGCGTTTAAAGCTTACGATATTAGAGGACGATTACCCGACGAGCTGAATGAGGATATTGCTTATCGGATAGGCAGAGCTTACGCGCAGTATTTGAAACCAAAAAGAGTTGCTATAGGTTATGACATACGTTTGAGTAGTGAAGCGCTGGCAGCTGCATTAAGTCGAGGTGTTATTGATGGTGGCGCAAAGGTATATGATTTAGGATTAGTAGGAACGGAAGAAGTATATTTTGCAACAAGTCATCTAAACTTAGATGGCGGTATTATGGTTACTGCTAGCCACAACCCAAAAGAATATAATGGGATGAAGCTTGTTAGAGAGCAATCTAAGCCAATTAGTGGCGATTCTGGATTAAATGAGATTAAAAATTTAGTGGCAAGAGAATCGTATAAAGCCTCTGAGGATGATTCTTTATATACACAGAAATCGCAACGTTACGATATCTCGCCGGATTATACAAAACACTTGTTAGGCTATTTGGACAAAAAATCTTTGGCACCACTGCGAATTGTCGTCAATGCTGGCAATGGTGCTGCTGGACATATGTTGGATGCACTAGAGCCTCATCTACCTTTTGAACTAATAAAAGTGAATCACAATCCAGATGGTAACTTCCCAAATGGCATCCCTAACCCATTACTACCAGAAAATAGACAAGCAACAATGGATGCTGTGATTGCTAACAATGCTGATTTTGGCGTGGCATGGGATGGAGACGTAGACCGCTGTTTTTTATTTGATGAGACCGGTGAGTTTATTGAAGGTTATTACATAGTAGGTATGTTAGCGGAAGCCTTCTTGAATAAGCAGCCAGGAGCGAAAATCATTCATGATCCTAGACTTACTTGGAATACGATTGATATAGCAAATCGTATTGGTGGAAAAGCAATTCAGAGTAAAACTGGACACGCATTTATCAAAGAGCGTATGCGTCAAGAAGATGCTGTTTACGGTGGAGAAATGAGTGCTCACCACTATTTTAGAGATTTTGCGTACTGTGATTCAGGTATGTTGCCTTGGTTACTTATTGCAGAACTAATTTCAATTAGAAGTCTCAGCCTTTCTCAGTTCGTTATGACGGCACAAGCTAACTATCCAATTTCTGGTGAAATAAATCGTAAAGTAGTGAATGCAGAGGCAGCAGTTAAGCGAGTTTGGGATAGCTATATTGAAATAGCAGCTGTGACTGATATTACGGATGGGATAAGCATGGAATTTGGGGAATGGCGATTCAATTTGCGTTCGTCCAATACAGAACCGGTCGTTCGACTAAATGTGGAAGCAAAGAGAGATCCAAAACTTGTTGCTGAACAGACAGAAATTATTTTGAAATTGTTAGAAGAGTAGCGACCGTCTGCTTTATATGGTTACCCGTATGCGAGTTTTATCTTTGTTTACTACAAATAAACTGGTGTATGAAAATTTGAACTGGAGAGAATACAATGACAACAAAAATTATCGGTAAATCGATACCCAATATGCCTTGGCAAGATAAGCCAAAGAATGAAGAAGGAGTTATGTGGCGCCACTCAAAGAATCCTATTATAGGCTGGAATCCGTTTCCTGCAGCCGCACGAGTCTATAACTCTGCTGTAGTACCATTTCAAGGCTCGTTCATTGGTGTGTTCCGTTGTGACTATAAAAATGGACGTCCACATCTTCACGTAGGGTATTCAGATGATGCACTAAATTGGCGCTTTGAAGATAAGCCAATTGAGTGGGTTGATACCGACGGTAACTATTTTCAACCAAGTTATGCTTATGACCCACGGGTAGTGAAGATTGAAGATACCTATTATATAACGTGGTGTACAGATGACCATGGAGCCACTCTTGGAGTGGGTATTACAAAAGACTTTAAAACATTTACTCGTCTTGAAAATGCGTGTGTTCCATTTAACCGTAATGGCGTGCTATTCCCTCGTAAGATTAATGGTCAGTTCGTAATGTTGAATCGCCCTTCTGACTCGGGGCACACGCCATTTGGTGACGTGTTCCTTAGTCATTCTAACGATATGGAGTATTGGGGTAAACATCGTCATGTCATGGGTAAAGGTGGCAATGGTTGGTGGCAAGGAACCAAAATTGGTGCTGGTCCAATTCCAATTGAGACTTCTGAAGGTTGGCTCATGATCTATCACGGCGTTTCAGGTACATGTAATGGTTATGTATATAGTTTTGGTGCAGCCTTATTAGATATAAATGAGCCATGGAAAGTACTTTACCGAACTCGTGACTACATTTTGACTCCTGAGAAAGAATATGAAACGACGGGTTTTGTACCTAATGTCGCTTTCCCATGTGCTGCGCTTGCTGATTCCGAAACTGGACGAATTGCAGTGTACTACGGAGCAGCGGATACGTATTCTGCTGTAGCTTATACAACGATTGAAGACATTATGACCGAGCTCAAAACGAAGTCAGAGGTTTTTTAACATTTAATAACAATGATGAATGTCTATTAGCATAGAATCTAATTAGGCATCATCTAATTCTAATGCGTACTGAAGGTATATGATGAATATATTTGAAAACAGAATGGCTGCATTAAAAGCGGAATTCAAAGCAAATACTGAATATAAAAACAATCCAGTTAAGCCGGGTAATGGTTTATTTTTTCGCCATGAGAAGCCAGTATTAACTGCTCAGCATGCTCCTATCCATTGGAGATATGATCTTAATCCAAGTTCAAATCCATTCTTGATGGAAAGGCTTGGTATTAACGCAGTATTAAATCCTGGTGCGATTGAATTGAATGGCAAATTTTATTTGGTTGCTAGAGTCGAAGGTTACGACAGAAAATCATTTTTTGCAGTGGCTGAAAGTCAGAACGGTATTGATGGTTTTATGTTTTGGGAAGAACCTTGTATTATTCCAGAAACAAATGAACCAGATACCAACGTTTACGACATGCGTTTAGTTAAGCACGAAGATGGGTATATTTATGGTCTATTTTGTACTGAGCGAAAGGACCCTGACGCGACTCCGGGCGATGAATCTGCAGCGTTAGCTCAATGTGGAATTGTCAGAACAAAGGACCTTAAGAGTTGGGAGCGACTTGCTGACCTGAAAACTAACTCTGCTCAACAACGTAATGTTGTACTCCATCCGGAGTTAATTGAAGGGAAATATGCTCTTTATACTCGACCGCAAGATAGCTTTATTGAGGCTGGAACTGGTGGCGGCATTGGTATGGGATTCACAGATAGTATGGTGGATGCGGTAGTTGATATGGAACATGTGATTGATCCTAAAACTTATCATACTATTAAAGAGTCTAAAAATGGACAAGGCCCAGCACCTATTAAGACTGCTAAAGGGTGGTTACATATTGCGCATGGTGTGCGTAATACTGCAGCAGGGTTAAGGTACGTATTGTATTGCTTTATGACATCGTTAGAAAATCCAATGCAGGTGACTCATAGACCAAGCGGTTACTTTCTTGCACCAGAAGGAGAAGAGAGAGTCGGAGATGTATCTAATGTGGTATTTTCTAATGGTTTAATTGCAACAGAAAAAGGCGATGTTTTTGTATACTATGCTTCTTCAGATACTCGTTGCCACGTCCTGACAACGACTGTAGATAAGTTAGTCGATTACGTTCTTAATACACCCGAAGATCCGCTCACTTCTGCATCTTGTGTCGAGCAAAGAATTAATATGATTAGAAACAACAGAAAATATATTTAAACATTAGATATACATAATATAAATAAAGGTGGGAAGTTATTCCCGCTTTTTATTTGTGAATATTAGCCTCTGTGATCTAATTCTATCAACTAAATCAGTAAGTGATCTGGGTATTTACTCTATCAAAGAGCCGCTTTGTTTCTTCATTCAGAAAGAAGATATGCTTGCTTCTATAAGTCTATTCAGCGCTTTGAACATAGCGTAAGTCTCGCTAACTTGAGCGTTGTAGAATTGCCCATCAAACAACTGTCTAACTCTATACATAGCTGTTTCTGAGGGCGAAGGTGTTCTTATTTCCAGAAATATACTACTTCTCGTGGAGGGATGATCGGAACCATTCGCTTGGTTCTAATAGCATCATTCTTAGCTTACTAACCATAAGTTAATCGAATCGTTATTATTGTGTTTTTAGAACCAAAATTAAAATATTTTCGACTATTTTTACTATATTCTATATATTTTAAAATCCACTCATTGTATTTTATATGATTGATAAATATTAATATTAATTAGTTTTTCGTTCTAATTTATAAAGAGGGTGGATATTCTAGTGATCAAATTCACGTATTCGAGATCTTTTTGTGATATTTTATAATCGTAACGTTATCATTTTTATGAGTTTAGATATGTTCTAAATAGAAAAATTGCATAATTAAGGAATAGTGATGAAAACATTTTTATCTACGGCTTCAAAAACTGCTCTAGCCGCTTCTGCGCTTCTAGGGCTTTCATTCATGGCAAGCGCAGGTGTAACCGACGGCATCAACAAAGATGAAGTGAAAGGGGAAATTACTTTTTATAGCAACCGCACGGACCTTGTTGAAGAAGGCCTTTATGACCGGTATGAAGAAGAGTTTAAAAAACTATACCCTAACGTTACGAACGTAAAGGTTGTTGCATTTGCAGACTATCAAGGTGGCTTAAGGCCAAGAATGAATACGGGCGATTATGGCGATTTAGTTTTAATACTTCCTTCAGTTCCTTCTGAGCAATATGCAAACTTTTACGAGCCACTTAATAATATCTATACGTCAGATGATGTCTACTTTTTTGATGCATGGGAAAGTGATGGAAAGTCATATGGAGTGTCTATGGGCAATGCTTTAGAAGGTCTTGTTTACAATAAGGATATTTTGAAAAGCGCTGGTGTTGAAGTGCCTATTAAGACCCTATCCGACTTCTTTGATGCAGCAGAAAAGATAAAAGCTCAGGGCCAGATTCCTCTATATATTAACTTTGGTGCTCAGTGGCCGCTTCAACAATGGGATAAATTTCCTTTAGTTGTAGAAGGGAATGATGGCGTGTATGAAAAAATGCTTGAACAAGACAAACCGTTCTCCGGTGATACTGCCTACAACAAGTCTTTGAGCGTGTTAAAAAAACTGATTGCTGATGGTCACACAGAAAAAGACTTAATAACAAACTCATGGGAAGATTCTAAAAATTCATTTGCGACCGGACAAGCTGCAATGTTTTACTTAGGTAATTGGGTTATCCCTCAATTTATCGAACGTGGAGCTACGTCTGAAAATATTGGTTTTATGCCAATCCCGTCCGACGAATCGGGTGTATTAAAGGCTCAGATGAACCATGATTGGGGTTATGCAGTTAGTAAGCATTCAAATAACAAAGAGACAGCAAAGGCATACCTTAAGTTCTTGATCGAAGGTTCAGATTTCGATGAGGTTGCAGGGTTGATTCCTTCTTTAAAATCTAAGCAGCCAGCTTTGGCACAACTAAATGAATACATGAGTTATGAGCCGGTAGTTATTCAAACACCGGAACAGTCTTCTACTTTTATAGAAGTTAATAATCGTTCGAAAATTGATTTTTATTCTGGTGGTTATATTCAAGATGTAATGACAGCGAAAGACTTCAATGGGGCGTTAGAAAAACTTGATGCACGCTGGAATCGAGCTAAAAAACGTGTATTGAAGTAAATTATACACTTAGGTTAGGTTTGGCCGCCCGGGGGGGCCTTTTTTTATAGTTTTCAACTTTATACTTAAATAAAATTAAGGTATTAAATTAATGAAAAATATACAGATCGGATTGTCACAATGGTCATTTCATAGAAGTATATTAGGTGATAGCCGTAATAATTATGAAGATTTCCTTTCTACATTGCACTCTGACAATCCAGAAAAAACCTTACGCGGAGAAATGGATTATGAAGGTTTACTAGATGTCGCTGAAAGTATAGGAGTAAAAGTAATTGATTTAGTTAATATCCTCTTTTTTGGTAGGGTAAGCGATGAACGATGGCTTAAAGCTTGGAAGGCAAGTGCTGCTGAGCGTGGTATCACATTTAACTGCTTGATGTGCGACGAGTTAGGGCCGCTGGGTTCTTCATCTGATGATAAAAGAGCGGATGCTATTCAAAAACACAAATTGTGGATTGATGCTGCAAATCTTCTAGGCTGTTCTATGGTAAGAGTTAACGCATATGGTGATGGTAGCTATTTTTCGCAGCTTAACCAAAATGCACTCAGTATTAGTGAGTTATCTGGGTATTCTGAGAAATACGGTATTAAAATCGTAGTTGAGAATCATGGCCACCCATCGAGTAATGGTGCATGGTTGGCTATGCTGATGGAACATATCGCAGATGAAAATGTTGGTGTTTATATCGATTTTGACAACTTTTTTATGGGGGGATGGAACCATACTCCTAAAAGGCTCTATGATAGGCAGCAAGGTTTGCTCGATTTAGCACCGTATACTTTTGGTGCAAGCGCGAAATCGTATGAATTTGATGAAGATGGAAATGAAACGAACGTAGATTTCAAACAATGTATAGACATATTGAAAGAAGCGGGTTTTTCAGGTGTGATGTCGGCTGAATATGAAGGTGATAAGCATAATGAACTAGATGGGGTTGTTTCTACTCTTCGATTACTAAGACGGATAATTTAGTGTTTTTGAGGGGACTGTCAAGTTAACCGACGCTATGGCCGTATATTCATATTAACATATATAAAAGACATAGATTTCCCCCTGATATCATCCAACATACCGTCTGGTTATATTATCGTTTTAGCTTGAGTTTTAGGGATGTAGAAGATCTTCTAGCAGAACGGGGTATTACCGTAAGTTACGAAACTATTCGTTACTGGTGTAATAAATTTGGACGTATATATAGCAGGTGTTTGAAGAAAAGCGTGAGAGGGTTGGTGATACGTGGTTCATGGGCGAGGTGTATATTAACATGCGTTTAGTTAAGCACGAAGGTTCTGTCGCAAAGTTTTACTGAAGTACAAACACAGTGATTTTCAGATACCATTAGGCTGCTAGCGCTTAGAATTCATCCCAAGCATATAAACCATCAGGATTATTGAGCTGCCCGTTTTTTATCATAGACCATATCTCTACCCCAGCAAGCGTTGCTTTGGCTCCTTCATCTGATTTCCATCCTAAACATTGGTGCATTTTACCTTTTACTTTGCGGTGACTTTGTTCGACTAGGTTATTCAAATACTTTACTTGCAGCACTTCAATGAGAGCGAGCATTCTCCCCGACAACCAAAGCTGAACATTGAGGTTGTGTAACGCTAACGCATTGGCTCCACTTTTATCAATGACTACCTTTTCCGGTAAGCCATTATGGTTTATCGCCTTATTGAAGAAGGCGTGAGCCGCTTTCTCATCACGGCGGTCGCACAAGAGAAAATCAATAATGTTACCGTGCTTATCAACGGCTCGATAATAATATTTCCACTGACCTTTGACGTTAATATATGTCTCCTCCATTCGCCACGAATACGCGACTGGTTTCTTTTTTTGACGAGCCTGATGTTCGAGTAAAGGGGTATACTTAATGACCCATCGATTGATGGTTGAATGATTAACATCAATACCCCGCTCAGCCATAAGCTCTTCAATATCATGATAACTGAGTTTATAAGAAACATAATAGCGGATCATTTGAAGGATAATCTCAGATGGGAAATGGCGACCGGAAAAATTGATGTTCATAATGCTAAAGTCGATGAATGCTGAAGAAAGCATACCTTACATCCTCTGTTTGCAACAGAACCAATGCGCAGCGCTTCCTCAGTATGTTTTCGCTTGTTTACAACGTATTCAATTTGCAAAGACATTTGTACAATGCGAATTTTTACAAAAGATCGGAGATCTATAGCATTTAACATTTGGCATGATATTACCGCTAGTTAATCTACTACTCGTCGAACCGTAGAGGTTAAAACCAGTTAACTTGACAGTACCCAATTGTTGACTAACAAAGTATAGGGTGTGACTTTTTTGCTTATGGTTCCAATTTTCTAAGGAACTTTATTAAGTTCTCGTTGGTTTGTACTTGTTTCATCCCCTCTTTAATTAGGGCGTCTACCTGTTCTGCTTCAAGCTCAAGGTCGGTTGGAATATTATTCATTTTTGCGTTGTCTTCAGGGTCTTTCACATTGTTCAAACTGACATCAATAAAGTAAGTGGATATATCGTTTGCTAAACCAAAGCGGAGCAAACTCTGTTTGTAATAGTTTCTTGTAACATCATTGTTGTGATGTATTTGAATATCACTCATTTGATTGAGGGTATCCAGAATACCCGGGGTTTTAGACGATTTTTCCATATCGGAGTGAGGAGTCGTGGAGGCATCGACAGTGATACTAATTAGATGAGGTTTTACATCAGAGCGAACTTCAGACAAATAGCGTTGCTTGCTTATATTCGAAATGTCCCACATAGCCTGTAATCCTAAGTTATCTGTAATACCACCATCAACAAGATGGATATACTGACGCTCATCTTTATCAGAATAGCTTTTTAATCCCTCGACAACTGATGATTTGACCGCGTTATAAGTGTTATTACTGTCTAAATCAAATAAATCTTGGCTTCCACAACCGGTATGATTTTTTAGAACAACTGGGTTAAATGCAATGGGAACGGCAGCAGATGCGGCAACCGCGCTTGCGATTGGATAGGAGGAAATATTTGAACAAATCAGGTTGAAATATTCCTGTGTGAAAGAGAACCGGACACCACCACCGAGATCAGTTGCATTAATGATAATTAATGGGCTGTTCTTCTTGTCTATATCAGAAAAAGTAGCATCACCAAATAATCTATCTTGATAGTAGGCCACTGCTTCATCTGTTAATCCCGATGTAGAAAACCATAACGCCGGATTCATTGCCCGCCAGAAAAGATCACTGCCTACGTCATTGTAGAGAAAATCGTCTTCATAATCGGTGAATATTTTGTCTCCGTGCAGACCATAATAAGCGGCGGTGAAACTTCCTCCCGATACGGAAGTGATAAAGTCGACTTCATCAAGTAGAGAGGTCTCTACACCATTAATAGTAACGAGTTCCTCTTTCAGTCCTTTAAGTACACCGTAGGAGAGCGCTGCAGCGCGAGTTCCTCCTCCTGACATCGCTATAATAATGATAAATTCACCACTATCACGACGCTCCTTTGTCGAAGCTAGCGAGTAAAGGTCTGTAACAACGGTATTGTATTTAAGAGGTTCGTTATTGATCGTACCATATGAAGAGCATGCGGATAGGGTAAGAAGGGTGATCAGTAATATGATGAAACGCATTCTGAATGGTCTCCAGTGGTATCGGTGTTGGTGATGTTACGGGTGTTAATTATACCCACCCTGAATGATAAAGGTACTTTTGAATCTTTATAATGTGAGATTTTTAGCTTAAAACCAATGCTACTAATATAGCTGGTCAGACAAAATGCAGGTACTGCCAAGTTAATCGATGCTATGGCAGTATTTCCATATGAGCATATATAAAAGACACAGGTTTTCCTCTGAGAACATCCAACATACCGTCTGGTTTTATTATCTTGGCCAAAGTTTTAGTGACGTAGAAGACCATTTCGCGGAACGAGGTATTGCCGAAAGTTACGAAACTATTCGGTATTGGTGCAACAAATTCGGACGTATCTATAGCAAACGTCTCAAGAAAAACGCCGATCGATTTGGTGATACGTGGTTCATGGACGAGGTGGATATTAACATTCGTGGTGAGCGTCATTACCTTTGGCGAGCGGTAGACCAGGATGGTGATGTTATCGATATTCTCGTCCAGAAAAAAGAGATGGAAAGGCTGCCAAGCGTTTCTTCAACCGCTTGTTAACGAGTAATCAAGGCGTAAAACCTTGGAAAATAGTGACAGATCCACATTGGTTAGGTGATGGCGCAGTAATGATGTTGCTCACAGAGAGTTAGTTCCAGAATTAATTCACGACAATAGCAAGT
This sequence comes from Vibrio algarum, assembly GCF_028204155.1. Classification (NCBI taxonomy): domain Bacteria; kingdom Pseudomonadati; phylum Pseudomonadota; class Gammaproteobacteria; order Vibrionales; family Vibrionaceae; genus Vibrio; species Vibrio algarum. The sequence continues at coordinate 449,348 of NZ_JAQLOI010000003.1, read as the reverse complement.
ATCACAATAATCGGTGTGAAAGTTCTCATGAGCCACAAGGGTGAGAGAGCGGCAAATGCGAAAATTCAAAAGTAAGGCACATGCGCAACGTTTTCTCAGTACTTTCTCTTCAGTGTATAACGTCTTCAATTTGCAAAGACATTTGTGTCGAGCTGAATTTTACAAAAGTCGAAGAACTGATGCTTTTGCCAAATGGCGTGATATTACTGTTAGTTGACAGGTGATCTACTGGGAAACTACTATTCAATTTAGTTAAGCTGACAGTACCGTATTATCTGCCCAACGCCACCTCTAATTTTTTAGACGTGGCGTTGAATTTAAGCTAGCGAATAACAACCTTATCCTAGGCTGTTTCAGCAACCTCTACTGGAGCGGGGTTTCGAATTAAGTAATCAAACGCGCCTAAACTTGCTTTTGCACCTTCACCCATTGCGATGATAATTTGTTTATACGGAACGGTTGTGACATCGCCGGCAGCAAAAACGCCTTTCATTGAGGTTGCACCGTGTACATCGATCTCAATTTCACCTCTCGGTGACAGAGCAACGTTACTTCCTTTCAACCATTCACTATTTGGCATCAGACCGATTTGTACAAAGATACCTGCAAGTTCGATTTGTTTAAGTTCATCTGTATTGCGGTCTTTGTATTCTAAACTTGTTACCCTATTCCCATCACCTAGCACTCTTGTTGTTTGTGCCATCTTGATGATTTCGATGTTTGGTGTTGAGTTTGCTTTATCAATCAATACTTGGTCTGCACGGAGTGTGTCTGCAAATTCTAACACCGTGACATGCTCGACAATACCCGCTAGATCGATCGCCGCTTCTATTCCAGAATTCCCACCACCAATTACCGCTGTTTTCTTACCTTTAAAGAGTGGCCCGTCACAATGTGGGCAATATGCAACTCCTTTATTTCGGTACTCTTGCTCTCCGGGTACGTTCATTTCACGCCAGCGAGCACCAGTACTTGTGATGATAGTGCGAGCCCGCAAAATAGCACCACTTTCGAGTTCGACATGAATATAACCATCAGCTGTATCTTCTGCTTCGATAATATTTGCAGCACGCTGCTCGGTTATGACCTCTACACCATATTCTTTTACATGCTCTTCTAAGCTTGCAACTAGTTTAGGGCCTGTAGTCGCCTTCACTGAAATAAAGTTCTCAATTGCCATGGTATCCATCACTTGACCACCAAATCGATCGGCGACAATACCTGTGCGAATACCTTTTCGAGCCGCGTAAATTGCCGCTGATGAACCCGCTGGTCCACCACCGACGACTAGAACATCAAAAGGTTTTTGCTTATTTAGACTTGCTGATATTTTCTCAGCAGCGCCTATATCTACTTTATTTAGAATTTCAGCCAGAGACATTCGACCTTGACCAAATAACTTGCCATTGATGAACACGCTTGGCACAGCCATGATGTCACGAGATTTAACTTCATCTTGGAATGCTGCACCGTCAATCATCGTTGTTTTAATGAGTGGATTGATTGCAGACATCATATTAAATGCCTGAACAACTTCCGGACAATTTTGACAAGACAGTGAAATAAAAATCTCAACGTTTAATGCCTGATCGAGCTCTCTAATCTGTTCAATCATATCCGCTTCTAGTTTAATCGGGTGCCCACCGCTGTGGAGAAGCGCTAATACTAGTGAGGTAAACTCATGACCCATAGGTAGACCTGCAAAACTAAGAGCAGTGCCTTTTTGTTGATTAACAACCTGCATGATTGGGCTACGATCACTTGCGTTATCATCACGGATAACTTGGACTTTATCGTTCAGGGAGGCGATGTCATCAGCCAAAGCTTGAAGTTTTTCGGCAGTATCACTGTTATCAAGACTGAGTACTAACTGAACGTTGGTTTTAAGGTTTTCTAGGTATGCTTTTAATTGTTGCTTCATTGCTTGATCTAACATAATAGTGCCTATTGTTAAGTTGTGTTTCTTGGTTTGACCAATACCTTCTTGCTTAGAAAAGTAATAATAAAAGGGGCGCAAGTCGGCAAATATTATAGGGTTAAGTATTTTTAGGGGTGGCACGCCTCAGCCCTTTAGGAGGTAGGCCGAGGTGTGCCTGTCGAACTCTTTAGTGCTATTTAGTGGGTGATGGTTTAGATCTTACCTACTAGGTCTAGAGATGGGGCTAAAGTTTCTTCGCCTTCTTTCCATTTTGCTGGGCAAACTTCACCAGGGTTAGCTGCTACATACTGCGCAGCTTTAACTTTACGTAGCAAGTCTTCTGCGTCACGACCGATGCCTTCAGCTGTGATTTCCATTGCCTGGATAACACCTTCAGGGTCGATTAAGAAAGTAGCTCGGTCTGCAAGGCCTTGACCTTCACGCATCACGTTGAAGTTATTAGTGATTGTGCCCGTTTGGTCACCAACCATGAAGTATTCGATAGTACCGATTTTATCTGAAGTATCGTGCCACGCTTTGTGAGAAAAGTGTGTGTCAGTTGATACTGAGTAAACTTCTACGCCACGAGATTGAAGTTCAGCGTATTTATCTTGAAGGTCTACAAGCTCTGTAGGGCATACAAAAGTGAAGTCAGCAGGGTAGAAGAAAAATACTGCCCACTTCCCTTTTACATCTTGCTCTGATATTTCTACGAATTCGCCGTTTTTGAATGCAGTTGCTTGAAATGGTTTGATTTCTGTATTGATCATGATGTGTTCTCTCTATGCTAATTTATTGTATTTAACGCTACGTTGCGTCGATGGATACATATTGCATTCAGGGAGAAAATTTGTGAAGTTGGACGTTTCTATTAGTTTGATAGGGAAAATCTATTGTTAGTTAAGTTTTTCTTATAGTAGAGGTTTTCTAAATATTTGGTATGTAGAATGTTTAATTTACCAAGGTAATTGTGCCATGCCGAATTCGACAAAGTTCGTAGAACGGATGCCTTTTCTACATGGCGTATTTATATTACTGGCTAGGTAGCGTTAACCGGAAAACAGTGACTCTATTAAGTTAAGTTGGCTGTACTTTGGTGATTCAGAGCAATAGAAAAATCTCCCCTTTTTTTACAAGTATTCGTCATCTTAATTATACAGTTCAATATCCGATGCGTTAATCACATAACCTGTCTGAATCGCTTGATTCCCATCAGATAAGGCAACCGAAGTTTTGATTGAATGTGCCTTAATGTTACCTGCAACCCACACTGGTGTGTACAAGCTTTGTAATTCGTGCCCTTCAGGGAAATCGACCAAAATGGTTTGGTTGACTGGCGGTGGAGGGGTGTGGATACAAGCTCCCGCCGTTGGCACCAAAATGAACCGAACGCCCACTAGCCCTTCCATCTCAAGCGGTACTAAAAAACCGGCAAGCTTTATATCATCCATGCTAAGTTCAGGGACAATACTCGCCGTTTGTTGCGCTCGTTGCTCAATTAGTTCACGTACGTTTAAGCCCTTTTTTTCAGCTAAGGTGACGCGTTGGTTATATCCATCGTTCTCCATTGGGCTTAACTGACGAGTCACCTGAGCCACTTCATAGGCGTAAATCTCGGAAAGCAACGCCTTATCTCCAGGAGGAAGTGTTTGATATTGAGTTTGAAGCGGTCTTAATGACTGCCACGTTATCGTTTCTGAAGCTTGTGCATTTAGTCCAAAACAGCAAGCAGCAAGAATTAAGAGTACATATTTCATGTCAAAATTTCCCAATGATAGTAACTAAGAGCAATAATTTAGTGAGCAAACAGTTGCGTGATTTGGATGTGGTGTAAATTAATGTTCGAGTTCACCCTCCATGTTTAAATGGCCAAGAAAATCTTAGCCATTTAATGTTTTTTTGGGGTGAATCAATGCGTCGTGGTCAACTTATATTAAAGATTATTTAGGTTATCCATAAGTTGATAAAAGAATCCAATAGAGCGACCGTACTCTTCAACAAGGATACGTTCATTCACACCGTGGAAGCCTTCAAACTCTTTCACACTCTCCAACTGAATAGCTGTCATCGTATATACGTCAGGTGCAAAATCACGAGCTTGAAAGTGCTTCGAGTCTGAGCCGCCAATCACGAAGAACGGAGAAACAATGAGATCATTACCCCAAGTCTGACGGATAGTTTTCTCTAGCATTTTATAACCTTCACCATGTGGGTCTGCAACATTGGTTGCTGGTGTTGATGCTGAGATATCACGAATCGTCATTCTTTTATCGCCAATCGCTTTTTTCACGTGCTCAATAATCACCTCTGGGGTATCACCAGGCATTGGTCTAAAGTTGACAACAGCGGTTGCGGCTGGTGGTAATACGTTATCTTTCACACCCGCATTAAACATAGTGACGGCTGTGGTAGTGTGGAGCATTGCTCGTGTGACTTGGTTTTGCTCCATGACTTCGAAGAACTTCTGTTCTAAATCCGTCACAGTATCATCGTTACCATAAGCTACTGCCTTATACATTGGTTGTTGCGCTTCAGGAAGTTCTGGCCCCATGAATCGGTATTGGTATCGAACGGCATCGTGAATTTTATAAGGGAACTGCGCTGCTTCAACTTTTTCAACCGCTTTAGCGAGTGCAACAATGTTAGACTCTTCGGCCGGTTGTGATGAGTGGCCACCCATGCCATTAATGGCGATTTCTAAGCTAACAAAACCTTTTTGAGCAATCCCAATCAATGCTGTGTTCTCACGTATACCAGGGAAAACACCAGGAATAAGTGGTGCAGACTCATCCATTACGAATGCAATTTCATCATAACGTTGTTCTAATATATCTGCCGCGTGTTTCGCGCCTTCTGGGCCGCCGACTTCTTCATCGTGACCAAATACGAATAGAATAGTTCGCTCTGGTTGGAAACCTTCTTTGAGTTTCATTTCGGTTGCTTCAAGAATCGCGTGAATTTGGTTTTTATCATCTAATGAACCGCGTCCCCAAATATAGCCATCTTTTATATCACCAGAGAAAGGCTCCACTTCCCACTGATCGCGAGATTCTTCCGCAATAGGTACTACGTCTTGGTGCGCCATAAAGATTGCTGGTGGCAGTGATGGGTTTTTCCCTTCCCATGTGTAAATCAAACTAAATGGTCGTGGATCACCAACTTTTTCGCGTTTTAGTGTTTTGTGAACCAATGGGTATGAATCTTCAAGAAATTGGTGATAGTCGTGAAATGCCGCTTCATCAAAATCACTGCGATCTTGATTGGAAATGGTTTGAAACTTAACCGCTTGTGAGAGGCGTTGTGCTGCACCTTCAAGGTCAACTTGTACTTCTACTTTTTCGATGCCTTGCATTTGCATTGAGCTAAAGTCTTGTTCATCAGACCAAGCAGAAACGCTCGCAGTTAGTGCCAACGCAGACGCGATACTAGTAAAGAGTCTTGAGTGTTTTTTCATAATATGGTTCCTAAAATTGGATAAGAAGTAATTCTGTGTTTTTGTTGATGTGCTCAGTATTATGCAAAAATACATACAGAACCAATTCCCAGCGTAGGATTCAATCCTACAGAAACCAAATATGGCATGGGATAAGTAGCTACTTTTAAGTTAGCCAACCTTAAGGCGGTGTTTCTAGGTGGTCATATACAAATGATATTGATTCTCCCTCTAATATTAATCGTCATACTAGTCGAATTTGCGATACGTGCTTGATTAACGAGGTTTAGTAGTAACCAGCATTATCTTTGGACAGAAGGAGGACAAGAAGCGGATGAGCTCAGAAAATAGATAAAAAAGGTTGTATAGCATCTCGTTAAAAGCTTATTTACGAGTGTTCAGGGAGTTAACCGATGTAAAATAGTGACAGACAAACTTCTTAGTTATCATGTTGCTCATAGAGAGCTTGTTCTTGGGCCTACTCATGACCTAAATTGGACTTCAGATTTAACTATTGGTGAGCTTTAGAGTATATCTGTGACCCATATCATACACAGAGTAAATAGGTTTTTCCCCAAACACTTCCTTTTATCCACTCTATGTTCGATTAATAAAAATATATTAAATTACAGCTACATAGGTTGAATTTTTCTTCTCCTAATAGTGTATATTTGCATCAGTGATTGATGTGTGTTTTGTTTTATTGCACAAAATTTATCGTCTTTTGTGGCCTAAAATCTGGGTGGTTACCTAAAGACTCAACATCGAAAAAGCCATAGTGTCTACATCGTTTATTACACAAAACTATAATAGGAAAAAAACGATGATAGAAGTATCTACCCTTGGGGCCCTAGCTGCATTAGTTGTTGCTATCACCCTTATACTCAAAAAAGTGCCACCTGCTTACGGTATGATAATTGGTGCCTTAGTCGGTGGTGTTGTTGGTGGTGTATCTCTGACAGATACGGTCTCCTTGATGATTGGCGGCGCTCAGGGTATCACGACTGCAGTTCTGAGGATTTTAGCTGCTGGCGTGTTAGCAGGAGTGTTGATCGAATCTGGTGCGGCAACCTCTATAGCAGAAAGTATTGTTAAGAAAGTCGGTGAAACTCGCGCCTTGCTTGCTTTGGCTATCGCAACAATGATTCTGACGGCAGTTGGTGTGTTTGTTGATGTTGCTGTTATTACAGTATCACCAATCGCGCTAGCTGTTGCTCGACGTGCTGACATATCAAAGACTGCTATTCTTCTGGCAATGGTCGGTGGTGGTAAGGCTGGTAATGTCATGTCACCAAATCCAAATGCTATTGCTGCTTCTGATGCTTTTGATGTGCCCCTAACCTCAGTGATGGCTGCTGGTGTTGTTCCTGGTTTAATTGGGTTGGTTTTTGCGTACTTTATCGCGAAGAGGTTAGTAAACAAAGGTTCGAAAGTTTCAGATAGCGAAGTAATGAAAGTTGACTATTCCAAGTTACCATCCTTTGGCGCCGCACTGTCTGCCCCTCTGGTTGCTATTGCTCTTCTTGCTCTTCGCCCAATTGCTGGTATCAATGTGGATCCCTTAATTGCACTTCCTCTTGGTGGTTTGATTGGTACTGTTGTTATGGGCCGATTTAAAGATGTAAACAGTTTTGCAATTTCGGGGTTAGGGCGTATGGCACCTGTTGCGGTAATGCTCTTGGGCACAGGTACTCTTGCAGGCATCATCGCTAACTCTGGATTGAAAGGTGGCTTAATTGATGTACTCACAGCATCTGGTCTTCCTTCTTTTCTACTAGCTCCAATTTCTGGGGCACTAATGTCATTGGCAACCGCTTCTACCACTGCGGGCACAGCTGTAGCGTCTGGCGTGTTTGGTGGAACAATACTAGAACTTGGTGTACCTGCGCTTGCTGGGGCAGCAATGATTCATTCCGGTGCGACAGTACTTGATCATATGCCTCATGGCAGCTTCTTCCACGCCACTGGTGGTGCTCTGCATATGGATATTCGTGAACGTCTAAAGGTTGTTCCCTACGAGTCAGCGGTTGGTCTAGTTATTGCGGTCGCTTCTACTCTGATGTTTGGTGTATTTGGTTTTATGGTATAAGGAATGAAAATGAAAATTGTAATTGCTCCTGACTCATTTAAAGAAAGTCTGACAGCATTGGAAGTGGCTGAAGTTATTGAAAAAGGTTTCCGCAGTGTGTTGCCGGATGCGAAATACTTGAAACTGCCGATGGCTGATGGTGGTGAGGGTACGGTGCAATCGTTGGTAGATGCGAGCGGTGGGAAAATAGTAAAACAAACTGTTACAGCTCCGCTTGGAAATCAAGTGGAAGGGTTTTACGGACTAATGGGGGATGGTGAAACCGCTGTGATAGAGATGGCTGCAGCATCAGGTATCCAACTTGTTGAGCAAGAAAAGCGTAATCCGTTAATAACGACTACTTATGGTACCGGAGAACTAATTAAGGCGGTATTGGATCGAGGTGTGAAGCATATAATTATCGGTATTGGTGGCAGTGCGACCAATGACGGTGGCCTCGGTATGGCTCAGGCTTTGGGAATCAAGATGTTAGACCGCAAAGGTCAGCCATTGGGTTATGGAGGCGGGGCTTTGAACAACCTTGCAACTATTGACATGTCCGATATGGACCCACGTTTGACAGAAGTAAAGCTGGAAGTGGCTTGTGACGTAGATAACCCATTATGCGGTCCTCTAGGGGCCTCCCATGTTTTTGGGCCACAGAAAGGTGCGACACCAGGTATGGTAGAAGCTTTGGATAATAATCTAGCGCATTATGCCGAAGTGATTAAACAGCAAGTAGGAATGGATATCAAGAATGCTCCTGGGGCTGGAGCCGCGGGAGGCCTCGGAGCAGCTTTGCTTGGCTTGTTGAAAGCTTCATTGAGACCAGGGATAGAAATTGTGATGGATGCGGTTGATTTGGCCTCTGCGGTTTCGGATGCAGACCTGGTCATCACTGGAGAAGGTCGTATCGATAGTCAGACTATCCATGGGAAAACGCCAATCGGTGTAGCTCGCACTGCCAAGAAGTTCAATGTTCCTGTAATTGGTATCGCTGGTTGTCTGTCCCCAGACTGTAGCGTAGTTCATGAATATGGCATAGATGCAGTATTTAGTATTACACCTCGAGCGGTTGATCTACCTACAGCCTTAAAAGAAGCCGCGATCAATGTGGAGCTAACTGCTCGCAATGTTGCCGCTGCTTATTCACTGAATAAGTAATCAACTAGACAGTTTACTTTTAACAACAAGTCGAGGCATCTTGTATCGTGACTCGACTTGATTTTACATCTGATTCTGTATTTATAGGTTCCTACTATGTGCATGAAAGTAGTTATAGTAAAAGCCTATCTGAGCGGTCTGGATTAAAGCAGCAGTTAAAGAGGTCAAGACTGCTAAATATCTGAAAAAGTATTAAGGCGCGTCAGTATTGCTTACTGAAAATAGCCACATCAGGATAATCTCATCTAAAACTCTCCCACTCCACTTGCAGCTATTAACAATATCTAGAGATATTGTTTTCTATTAGAGCGAACCCGGATATGAATAGTCAAATTGCCACCATAGCGAAAGCGGAAACTCAAATGCATGTTGCTGAAATAAGTATGACTGTTGTTGCAATAAATGAATCAGCCAAATGTACATATGACTTGTGCGGAAGTAATAGTAACAAGGTTATTTCGCCTACTGTCATTACAAAACGCATTAGTTAGATCGCTAAAACTAATAGGTATCAGCTTTCCATGTATAGAAGCGAGAGATAAAGGCGAATTTTATCATTTATGTTATTGATGTTCAGGTTGGTTTCTTCTTGTATCTTATCGATACGATAGCGGAGGGTGTTGCGATGGATATGAAGGGCTTCACATGTGAGGCTTTGGTCGCAATTATGCTCAAAAAACACTTTGAGCGTTTTTATCAGCACGCCTTTTTTATCCTTATCTTTAAGTGACTTACTCGGAGAGGTGAGCTGAGCATGTTTCCAAGAGTCTCGTTTAACGTCAGAAATCAGTACCGGAATAACATAGTCATCGTAGAATAGAACATCACTGTGAGAAATATCGGCAACCCCCATCGTGGCTTTCGCGGTTTCATATGAACAGCAAATACCTGAAATTCCAGGAAAGTAGCCACCAACAGCTATTTGAAGGCTGAAGATACTTTCATGAGTGATACGCTTCATCAATTTGGCGATGCTCTTTTTTCTGGACCTTTATTCCAGTCGTTTTTACTCATGTGAATGGGTTTTAGAACCACCACTTCAGGATTTGTCATCGACACTAAAGCTACTAGGTTGTCACGTTCCGGGTACTCGAGTAAATCTACCAAACTACGTAAGCTATCCATCGAGACTTTTTCTCCAAGCTTACTACGTATCTTAATACTAATAGCTACTCGGGGTATGCTTAGATCCATATTAAGGTGGTTGGCTATTGAATGCAGTTGAGGTTCATTGAGAGTAGTACCACGAATAAGATCAAGTACCAGTTCTTCTTGATGTCGTTTATCCCACTGCAACTGTGACATCATTGCCATTTGTTCCAAGATTAATTCTGCTGTCATTTTGATAAAATCAGCATGCTTTCTTACTTTATCCGGCTCACCAGAAATCCCGACAGCACCTATGGCCTGATTCTTAAAGATTATAGGTAGATTGATTCCTAGTTTAGAGCCTTTCAACACTTCGGTTGAAATCTTGTCAATCTCCACAACACGATTATTGTTGATGGCTAAAAGAGCTCCTTCGTGAAGTTGATTAATTCGACTCTGGTCACCAGAGCTAATGATTTTACCTTCCAAATCCATCACATTTATCGAATGGTCAATGATGCGCATTCCTCGGGTAACAATTTGATAAGCAATCATTTGAGTAAGTTCAATCATAGTGTTTTACCGTAACCTTATATACAACTAATTTTATAGTAAGCAGAACTTTTTCCTAAGCATTCTCGCGATGAGAAATAGATGTTCTAGGTGTTTGTTGCTTAAACAAATAGATTAACGTTATTTGAAAAATTATAGTCTTGACCGTACGCAGTGAGAGATGCATGGTAAGTAACAGAAGGTTGTTACTGACTAATTAATCAATAATAACCGTGTGATGATTAATTACACTTGTTGTAAGTGTGAACGGAGCTATACAAAGTTTAATGGCTAATTAGCGATATAAGTGGTTCTCGCGCATATTTTTGTAGTGCTTCGGAACTGCATTATTGAAAACAAGAATCAAATTTTGTTAGCGCAATCCAATGTGGTCAGCAGTTCGTACTCTATGTCCTTTGATATGGTTAGTCTTTAGGTGACAGTCCAAATTTTCCTGCGGAAAATGGAGTGTTTTTGTGCAATAAAACAAAAGCTTATCAATTGCTATTAAATTGTAGAACGCCTTAAATAACGGGTGCCTATTATACCTTTGATATATATATTGTTTTTTTATTTCCCATTCTTAATAATTTCAGGGTATCGAGATAGATATGCGATACTAATTGGTATGACTGGCGTCACAATTGTGCCTAAAAGTTACTCTCTTCGTTATTAGCATTTAAGCACTAACGGCTGATAAGAGTGCACAGTCAAGTTAACCGACGCTTCTTTCTAGCTAAACTAGGGTACTGTCAAGTTAACCAATGCTATGGCAGTATTTCCATATGAGCATATATAAAAGAGATAGGTTTCTCCCTGATATCATCCAACATACCGTCTGGTTGTACTACCGTTTTAGCTTGAATTTTAGGGATGTAGAGGATCTTCTAGCTGAACGGGGCATTACCGTAAGTGACGAAACTATTCGGTATTGGTGCAGTAAATTCGGACGTATCTATAACAAGCGTCTCAATAAAAACCCTGGTTGATTTGGTGATACGTGGTTTATGGATGAGGTGTATATTAACATTCGTGCTGAGCGTTACTACCTGTGTTGAGCGATAGACCAGGATGGTGATGTTATGGATATTCTCGTCCAGAAAAGAAGAGACGGAAAGGTTGCTAAGCGTTTCTTCAAACGTTGATTAACGAGTAATCAAGGCGTAAAACCTTGGGAAATCGTGACAGATCCACATTGGTTAGGTGATGGTGCAGTAGTGATGTATCTCACTGGGAACTCGTTCCAGATTCAATTCACGACGACAGCAAGTATCACAATAATCGGTGTGAAAGTTCTCATGAACCAACAAGGGTGAGAGATCAGAAAATGCGAAAATTCAAAAGCAGGGCACATGCGCAGCGTTTTCTCAGTGATTTTTCTTCAGTGTATATCGTCGTTAATTTACAAAGACACTTGTGTAGTGCCAAATTTTACTAAAGTCGAAGATCGGATGCTTTTGCTACATGGTCTGGAGTCACCGCTAGTTAGTCGGTATCCAGCCGAGAAACTGCGGCATAATTTAGTTAACTTGATAGTACCTTGAATACTATGAGAAACATTTCGTGAGTTATTTTGTTCAGGAAAGTACTGCCGAGCTCGCTATCAGTGTTGCGCTATCGACCTTAATTCGATATTCATGCTCAAACCAAGAAGAATCAGACTCAGCACAACAGATGCTCTTTTGACATGCCTTTAAGCAAAGTTCTCTAATTAACTGCTTTGACTGCGAGTTTAAGCAACGCACGTGGGCTGCGCATAATTGCCTTTCATAGAGGAGCTCTTCGAACTTTTCTATGCTCATCTCTATCTGAATCGTTTGAACAGGTTTGCTTGATTGCATACAAATGATGCTCAGTAATTAATAATGCCATTAATGATCGTATAAAAAGCATCAAACGTCAATGATAATCATTATCATTGACGTGGTGTGAGTCCTATTCGAAAATATCTGAGACAAGCGCCGGTGAGGTAGTTTGGGAGAGAATTAAAGGGAACCGCAACATCATGTAATTAACTTGCCAGAAGTTGGCATGGTGATTTTATCATTCAATTTTACGTTTTCGAATTGGTATTATTCTTAAATTTTGTGATTAGCTTGGTTAGATAAATTAACGGCTACCTCGTAATAACACCAACACCTCAAACAGAAGACTTAAACTTGAATTTCCTCATCTGACCAGTTAGTGTTATAACAAATTTATAACAAGAGTAACATCATGCATATAGTCGAAATTCTATTGGTTGAAGCACCCCACAAACCTGGTTATATGGCTAAAGTTTTGGGCGTTGTGGGTAATTTCGGTGCGACAGTCGAAGGGTTAAATGCTGTCCGTCGTTTAGATAAAGAAACGATATGGGAAGTTACTCTTGAATATGATGATTCATTAAATATTAACGAACTTTTTGATGAAATCAATTTGTTGCCTGACACGTCGATTACCGGGAAGTCAGATCGCGTATTTAATCGTCATAAAAATGGCAAAATTAAAACGGTTTCCTCCATTAATATCGATTCGTTGGAAATACTGAGAGACGTATACACGCCCGGTGTGGCTCGAGTCTGTCAAGCGATACAGGAATCACCAAAAAAGATAAAAGACTTTACCAACCTGCAAAATACCGTAGCGATTGTAACGAATGGTACCGCTATTCTAGGTTTAGGGGATATTGGCCCAGAAGCTGGATTACCTGTGATGGAGGGCAAGGCCGCAATCCTAGCTGAGCTTGTCGGTCTGTCAGGTGTGCCTATTTTATTGAAAGAAAAAGATCCACTGAAGATTATTGAAGTTGTAGAAGCTATTTCTTCATCATTTGGCGCAATCTTGCTTGAAGACATTAAAGCACCTGAATGTTTCACTATTGAAGAAGAGCTCATCGATAGGGTAAATAAGCCAGTATTTCATGATGACCAGCATGGTACAGCAATGGTTGTACTGGCCGCTTTACTATCTGCTACCAAACAACAGAATATTAACTTAAAAGACCGAGTATTTGGGCAAATTGGACTTGGTGCTGCAGGTATGGGTATCTGTAACCTTTTACTAGAGTATGGGGTTAAAGATGTGGTTGGCTGTGATCTTGACCAGGAAGCGCAAAAGAAACTGAGAGGGCTAGGCGGAAATCCGATGAGCCTACAAGAAGTTATGGCTACTGCCGATGTGGTTGTCGCAACCACAGGTGTAAAAGGGTTGATTAAGCCAGATATGGTACGAGAAGGTCAAATTATCATGGCACTGAGTAACCCTGATCCGGAAATAGAACCCAACGTAGCGATTGAACACGGCGCATCATTCGCTACTTGCGGTAAGGTGGTCAATAACATGCTTGCATTCCCAGGGTTATTTAAAGGAACGCTGGCTGCTGATGTGTCAAAGATAACTCACTCAATGAAAATTGCGGTTTCAGAAACCTTATCTCAACTTGCAAAAGATGGGGCATTAGTACCGGCAGCACTGAATAAGGAGGTGCACGATCGAGTTGCTGAAGCCGTCTATCAAGCGGCTATTAAGCAAAAGAATGAGTTCCTTTAAATATATTAGTTTGGAGCCAATTTCATATCTGCTATCGGGATAAGCGCTAAGGCGTTTGTCCTCGTTAGTCCTCACCGTAGGGTCAGATGGACTAACGCTATGGCCGAATTTCTAGATGAACATATGCAAAAAATCGTAAATCTGACGTCTTTGTTACATGGTGTCATATTACGGCTAGTTAAGAGATATTCGGGTTATAAAGTGGCTAATAAATTCTAAGAAATGTGTCCAATTTAAACTAAAGTATACTCACATCGTCTGTGATAAATATTTTTTAAGCTCATCGGAGACGAAATCGAATACGCGGCGAATTCTACGGTTAGTTCTAAGTTCCTGATGACAAACAGCCCAAACGGGTAAACATATCGCTGGGCCAAATTGTTCAAACGCTTTTACTAAATGTTGCTCCTGGTCACCTACATCTTGAGTCAGGTAAATAAGCCCCAAATTTTCTTTACAAAGCTTTATTTGCATCATTTGGTAGTCAGTCGATAGCTTGACGTTATTTAGTGATAGATTCCAACCCTGTTGATTGAGTTGGTCGACCATTTTGCTACTGTCACTGAAACCTATCAATTGTATGTTGTGAATGTCTTCAAGCGAGTTGATGTCGTTATAAGGTTGTAAATATTCTTCGGTCCCATACAACCATACTGTTTCTTCACCTAGTTTTCTTGCAATTAGGTCAGGCTGAGTGGGACAAAAACTCCTAATGGCGATATCAGCATCCCTTCGATTCAGATCGCTAACTTTGTTGCTCACCACAACCTCTATGGTAATACCGGGTTCTTCTTCTCTTAATTTGGCAATGATTCGGGGTAGGCGATACACTGCGTCTAATTCGCAAACTGAAATCACTACCGTACCTTCTAGCTGTTGTGATTGCCCATTGGCCATAAGTGAAAAGTCACTGGCAGCATCACCCATCTTTCGGGCTAATTGTAGAAGTTCCATTCCACTGGAAGTCAATTCCAATCTGTGTCCAGCCCTTTCAAACAATCTAACCCCAATTTCTTGCTCTAAAGAAGCGACCTGCCGACTAAGGGTTGGTTGTGTCATGTTAAGAGCGTTCGCAGCAGCAGATAGCGTTCCTTCTTCCGCTGTGACTAAGAAAGCTCGGGTGCGATTCCAATCGAAACAGACGGATTTCCAGTTCATGCAAATATGTATACCCTTATGCTTTTTTCGACAATTAACCTATCATAATTACATGTATATCATAAACCTTGGAATATGAGATGCAAGGACAAAAGAATGATGACACTAGTACTTGGAGCAACGGGAGCAACAGGAAGGTTGGTTGTTGAAGAGTTAATAAATCAAAATAGAAAGGTCCGAATTATTGTACGTTCGTCAGATAATCTGCCTTTGTATATAACAACTAGCAACCATGTTGAGGTTGTTCATGCGAACGTGTTGGAGTTAACGGATGATCAGTTAGCGGAGTACGTTTGGGGATGTGAGGCCGTAGTTTCTTGTCTTGGCCACAATTTAACGTTTAAGGGCATTTATGGTCAACCTAGGCGTTTAGTAACCGATGTGACAACGCGAATATGTAAAGCGATCAGAAGTACTCAACCCAAAACACCAACCAAGTTTATACTGATGAGCACGACTGGTTTTCAGAATATATTGGCAGATGAAAAAATATCAGCTGCGCATCAAATTATCGTTTCATTTTTGAGAATGATTTTACCTCCTCATGTTGATAATGAACAAGCAGCGCGTTATTTACAGACGTGCGAGATAAGGTCCTCTAAATTCATTGAATGGGTAGCGGTGCGGCCAGACAGCTTAACGAACGATATAGGTCGAACAGAGTATGAAATTCATCCATCTCCACAGTTTGATCCTATTTTTGATTCGCAAAACACAAGTCGTCTAAATGTCGCCCGATTTATGACAGAATTGATAACAAGCGCTGAGACATGGTGTAAGTGGAAAAATAAATTTCCGGTTATCTATAATAAAAACTAGCGAATAGGTTTTGTTTGAAACGACTATAGCCATTAAGCGCCTACGGGAGGTTGATTCAATATTTACTTATAAACAAAAAGCAGCAGAGACCAACAACAATGGCTCTCTGCTTTTAGACAATCATTTAAGAGAATACTACTTTTGAGGGATAATTAAGTACTTCTCACCCGTTGCTTGTTTAGAATAAGACGCTATGGATTGCAATTGTAATGCTTCTGCTAAAGACACTTCATGTGTGTAGTGACTAGCAAATGTTGTGCTGATTTCTTCAGCAACACGTTGACGCATTGCAATGACGGTTTTAGTCCCTAGTTTGCCTAGTGCATTGAATAATAAGAACCCATTAACACCCCAAGCGAAACCAAAATTACGATGTAACGTAATTGGGCCACGGTCTAATGCGCCATAAATGTAAACTTGTTTATATGTGTCGGAGCCATATACGCTATGTTCTTTCATATCACGAGCAGCTGCAGCTTCCATACAGTTAAGAATGTCACTTGTTAATTGACCGCCGCCAATTGGGTCAAAAGCAATCGTTGCACCCGTTTTGATAATCGCTGCAGTTAAATCAGTAAGGAAAGTATCACTCGTTGAGTTTACAACGTATTTTGCACCCATATCACGTAGCAGCGTTTCTTGTTCTGCTTTGCGTACAATATTGATTAAATCGACACCATCGGCAATACAAATACGGTTTAGCATTTGACCAAGGTTAGATGCAGCTGCAGCGTGAATAATGGCTTTATGACCTTCGGCACGCATAGTTTCAACCATAGCTAATGCGGTAAGTGGGTTAACAAAAGAAGACGCGCCTTCTTTAGCCGTTGTGCCTTCTTTTAATTCTAAACAGCTTTGTACGTTGGCACATACATATTGACGATATGTTCCACCGCCAATGACAGCAACGGTTTTACCCATCAGCGCTTGAGCTGCTGGTGATGAACCGGCCGCTACAACGGTACCAGCACCTTCATTGCCAACAGGCGTTGCTTTACCTACGCGAGTTTTAACTGAAGGCATAAACTGCGCTGGTACATCAGCAGTAATTGCAGGGCTTTGCTCTGAGCCTGTTTGTTTTGCTGTTGTCATATCAGCAACGCTGAACATCACTCCTAAATCAGAAGGGTTTAATGGAGCAGCTTCAATGCGAATAACAACTTCATCGGCAGAAGGTTGTGGTATTGCAATGCCCTGTAAAGCAAGTGTCAATTTGTTGTCTTCGCTGATTGTTGAAATAAGCTGGATATTTGAATCTGTCATTTGATGTTGCTCCTGCATAAAGGTCAAGGTCGTAATGTTTAAGTTAAACACACTATTACTTGTTTCAATTCGATTGTATATAAGGGAAAATGCGAATCACTATTGCTTTTAAGACAATAATCAAACAAAAATACTCAAGGCTTCATTTAAAGGAGAAGTTAGTTGGATCAACTACGTGCAATACGGTATTTCAGTAAAGTCGTTGAAACCGGCAGTTTTACTAAGGCAGCGAGCGCTTTTAATGTGCCTCCATCATCGTTGTCGAGACGAGTTGCTGATTTAGAAAAGAGTTTGGGAGCAACGTTGTTAAAGCGTTCCACTCGAATTGTTAAACTGACAGAGGTGGGACAAATTTACTATGATGATGTCCAGCAAATACTAAATCAGTTAGAACAAAGTAATGAAACGGTTCGTAGTTACCAAACAACGCCAATGGGACGTTTACGTATTAGTTCGATGGTGGGGTTTGGTGAGAAGATATTGCTTCCTTTGTTAGATGAGTTCAGCGTGTTATACCCTGAAATTGTATTAGATGTGAGTTTAAGTGATGAGTTATCCGCGCTCGGGCGAGACGATGTGGATATTGCTGTACGTGGAGGTTATGCGCCAAACGAAAGGGTGTTAGCGATAAGACTTATGGACAATGGGTTTATTCCTGTTGCTTCACCAAGTTATTTAGAGAAACATGGAATACCTAACAATGCGATGGAGCTAAAGGAACATAAAGGCCTTTATTTTAAAGCACCATCAGGTCCAACACCTTGGTTATGCAATATGAACGGTCAATGGCATGATATCTCAGGTCCGGCAGTAGCGATTTCTAATAACGGGCCATGGTTGGCTAAAAAAGCCTGCGACGGTGAGGGTATTTTAATGTCTACTCGCTGGGCGTTAGCTTCATACCTTGAGTCAGGAAAGTTGCAAGAACTTAAGTTTGAACATGAGTTAGCGATAACTCAAAATTCTAATATGGCTGTTTATTTGTTGTATCAAAAACAGCGCTACTTGGTCCCAAAAGTAAAAGCGGCAGTAGATTTTTTAGTTGAAAGAATAAAAGTCGCCACTGAGAATTAAGGAAACGAGGTTACGATCAAATTAACCCATTTTTTGACCGTAACCCACTAAGTGATTAATTAAAGAGTATCGAATTACCTTTTATATTTCTCAACAAACCTCGTGAAGACCTCCTAGCAATATAAAGATCAACAAATTGGGCCTTTCAATAGTCCGTAAACAATTGCATACAATTAATAATTGAATATTTTACACTTTTCTTTGATATCTTGCTAAACATGCTGCACAATCCGATTTTATTAACCATACTAACTATTCATTGGCTAATAACTAGTTTTTAAACCTATTCACAAGCCTGTGAGTGTAAAGAAAAGTATACAATGATAAATTCCAAAATTTTAGGCAGCACTCTGATTATCGCAGGTACTACGATAGGTGCAGGGATGCTTGCTCTTCCTTTAGCTTCCGCAGGGATCGGGTTCCCAACCTCATTAACCATAATGCTCGTTCTTTGGTTATTGATGACGTACACCGCACTTCTTATGTTAGAACTGCATCAATATGTGCCTTCAAATGCAACCTTGCACACATTAGCCAAGCAATTTTTGGGTGATAAAGGGAAATGGGTTGCCAGCATTGCTATGTTATTTTTGTTTTATGCACTCTGTTCGGCGTATATCGCTGGAGGTGGTGGTCAGTTTGGTGAACGGATTTCTCAGTTTACAGGCATAGAAGTTAATGGATCGATCGCAACGGTTATCTTTACCGTTATTGTCGCCTGTATTGTTACAATTGGTACCCGAACGGTTGATCATATTAATCGAGTTCTCTTTGCAACTAAATTAGTGACGATGATTGCAGTATTGTTTTTCCTTGCGCCTAATGTGACCGAATCATATCTTCTTAATATGCCTCTACAACAGGGACTAATCGTGGCCTCTATTCCGGTGATATTTACCTCTTTTGGTTTTCATGGAAGTATTCCAGCTATTGTAAATTACCTAGATGGGGACACGAAGGCATTGAAAAAAGCGGTAGTGATAGGTTCCTCCATCCCTCTGGTTGTTTACCTCTTCTGGCAAATAATGACGCTTGGTGTCATTAGCCAGCAGGAACTATCCGAGAGTAGAGGTTTGAGTGCGCTGATTTCTGCTTTAGCTACTAAGATTCACTTTAGCCAACTTGATCAAATTATCGGGGTTTTTGCTGACCTCGCTCTATTAACCTCTTTCTTAGGGGTAAGCCTTGGTTTGTTTGAATATCTGGGGGATTCACTAAATAAAAATAATGGTAAACAGAATCGAGTACTATCTGCGTTTGTGACATTTTTGCCCCCAATGTGTTTTGCTTTGTTTTACCCACAAGGTTTTATCATGGCATTAGGTTATGCCGCGATTGCCCTCGTAGTGTTAGCCATATTTCTTCCAGTTGTGATGATTACAAAAGTAAGAAAGGATAACCGTTATGAAGGAACATACAGGGTGAAGGGCGGAAACGTTTCGTTAGCTCTGGTTTCTTCCTTTGGGGTATTAATTGTGGCTGCTCAGTTCTTGATTACCGTCGGCTATCTACCTTCTTTGGGCTAAGTTCTTATTGTCGGAGAGGCTATGCAGCCTCTCCTGAATCATTCTATTGATAAAGCTGCATACGATGCTTAGATCTCCCTCAACATTATTTTCTTGGCTTAACAAACCTTAACTCTATAAGCCTCACGAATGATTATCTTCTCCTAAAGTAAAACGCCTTGCTTCTACAAATACGTCTACAAGAGAGTAAATCAGCATAATCAATGATGAGATAGGAATACAAGAATAGAGGATCCATTGCTTAATTTGAAATACCGTTGTTACCTGATTTGTTCTTAGCGTTAGTTTCAATGAATACCAAAACAATATGGCCATAAAAACTGCAGAAATGACTACAATCAACAATTTATAAAAGTGCTTCAAACGTACATTCTTAATGCGTGGGCTTATCCAGTCACCGACTGAAAAGTGAAGTTTTGCGCACCATAATCCTGCTGCCCCATAAAAGACCAGAGCCGCGAAACTTAGCTCTATTATTTCATCAAACCAATGGAAAGAGCTAATGGTAACAACGCTTTGAAGTAAGTTGGCTACACTCTCCAAACCATGCTTGAGTAAAAACTGTATAAAGTCATTAATCAATCGCAACATTACGTTAGCAAACAATAAAAGGCCAAGTATCGAGAACATGGTCATAGCGATATAACGGAGAATCCTCTGAACCCAAATATCGATCGTTTTTAGTAGGGCAATCATTACATTTCTCCCATGACAAGATTAGGTAAAAACAGTGCAATACTAGGTACAAATGCAATGAGTAATGTGATTAAAAATATCATTAATAGGTAAGGCCATACCCGACGAGCTAACGCTGGCATGCCAACCTTTGCAAAGCTATCTACGGCAAAGAGACACATTCCAACGGGCGGCGTTAAATTACCGATCATAATCAGCAATACCATTACCACACCAAAATTGACAAGGTCGATATCGAACATCGTCGCTATTGGCATAAATAAGGGGAGTGTAATAAGGAAGATAGCATTTCCTTCTAAAAATAACCCCATCGTTAATACAATACCAATAACAATCCACATAACAACTGATTGAGTAGCACCAAAACCAACAAGGGTCTCTATAATACTATCTGGAAGTTTTTGGTGGATTATTAACCATCCAAAAAAGTTTGCCGCAGAAATAATAAATAGTAGGCTAACCGATTGAGTGATGGACTTGTAAACAATGCTAGGAATATCTTTTAGCTTTAGATCTTTATAGTAAAAACCAAGAATTGCAGCGTAGACACACACCACAACGGAGGCTTCTGTAGGAGTGAAAAAACCACTCATAATGCCGCCAATAATAATTATTGGTGCCATCAGGGGCCAAAAAGCACCATTAAACGCACGGAAGCGCTCTCTAATCGTCGCTTTATTTTCAGCACACGGGTAGTTTCGTCGCTTAGCTAAAATACTTAACGCAAGCATCATTCCAAGAGCCATCATCATGCCAGGTATAAAACCAGCTAAGAATAAACGCGCTACCGAAACGCTGGTAATTGAACCATATAAAACAAAAGGGATACTAGGGGGGATTACTGGGCCAATAACCGAAGAGGCAGCAACAAGCGTAGCTGAATCGGCTGGGTCATAGCCTTGGTCAACCATCGCTTTGTGCTCGATTTGTCCTAATCCGGCAGCGTCAGCAACTGCAGAGCCCGACATACCTGAAAAAATAACACTGGCAACAATGTTAACTTGACCTATACCGCCTGATATATGGCCAACCATTGCTTGTGCAAATCGAAAAATACGATCGGTAATCCCGCCCGTATTCATGAGGTTTCCGGCTAAGATAAAAAACGGAATAGCCAACAACGTAAAGCCTGTTGTGCCGTAATACATGCGGTGAGGTAGCATTGCTAATAGGCGAGCATCACCAAGGCCAACAAAAAATACGACTGATGTAAGTCCAATTGCAACAACCACTGGAACATTAATCAGTAGCAGGAAAATAAGAACGCCAAATATAGCTAAGGTCAACATACTAGAGGTTACCTATCTGTAATAACAAAGAAGCTAAAAAGGTGATCATTGATTGCTGCTAGTTAACATTATTTTAACTTCGTTGTGAGTTATTTCAGAACATTCTGTTCTTCACCACTTTGAGCTAGCTTAAGCTATTCATAATCGTGGCATACGATTTTCTGAGAATAACGACTATAGAATTAAAGAAAATAATTTAATTCTAATGCTAGAGGATTAATGCAATTAACCTTTTAAAAGTGACAACTCACTCCTTGTATACAATAATCTTTCCTATGCAACCTCTGATCACGTTATTAATGCCATTGCTATAATAACGAAGGAGCTCGCTAATAAAACGCGAACTAAATATTTTACAAAAGGAATCAAAAAGGTGATCATTGTCGCTAATTTACATTATATAAATTCGTAGTGAGTTTGACTCTGAACACTTCTTTAATTCCATTAGTTTAATGAAATACCTAATCTTTTAACTATTTAACAGACTCGGTCATCTCAATCCATTTATCAAAGTTAGCGGCACCAACTTTCGCTCTAATTTGTTTGTACGCGGGTTCCATCATTGCTTGGAAAGCAGCAAGCTCCGGCTCGTCGATCACGATACCTTTAGCGCGCATGTCTTCAATTTGTTTCAATTCTTCTGCTCGTGATAGCTTGCGCATTAATAAGCGTGCAGCATCAGATTCTTCGCGAACAATTTGTTGTTGTTCTTCTGTCAAGCGACTCCAAGCGTCTTTAGAAACAACATGAACCATTGAGCTGTATAAATAGTTAATGATTGAAATGTACTTTTGAGATTCATACAGTTTCAAGTTGTATATCACGCCAATCGGATTTTCTTGGCCATCTACAACACCTTGTCGCATTGCCATCACAAGCTCACTAAACGAAATAGTCTGCACATTTGCACCTATTGCTTCCATGGCAGCTTGATAAGTCATTGCAGGGGAGTTCGAATTTTTAAGCCTTTGATATCGGCCGGAGACAAAATTGGGCGAACAGAGTTAGTTAATTGACGAAACCCCCAATCCCAACTAGACAGGTACACTAGGCCTACTTTATCTAGTTCAGGAGCAGCCCAATCTTTAAAAGGACCATCTAAAACACGGTCTGCATGCTCTGCATTACTCAGTGAAAAGGG
Organism: Vibrio algarum; assembly: GCF_028204155.1. Taxonomy (NCBI): domain Bacteria; kingdom Pseudomonadati; phylum Pseudomonadota; class Gammaproteobacteria; order Vibrionales; family Vibrionaceae; genus Vibrio; species Vibrio algarum. The sequence continues at coordinate 426,627 of NZ_JAQLOI010000003.1, read as the reverse complement.
AATACTAACCGTGTCAAATAGAGGAACATGTTTAGCTAGCTGATCTTGTCCTGAGAGGCTCATATCAACCACTCCCATGATCACCTGTTCAAGTACTTCTGGTGGGCTACCTAAAGCATTATTAGGATAAAGTTCAACTTCAACTTCACCGTTTGTACGTGCTTCTACTTGTTTAGCAAACTGCATAGCGGCAATGTGAGAAGGGTGGTTTTCAGATCCAAAATGGCCAAGCTTGAGCTCAACAGCAGAGTATGCTGAAGACGCCCACGCCAAACATAAAGCTGATACTAAAGCTTTTTTTAAATTCGAACGCATAGTTAACTCCTAAGATATTATAAGTTTTCTTGCTCTGTTTTGAATGTTATATAAGTAGAAACATTCACTCTGCACCGCTCTTTATTTAAAAAGAATGAAAATCGTGCAAATACTTTACGGTTACTCTCTTCCACCAAATTAATAATGGTGAAAGCGCCTTGTTCGCTATGTGTAAAGATGGTCTGACAAAGAAAATCACTTTTACTACTCAAACCACTTTAAAATTTGCATCACAAATTAACAAAAACACTTCAAATATACTTCCGTGTACAAATAACCAGAAAAAACCTAAAATACAAAGGATAAATATATTAATGAAGCAAAAAATCTAATCTCTATGCAATAAACAATTGTCAAAACTCAATTAAGGAGTCGACAATCAAAATTTGCCTTAAAATTATCAAATTAATATCAAATTCAACCACGTCATCTTGTATTACAATACTATAACAATAGTTCCGAGAAAAAATCTAAGTGATAGGTCTCATTTTTAATCTAAAGTTAAAATACTGTTATAAAAAATTCGTTTATTTTATGAATGAAGATAGAAGGAGCATGAATAGATAAAATAGTCGTAATTTTGGGGAGACTTGGGTTAAGAGAGGAGCTTGACGAAGTAGTGTTAAACTAGAAGGTCTGACGTACTTCTTCCAGTGCTAATCCTTTCGAATTAGTGACAATCACCACTTTTTTAGTACGCAAAACTGAAATTTTCACTATCAATGCCGGCTACGCCGACAAAGATCACGTAACTCGTTATTTATCAAACTCAAATTTCTGGCCTACTGTCAGATATCATACAATTAATCTACCAAGTTGCGGTTCGTTATATTGGTACTGTCTATATCGTTAAACATCGCTCAAAGCGCGGGACAGTCTAAATCAGTGGTTTGCATGCTCAAAGGTACAGTTGCACGTGAGTAAGTAATGATAGGTATAGCGTCTAAGTTTTGTTGAAACTATTTCAAGACTTGATGATACGACACTTTAAGGGTAGATAATGTTCGATTTTACAGGGTTCTCCTGGAGAAAGCTTTCCATAGTAATTAGCATTCAAGTACTACTTTCCTCTTTAGTTATTATTGGAGCCCATCTGGCTTTCAACATTGAAGTGGGAAGCTTCTCTAGTTATATGATTACGATAGCCTGTAGTGGTTTAGGTTCATGTTATATTTTGTTTGCTCTAAAAAGCGAATATACAAAACATACGAGAATTGTAAGGCAGATTCTTGACTCTATTACAGACGTTATTGTCGTTAAGAACTATCAAGGGGACTTTGTCTTTTGTAATGATACGGTTGCTAGGCTATACAACAGCACACCAGAACAAATGATAGGTAAGGACGACTACTACTTCACGAAAAACAAAGAGCAGTGCGATTTTTTTCGTAACAATGTCCAGTCTATTATGCAGCGCTTTGAAAAAGAAGAAGTCTACGAGTCTTCAACCGATGCTAAAACAGGTCAGGTTCGCCATTTCCAATCCATTAAAATTCCGTTTCGTGACGCTCAAGATGAGTTAAAGATAGTTGTTATCGCAAAAGATATTTCTGAAATCACTAGATTAAAAGAAGAAGCGGATAGAAATAAAACACGATTGGAGCATGTTCTTGAAGTTTCGCAAGAAGGGCTCTGGGAGTGGAATACAAAAACCAATCAGGTGCTGCACAATAAACAGTGGGAACTGATAACAGGAATTAAGAGAAGTGAAAATTCCTTTAAAGAATTTGAAAGTTGTATCCTGCCAGAGGATAGAGAACTTGTTTTTTCGGCCCTAGACAAGCTAGTTAAGCTAAATCAAGCTTACAACATAGAGTTTCGGATTCAGCGGCCTGATGGAAAAATCATCTGGATATGGGATCGTGGCCAAGTTGCCGAATATGATGAAAAAGGAATACCGCTTTGGCTTGTCGGTATTGCTCAAGACATTACAATTGAAAAGAAGAATCAACAAGAAATAGTGAACTTAGCCTATAACGATCAACTGACGGGTCTTGTTAATCGAACACATTTAGAGGTTGAACTAAGAAAGACAATAGATCTAAGTGCGCTTAATGATACCTATAGTGCTGTGCTGTTTTTAGACTTAGATCGTTTCAAATTGCTCAATGACAGTTATGGTCATCACATGGGCGACAAACTATTGCAAGGCGTCGCTAATCGCCTTAAGACACTCCAACAAAAGCAAGAACTTGTCTCTAGATTTGGTGGAGATGAGTTTGTTATTGTTTTACCACTTTTAGATAGTAATCAAAAAGATGCATTACAATTGGCGCAGCAGTATGCAGACTTAGTAATACAAGAAGTATCAAAAGTCTTTACACTCAAAAGCGATACGCAAAATGTAGAGATTGAATACGCAATTACCGCTAGCGTCGGAGGAATTGTTTTTAAATCAGGGGATATATCTACGGGTAAGGTTCTCCAGTTAGCCGACACGGCACTTTATCAAACTAAAGCCAATGGAGGTCATGCAGCGATAATTTATGATATAAGTATGCAAGATGAGTTAAGACACAATAGTGAGCTACAAAAAGCAATGCATAACTCTATTGCAAATCGTGATTTTTGTATCTACCTTCAACCTAAATATGATAGAGATGAACAAATAATCGGAGCTGAAGCGCTGGTTCGATGGCGTCATGCAAAACATGGTATATTATCGCCTGCTTCATTTATCACTATGGCAGAGGAAACTAATCTTATTCTTCCCATTGGGGATATGGTACTCGAACAAGCCTGCCAGCAATTGAAAATATGGCAAGCATCCCTGAAACCAGCCATTTAGAAATGGCTATAAATCTTAGTGCAAAACAAATTTGGCAGAATCTCTTCGTGGAAGACTTTATTAAAATTGTTGAGTCTTTTGGCATCGACCACTCGAAGCTTATTGCGGAGGTAACTGAATCAGTGCTTATTCAGGATATCACTGATGCAACTGAAAAATTAACTAAACTAAAACAGTACGGAGTGTCGATATCTCTCGATGACTTTGGTACAGGCTATTCATCGTTGAACTATTTGCGATCTCTTCCAATTGATGAAATCAAAATCGACAAATCTTTCATCAATGATATTACCAAAGATAAGCAAGCTCTTTTAATGGTTAAATCGATAATAGACCTGGCCAAAAACTTTGACATGAGCCTTGTATCTGAAGGGGTTGAAGAGCGAGAACAATTGACTCTACTTAAAGAGTTAGGTGTATCCACTTATCAAGGGTACTATTTTAGTAAACCGGTTCCCGTGGAAGAAATGAGTGCATTATTATTGAATAATATGGAAAGGTAACTAACTGTTTATTTTGGGTTGTATTTAGTTCAGTGAAGCAGCCTTTTCGGGTCAAACATAGGAACGGACCGCTCGTAACCAGCGTTTGCTAACCCACATCTAAAACCAATGCCCAAGTATGGAGCTGTATAGTGTCAGAAATAAACAAACCTTCTTTTCAAAAACCTGTTGACCCACAGCTTATGGCAAAAATTTTATTTTTTGTCGAGTTAGTAAATATGAAAACCATTACAAAGGCGTCAGAGCGATGCGGTGTATCAAAAAGTACGGGGTCGCGTTGGTTATGTGAACTGCAAGATGAACTTGGGATCCCACTTTACCAAGGAAGTAAGGTAGACAATAAAATCACGGATGCGGGATTATTTCTCTACGAACAATTCTCTCAAGTCAACGAAGATGTGAATGAGATCCTCAATCAATTGACACACTATGCTACAGAGACGATCGGCAAAGTCAGTATTTGTTGCGCGCCTATCCCGTTATATTCTGAACGTTTGGTATTAACCTTAATTAATGATTTCACAAAGTTAAATCCAAATGTTGAAGTACAGTTGGTAGTCACCCCTCGGGCAATGGAGCACAGCCATCTTCATGATTTTATTATGTCCTCGTCTACCTCGAATACTCGACAGAGCGAAGAACCTCAGCATTTAGATGTGACGAACTTATTGGAAGAGAGTTTTGTTACGGTAGCTTCTCCTGAGTATATTAGACAAAATGGTGAGCCTCTTATCCCATCAGAACTAACGAACCATCGCTGTCTATATTCGGGGTCATTTTTTGATTCTGGTCAGTGGATTTTTCGCGATTCAAATGAAACCATTCCAATTTGTATTGATAAAAAACTGCAAATATCAGATTCGGTAATGGTGGTAGCGGCAGCCGTGTCGTCAATGGGAATAGCTTATCTTCCCAAATTTATGGTTAACCCACTTATTGATGAGGGAGCGCTTGTTCCTTTATTAACGGAATATGAGACGGATAGGTGGTACCTAAATCTTTACTATCATCCCAGCAATCGAACATCTCAATGTGTTCAGCAATTCAGGCAGTTTTTTATCAATAACCACAGAGATCTGGCACAACAATTATTAGTGACAACAAAACCAGCGGAAATAAAAGTCCCCGGCATCCTACTCTGACTCTAGTAAATGCTTCTTGGTAAACCATAGATATAATATGGGCAGGCACTTTATTGAAATCTCAATTATAGTGTCTGCCCACGTAGTTGTTACAACTCAACAGAAGGAGTCAAAGATAGAGATGTTAACTAATGAGTAACACACCTAAATTGATACTGTTTGTTAGGTCGATGGTTTGTGTATAGGTCAGGTCATTAAGCGTGACTTTAACTAGGTATTCACCGGAATTGGGTTCGATATCGTCGAACTTAAAATCGCCAAAATAATCGGTATTCAATCGATCTATTTCCTTATTGCCTTTCATCAAAATAACTTCAGCGTTTCCAGCGCAGTCTTTTAAGCCATCTTTGATGGTAATAACGCTGCCTGCGATATGCTCTTTATTAAAGCGATAAAGATTTTTGTACCAGATGCGAGGTTGCGTCTCTAATTCAGGTTTAAGGACTTCCAAGCCTTGAGATTTGACTTGTTCTGCCATTTCTTCATCGGTTACTTTGAGTGACTCTAGACAACCAGTGGCGCAAGATTGAACGCAACGAGGCTCTTTCCAACCAGCATCTAACAGGTGAGCATCAAAGAACCATTTTTGAGGTACTTTTAACTCCTCATTCCACCAGATATGACCATAAGGACAACTCTTAACAAGACGTTTTTCTCCCTTTGCTTTTTCTGGGTGGATCATGACAATGCCGTCTTCTCTGCGATAGATTTCGCCGTTCTTAGCCGCTTTGACACATGGGGCGTCTTTACAGTTGTTGCACATGGTTGGTAAATAAGCCACATCGATTAATGAATCGCTTCCACGTTCTCTGCGCTTAATATCAATCCACTTATGCCCATGTCTTGGTTGCTCGTCGGTATAGCCTGGAAAGCTGTTACCACAATATTCATCTTTATCTGCTAGAAAGCAGTTATTACAGTTTTCGCAACGCTCTACGTCTACAATGAGGTTCCATTTTTCCATTTTATTTTTCCTCCCAAGCACGAATATTAATCAAGCATGAGTTACAGGCTGTTGAGTGTGATTTCTTTATGATCGCTCGGCTAGGGGTCAAAATATTAACTGAACCACCACGATCCGGAGAGTGGCCAGGGACTCCAATTGGTTCGTACAATGCAGAGGACTCATAGGAATGCGTGGTACCTCTTGGTACTCGCTGTGTTACGTGAGCTGCACAAATTACTGAACCACGATCATTGTATGCCTCAATAAGTTGGTGATGGACGATGCCTCTATCCGCTGCATCTTGTTCATTAATACGCATTATCCAGTAGTAGTAGCCATCCACTTCAACTCGATGATCTTCTATGTCGTTGATATGCGAATCTTTACCATCAGCCATAGTATGGAAACTATACCGGCTATGAGGAGAAATCATCTGTAGTGGATATTTCTCATAAAGTTCCCCTGAATGAGGGCCTTCCCAAGATGGGATATATTTAGTCATAATCGGACGCTCTGGATCATCTGGAGCGAAACGTTTTAAACTATTACAAACAAACTCGATTTTACCACTTTGAGTTTGCAACCCTTCTTTAAAGTTTGCTTTATAGTCACCAGGAAGTGGATTCATCTCAGGTACATCTTTCTTTCTGCCTTCGTAGTACCAGTTCCAAGAAACCGGGTCTCGGTCTTCAGCTTTTGGTGGTGGAACAACGTAATAGCCCTTTTTCAGGAATTGCTTCCACGAAATTTTATCCGGAAGATCAGTACCATTAAATAGGCGATGTACCCACTCAATTTCTGAAGAGCCTTCGGAGAAGTACGCGCCAAGCCCTAGTTTTTTAGCAATGAGCAAGAAGATTTCGTAATCCGACTTAGATTCGCCCAATGGTTCAATACATTTATGCTGAATGGTGACAACGCGGTGGTTTACCTGAGTGTAACAGTGGGCAATATAGCCGCCACAGTTGGCAAACTCACCGATGTCCCAACGCTCAAAGTTGGTACAAGCTGGCAGTATGATGTCTGCAAAATTAGCTTCACCTTCCATCCAGATAGACTGATTGACCACGGTCTCCAGATTGGCGCTTCGATACATATGTGCATATCGATTGGTCTCATTCATGGTACCGAAATGAGAACCACCGTACTTGTAGTACATTTTGATTGGTGCATGGCCTGGTGCTGGATATTTGAAATCGGAAAATTGACCTTCGATACACTTAGTATCGGTAAAATAACCTTCAGCTTCACCGTTTAGGATGGCTTCAGGAATCCGTAAACGAGGCACTTTTTGCTTAACGGTATTAATCGTCATGACTTGAGGCATACGCTGGTACATGTTTACACCTAAACCAGTGCCTTCATAATCTCCAGATAATCCACCTTCTGAATACCCAGGGAAGAAGAAGCGAGTATCAACAGGTGTACCTTGTTGGAGGTTGCCCATGTTAACACCTGGCTTACCAATACCTTGCATCGCCATTAAGCAGACCATTGAGCGAGCCCACTCTGCGCCAGTTGCACTTCTACATGCTGAACCAAACCCTTGCAAACCGCCCGCTGCAAGGTAAACTTTTTTGTTACCCCAACGTCTAGCAAGTGCTCTAACATCATGTGCTGGTATATCGGTTTCAGCTTCTTGCCATTCTGGGGTTTTAGGAATACCGTCTTCGTTACCTAAGACGTACTCCATCCACTCTTCAAAGCCTTCCGTTTTATCTGCAACGAAATCTTTATCGTATAGGCCTTCTTGCATCCAAACATATGCGATAGCAAGTGCCATTGCGTTACTTGAGCCCGGTTTAGTACCAAACCATTTACCACCAAGCAAACCAGCTGTGTGGTTGTAGAATGGGTCGATATGAACAAATTCGATACCCAACTGTTTTGCCCAAAGACGACGCTGTGTGCCTTCCATAGCGCCATATACGCCACTAGTAGATTCAGGGTCACTTGACCAGAAAACGATCATTTCACAGTGCTTTAGCGCATCTTCTACGGTTGAATAGGTGTCTGGCGCGCCTAACCGTAACGAGTTTCCCCAATGGTGCATAGCACCCCAATAGAAACCTTCCCAGCTATCTGGGTTATGTACAACGTAAGAGGTGCCTATTGCGTTGAAGAAGCGAGGGCGAGCTGACAGCCAATAACCGAGGTTACCCCATGTATGGTGAGAGCCAGAACCATTCATGATTGCGCCTGGTCCATGTTCTGTTTTTACGCGTGTGATTTCGTTAGCAACGATGTCTGTTGCTTCTTCCCAGCTGATTCTTTCATAACCAGAAATACCACGGTTTTGTGGATTTCTTTCACCATTAGGATCGAAATCAACACGTTTCATTGGGTAAAGAATACGATCTTTAGAATAGATAGTGGACTTGATACCTTGAGTATGAGGACTGACGGTCACTTTTTTAGTTGGTTGGAATTTGTGGCCTCTTGCTTCGATGACCCATGGTTCTGGATCGTCTTCATCAAGCTCAATAGGAGTGATGCGAATGATTTTGTCATCTTTAACATAAACGAAAACCGGACCACCGTTGGTGTTATTTACCAAGCGAGTTGTCCCGTCTTCTTGCGGTACACCATATTTAATTTGACTATCGGTAATAGCACTAAGAATCTTAGTGAAATGAATGACATATTCTTCGTCACCAATGGCATCCATTTTAAAGTTTTTAAGAATATCGATGACTTCTTGATAATCACGCCATGGCACCATAACCTTCATGGCATCTTCAGCTGTTTCATAGACCATTTTTATATCGGCAGAAGGATTCTTTCCAGCTTTTGAAGTGATCTTTCCATCTTTAAAAATATAGGTTCTACCGATATCAGCGGTACGTAAATACATAGCGATAGAAAAATTCTTCTCGCTAATTAAAGATTTAAATTTTCTATCCCTGCTTGCTAATAGTTTGATAGCTTGCGTCAAACCCCATAACACGGTCTTAAACTGCTTATCGACAGCTATTTTTGTTATTTTCACGGGTACTGCTCCTGATTAGTTCTACCTAATCCCCTATGGCAATTTGCGTGCCATATCAACAGGGCTTAATTGGTTGATCTACATCAAGAAAATGGCTTGTTTTAATCTATTTCGTTATGATATTTCAAGCTTGTAGGAAATATCATAACGAAATATCCTATTTTACTTTATGATGTGTTTCGAAATTTAATGGCGCAATGAATAGACAAATTGAAGGGATTAAACGAATGGATAAGAACATCTTTTATAGGCAAGCCATCGAAGCACTCACGGGAAGCTTAAATATCGAAGATGGCTTAAAAAACTGCATTCAATTCCTACAAAATGTGTTGCCTGCCAATGTGTTGTCTGTGCATCTTTGGGATGAAAACTTGTGTTCATTGCGGATATTGGCAACAGCAAATAAAAATAAAGGTCACTTGTGTAATATTCTTATCCCGGTTGCAGAAGCCGAGCGTCATATTCCCCGCTGGGAGACAAACTATGATATTAAGATTGTTAATAATTATTTAGACGACCCAATCAGTGAGTTAGTACAGGAGCACCTTAGTGGGATCTATGGTTACCAAAGCTACTCACATTTGGTTTCACGGGTAATGATTGGAGAAAAACGAATTTGTGATATTGTTTTGCTTGCAACCGGTTCAAATAGATTTACTCAGGAACATGCCACGTTATTTTCTACCCTAGATTCACCTTTTGGTATTGCCGTTTCTAATAGTTTGCAGCATCTGTCAGTAAAGGAGATGCACTCCAAATTGTTGGATGAACATGAAAGACTAAAGAGATTGGTGGAACAAGATGCACAAAACCTCATTATTGGCAGTCAGAGTGGCCTTAAAGGTGTGGTGCAAAAGATTGAGGCTGTATCATCAACCAATGCACCGGTATTGATTAATGGCGAAACCGGTGTTGGTAAAGATGTTGTAGCGAAAGCCATTCAGCTAAACTCTACGAGAGCTGAACAAGCCTATATAAGAGTCAACTGTGGCGCTATCCCTGAATCACTTTTAGATAGTGAACTTTTTGGTCATGAAAAGGGGTCATTCACCGGAGCAACAGAAAGAAAAATCGGGCGATTTGAACGAGCCCATAACGGTACTATCTTTTTGGATGAAGTCGGTGAACTGTCTAAAGCAGCACAGGTACGGTTACTGCGAGTGCTACAAAATGGTGAAATTGAGCGAGTGGGCTCTAAAAATACCATTAATATAGATGTTCGGATTATTGCCGCGACGAACCGATCATTAGAATCAATGGTTGAAAAAGGTGAGTTTCGTGCAGATCTATATTATCGATTGTGTCTGTTCCCTATTTTCGTTCCGCCATTGAGAAACAGGCTAGAAGACATCCCGCTTTTTGTCGATCACTTTATTAAAATATGCGCGGAGAAATTTAATATCCGATTACCTGAAATAGCGCACGGTGAGATAGCCAATCTCCAGAGCCATTATTGGCCGGGAAATGTCAGAGAATTGGTCAATGTTATTGAGCGCTCAGTGATCAGTTGCCGTAATCAAGAAGTCGTTTTCTCTATTTTTTCGGATGAAAAACAGCAGACAAGTAGACAGAATGAGTCGGTAAGTAGCGAACAAGAAATACTCACACTTGCCGAGTTAAACAAGCGTCATATAGAGAGTGTGCTTAAATCGACCAATGGAAAAATTCAAGGTCGGGACGGAGCTGCAGATATCCTAGATATCAACCCTCACACGCTAAGAAGTCGTATGACAAAGTTAGGTGTTTCTGTGTCTTAGCCCTGTGTTTTAGATCCGTTTACTCGCCAGTCATCGGCCCTAAATTTATTTAATCACGTCACCCCTATCAACTTTTATTTATCTTTATCATCTTGAATAGACTAAATGAGAGTTGACGCATAAAAATTATACAGCCATTAAAAAAAACATTGCTATTGGTATGGGTATTTGGTTTCCTACGGAAACTAACAAAGAAGGCCATGTCGACAAACAATGAATTACGATTACACCACCAACTGCCCTTTATACCTTACAGGTGTTATTAACAAGCATCTACAGGAAGGCTTGGTTAAGCGATTAAAGAATGATGGTCTTATTTTATCTAGTCAGCAGGTTCACTTATTGTTGTATCTTTTTGAAGAGGATGGAATAAGCCAGAAGCGCCTGTCTGAATTAACGAAAATGAATAAAATCTCCATTGTTAAAGCACTTAACTTATTGGAATCTAACAATTATGCATTGAGGGTCCAAAATAATGAAGATCAGAGAAATAAAAATATTTATTTGACACCAGAAGGTAAAAAACTCAAAGAGCCGATGCGTGAGTTGATTGGTAAACACAGAGAAAGTGTATTTGAAGATACAACCAGTGAAGAAATTCAGATCTACAAGAAAGTGTTAAATAAAATGCTGACAAACATGACATCCTAAAAATTTTACCCAATTAGTTTCCCTAGGAAACTAATTTGAAAATTATCATCTTCCTCTGACTGAGTGATGGTGCACATGCAAGAGTCCTTGTTTTTACAAAGTTGATGCATGGGTCACTAAACAAGGGATGGGTGAACTAACAGCTTAACCAAAAGAATCAGGTAAAAGGAGATAGCTATGCCTGTTAAGAATATTAATACTGACGATTGCATAGGTTGCGGCACTTGCGTGGAGTCTTGTCCTATGGATGTGTTTAGGTTGGACACATCAGATAAACAGTTGGAAGTATCTCCCTGTAGTGACGGTTGCCCATTAGGCTTGAACCAGAGAGAGTATCACTACCTAATCAAAATGAACCAGCTTGATGATGCGGCTTTAGCTTTGCAAGCGCGACATCCTATGCCATCCATAACTGGCCGTGTATGTCCTCATCCTTGTGAAACAGCATGTACTCGTAGTCAAGTTGACGAAGCGATTAATATTAATGGATTAGAAGAATATTTAGGTGATTATGTACTGAATAACGGTCAGGTTGCTGTGACAGCAAGTGGCGATAAGGTGGCTGTAATTGGTTCTGGGCCTGCAGGTCTAAGTGCAGCATATAATCTCACGCTAAAAGGGTATCAAGTTACTGTCTTTGAGAAAGAGGCTAAACCTGGTGGATTGCTGCAATATTCGATACCTGCTTTCCGTCTGTCTAATCAAATTATTGAGCAGCAAATCGAATTTTATAAAAAAATGGGTATCGAGTTTAAAACCGGTGTCACGGTTGGTAAAGATATCAGCAAATCTGAATTAGAGTCTCAAGGGTTTAAAGCCTTTATCGCCGCTACAGGTGCAGCGAAGCCTATGAAGTTGAATGTACCTGGTGCAGATGCGAGTGGTATCAATACGGCTATCCAATTTTTGAAAGATGTTCGTACTGGAGATGCTGAAGCAGCACCTCAACGCGTAGCGATAATTGGAGGAGGCAGTGTTGCACTTGATGCTGCTCGTACCGCAATCCGCCTTGGTGCAAAAGAAGTACACGTGATTTGTTTAGAGCGTATTGAACCCGGCCATAAAGACAATATGCTTGCCCTGACAGAAGAGATCCAAGACGCGAAAGACGAAGGCGTGGTTTTCCATACCCAGCGCAGTGTGAGCTCTTTTTCTGTTGAAGACGGTAAGATAAGTGGTGTTTCCCTCGTCGAGTGTTCAAGTACTCGAAATGAAGATATGTCGTTTAACCCATGTTTGGGTTCAGAAATCGTAGAAGAGTTTGGTCTTGACGGTATTATTTTGGCGATAGGTCAAACAGCCGACGCAGAAATCGTCCCACAAGAAGTCGCGACGACAGAACGTGGTTATATTAAAGCGAATCAAAACACGCTTCACGTTGATGCAAATATGTTTGCCGCGGGAGATGGGGTAACTGGTCCTACAACGGTTGTTGTCGCATTAGCTTCTGGTAAGAAAGCGGCTCAAACGGTTGATCGTTTTCTTAAAGATGAAGGATTAGAAGTTACCCCGGCACTTTCACGCGAAATCGCGAAAGATGTCCCTAAAGGTAACAATCTTTATATTGAACAACGACAAGAAAGAGTAGCAGTAGATGTTGATATTCGAGTGAAGAACTTCGAAGAAACGATTAAGTCTCTCACCTACCAGCAAGCACAACGTGAAGCTGAACGTTGTCTTACCTGTGGAAGTAAATCGACCATCGCGTTCGTAGATGATTGTCAGGTCTGTCGATTATGTGCCCACTATTGTCCTGCGGATTGTATTGAGATTACAGACGGTGCTTACGTCAGCTCACTTCACAATTTTGATGTTGTTACTCTCGGCACAGCGCTAAATAAATAAGGAGTCTTGTTATGAGTGAAAAAATAGATTTTGAACTAACAACTCTAGAGACCGATGTCCTCGTTGTTGGTGGTGGTTTCGCTGGTTGTTTTGCTGCGGTAAAAGCAGCAGAAGACGGTGCAGATGTGACGATGGTTGTAAAAGGCCGAACTGGACGTTCAGGGCTTACACCTTGGGCAAACAGCTGGTTTGTCTACCACGATATGCCAGGAATTACTAAAGACGATTACATGAAGCAGTTTAAGCTTTCAGGCGAATACCTCAATAATCAGGATTTCTCAATGTTATTGATTGATGAAGCTTGGGATCGTTTTCAAGAGGTTCAGGAATGGGGTACTCAAACGGCACTGACTCACCCAGAAGAAGGGCGTCCTTATTATATTCAGCACGGAACAGTATCACGTTCGATTGAATATTGTGCCGCAGGTGATCCAATGCGCCGCAAAGCTTTATCGGTTGGCGTGAAAATGATTGAACGTGTCATGATCACTGACCTGATCAAAGAAGAGGGTAAAGTTATTGGTGGTATTGGTTTCCATATGGAAACGGGCAAACCTTATGCCATTCTTGCTAAAGCAACCATTCTGTGTACAGGACCTTCATCACTTAAACCACTCGGTATGGGTTATCCGTGCAGCTCTACAACTGCAGATGGTGATGCGATGGCTATTCGTGTGGGTGCGCAGATATCTGGAAAAGAGTTTAACGACGCACACCCGGCTAATAATGCCAATTTCTTGGATCACTCAACCAAAAATAAAGCGTCTGGCGATGCGGTTAGTAAAAAAACGGTACTTGGTTTGGGCGGTGGTCCACCAAGTCAAGATGGTCCACTTAACCCTGAAGATTTAAACAGTGCCAATCTGGGTCTACGAATCGACTCTGCTGTTGGTATCAGTTTGGGCGGACAGCCAATGGACGAAAAATATGGCCGTGGTCCTGGTGGAACAAACCCAAGGTTTAGTGGAGCAGGTACTGGCGCACCTAAAAAAATGGGATTCTCTACTGTTGGTATGGGTAATCACAAAGGTGAAGGTGTCTTCCCACAAGATATCAATGGTCGTTCAAATATCGAAGGTTTATGGGCTGCCGGTGACGCGATGTGTTCGATGCAAAATGGGGCGGGGTACGCAGGTTTTGGTTCTTCGTCATCAGGCTCTGCTGTGCAGGGTGCGAGATCCGGTCATGCTGTTGCTGAATATGTAAAAACACAACCTACACCTGTACCTGCACCTGAATTTCTTGAAGAGATGAAGCAGAAAATGTTTGCGCCAATCAATAACGAAAAAGGCTACTCTCCTGCATGGGTTACTCGAGTGATGCAAGGTACTATGTTTCCGTATTTTGTTATGTACGTGAAAGAACAGAGTCGAATGGAGAATGCACTTCAGCAGATTAAATATTTGCAGAACACATTTGCTGATAATTTAAAGGTTGAAGACTTCCACGAGCTGCGTAATGCGATTGAAACACGAAATATGTTGCTCAATGCTGAAATGAAGCTTGTTGCCGGTATGGCCCGTAAGGAAAGTCGAGGTACTCATTACCGTGAAGATTACCCATATCGAGACGAAAAGAACTTCCTTGCTTGGGTTAAATTAACTCTGAATGAAGAGGGTAACGTTCAATCAGAACTTCATCCAATTCCTGAAAAATGGCATCCAGAACCATCACTTAGCTACCGAGAAAAATATGGTTTTGTTTATCCTAATGAAGACGAAGAGAGAGCGAAGGTTGGCATCTTAGATTAAGCTTAAAGCTCAGCAAAGATTATTTTTAAAATAAAGAAACCCCAGATGTTACAAATATCTGGGGTTTCTTATATTTACGTGTTCTATCTCATTTTCCTTTTCATTGTTCAAGCTCAAACCTATTGTTCTTTTTTATCTCTATATTAAGTTGTGTTAGCGAAATATTGGTGTCATCGATAGCCATTTGATGAAACGACTTTATGGCTTAGGTCGCGACTAGGGTTTAAGGGCTTCACCCTTTTTGAAATATAGCCGTAGAGCCTTTTCAATCAAAGGCTGGTGGTTAAAAATCAATATTGAAAAATGAGAGGTCAGTGTCTTTTCTATGGGGCGTGTTGTTTTATAGGTGGGACTGTTATCGGAAATAGAGTGATCACAGTCATGAATAAAGCACATCTTTCGATATATTGACAAGCTAAATTGATGCACATCAAATTCGATTCGCACCTATGAAAAGAGCCATGCGATTGGTGGGATTTTACTCGGTAGTATATAGCGGTAATGTAGCTGCATAGGTTTTTAATCCGTCTACTAATTAAAGTTTGAGAGGAAGTCATGGAGAACGCTATCCAGAAAGGATTTAAGGTGCAAGCGCTTGGTGTCATCATCTATGTGTTTGTGACTATGTATCTGCAGCTAACTATTGCAGGGCCGGACAGCATGAACATCTTAATGCCGGCACTGATAGATAAGTTCAACATGCCACCTGGCGAAATCATGGGGGCTATCTCAGCGGTTCGATTGATTGGTGTTATCTCAGGTATTATCGCCGGTGCACTTATCATGAAAATGGGTTACAAAAAGATAGGTGTGCCAGCAATCATTGTCGCTGGTCTCGCTGTGTCTATGATGGGACGTGTTGATTCTTGGATGGGGATAATGGTTATTCAGACAATTCTAACCATAATCACGCCTGTATTAATGTTTATCCAAGGTGGTTTGATAGCTAACTGGTTTATGCGATATAAAGGTATTATTTTTGGTATCGTAACCATTGCAGCACCTTTGAGTACGGCAACGTTTACTCCGATTGGTATGAAAATTTTCCTTGAGGTTGGTTTTGCAGATTTCTATGCTGGTCTTGGCTATTTCATCGCATTTTGGGGTGTCTTAGGTATTGTGGCAATGAAGGAAAAACCGGAAGACCACGGCTTTGATCCCGATGGAATAGCGTTTACAGAAGAAGAAAAATTAGAAGTTGAAGCTATTCGTGCTGCAGAAAGAAACACGAAATCTACATGGACAATTCCAAGAATTGTTCGTTGTAAGGAGTTTTGGTTTGTTGCGCTAGCATGGGGCCTTATCGGTGGCTTAATGATGGCTGGTATTATGAGCCAGGTGATTCCAATTCTGACAGGTGCTGGTATTGAATTAGATACAGCTCTATTTTTGATGTCCGCAATGGCTCTTGGTGGTATGCCACTCAGTTATGTTTGGGGTTGGCTAGATGACAAGATTGGCACACCAAAAGCGAACGCTGTGTTTTCACTTGCGTACCTCGTCGGTGCAGCAGGGTTCGCGTTCGGTGGACCAGACAATCTTTACCTAATCTATATTGCTCTGTTCTGCATCTCGCTAGGTGTAGGTGGTATGCCTAATCTTATGCCATCACTGGTAGCGTATGTGTTCGGTCGCGATGAGTTTGTTAACATCTATCGTTGGGTTAATGGTATTCAAGTCGTCATGATGAGTATCGGCATGACGTACTTGGCAGTGATGAATGACATGACTGGCTCTTACAGCGCTTCGTTTATTACGTTTATTCCGCTTGCAGCGCTTTGTGGTATTTTCTTCCTATCCATTAAGAAGACCTATGATCCTGAACGCATGGCGCTAGAAGGTACAGGTAAACGTGCACAGGGTGTGGGTTCATACAAAAAAGCAGAAAGTTAATCTCTAAGGGATATGAGTACTATGGAAGATTAACTCAATATGAAACGCCTCATCACTGATGAGGCGTTTTTTTTGTGTTCAAACACTTGGCATAAATTTGTCCGTTTTGACTCATATTTTAGTTGAATGAGTAGTGATGGGTTGATGTGACCCAAGTCTTTATCATGCTGGTTTATATCTTAGTTATCGACGCGGAAACTACCTAGAAAATTCACTCAATAGTTTAAAAATAATCTTGCATCTATCGAATGCTCTCGTTCGATAGATGCAAGTAAATAACTGCGATCTGTGAAGCCGGGCAAGAAATGGCGAATTTTGTGAAGTACGGCAAACATGACCAATCATCCATAGAACGGGCGGTTGCACAGGTGCTGTTTTGAATCTTGTAGATGAGAGTAAAGTGAGACGCAACTTAACGAGAAAGAGACGTGCAACGATGCTTAAGAAAGAGATTATATCACCCAAGCAGGCGGCATCAAAACTAAAAGATGGCATGACCATAATGGTCGGTGGGTTTATGACAATTGGTACACCAGAAGCGCTGGTGAATGCTATTGCTGAATCTGGAGTTAAAAATCTTACCATCATCTGTAACGATGCAGGACTACCGAATAAAGGCGTAGGAAAACTGATTGAAAATGGTCAGGTTTCCAAGCTTATCGCCTCACACATAGGCTTAAACCGAATTGCTGGTGAGAAGATGAATTCTGGTGAAATGGAAGTTGATCTTATTCCTCAGGGAACACTGGCAGAGCAAATTCGCGCCGCTGGCGCTGGACTAGGTGGTGTGCTCACCAAAACTGGATTGAACACCTTGGTTGAAGAAGGTAAACAAAAAGTTACGGTTGCAGGCGAAGAATTTTTACTTGAAGAGCCTATCAAAGCAGATGTTGCACTGCTCAAATCATCAATAACTGACGTTTACGGTAATACCTCGTTTAATAAAACAACAGCTAACTTTAACCCTGTAATGGCTACGGCCGCTGAAATGGTTTTTGTTGAGCCTGATGTTATTTCAGAACCGAATGAAGTAGATGAAAAATTCTTTACCCTTCCTTCTGTTCTTATTGATTTCATAGTGAGGTAAGCAAAATGTCGATGAAAAATCTTATCGCAAAGCGTGTCGCGCAGGAGTTAAACCTTGGTGACTTGGTAAACCTTGGTATCGGTATGCCAACCTCAGTGGCTGATTTCGTTCCGCAAGAAAAGCACATTGTATTTCAATCAGAGAACGGCATGGTTGGCCTCGATTCGACTCCGAACGAAGGAGAAGAAAATTGGGATTTGACCAATGCAGGTGGCACGCCTGTCACTGCAACTGAAGGCGCTGCGTACTTTGATTCAACCCTTTCGTTTACTCTTATTCGCGGTGGACACGTAGATGCCACTGTATTGGGTGCCATGGAAGTGGACCGTGAAGGTAACCTAGCTAACTACATGATTCCAGGGAAAATGGTTGCCGGCATGGGTGGTGCAATGGATCTGGTAAATGGTGCTAAGAAAGTCATCATTATGATGACGCATTGCAATAAAAAGGGTGAACCTAAAATTTTGGATAGCTGCACGTTACCTCTTACAGCAACAAACTGTATCGACCTTATTGTTACTGAACTTGCTGTTATCCAACCTACTAAAGATGGCTTGGTTTTAAAAGAAATTGCCTACAACACAACTGTTGAAGAGGTAATAGAAAAAACCGGCACAGAGCTTATTGTTTCAGACTTATTGACCGTATTTGGAGAAGAATAATGAAAGCAATCAATATTCAAGAAGTGAATGCATATGAACCACCAGGTCATTTTGGTGTTGTATGTTTAAAAATCCAGGGTGAAGACACAGGGCTAACTAAGTTCTGGCAGGGTCTTTCCATATTTGAAGCTGACGGTGGTGCCGAGTGGCAGTACGGTGAAGGTACATTCGGAGCGACGACAGAAAAAACCTACTTCGTGATTGAAGGCGAACTTACGGTTGAGAATGAGTCTGGTGAACAGTTTGTCTGTGGCAAAGATTCTTCGATTTCAATGCTACCAAACGAAAAACGTAAGCTTTGGAACAGCGGCAACAGCCAAGCAAGAGTGCTTGTCACAATTACAGCAGTGTAATACTTAAACAAAATTAAAATTAAAATTAAGAAGGTATATCAAATGGTTATGACAAACACTTGGAGCAATGATTTCGCAAAAAATTGCTTTGATCTGACAGATAAAGTTGCGGTTATTACAGGTGGTAACGGTACTTTAGGTGCAGCTTACGCTCAAGCATTCGCGTTACATGGAGCTAAAGTTGTCGTCACAGCTCGTCGTCTGGAAACATTACAAGAAACCGTTAATTCTGTAGCCGAAGTCGGTGGTGAATGTACCGCAATTACTGGTGATGTAACGGATGTTGCTGCTCAGCAAGCTATCGTTGACAAAGTACATGAAATGTATGGCCGTATCGATGTTCTAGTGAACAACGCCGGAATGGCTTTCCGCGCACCGGGTGAAGACATGCCATCAGATAACTTTAACCAAGTTATGAACATCAACGTAACGGGTACGCTAGTTCCTTGTCAGGTGTTTGGTAAGTACTTCATGAAACAAGGCTTCGGTAAGATTGTTAATACATCAAGTGTTCGTGGCTTCTGTGGTCACCCTGATGGTTACACAGCTTATGCGGCTTCTAAAGCGGCTGTAGATTCGCTGACAAAACAGCTTTCTACGGAATGGTCAATCAAGGGTGTTAAAGAAGGCTTTACTATTAATGTTAACGCCATCGCTCCAACACTCATTAAATCACCGCTGACTCAAGAAATTTGTGAAGACCCAGCTCGTATAGCTCCGTTTCTTGCTCGCCTCCCAATGGGCCGTGTTGCAGAAACTAAAGATATGATCGGGTTGGTTATGTTCTTAGCGGCGCCTGCATCTGATTTTATTAATGGCCAAATTATCTATGTTGATGGCGGCTGTACTGCGGGTTAATACCGAGTCAACTTATTAAGGTTTATATATGAATCATAACGATATTAAAAATATTACCATTGTCGGTGGCTCAGGCATGATGGGTGTGGGCATCGCTCAGATTTTTGCTGGTGGCGGCCGTAACGTAACAATAAAAACAAGAAGCGTTGCTAACTGTACTGCGTTTGAAGATATGTCCGCTCAGTTAGATATGTTTATCCGTGAAGGCCTATTAGAAGCAAAGCAAAAAGATACTATTTTGGATCGTATATCTATTACGGCTGATGCTATTGAAGCTTACGCTGATGCAGATTTGATATTTGAGTCCGTTCCTGAAGTGATGGACGTCAAGCACGCAACCTTCCGTGAAATGGAAGCGCATGCTCGTCCCGATTGTATCTTTGCTTCTGGTACTTCAGTGAAATCTATTACAGAGATTGCCGAAGCGGTTGAGAAGAAAGATCGCGTTATTGGCATGCATTTCTGGAATCCAGCGGTATTAATTCCGTTAGTTGAAGTTATCAGAACCGAAGATAGCAATGACGACGTTATTCAGTCAGCAATGGATTTATTAACAGATTGTGGAAAAGCACCTGCAGAGTGTAAAAAAGATGTTCCAGGATTCCTGGCAAATAGACTTCAACATGCTCTGTGGAGAGAAGCTTTCTACATGGCAGACCAAGGTATCGCTGACCCAAAAACCATTGATGAGTGTATTAAAAACTCCTTTGGATTTCGTATCGCGCAGCTTGCACCCTTCGAAAATGCAGACATGGTATCAACAGAGCTTAGCTTGAACATTCACGATTATATGTTCCAGCACCTTTATTCTGGTACTGAGCCTAGTTCAACCCTTAAGAAGTTGGTTGAAGAGGGTAAGTCAGGCTTTAAGACCGGAGAAGGCTTCCAAAACTGGACACCTGATCAAGCGGCAGCTTCAAAAGAAGATCTATTTAAATATTTGATTGATCAGACGAAATACCGTCGTTCAATGGAAAAGTAAGTAAAAATTTGCAAAGTGACCAATATCTATGGTCAGAAAATAAATTCAGGAGATAGTCATAATGGCTAACAACAATCATAATTTTTTCGCGGGTAAAACCATTGTCGATCTTTCACATCCGGTTGGCTCTCAGTCACCACAATGGCCTTATTTCCCACAGCCAGAGATCACTCGTGCGCATGGTTTAGCTAAGTCAGGTGTACTGACTCAGTTCTTCAAAATGCCTATGCACTGTGGTACTCACGCGGATTCACCTCGTCACGTTATTGAAACTGAGTTTGATGGCCGCCGTGCTCGTTATACGCACGAAATGGACCTAAATGCTTATTGTGGTGATGCAGTATGTCTAGATCTTTCACACCTTGAGCAGTGGACACTGATCAAAGCGGAACATATGGATGAAGCACTTGAAAAAACAGGTGTAACTCATGCAGAACTGAAAGACATGATTGTTATTATCTATACTGGCATGTCAGGGCAATGGGATGACTCTAAGCAGTATTATCACTACGCAACAGGTGTAGGCGCGTCTGTTGGTCACTGGTGTATGAAGCACGATATCAAAGCACTTGGTGTTGATCAGCAAGCACTTGACCATCCATTACACACATCGATTGGTGAGCGTTGTGCAGGGAAACTATCTATGAACCTAGAAGGTTATTCTGGTTTGCCATTGAAAGATGAGTATATCGCTAAATTTGGCATCGAAGAGTATGCTCACTTCGATCGCGATATCTATAAAGAAATTCATGGTGAAGAAGCATACCAAGAGCTTTATGGTTTGGTTGAAGAGAAAGGCATGTGCAACGGTACATGGGAACCATGTCATAAACTGCTTCTAGGTAACGGTAAAGTTGGCTGGGAAAACGTCGGTGGCAACGTGGCTAAGATTGCTGGTAAGCGCTGTACTATTATTGGTGCGCCATTGAATCTTTACTGTGGTGACGGCTCGATGACTCGCTTGATGGCTATTATCGACAGCGATGACGTAAACGATGTAGCGGACCGCGTATACCCATACGGCGACCACTAAGAATAATTAAATTTTAACAGAATAATCGGCTTCTACGTTGCTCCATGCTCACCTACCTACCTTGTATGGGCGCGTAAAAGCCTTTTTCTGATTTAATAGAGGCTTTGATGATGAAAGAAGTAGTTATTGTCAGTGCGAAACGTACGGCTATTGGTGCCTATCTGGGTGCTTTTGCAAATGTTTCGGCCATTGATCTTGGAGTTACTGCTGTTAAAGCGGCTATCGCTGAAGCGGGCATCACTCCTGAACAAGTAGACAACGTTGTATTAGGCAATGTCCTTTCTGGTGGATTGGGCCAGAACCCTGCTCGCCAGGTTGCAAAGTTTGCGGGAATTCCGAATGAGAAGACAGCAAACGTTGTTTCTATGGTTTGTGGCTCAGGGTTGAAGGCTGTGATGGATGCAGCAAACCAGATTCGTTTGGGTGAGGCTGATATTGTGGTTGCTGGTGGCATGGAGTCTATGTCTAACGCAGGACATGTTCTACAATCGCACCGTACGGGTGTCAAAATGGGACACTCCCAACTGACGGATACGATGCTTAATGACGGCTTAACTGATGCATTTGGCGGGTTCCACATGGGTATTACCGCTGAAAATCTAGCCAAACAGTTCGAGATAACTCGAGAAGAACAAGATAACTTTGCGGTTCAATCTCAAAACCGTGCTGAAGTAGCTGTTACTTCTGGTCGTTTTAAAGATGAGATTGTTGCCCACGCCATCCCGGGTCGCAAAGGTGATGTCATTGTTGATACCGATGAATTCCCAAAATTCGGTGCCACAATTGAATCTGTTTCTAAACCTAGACCTGCATTTGTCCGTGATGGTAGCGGTACAGTCACTGCAGCTAACGCGTCTGGTTTGAATGACGGTGGGGCTGCATTGGTATTGATGAGCCGTGAAAAAGCAGATGAACTGGGCCTAAAACCTTTGGCAACTCTTGTCTCTCAAGGTGCTGCAGGTGTTGATCCAGAAACGATGGGTTATGCGCCAGTTCCAGCGACACAGAAAGCACTAGAGAATGCCAACTTAGATATTAGTGATATGGATCTGGTCGAAGCGAATGAAGCGTTTGCATCACAGGCTTTATCTGTATGTCGAGGTTTAGATCTTGACCCCAATATTACTAATGTAAATGGCGGTGCAATAGCTCTGGGCCATCCAATTGGTGCGTCTGGTGCCCGTATTCTTGTGACGCTCGTTCATGAATTAACGAAACGCGAGAAGCGTTATGGCCTCGCAACACTATGTATTGGTGGTGGTCAGGGCGTCGCTGTCGTAATTGAACGTAATGCATAATGAGCACACTAGTTACTGTTAATTTAAAACTACGTTTTAGCTGATCCCCATAGGGTTCTGGCTTAGGCAAATTCAAGTTAAGTTTAGTCATACGGTTAAATTTAACGCACAAATTATAAAGAGGTAATCACTATGTCTTTAGAAAATAAACGAATTCTAACGGTTGCATGTACTGGCGCTTGGCCTAAAAAAGATATGTTTCCTGATGTTCCTGTAACACCACGTGAAGAAGCAGATGAGATCATCGCCTGTCACGCTGCTGGCGCTTCTATCGCTCACATCCACGTTCGTGATGATCAACAGAATGCTACGATGGATATAGCAAAGTTCCGTGAAACAGTGAGCTATATCCGTGAAGCAGAATGTGACATCGTTATAAACCTGACGACTTCTGGTGGTTTAGGCCTTGCCGATGAAATCCGTATGCTTCCTTTCCAAGAGCTACGTCCAGAAATCGCAACGTTTGATGCCGGTACTATGAACTGGGCTCATACTACGGTATTCGAAAATACGCCTGTGTTCCTAGGTAAGTTAGCGAAAGAAATGCCGTTGGTTGGTGTTACTCCGGAGATTGAAATCTTTGATATCGGTATGATCCACAACGTACTTTTCTATCGCAAATCTATCGACAAAGCTAATGCTAAGGCGCGCGAAGCAGGGGAACCTGAAGTACATAACCCGTTTGTTCGTCCTCACTTCCAGTTTGTGTTAGGTGCACCTGGCGGTTCACCTGCCGATGTTCACATCCTTATGCAGATGTTGGATGAAGTTCGTCGTTACTGGGGCAACAACTTTACATGGGGTGGTTTAGGTATTGGCCGCGGTCACCTTCCAATCATTAATGCGTGTATTGCACTAGGTGGTCATATCCGTGTAGGTATGGAAGATAATGTTTACTATCGCCGTGGTCAGCTTGCGACATCGAATGTAGAGTTTGTTGAGCGTACTAAGCGCATGCTTGATTGTAACGATTTGGAAATTGCGACGCCAGATGAAGCTCGTCAGATTCTAAATCTAAATCCAGAAAACTTCCCAAGCTGGAAGAACTACGAATAATAGCAAGTGATATCACCCATTAGGATAACTTACTTGTAATAAAAACTATTCGCATTTTAACGCTAATATACAGAGCGTTACCGTAAAGGGAGTCGTCCGAAACAGTGGATACTCCCTTTTTTATTTGAGTGACATCTCATTAGTAATTATAGGGACTAATAGGCGTACGGTATCTAGCTTAGAATGCATGTAATTGTATTATTAAATCTTTCTATAGAGTAACTGCGATGTTGAACGAGGCATTAAAAAATGCTCCGGGCCTAAATGGCTCGAGTATTATCGACCCACATCAGTTGGTCAGAATGTTGTTTTTTATCGAGCTGATCAATGCGGGCTCGATTACAAAAGCGGCAGAAACCATGGGCGTATCGACAAGTACGGGGTCGCGATGGTTGAGTGATTTGGAAGAAGAGTTGGGTATCAGCTTATATCAACGTAACAATCCAAGCGATAGGTTGACTGAAGCGGGTTCGTTTTTATACAGCAAATTTTCAGAGATCACTGATGATATCCATTTGATGATCAATGAACTTACCGGCTTTACCACAGAAACGCGGGGCAACATCAAAATTTGTTGTACGCCAATCTATGCTGAAAGTGTCGTCCTACCGATTGTTGGTGAATTTCTTGAGGCTAATCCATTGGTTAATATTCAATTGACCCTGACTCCAAGAGGGATGGATTACTACAAGGACCACGATTTTGTTATTTCAGCAATCGCGGGCCACGCAGCAAACAAAGATTCAGAGTTGTTATTGGTTAGACGAAACCTGCTTACTCAAAAGTTTGTCACTGTCGCATCACCAGAGTATTTAAGGAAAAATGGCGAACCATTAGTCCCACAGGATCTGGTTAACCATCGCTGTTTATACTCTAAGGCACTACAAAATCAGAACCAATGGGTTTACAAGCAAAATGGCGAAATAATCCCGATTAGAATCGTGAAATCCATAGAGGTTTCAGATGCTAAAATGATGTTGTCAGGCGCAATTAATGCGACAGGAATTACCTATTTGCCAGAGTTTATTGTTCAGAAATATATTCAAGATGGCAGATTAGTTACATTATTAGATGAATATGAAACTGATGACTGGTTGTTAAATATATATTATCTACCTCAACGATTTATGACGCACTGTGTTAAATCATTTAAGGACTTTTTCTTGGCTAATCATAGAAAGCAAGTAAATGAATTCAAGTCTGAGAATAATATCGAAAAATATTAATGATTTAGACTGATGTTAAGGCGTCATACATGTTATGACGTCTTTTCTTTGTTATAAACAATTATTATTACCTTGTGTTTTTTTGTTATTTTAAATGATGTCTTATTGATGGAAATGAGCTTCCTACTGATGGAATGGGTGAGCAATTGAAGGGTGATTTAGTTCTGGTTTTTAAATTTTTAAGTGATGCACTATTAATAATAGTTAACGTGAAATTATTATTTTAAATAAGAGGTTTTGATATGAGCTCTGTATTATTGATGGTGCTAATTTATAATATCATCGTTATTGGTGGTATAGGATGGTACTTGAATCAAAAAGATAAAGCATCTGGTAGAGTAACAGATATGGCACAAGGTGGTGCAGACGCGACTATCGCCATGTTTTCAGTCACACTAGCTATAACCTATCTCGGCTCTGCACACGTGTATGGCTTGATGGAAATGTCGTTTGGTATGGGTGCAGTTGCACTAT
The DNA here is from genome assembly GCF_028204155.1 of Vibrio algarum. Classification (NCBI taxonomy): domain Bacteria; kingdom Pseudomonadati; phylum Pseudomonadota; class Gammaproteobacteria; order Vibrionales; family Vibrionaceae; genus Vibrio; species Vibrio algarum. Next base: position 401,018 of record NZ_JAQLOI010000003.1, on the reverse strand, counting down.
GGTTCTGTTTTGCACACACAATCCTAATGTGTGTAATTTGTCTGGGTACAGGGCGTTGGGTTCGTCGTCTTGGGTGCGCAACAATACCTCAACTACAGGGTGAATTGTTCGGTAAGCAGATGAGAAACTTGACTGCTTGTGTCGGAGGAATGGTTGTGTTTGGTTTGGTTTGTCTTGAAACTCAGGCCATAGGTATTGCACTTTCGGCAACAAGCGGTTGGAGTCTGCCAGTCTCAGTCGTTGTTGGTGCAGTGATTGGTTTGGCGTATGTGACCATGGGCGGGATCAAGCAAACAATGTGGGTTAACTTAGTTAACGCTGTTGTAATGTATGGTTCGATTATTATTGCAGGCTTTTATCTGGCATTTGCGCTTCCGGAAGGCTGGGATGGCGTGCAGCAGTTTTATGTCGATAATGGCCAGGAGTTCAAGCTGAGTATATTCGGAACACCAGATTTGTTGTTCGGTTTTGGTGTTGCTACTGTCTTCTCTGTTGTATTTTCTCAATCAGTCAACCAGCAGGGTATGGCTGCTGCGATGTCGGCCAAAGATGAGAAAGTGATACGACGTTCGCTTTGGATTGCAGCGCCAATCAATGGGCTGTTTGGTGTCTTCCCTGTACTTGTAGGTTTAGCTGCAGCAACGATTCCTGAGTTTGCTGAATTAGGACCTAAATTGGCAGGTGCTACTTTAGTGGTTAAGTTGCTACCTACTTGGTTAGTGGTTCTTCTGCAGGCTGGTTTCCTTGGAGCTCTACTTTCAACTTATGCTATGACGGTTTTAGCCCCAGCGACTATCTTTACTAAAGATATCATCCAAGCGAACCAGAAGAAGAAAATGACTGCTGTAGAAGAAAAGAAAACGATGCAGCGTTTTATTCTAATATTTGGTGGCGTTGGCGCGGTACTAACGTTCTTTAATCAACCGGCGATTGTACCTGCTATTAACTGGTTGTTTGCATGGCTCGCTCCACTATTTTTCGTGACGGTTGCTGGCTTATTCTGGAAACGTAACGCGAATGTGGCTGCGGCAACACTATTGATTTCATGGGCATGTAACCTTGCTTGGACTATTCGCCCGATAAAAGAAGCGATAATTTCTGTAATTCCTGCAGCAGCGCCATTAGAAAATGCACATATTACTGCGGTTGTAGCTCTCGTATTAACGGTCGTGTTGTTGGCATTTACGAAGAATGCTGAACCGGCAAAATTAGCTCGTAACGAACATGTTCTTGTTAGAGGAGAAGGATAATGAATTTTGCTGCAGAACTATTTTTAAGTGCTCTAGGTATGATGTTAACTATTGTTGTAATCTCTGAGATTGTAGCGAAAATATTGGGTTTGACTAAGGGAGAAGACTAATGAGTGAAACTGATATTTATATGTTCGGTGTTATTGTTGTAGGCTTTATATTTTATGGCTGTACGGTATATTATGGAAAGCGCGGTGAATAAACTACATCAAGATATACGATAAAGATATTGTTAAATAAGGGAGTGCTCAAGGTGCTCCTTTATTTGTTTGGTTTTCGTATGGAAATATAGACACCAATACACGGGCCTATTTAACTAGTTTGATATTTAGGAAGTAGCACTTTAGGACTAATGGATTAAGTTCATAATGGTTGTTTGTCACTGTCATTAATGATTGTTAAATTTGATTTTATATTCAGTAAACATTGAGTTTTTATTACGGGTGTAGACAGTGGTTATCAGTTCTTCATATAAATAAAATTATAACTGAGGGTTTATACTAATGGAAACACTGCTCTGTATTGGCATTGTTCACTCTTTATTTATTATTCTCTTTCTGTTGTCAAAGCCGCAGAAGAATAAACGAGATATTATCATCGCTTTATGGATGGTTTTCTTAGGCTTACCTATGCTATCGGAATTAGTGAGCCAGGATGGGCTCGATTTACCAATTCCGTTTTTAAGGGATAAACTCCCTTACGCATTCACTTTTGGTCCGTTATTGTTACTGTATACCTCCCATATTACTGGTGGCAGAAAATGGAGTAAAAGCCAATACCTGATTCACTTTCTACCCTTTGTATTTGCTTCCGTCTATAAGCTTATTTTTGTCCCTGAAATGACATTTAATCCCAATCTGGATTCAGGAAATAGCAAATTAGGAAACGTCCTAGCATTGGCTATTTTAAGCTCCGCTGTTGGTTATTCATTCGTGACACTTCATCACCTCAAGAAGCACAAAATTGAAGTGTTAAATCAATTTTCATCACTTTCTACAGCGATTTCTCTTAAGTGGCTGAAATGGCTAACAATCGTCTTTCTGTTTAGTTGTGTTCAACCTTTTATCCTTATCCTTTTAGATTTTCCGGAGATACTGCATACACGTATATTTGCCTTAGTGACATTGATGATTGTGGTAAGTTTTTTTGGCTTAAAACAGTTGCAGATTTTTAGTGAAGCAGAGATAGGTGTGAGTTCTGGTTATCTTGGTTATAAGGAAAAATTGAAAGTCGCCAATCCTGATCTTGAATTATCTCCCACTAACCGGTCTTTGTCGGTGACATTCATACCAACTATAGAGCAATCAGTTCCTGAGCTAGAACTCATTGATAAAGTTGAACCGTCGGTTGAACGCGATAAAGGAAGATACGAAAGATCTGGTTTAACGGATGAGAGATCTCAACAAATGTTAGTCCAGCTAGAATCTCATATGGCTGTTCAAAAACCTTATTTAGATAGTAATCTGACAGCCGATAAGTTGGCGTTACAACTATCTATTCCTCGTTATCTTCTGTCACAAGTATTTAGTGAGCAATTGGGTACTAATTTTTACCAATTTATAAATGAGCATCGAATTGATGCCGTTAGATCGTTAATGGCTGATCCTGCTAATCAATCCATGACAATCTTGGATATGGCGCATCGCTGTGGCTTTAACTCTAAATCTACTTTTAATAAGTTTTTTAAGACCATCACCAATATGACACCTTCTCAATATCGAAAGCAATTATAGCTGAAAACTCTGTCAATACAGCTGTCTAGTAAACGGCCAAACTACGCCTAAACTGCCACAACCTTCACCATTTAGAGTACTAAATGGTGAAGGTTGTGGCAGCGATTCCTCTTGTTAACGCTTCGTCGCTATGGCTAAACACCCTGAAAAAAGTGGGCCAAATAGTTCTGCCAAATAGCTCACAACTTCAATCAATAAAGGTATTTCTAACGTGGTTAGGACGCTTTCGTTGAGATTTTTTGTCTCAATAGGGTCATCACAGCCGATATGCTTTCCTTCATTCAGAACTGGGTTTCGACTCTTTTGGTTTTTAAATGACGAGAAAGGAAAGGGCTTATTCAATGTAGATCGGATCGATTGAGTACTAAAAATGCGAGGTCGGTTTATTACAAAATGATTTAACAATGATGAATGGAGCTTTTATGAAGTTATCAAAATGTACAATTGCTATTACGGCAGGCCTAGCTTTATTTGCTAGTGTCCCGGCTGCTACGGTTGCAGCAAGCCCGGTGGAACAGCCTAATGTTGTGTTAATTTTGACCGATGATATGGGTTATTCCGATCTATCTTGCTTTGGAGGAGAAATTCCAACGCCCAATATTTGTGAGTTGGCAGAGAATGGCTCAAAGTTAGTCGATTATTATACAAACCCTATGTCTGCACCGACTCGATCAATGTTGATGACTGGTGTAGATAACCACAAAGCTGGATTGGGCAATATGCCACCGCTAATGTCAGCAAACCAATTGGGTCAGCCTGGCTACGAGGGTATATTGAACAACCGTGTCGCCACCGTGGCAGAAATGCTAAAAGAGGGTGGGTATTCCACGTATATGGCTGGTAAATGGCATTTGGGTGCAACGCCTCAGAGCTCTCCTCTTGGTCGTGGGTTTACCCATTCCTTTGCATTCACAGGAGGTGGTATTTCACACTTTGGTGATCAACTTCCTTTGAACCCGTTTGAAGCCCCGTTCTTCTTTTATATGGAAGATGGGAAACGTGTTGATACATTACCAGCCGACTTTTATTCAACGGACTTCTACACCGATCAAGTGGTTAAATATATCGGTGATACTGCCACAGACAAACCATTCTTTACTTATCTTGCTTATACCGCACCACATGACCCACTTCATGCGCCAGATGAGTGGATAGCGAAATTTGATGATGGTCGTTATGATGTAGGATATGACGTGATCCGCAAGCGACGCTTAGAGAACGTGAAAAAATTAGGTCTAGTTGCTGAAGATACCCCAGATGTCGTTAACAACAAAGACTACAAGCCGTGGGATATGCTTAGCGAAAAAGAGCAAAAGCGTTCGGCTAAAAAAATGGCTATCTATGCTGCGATGATTGCTAACCTCGATCATAATATTGGACGATTAGTACAACACCTTAAAGATATCGGTGAGTATGAAAATACGCGCTTTATCTATACTCATGACAATGGAACGAACCCTAAACCAGGATCTAACTACACGGGTAATGTGCCTAAATTCTTTGAGCAATTTGATAACTCGCTGGAAAATATGGGTCGCCCTAACTCATATGTTTCTTACGAAGCAGGTTGGGCTGAAGCGGGTACTACACCGTTCTCTTTCTACAAAACAACCAGTGGCCAAGGTGGTGTGCGTGTTCCTCTGATTATTTCCGGGTCTGATATTGCTGTAAAAGGTGAGTTCGTAGAGTCTGGTAATATCCATGTCACGGATATCACGCCAACTATCTTAGATTGGGCAAATATAGAAAAACCAAAAACACGTAATGGTGTAAAACTGCACGAATTTAGTGGTCGAACACTTGTTCCATTCCTTACGGGGAAAGAGAAACAAGTTCGCAGCGAAGACGAATACATTGCTATTGAACTCAATGACTACAAATTAGTGATTAAAGGTGATTACAAGCTACGTGCCATGTCTGCAGCTCACATTCGCACAGAAGGGAGAGATTGGAAACTGTTTAACATCGCTAATGATCCTGCGGAGCAGACTGACATTGCTGAGAAAGAACCAGAAAAACTGGCGGAGTTAGTCGCACTATATAATGAATATGCCACCGAAGTCGGTATTGTGGATAAAGATCTCGCTTATCCGACCATGTACCATCGTCAAACTTGGACTATTCGAGAAGGTCGTTTAACAGAAAACCCAGATAAGAAGTAGCAGCAGAGTTCTAACTGAAAATCGTCGGCTTCTGCGGAGGCTGGCGTTTACTAACATGGGTATTAATTTATGAAAAATCCTTTTCACGTCATCGTTAAGCCAGTCGGTGATGTTTGTAACCTTAATTGTACTTATTGCTTTTACAAAGAGAAGAGTGATGAAGGGGCGAGAATGTCCGATGAAACGTTGGTAAATCTCACTAAAAAATACATTCAAGAACAGCCTAAAGGATGCAAGGAGGTTCAGTTTGTTTGGCAGGGTGGAGAACCGATGCTTGCCGGACTGGAATTTTATCAAAGAGCGTTACAGTTACAGGATAAATATCGCCGTCCAGATATGAAAATAACCAATGCAATACAGACAAATGGCACTTTGATCACCAATCAGTGGGCTGATTTTTTGCATCATCATCAATTCCTCGTCGGGCTATCCGTCGATGGAACAAAAGTGATACACGATAGTGAGCGTCTTTATTATTCTGGACAAGGAAGCTTTGACAAGGTTCTTAAAGGGTACAAAAAGCTACAAGAGCGCGGGATACAAACCAACATTCTCTGCGTTGTTCACCCTAACAACGTCGAATGTGGAACTGAAATATATCAATTCTTAACCCACAAAATGCAAGTTAAAAGGCTGCAGTTTTTGCCTGTTGTTGGTGACGAAACTATCGATCCAACAGCGTGGGGAAAATTCCTGAGCAACGTATTTGAACTGTGGTTAAAGAAAGGTCTGGGACAGGTTTCGGTCCAGCTTTTTGACACCGCCTATGCCCGAATTGTTAATGGTGTAGAGACATTCTGTGTGCATGCCCACGATTGCGGCAATCAGTTAGTAGTTGAACGAAATGGCAGTGTTTACTCATGTGATCACTATGTTGAGCCTAGCCAGTACCTTGGTTGTGTTGATCAAAATAGCTTTGCGGAGATGCTTACTAGCCCTGCTCAATTAAGTTTTAAACGAATGTCAGCATTGCATGATGAGGTATGTAGCGGGTGTGATGTAAAAGGTTTATGTCAATCAGGTTGTCCGAAGCATCGAGATAACGATCATAAAAATAAACTGTGTAGTGGTTACTACTCATTCTATAAACATTCGATCCCTTACTTCTACGCCATTGCTGAGTGTCAGCGTCGCGGAATAGCCTTAACGCACTATGACAAGTTTATTACGCAAATCAAAACATCGATAATCCAGCAAGCAGGTTAGAGTGCTGACTAAAGAAATAAAGGCGAGCGTTGTTGTGTGCTTGATTGGCTTTCATCACAATCGCTCGTTTTATTTATAGAAAGCCAATTCCCATGAGTGCAATGCTTTATGCATTCTTATTGACCGAGAATATCGTTATCCTATTCCCTATAACTTGAGTGAACCTTGATTCAAATGTGTACATTATCTTTGCAGTGAGTAGAGGCAGTGCGCGCTTAATACCGCTAACTTAAATTGTGCGGTAATCCTTCAATGAAATAATCTAATATCTATGCAGGTTATTGTTACCTTGCGTAAGTCATCGGCAAAGCAGTAAAGCATTCCAAGTGTTGTGCAGACCACTTTGCAGCATGAAGATAATCGATGCATATCATCATATCTGCCTACCCTGTGGTAAGAAAAACTGATGTGGTATTTTAAATTCCATGGGAAAATTCAATAACTTTTGAGTTACTATACATTTGTAAATAACCCGTGTTGACCTTGCCATTATTTACTCAAAGTTGAACATTTTACTCAAAGTTAAAATTGTCGCACTCATGAAAATGTCATCGTAGGACAAGATATTGAAAAAACAACAATCAATTTTAGGTGAAAAAGGAATGCTTTTCTTCCTTGTCGTTATAAGCGCTTTTCCACCATTAAGTACCGATCTCTATTTGCCTGCTATGCCTCAAATGGTAGAGATTTTTAATACCAATCAGGCCATGGTCAATATGACGCTCAGTGGATACTTCCTTACTTATGCAATAGGTTTGCTTTTTTGGGGGCCTCTAAGCGAAAAATATGGGCGAAAACCAATTCTATTAGTGGGCAGTGGTCTGTATATCACTGGCAGTTTATTTTGTGCATTTGCTACAAATATCGAATCATTGATTGCATGGCGTTTGTTTCAGGCATTTGGTGGAAGTGCTGTCACCATTGTCGCAACGGCTATCGTAAAAGATCTCTATGAGGGACGAGAGAGAGGTGATCATGGGGACCATAATGTCATTGGTTATTATTGCTCCGATGGTTGCCCCAGTACTGGGCGCTTTCCTCTTAAAAGTGGCATCTTGGAATATGATGTTTGTGGTGCTTGCGCTTTTTGGAGTGCTTGCAGGTCTATTGTCCATGTGTTTTGAGGAGACGATTGAGTCTAGATACACAGGTTCCGTAGCTCGGTCTTGGACGCGATTGGGGGTGGTTCTAAAGAACCCTAATTTTGTTAGCTTGCTGTGTATTTTTTCTATCCCACCTTTGGCAATGATGGGTTTTTTAGCTGCGGGTTCCTATATTTACATTGATGGTTTTGGCTTAACTGAGCAACAATTTAGCTTTGCTTTTGCATTCAACGCGTTATTCGCTTCAATGGGGCCTCGTATTTACCTAAGGATATCCAGACGTATTCCAATTACCACCATAATTACTGGCTGCTACGCGGCGTTAGCATTATGTGGTTTGGCTATGCTTGCCTTTGGGGACCTTTCTCCTTGGATATTTGCCTTCATTGCTGCACCTGCCACTTTAACGGTCATTACAACTCGCGTACCTGGTACTAATTTGATGCTTGAGCAGCAAAGTAAAGACACAGGATCTGCGGTTGCTATCATTCAATTCTTCGGCATGATGTGTGGGTCGCTGGGTATGGTGTTGGTTTCACTACGCCAAGAAACATTAATTTCAAACCTAGGGCTGATGCAACTGGTGATTGGTATCGTGGGTTGCGTGCTGTGGTTATTGGTCAGAAATAAAGATTATGTAGTGAATAATCTCCCAGACATGAAAGCCTCAAAAAATGTAGAGTAGTTACTTCACCCTTTATTTGTAAGGAAATCTATAATGGCTCTTGTTTTATATTATGCGCCCGGCGCGTGTTCTGGCGTCACAATTAATGCTTTGGAAGAATTAGGGTTGGATTGTGATTATCGAAAGATTGATCTCTCCTCAGGTGAACAAAAAACGGAAGCTTACCGAAAGATAAATCCATACGGTAAAGTCCCTGCGTTGATCAGTGACGATAAGCTGTTAACTGAAAATCCGGCTATCCTGCTTTACCTGCATTCGTTAGTTGCAGACTCGACATTGCTGCCGAAAACAGACGATAAATACCAAGCTGCGCTTTATTCCTCGGATCTAATGTGGATGTCTAGCTCGGTACACCCATCAGTTCGTCATGTGTGTATGCCGATGTATTATACTCTGAACCAAGATACTACGGATGTTGTTGAAAAAGGGCGCCAGTCATTAACCTCTTATTTCAACATCGCTGAAAAGAGACTACATAACCAAGCTTGGTGGTATGGTTCGAAATGGTCTATCGTCGATGTCTACTTGCACTGGTGTTACACTCGAGCCCTTCGTGGTGGATATTCGCTAAGCGATTTCCCTGCACTTCTTGAACATCAACAACGAGTAGAGGCACGTCCGAGTTTTCAGCGACGAAAAGCGATTGAAAACCGTTGATCTCAGCTCAGTGTCGCTGTTGAACATAACAAGAGATGTCATTTGACGTTATGATCCAAAATAAAATCATATCTTCTGGTAGATCGTTCAGTGCCCTGAATATACAAGGGCATGAGCCTAATGGTATTTGGGACCCTCATCGGCACGACTACTATGAAATAATGTGGTGCCTCGAAGGTAAAGGTCAACATTCAATTGATTTTTCAACATTTAAATTGAGAACTAATCGCGTATTTTTGATCTCTCCACATCAAGTGCACGACGCACGCCAATTAGACAGTTGCCTACGTGTAGTGGCGTTTAAAAGTGATCTGTTTGAAGTCAGCCAAAGGCATAACGAGGTGATGAAAAAGCTGGGCTTTGACAATGTGTTTCAACAACCTTTTCTCGACCTCGATGAGGATGGCGTTTCGCATTTAACATCGTTGTGGGAGTTGCTTCTTGTTGCTGATGAAGACAATGATCTGGGGTTGATTGAGTCATTGTTATCGAGCTATTTACGAATATTAGCTCGTTATAGAATTTCCGAACACAATGAAGGTGCACCGTCGTCGCGTGACCAGCGAATTGAAAAAATAGAATCACTGATAGAAAACAACTATATTCAGCAAAAGCGATGTGAGTTTTATGCTGATGCAGTTAATCTCACTCCTAAACGAATTAATGAGCTGATGCGAGCGGCGTGTGGCAAAACGGTGACTCGAAGTATTATCGACCGTATTTGTCTAGAGGCTAAAAGAGAGCTTACATTTTCGTCTAAATCAGTACAAAAAATTGCCATTGAATTAGGCTATGATGATAGCTCGTATTTTAGCCGATTATTTAAAAAACAAGCTGGGCTCTCACCGTCTGACTATAGAACGAAAATGTTCAAATAGTGCTACTCTTCCGGCTTTTCGTCAATTTCTATTTCGAAGCCTGTGACGTATACTTTTGCTAAAGTCCACCCCTATAAGACTTCTCTTTGTCTTTGACCCTATTTCTGATTTTTATGGGGTGGATAGAATACAAGAGTAGCCACAATATGACAGCGAAACCCATCCATCTTACCTTAGCAATGATGCTGACCCTCGGCGCGATATCTGGCCTAACCCCATTGGCGATGGATATGTATTTGCCGGCTTTGCCACAAATGGCAACCGATCTCGCTACCAGCACAAATGCCATCCAATTTACACTTACTATTTATATGGTGGGTTTTGCTTTAGGTCAGTTGGTTCATGGGCCTCTTTCCGATTGTTATGGCAGAAAAATAGTACTGTTGATTGGGATTGCACTGTTTGGGTTATCGGCCCTCGCGAGTGTGTTCATGCAAACCGCTTTTTCTCTTACTGCAATGCGCTTGATTCAGGGGTTAAGTGGTGCAACAGGTGCCGTTGTTTTGATGGCATTAATTCGCGATATGTTTGATAGGGAAAAGTTTTCACGGGTGATGTCACTAGTGAGTTTGGTTATGACCATAGCACCATTGGTCGCACCGTTAATTGGTGGTTACCTCACAGTGATTTTTGGCTGGCGAGCGATCTTTGTTCTATTGGCCATTCTTGCGTTAGTTATGCTTATTCTTATTGTCAATCAGCTCCCCGAGACTCTTCCTATAGACAAGCGTCAGCCATTAAATTTTATCGGTATATTTAACAATTATATGGAAGTACTCCGTGATCGAAGATCACTCGGTCTGATCGCTTGTGATTCACTCGCTTTTACCGGAATGTTCTCATTTTTGACAGTTGGTTCCTTTGTCTATATTGAAACCTACGGAGTGAAGGTAGAACACTTTGGTTACCTGTTTGCACTTAATATTGTCACGATGACGTTGCTTACCATGGTGAACGCCAAATTTGTTATTAAGGTAGGGATTCATCATTTACTGCGTGGTGGACTCACCATTATGGTCTTGGCGAGCGTTGGACTAACGCTTGTTATCTATATGGATCTAGGGCTTTGGGGGCTTGTCCCTTGCATCATGTTTTATGTTGGTTCTATAGGACTTATTAATAGTAACTGCATGGGCTTATTACTAAGTCGGTATTCGAAACTTGCAGGTACAGCCTCAGCTTTGGCTGGCACAATGCGATTTGGTATGGCTGCGATACTTGGCTCTATTGTCGCAGGTTCTCCCCATGACCCTACGTTTACGTTGGTGCTGAGCATGGCGTTGTGCGCTCTTGGGGCAACGTTTAGTTATATTTTTGCGGCAAGAAACTCTTAGAGCACGATTAAGTGCAAAGACGGACTAAATCCGAGTTATTCAAAATTCTTACAAAGAGTTCCATTTATGATCACTGATTATCTATTCTATTTAACGGCTGTTCCAGCAGTGCTTCTCTATGCCATTGGTAAAGGTGGTTTTGGCGGCGCATTAGGTGTTATAGCAGTGCCAATGATGGCGTTGACATCAAGCCCGGTTCAGGCTGCAAGTGTGTTATTGCCAATTCTATGCGTAATGGATGTCTTTGCTATTCGTTATCACTATAAAAACTGTGATTTATCTGAATTGAAACTGATGTTACCGTCTGCGATTGTCGGTATTGTGATTGCTTCATTCGCTATGGGTGTGGTATCTGAGCAAAGTTTAGAGCTTTTCATTGGGACGATTTCATTACTATTCTGCCTTCAATACTACTTGAAGGGCGCCACAACGAAAACGTACAAATATTCCGGCTATTTTTGGAGCAGTTTATCAGGATTCTCTAGCACTCTTATCCATGCAGGGGGAGGACCAATTAGCATGTATATGCTGCCGAAGAAACTAGACAAAATGGTGATGGTCGGCACGATGGCTGTTTTTTTCGGTATTATGAACCTGATTAAACTTATACCTTATGCTTATTTAGGTAATTTCGATCAGCAAAATCTGTTGACGTCTCTGGTACTTACCCCATTAGCGCCGATAGGGGTTAAATTAGGTACACTATTATTGAATGTGATCAGTCAACAGAGGGTTTACCAGATTTGTTATTTCATGCTTACACTCTCTGGTGGAAAATTATTTTTTAGTGGAATATTTGGTTAATAATTCGATCAAAAATAACGGTTGAATAGGTTAAATATTCCGCCGTTTTATCCCCCTTGTGTGACAGATCAAATCAACAAAAACTGCTTCTGCTACTATCAAATTTTACTTTGATGGAATGCTAAATATGAAGCTTCATTTAACTAAAATTCAAACGTTGTGTTCACTTATCGTGGCTTCTTTTTTGACCTTTTTTCCTATTTCTAGTGAAGCATGTGATCGCAGCGCACTGACCACATATATGTCAGCATCAGACGAGATGCAAGCTCTGGATAGATCGGTTCATACTTTCCTCAAATCACTCAGTAGTAAACAAGGTATGGATATGTTGATTTTGGCTTATAACGCGCCAGATTATATTGCTGAATACCGACAACGTTTAAATACCCTCACGGATAATCAATCAAAAGTAACGGATTCACTTAACCAGTTTTATCTCTGTACAGGGTTAAAACAAACTGAAGTCGATGCTCGTTTTGGTCAAACGTTCGAACAGCACGATAAGTTACTTAATCATCTACAAATGCATGATACGTCATTTGCAGAAAATAAATTTTCTAGCGAGATAAAAGCAGCGCATAACCAAGCCATTAGTTTGTTTGGTGATAGTGAATCCGGTGTAATGGAACCACTACAATTGACCCAAAATATCTATAAAAATATTGCTCAAAACTTTGCTAAACAAGCGACAATATTTGAACTTTGGGCACTGAAGGAAGCCAGAGGAACAGAAGGATTTATGAGTGTAACAGGCCTTAATATTCTGAATTATTCGCCAGAAGCACAGTTGCAATTGCATTTAGATAGAGGTTTATCTAAGGAATCTTTTTTATTATTTGGTGGGCCTGCTGATGGTGAAGAATACCCACAGTCTATTCATCATTTGGCACGAGAACTATCGGGCTATACTGGTGATGGTAATTTGCCTACGGTTGATCAAATCCCGAACCGAAGCCGACTAGCCATAATAATAGAAATCAGTGAGGCCAATAAACAAGAGCTGTTAGAATTGCTTTCACAATATGAAACCGCTGCAAACCAATTTAAGACACGGTCAGCGCAACGATATAACGTCCAAGATTGGAAACAAACTGACCGTGAACCTTCCAATATGGAAGAACTGTTACAATTCTGGGCTATTCAAAATTATCAACTAATACGTAAACAAGCCGATATTATTGATGAATTAGTTGATCCTAAAGTGGCAAAAGATTGGCAAGCTATGGTCGAAACGATACCAACAAAATAGCTCAATAGGGTAAGCGCCTTCCGATATTGGCGTTTATCCTAAGCTATCTAATGAGTTGCTTGGCTGTATTTCACACAGTACATTTTAAGGATGTAGGAGAAGGTCATGCGGAATGCTTGATTTCTCCATGTAAGGTTTCGGTAATACTAAATTTCTGAATAGGATTACTAAATTCCGGAACAGCGTTTTAATTGACTCATGTAGTGAGCGCTATTATCTTTAGAACAGTAAACTAATACGTTGATGCAATTGGTTTTTATTATGAATCGCCTCAATTCATTTTAGATGGAATATATAAAATATAAAGGTTAGGAATTTTACGATGTGTATCTATAAAAATAAAAACCATACAACTGTCGAGCGTGTGAAAGATCTCCTTTCAAAAATGACATTCGAAGAGAAAGTGGCTCAATTAGGTGCGCAGTGGCTCATTCTTGATGAAAGTGGTAACCATCAAGAACGTGAGTTAGAAATGTCCAATAATAGCGCTAATCGAACGGTAAAAGAGAAACTAATGCATGGTCTCGGGCAAATTGCACGACCACTCGGGACTCATACGGTCGGTGCAAAAAAAGGTGTTATTGCACTTAATAAGCTTCAAAAATACTTAGTGGAAGAGACTCGGTTAGGCATTCCTGCCATTCCGCACGAGGAGTGTTTGGTCGGTCTAATGGCACAAGGTGGAACCCTTTATCCTTCTTCTTTGAATTACGGGCATACTTGGAACCCGGAGTTAATAGAGAAAGTGGCAGAAGACATTGGTCGTCAAGCGAGAGCCGTGGGAGCGAAGCAGGGGCTTGCACCAGTTTTGGATGTATCTCGTGATGTTCGTTGGGGGAGAACGGAAGAAACATTGGCTGAAGACCCTTACCTTGTAGGTATGATGGCAACAAGCTATGTGAAAGGTTTGCAAGGCAAAGATCGTGATTTTATGGCAACGTTAAAACACTATGTCGGGCATTCGGCAAGTGAAGGTGCAAGAAATCACGCACCGGTAAACCTTGGTTTTAGAGAGCTGAATGATACATTTTTATTGCCATTTGAAATGGCGGTGAAGCTAGGCAACGCCGGCTCGGTGATGCCGGCTTACCATGATATTGATGGTGAACCTTGCCATAGTTCAAATTACTTGATGACCGAAATTTTACGTAACCAGTGGGGTTTTGATGGTCTTATTGTCGCTGACTACGGTGGTATTGAGCTTCTTAGTGAGCACCACGCAACGGCTGAAGATCGCGTGGATGCGGCAGCACAGGCATTTAATGCTGGCCTTGATATGGAGTTGCCCGATGATGCATGTACAACTTACATTGCTCAGGCGATTGAGCGAGGGCTTATAAACCAAGAAAAAATCGATGAAATTGTTTCACGTATTTTGTCAGTGAAGTTTGAATTAGGTTTGTTTGAAAATCCATATACACCCGTGCCCACGGAATCTCTTCACAACGAAATAAGTGAACAATTGGCATATCAAGTTGCGAGTGAATCCATTGTACTTCTAAAGAATGATGGTCTATTACCTTTGGCAGAAAGTTGCAAAGTGGCACTTCTTGGCGCTACGGCTGATGACCCACTAGCACTGCTCGGTGGTTATAGCTTTCCTGTCCATTTGATATTAAGTGGTCACGACTCAACAGAACGTGTCGCAAAATCAATTAAAGAGGCGTTTGAAGAGCGAATGTCAGTCATTGATTATCAAAAAGGCTGCGATATTCTAACGGAACGTCATGGCGGAGCACCCGTGTTCCCAGGTGATGTTGACATGGCCATCGCCCAGAATACCTTGTCACCAGTAAGTAAGGATACGTCGCACATTGAATCTGCTACCTCTAGCATCCAAGGTGCTGATGTTGCGGTCGTTTGTGTCGGTGATCTTGCGGGGTTATTCCAAACGGGTACGATTGGTGAAGGTTCAGACGCGGATTCATTGGATCTACCAGGTGTGCAACAACAGTTGCTTGATGCTGCGTTAGATAGCGGAAAACCAGTGGTGGTTCTTGTAACTGGCGGTCGACCATATTGCTTGGGTCGTGCAGAAGATGAAGCCGCTGCTATTGTGTACGGTTGGGCTCCGGGTCAACGTGGTGCTGATGCAATTGCCGATGTGCTAACCGGAGTTATCAACCCTAGCGGTAAGCTGACTATTTCGATTCCTAAAAACGTGGGCGCAGTACCATACTTCTATAACCATAAGTTGAAAAGTGCAGGTACGCCAATTGCGTTCCATTTCGGTTCGCGATTCAACTTTGGTTTTGGTCTAAGCTACACAAGCTTTGATTACTCTAATTCAACTCTAGTAAAATCAGACTACGACTTCGATGAATCAGTCACCATTTCAGTGGATATCACCAACACGGGACACCGTGCAGGCGCTGAGATTGTTCAGTTGTATGCGCGAGATAAAGTGTGTTCTGTTGTTCGTCCAGTCAAAGAACTAAAAGGGTTTAAAAAGTTATATTTAGAACCGGGTGAAACTAAAACAGTTCTCTTTAGCCTACCTATCGACATGCTGAGTTTTACTGATTTTTCTTATCAACGTGTGGTTGAAGGCGGTGAGTTTGATTTGATGTTAGGTCGTTCATCGCAAGAGATTGAGGCGCGTCATACTATTAAAGTGAAACCCGGCAAGAAAGCTTTGCCAAAAGAGTGGGAAATGGTGTGCGAAGTGTTTGTAAAATAATGCGATAATCCAACCGGTTATGAATCATTGGTGCCGTTTAACCATACTAAATACTGTCCCTAAGTCACTTCTTGTACTTGGGGATATTTGTATTGATTCCTTGTAATTTGTTCAGAATTGGTTGAAGCGATATTACTTGCTAATCAATAGCCACTTTTAGATAAATACTGATATGTTTAAGAATACCAGCAGAGTGAATTATCTAAGAAAAATGGTCTCTTAAAATGCAGCGCAGATAATTATCAAATATCGTGGGTTTACTCCAATCGCTAAGTTGCCGAAAAATGGGAGAAAAAAACCACATTACTTAGCATAATTTAAAGTGTTTTTTCTGCTATATTACAAGAGTTAATATTTGTTGCCTAAGTTAGCTAAACCGCGAAGTAAAATTAACCTGAAGGATTACGTCATGGATCGTCGAAATTTACTGAAAGTTATTTTAATTGTCATTTCATTCTTGTGTTTTTCTAATGTTCGGGCAGCGCCAGTGCCACACGAACCACACATTGTTTTCCTAAATCCCGGTGAACCTGTGGATCGTGGTAAAGGGATGTTTTGGCCGCTGACAGCTCGTTTGATGTCTGTCGCAGCAAAGAGCTTTGGAATGAACCTTGAAGTGTTGTACGCCGAGCGTGATCACTTACTCATGTTGCGTCAAGCTAAAAGCGTAGCATTACGTGCTGAACGACCAGATTACGTTGTCATGGTTAATGAGAAACAGACTGCTGAAGAAATGCTTCGTTTGTTTGCTGGTACCTCGACCAAAGTTATTCTAATCCACAACGACATGACTACAGAACAACGACATGAGATTGGTAACGAACGGGAAAAAATGAGTCACTGGATAGGGACGGTAACGACGGACGAACCTTCTGGTACATACCGAATGATGGATGAGTTGTACCGCATACTCGGTGACCAAGAACCACAGGTAATTGGGATCACTGGAGCGCGGGGAACACCGGTGTCGCTTTTACGTGCGCAGGGTGTTACTGACTACATGGCAGAGGCTGGTAAAGGTAAGCAGTTACAATTAGCATTTGGTAACTGGGGTACTTCTGATGCGCAGACTAAAGCGAGTGTTATGCTAGCGCGTTATCCTCAGGCCAACATTATCTGGGCCGCCAATTACTCTATGGCTTTAGGTGCATTACAATCGGTAGCTGAGCATGGTTCTGATATTCTTGTTGGTAGCACTGCTACTGCTCCATACACTGGTAAAGATGATAAGAATTTGACGGTTAGCTTAGGTAGCCATTTTTTCATTGGTGCTTGGGCGATGGTTCTGTTGTACGACTATCATAATGGATTAGACTTTGCCGAGCATGGTGGGCTGAGGCAGAAGCTCGATTACCTTTCTGTTATTAACTCTGAAAACGCGGCCCGTTATTATCAGGTTGTTTACGAACAAACCGATACCATTGATTTCACGGTTTTTTCGAAGTACTTACACCCTTCTTCTGGAAATTACGCATTTTCATTAACGCCAATAATGCGAAAGGAATGAAATGCACTTTTTGAATAGGCTAACACCGTCAACGACAAGTTTACATACTAAGTTGATGTTGATACTTGCACTTCTAGTTGGCCTTGCTTTGATTTCGGTTACTTTTGTATTGATCGAGCATGAACGACAAATCCGCTTTGCTGAATTGGAGGAGAGGGCGGATAGAATGACAGACTTGATAAGTCAGTCCGTAGCTTATTCTGTTTGGAACGTCGATCTTGTCGCCATCGATGACCTACTTACTTCGTTCGCATCCGATCCCGAAGTTGTTCATGTAAGCGTGAAGGCTGTTGGTTACGGCGACTTAAAAGAAATCTCAAAGTCACCTCAGTCATTGATCAATCCGCTTGTCCGGGTCAAGGCGATAAATTTTAGTGCTGCAAATACGAATTTGCAAAAGATAGGTGAAGTTCGAGTCGTATTTTCTAGGGCACTTGTGGAAGGTGCAATTGTTGCAGCACACCGTACTGCATTGGCACTGGTGGCTATTATATTAGCGATACTGTACGTAGGAACCTTCGTACTACTCAAACGTCTGGTAAGTATACCGGTTAATCGTCTCGAATTTATGGTTGATCGAATAGCTAGCGGTGACCTAGATGCTCGATGTAGTGTTGAGTCCAATGATGAGTTGGGGAAGCTAGGCGCACGCGTAAACATGATGGCGGTTCATCTTAAAGAGTCCGACAGAAGTTTGCGTAATGTGCAGGAAAACCTATCTATAACTTTAGATTCGATTGGTGATGCGGTTATTGTTACCGATGAACAAGGTTGCATTACGCGCATGAATCCGACGGCTGAGCGTCTTACGGGATGGTTACAAGCAAACGCACTTAATCAACATTTAGACAAGGTGTTTTGTATTACTAACGCTAAGACAAATCTACCTGGGGTTAGTCCAGTGCAAAAAGTCTTTGAGCATGGTCAGATAGTCGCGCTTGAAAATGGGACGGTGCTTCATGCACTAGATGGTCGTCAATATCAGATTGCTGACAGTGCTGCTCCTATTCGAAAGCCAAACGGTGATGTGGTTGGTGTCGTGTTGGTATTTAGTGATGTCAGCGATAAGTATAAAATGGAACATGAGTTAATCTCGACGCAACGGCATATGCAGTCAATTTTGGACGCAATTCCCGACCCATTATTTGAAGTAGATATGAATGGACTCATACTGCGATACCATGCTCATCGTAATGAATTGTTAGCAGCGCCGCAGCAAAACCTTGCCGGAAAACGTTTTGTAGATATTTTACCTCCAGAGGCGTCACAAGTGTGCATGGATGCGATACAAGACGCGACTATAAATGGATGGTCTACGGGGGCCACTTATGCATTGCCGCTTCCTCAAGGAGAAACGTGGTTTGAACTGTCAGTTGCTGCCATGCCTGAAGGTGACAATACTGGTACGCGTTTTACGGTACTGGCGCGTGATATCACTGAGAGAAAATTAGCTGAAGCTAAGTTGAAACTTGCGGCAAATGTTTTCGTCAATGCTGGTGAAGGGATAATGATCACGGATCCGCAAGACATCATCGTTGATGTCAATACCGCATTTAGCCGCATAACGGGGTACAGTCGAGAAGAGGCTATTGGCCAAAAGAGTAGTATTCTGAAGTCTGATATCCATGACGAGTCGTTTTATGAACAAATATGGCGTGAATTAATTGAGGTGGGGAGTTGGAGCGGTGAAGTATGGAGCCGTCATAAAAATGGTGCAGCGTACGCTGAAATGATGGCCGTTAATGCGGTACGAGATAGCGAAGGTAATGTGCTGCACTACGTAGCGATTTTCACAGATATTACTGACATAAAAAATCATCAAAGTCAGCTAGAGTACATCGCTCATTTTGATACCTTAACCAACTTACCTAATAGAGTACTTCTGGCTGAGCGTCTACAACAAGCCATGTCACAGGCTATTCGAAGTAAAAAGCAGTTGGTTGTCGCGTTTCTGGACTTAGATGGTTTCAAGGAAATCAACGACAGATATTCTCATGAAATTGGTGACAAAGTTCTTGTTATGCTCTCACAGCGCTTGAATGATATTTTGCGTGAGGATGATACGTTGGCTCGCTTAGGTGGCGACGAATTTGTGGCTGTAATTATTGATTTGGAAGATCCTACCGATAGTCTGTATTTGGTGGAGCGTCTTTTAACCGCAACTGAACAACCTATTAAGATAGATAATATTGAATTGCAGGTATCAGCTAGTATAGGAGTTACTTCTTTTCCACAGACTCAAGAAATCGATGCAGAACAATTGATGCGGCAGGCTGACCAAGCGATGTACCAAGCTAAAATAAAGGGTAAAAATCGCTATCATATATTTGACGCAGCACAAGATAATAACTTGCGTTGGCACCATGAAAGTCTAGAGCGAATTTGTTTAGCCTTAAAGCAAAGCGAATTTGTTTTATATTATCAACCTAAGGTGAATTTGCGCAGTGGTCAAATTGTTGGTGCGGAAGCACTGATTCGTTGGCAACATCCAGAAAAAGGCTTGCTGTCACCAGCGGAATTTCTACCTACGATTGAAGACAATCAAATATCAGTAGCTGTGGGAGAGTGGGTGATAGATACCGCATTGACTCAACTCGAAAAGTGGAATAACGAAGGGTTAGATTTTCTAGAAGTTAGTGTCAACGTTGGAGCACGTCAGTTGCAACAGGATGATTTTGTTGAACGTCTTAGATTACTTCTGAGTAAACATCCAAAGGTCAAGCCGAATAAGCTACAAATTGAAGTGCTAGAGACGAGTGCATTAGCTGATATAGAAAAAGTGTCTAACGTTATTGAAGAATGTGCTCGGATTGGAGTCGAGTTTGCAATGGATGACTTTGGTACTGGCTACTCGTCATTAACCTATCTAAAGCAATTGAATGTTGCAATACTCAAGATCGATCAAAGTTTTGTGCGTGATATGCTTGATGATCAGGACGATTTGGCGATATTGCAAGGTGTGATTGGCTTGGCTGAAACGTTTAATCGACAAGTGATAGCGGAAGGAGTGGAAACCCTAGAACATGGTGCAGCATTATTGAAGTTAGGGTGTGAGCTAGCACAAGGTTATGGTATCGCTCGCCCAATGCCAGCGAGTGATCTACCGAGTTGGGTTGCTGACTGGCCAATGAAAAAGGCATGGCATGATCTTAGGTGCCTTGACGTTGAAGTTCAACCTCCTAAATCTTAAATCCTTTCGCTTGTGTTATTGGTAAAAATAATCGGTTACGTCGCATAGTTTAATCTTCGTTTACGTTTATCAATTCAGGATTTAGCTTGGAAAACATCCATTAAATAAAGAACCTCATGACTAAAAGACAATTTATTTCGCATTATTTATATATGAATCGCAAGTCGTACATGCTCGCGATTGTTTTTATTTTTCTTGTCAACTGGCTTCAAGTAGAAATTCCTCGCTATATTCAATTGGCGATTGACCTGATTGATGGTGCTTCCCCTGCGGATCATGACGAGCTAAAAACGTATGTTCAGATAGTTGTGGTTATGGCTGTCTCTATGACCATCATTCGTATTTTTTCGCGAATATACGCGCTTAATCCTGGTCGCATAACAGAAGCAGCGTTAAAAAATGATCTTCTGCAACATCTCAATCGATTACCAAACAGTTTTCATAGCAAATTTGCCTCGGGAAAACTCATTTCAATTATTAATAATGATTTGAGTGGTGTCCGATTGCTGTTTGGGTCCGGTTTTTTGCAATTATTTAATGTTTTGCTTGCGCTGTCGTTAACCCCTTTATGGATGTGGCGTATTTCTCCGGAGCTGACGCTTTACTCTGTTATTCCAATTACGATAGCGTTTGTGATTTTCCGTATCGGCTTTAAGCGAATGAAAAAATTGCACATGGAGCATATGCAGCGGCTACAAAATCTCTCTGCTCAATTAATGAGCTATTTATCCGGTATTGATTTGATCAAAAGCCAACAGATGTCCCCCTGGGTGAAAAATGAGGCAGAGAAACTCAATCAGCTTTTACTGAACTGCCGAATGAAGATCACACGTATTCAAGTCTTCTTTATGCCTGTTTTAGATTATGCCAATAACCTGATGAAAATACTGATCCTTGGGCTTGGTGGCCACATGTTGATGAATGACCAACTTACGTTAGGAGAGATCACCGCTTTTCTTACTTACTCGGTATTGCTTGCTATGCCGTTGATGCAGTTAGGTCGGATTGCAACCATTTATCAACGTGGCATGGTCAGTATTGATAGCGTGCAGACCATTCTGAACGCAGACATTCCTCAACAGAATGTCATACCGCTTTCTAAACCAGAAGTTGAAAAATTGAAGGGCCAAACACTCTCGGTACTAAATCTGAGTTTCAGCTACCAAGGTGACGACCGATTAATTTTAGACGACATCAGTTTTGATATTCCTGCAGGTAAGAAAGTCGGTGTATTGGGCAGTATCGGCGCAGGTAAAACAACGTTGGTGAACTGCTTAAACCATCATCTGGATGTTCCGGTAGGCGCTATTTATCTAGGCGATAAAGATGTAACAACCATTACCCGCAGCGATTTACGTCGATATGTAAAGACAGTTACACAAGATCCTTACTTATTCTCAGCAACAGTCGAGGAAAATATTCGCTTTGGTAGCAGTGATGTTGATATTGCTAAAGCTCAGGTCGATGAAGTGCTTGAACTGAGTCAGTTAGCCAGCGATGTTTATCGTTTTGAAAAGGGTGATCAAACACTGGTTGGGGAAAAAGGCATTATGCTGTCTGGTGGTCAAAAGCAACGCTTAAGTATTGCTCGTGCACTGCTTAAGCCCAGTGATTTGATTATCATGGACAATGTACTTTCAGCAGTTGACTACGAAACTGAACGTAAAATTTTGGAAGGTTTGTTTGGGCAGATGAAAACACAGTCTGTTTTAGTGGTGTCTCATCGTGTTAACGCGCTTGAATACATGGATGAAATTATTGTGCTCAATGAAGGTAAAGTTATCGCTAAGGGTAATCACACCACTCTCATTCGAACGTGCCCTTATTACTATGAAACCTGGCAATTGCAGCAAAATGAAACGGAGGCTGAAGCATGTTAAAAGCCGCTGACGTTCAATATTTAAAACATTTCTTCAAATACGCTAAAAAGTACAAAAAATCGGCGCTGCTTGGCATTGCAATGCTACCGCTTTCGGTGACGACTAGTTTACTGTTCCCATGGCTAATTATACAAGTGATTGACGTACATCTAACCCAGAGAAATATGGATGGGTTATCACTGCATATTTTTTATCTACTTCTTGTACTCGTTGCAAACTATGTTGTAGACACTACCTACTCATACAATTTACGTAAAACGGGCCAGTACACCATTACAGACATGCGATCGGTGTTATTTGATCGTGTGCTTAAATTGCCACGTAGTTATTTCGACAGCAAGCCAACAGGTGTGACACTTTCACGTTTAACGAGTGATTTGGAAACCATTGGCGACTCTTTTGTCCAATCTATTGTGGGGTTGGTGAAAGACTCTATTAATACTATTGCTTTGCTTATTATGATGCTGTTTATCGATTGGCAGTTGACACTAATTGTATTGATCATCATGCCGCCGGTTATGTATTTAACTATGTACGTTCGTAACCGCCTACGAGCGTTGTATCAGATAACACGTTCGGCGCTGGCTCGTGGAATTGGTTTTCTTCAGGAAGCGTTACTAGGCGTGAAAACGGTTCAACTATATCGAGCCGAAGAGGAAGTAGAGAGGAAATACAAAGGCTTTACCGATGAATTTTTAAAAGCTCAAATGAAAGCGAATAAATATGATGCGATACTGTTTGCCTTTATTTCTGGTGTTACCTCTATCACCATAGCGTTGATGATCTGGTATGGGTCGGGTCTGGTTATTCAAGACGCACTAACATTGGGCGTATTGATTGCATTCATCAATACGCTAGAAAAAGTTTTTGTGCCTATCCGTGACTTCACTTCGCAAATTGCTTCGATACAGAGTTCGTTTGCCGCTTTTGACCATATTGAAGAGCTGTTTGTTGAGCCGATGGAAGAAGAGGGGCGTAATCTACTACCGAGAGATAAGGTAGAAGAACCGTTAGCCAAATTTACTTGTCTTGAATTCAAGAATGTGAGCTTCCGTTACAACGTTGATTCGCCATACGTACTTAAAAACGTTTCATTTATGCTAGAGCAAGGTCACCAGATAGCTCTAGTGGGTTCAACGGGGTCCGGCAAGTCAACTATACTGCGGTTGATCTCTAAAACGTATCAGGATTACGAAGGCAGTATTCTTCTGAATGGGATAGAGCTTAGTGATATTTCCATCGACGATTCTGCGCATCTATTTTCTTTAATGATGCAGGATGTTCATCTGTTTGAAGAAAGTATTCAATTTAACATTGCGCTCGGCAAGACGGGCATCTCACGTAAACAGGTCGAGCAGGCTGCGAGCTACGTTTATGCCGATAATTTTATTGAACAATTACCTGAAAGCTATGATTTTTGTTTAGACAAAAATGGCTCAAATCTATCGGTAGGTCAGACTCAGTTGATCTCTTTCGCTCGGGCGGTTGCGCAGGGCGGGCAGGTCATGATGTTGGATGAAGCAACAAGTTCCGTTGATTCAATCACCGAAGACCTTATCCAGAAAGCCATGCAGCGTCTGTTTAAGGAAAAGACGATCATTGCTATCGCTCACCGCCTGAGTACAGTGCGCCATTCAGATATGATTTTAGTGCTAGAAAAGGGAGAGATAGTAGAACAAGGAAATCATTATGATCTGGTTGCTCAGAATGGTGTCTACGCAGGTTTATTGAACGAGTCGATAACGCAAACACCTGAACTAGAGGTTGCGATTTGAAGTGTGGCATTCTTATCTTCGTCGACATTAATACCTAGTCTATTCAAACCCTTGCATACTGAAAACCGAATAGAAGCTGAGTATTCTCTTATCCCTCGGGTAAATAGAATGGCATCGACCCCACCTATTTGTACCATATAAGAACCGATGAATGCTCTGATACGCTGTACGAACATATCCATTGCAAGCTGTGCTCTTTGATTTCCATTTTTAGATGCTTTTTAAACATCCATGTGTGCTTTTTGGCAATAAAGACAAGTTCGATGGTTCAATATCACCACAACGTGTACCCATCATCAAAGCAACTAATGGGGTAAAACCCATCAATATACCTCCTTTAATCGCGCATATGCTAGCGCTATTGCCGAGGTGGCAGCTGATGATGTTTAGGTCTCCAATCGGTTTATTCATTTTCTTCAACACTATTTTACTTTAAAGGTAAATGTGTCGAGTCTTTTTAAGTAAAAGTAGACCCTCAATCTGTACCGGTTCCGTGGCATCGAAGTAGGCGGTTTATGTTGTCATATGAGTATTCATGCGTTTCTCAACATTTAGATATTCGTTGGTAGACAGTAAGGAATATTGATCGGAAATATCTGGGTTCAAGTTTGTCAGCACTAATGCAACGAAGAGGTAATAAAACCTCTCCATCCTAAACAGAAATAATCGGTAGCAGCATGGCTGGTAGCTTAGATAAAGGTACGATGTGATGGAAGTATATCTATATGGACATATACAAGACATCGGTTTTGTCTTGACGTCATGCACCATGCGGCTTGGCCATATTACTGTTTTAACATCAGTAATATGGCACTTTTGTCGAGCCTAATTTTAAAAAGTCGAAGAACGGATACCTTTGCTGCGTCGCGTAAGATGCGCTAGTTAAACTGACAACACCATATTAATGTCTTGGGTTACTTTTTGCATGATATTTGAAGTGATTTTCAGGTCAGAGTCTATTTTCTCCATGTCAACAGAGGTTGTAGATAGGTTTTCTGTCATATTCTGAGTGGCTAATGTCTGTTCATTCACTGACTCTGCGATAGATAAAACGATACCATCTACCTGAACCATGATTTCACTTATACTTGCCATCTTTGATTTTGCATCGTCTGATTCGTTTTGAATGTCACAGATTTTTTCTTTTATTTCAACAGATGCTTCGGATGTTTGTTTTGCGAGTTTTTTTATTTCATTGGCAACAATAGCAAAACCTCTGCCAGCGTCGCCAGCCCTTGCCGCTTCGATGGTTGCGTTAAGAGACAGTAAATTGACCTGATCAGAAATGGCAGATATAGATTCTACTACTTTGCCAATATCCTGAGCAGCATGGCTTAAAACATCCACTTGATTTGCTGAGTCACGTACGTTTTTGACTGCTTCTTGGGCGACACTGCGACCCATATTGGCATGATTAGAAATGCCACTAACCGTTGAGTGTAATTCTTCTGACGCCGTTGATACCATTCCAAGCGCTATATTAACTTGATCTGTGGCTTCTGAAATAGAACTTAGCGAACCTGACATTTCAGAAATTCCTGACAATGATAAATCCACCAGTTGTCTTCTCTGCAATCCTGATTTTGAAAAAGTGTTGGCGATTAGAAAAAGTAGATTTGCAGCGGCGATGAGTTTATCAGGGGTAATAATCGAAATTTTTTTCAACGCTTCAATATACTTATCTTCATCAATACTAAGGTTTCTGGCGATGGCTCTAAATTCTTCTTCATCCGGTTTATGAGTTAGCGTTTGCCCGCCAAGGATACTGCCAATCTGAGTGCCTTCAATAATTATTGGTACGCCAAAATCTATTAACCCAGTATGGCATTTATAGATGGCTGGCTTGTTAGTATGACCAGAGATAGTACCGCCGCCTCGATCACATTGTGTACAAAGATCCGACCCTTTTTTACTCTCTCTCGTATGCTCCATACAAAAAGAGGTAAAGTTGCTCGGTTTAGTGATGGCGTTTCCATGATTATCAACGGTAATACTTGCTACCCCCATCGCTTTTGCAAATTCGTCTTGAACTTTTTGCAATACGTCAACATCGATCAGCTCTTTAAAAGAATAATCGAGCGTGGAAACCTTTTTTTGATCTTTTATATGTCCAAAGCCCTTTAGCTGCTCATCTATTGTTTTAATACTAATTGACGATTTAGACATATTATCTGTATCTTCAGTAGAAATGACATTCTTATTTCCAAACTTTCGATATAGTAAATAACATATACCAGCAATGCTAAAAGGACTAATATATTTTAAAAGCTCTACAAACATAATAATTTTCTCTGAAATAATTAGAGATGACACATGAGGTCACTATCTGCCCAAGATCATACGTTGAGCACCAATTAAAAATCTTAAATTAAGGTTTTCAACTTAACGAACAGTAAAGCGTGGCACCTTATTCTTCGTGAGCAACTTCAGACCATGCCAACACACCGCGTACGGCACGTTTCCAACCATTGTAACGCTCTACGCGTTTTTCTTCGTCGTGAGCAGAGACAAACGTTCTGTCGATTTCAGCTTTGTTTGAGACTTCATCAATGCTATCCCAGAAACCAACAGCAAGACCTGCAAGATAAGCTGCGCCTAACGCCGTTACTTCTGTTACTTTTGGACGAAGTACATTTGTATCCAAGATATCAGATTGGAATTGCATCAAGAAGTTATTCGCTACCGCACCGCCATCCACACGCAGAGTTGCCAGCTTAATACCAGAGTCCGCTTGCATTGCGTCGATAACATCACGACTTTGATAAGCAATACTTTCTAATGTTGCGCGGATAACATGGTTTGCACCTGTACCACGAGTCATACCAACAATCGTACCACGAGCATACGCATCCCAATATGGAGCACCTAGGCCAGCAAATGCAGGAACAACATATACACCGTTAGAAGAATCAACTTTGGTTGCAAAATATTCAGAATCTTTCGCATCAGAAAGCAGTTTCATTTCATCACGAAGCCACTGGATCGATGCACCACCCATGAATACAGAACCTTCAAGTGCGTAAGCAACTTCACCTTTAGGGCCACACGCTAACGTAGTCAATAGACCATTGTTAGAGGTAATCTTCTCTTTACCAGTGTTCATTAACAAGAAACAACCAGTCCCATAGGTGTTTTTCGCTTGGCCAGGTTCCACACACATTTGACCAAATAGCGCGGCTTGTTGATCGCCAGCAATACCAGCAAGAGGAATACGAGTTCCACCTTTGCCACCAATGTTGGTTTCGCCGTACACTTCAGAAGACGCTTTGACTTCAGGCATCATAGAAAGAGGAATATTGTACTCTTTAAGAATTTTCTCATCCCACTGCAACGACTTAATGTTAAACAGCATAGTACGAGATGCGTTGGTATAATCAGTAACGTGAACACGGCCTTGCGTCATCTTCCAAAGTAGCCAAGTATCGACGGTACCAAAGAGCAATTTGCCTTCTTCAGCTAGCGCTCTTGCTCCTTCAACGTTATCAAGGATCCATTTTACTTTTGTACCAGAAAAATATGGGTCAAGTACAAGACCTGTATTCTCTTTGATGTATGCTTCAAGCCCATCAATTTTCTTCAGCTCATTACACATATCAGCGGTACGGCGACATTGCCATACAATTGCATTATATACTGGCTCACCGGTTTCTTTGTTCCATACAATAGTTGTTTCACGTTGGTTAGTAATACCGATACCAGCGACTTCGTCAGAACGAATCCCTTTTTGTGTAAGGGCTTCTACTAATGTTGAGCTTTGAGTCGCATAGATTTCTAATGGATTATGCTCAACCCAACCCGCTTGTGGGTAAATCTGAGTAAATTCACGCTGTGCCACACTTACAATATTAGCGTCATGGTCTAGAACAACAGTACGTGAGCTTGTGGTACCTTGATCGAGAGCAACGATATATTTCTTAGTCATATTAGGGTCCTTTGTTTCACTTTTTTATTAGAAGTTTTGAACTCTGTTTACGTTAGATTTTTATTTAAGCTTTTGCTTTGGTGTATTCGATTTCACACTCTTAGCATTGATTTGGATTGGTACAATCGGTACTTTCAGTTGATAATTATGCACCGATCACTTTTGGATATAACCAGCCACCAAAGTCGCTACCAGATATCGTCGCAATAACTACTTGAGGGCGCGATGTGCTCAATGAGCACTAACAAAAAAAGGGTATACTGCGTTTAAGATTACTTGGAATACCCCCTTAATTAATCAAATAATAACTCACTGAATACTATGCGTTTCTCTTGCCATCATGAGCTCTTCATTAGTATTAATAATCGCTAACGATACGGTTCCGTTCGCATCTTGGAAAAAAGTATCAGACGCAGCATTCTTATCTTCATCGACCTTGATGCCTAGTCGCTCTAAGCCACTACACACAGAGGAACGAATAGAAGTCGAGTTTTCTCCTATACCTCCAGTAAATAGAATGGCATCGACCCCGCCCATTTGTACCATATAAGAACCGATGAATGCTCTGATACGTTGTACGAACATATCCAATGCAAGCTGTGCTCTTTCATTCCCATTTTTAGCGGCTTGCTCCACGGCTCTACAATCATTTGAAACACCGGATACACCAAGCAGACCAGATTCATTGATCATAATTTGATTGACTTCTTCTACATCCATGTCGTGCTTATTGGCAATAAATACAAGTATCGACGGGTCAATATCACCGCAACGTGTGCCCATCATCAAACCAGCTAACGGCGTAAAGCCCATTGATGTATTAACAGATATGCCCCCTTTAATAGCGCATATGCTAGCGCCACTACCGAGGTGGCAGCTAATGATGTTTAGATCTTCAATCGGTTTATTCATTTTTTCAGCGCATATTTCACTTACGTACTTATGACTAGTGCCATGAAAACCGTAGCGACGAATATGATCATCTTGATAAAAACGGTGTGGAATGGCGTATAAAAAATGCTCTTTTTGTATGCTTTGATGAAACGAGGTATCGAATATCGCTACTTGATTCACTTTTGGTAGTCGTGCTGTTACCGCTTTAATAAATTCGATGTTAACTGGGTTATGTAAGGGGGCGAGTTCTATTAATGACTCTAATGTTTCGATGACATTCTGATCGATGACGACTGATTGACTAAAGTGTTCTCCACCATGCGCGACTCTGTGTCCAATGCTGTTGATCTCGTCGACAGATGTCAAAACATTTTTATGTAATAACTGTTCTAAAAGATAATCAAAAGCTTGCTGAGGGGAATGCAATTTGATGTTCTTAATGGTGTGCTTGTGTTGGTCGATATAAAGAACGAACTCCGCATCGTCCTTACCAATTTTGTCGATCATTCCTTTTACTATTAGTTTCTCTCTTGGCATGAAATAGAGTTGAAACTTTAATGTTGAGCTACCTGCGTTGATAGCTAATATTTTATTTTCCATAATGTTACGGTTATTCCCAGTTTAAAAATTGGCGCAGCTTTAGGACGCCGTCGTTGTTATACGCTGAAGTAGCAAAAATGGTGCTTGCTCCAGCGTCTCGAAGTAGTTGATTTACCGAAGAAGATGAAAGGTCGGGTACTGTGTCTGATTTGGTTACAATACCAATGACTGGTTTATTGAATGCGGTTGCAAATTGAGGTGCAAATAAGCTAGCCGGATTATCAGCGCTCTGAATTAATGCCACCACATCCACGTCATAGGATGCGGTGATGAGAGCGCTATAAAACCTTGGGTTTTCTAAATATTCACCAGGGGTGTCAATAGAGGACAGCCGGAAGTTTAAGACTTGAGTTTTGTCATACTTAAGTGGCAATTTATTTAAGCTTTGAAGCAGTGTTGTTTTTCCGCTTTCACTTCTTCCGACAAACATTATTTTTTTACGCATCATTATGTCCGAGTTAGTGGACAGGTACTAAATTTCATCATGTCACCCAATGTGTAACGAACTTGCTTTAACGCGTACTCAACGGCTGATACGTCGCCAGTAAACACGACAGAGCCGGTGAACCTGTCTACAAAACCAAGTTCGATTGCACCAGATTTAGTAGCTATATCACCAGCTATTATGGCCGCTTCACTTGGAGTGATAGTTAGAATGCCAATGGCATTAGTATCACTACTTAGGCCCATTTTTTGATGTAATGCTTTGTTTGGATTAGCAATTAAGTGAATTAAGGTGATTTGCTTTCCAGGAACATATTCTTGAATAACTCGGTTTTTGTTGTCATCGGTCATTGGTTACTCCTCAAATTACAGAACATGTTGCCAAAGCGCTTTATCAGGCTTGGCAATGGAACTGTTTTGTACCAGTAGACCTTTTTTGCCCGCACTGTTGGATGCTTCAGTTACCGCTGTTTTTACATCTGTAATTTCACCATTAAGAACCATGTAACATTTGCCACCGATGCCAAAAGCCATATGAATTCTAACCAGTTGTACGTTTGCACTTTTAACCGCTGCATCTGCCGCAGTTATGCAAGCGCCAACACTGTAGGTTTCAACGATACCGATTGATTTTTTTGTTCGATTTCATTTACGCCACTCAACGCTGGCAGAATAGAAGCGTGGACATTGGGGATAACAAAGCTATCAACAGTAAGGTGGCCTCCACAATGAATACCGTTATCTACGGCTTGCTGTATTGCTCCAATTTCACCTCCAACCATAGTAATGTATTTACCTGGGCAGATGGTTTTAGCCAGTAACAACTCAACATTAGCACTTGTGAGCATCACATCAGTGGCTTCTATACCTTTCGCTATGCTGCTCATTTCTACTAATCCAATCGCGTGATACATGGGTTACTCCTTGGTAATCGTTATGTCGGTACTGGAAATATTATGAACTACACCACAAATGCTGGAATGGATGGAGACACCTAAAGCGTCTTCGTCTGGTGTAGCAATGCATTGTCCAACACTCACTTTATCGCCAATAGAAACGATGGGGTTGGATGCTTTTCCTATATGTTGTTGTAATGGAATGCAGACTTGATCTAAATCCCAATCAATGTCTTGCATTGGGGCATCTTTGTTTAATGCGTTAAGGTCTAAGCGCGATATTAAACGTTTAGTTGGGACCATACGGTAAGGAAACATAGGATCTATATCGCGCAGTTCGCCTTCATATCTAGCCCCTTGTTCTCTGAACTGTTTTTTCAGCATTTTGTTGATACGCATTGGAGATATTTCAACAGGGCAAGCGTAAGCCTCACATATACCACACTCAGAGCACGTTAATGCTGAGAGCAAAATGGAAGGTTTACTTACTTTTTCATAGCAAACGGCTTTAACAATTTCACTCGGTGATAATTCGTGACCAACAAGATGTCGGGGGCATAATTCTGTGCACATTTTGCATTGCTCACAAACGTTGCGAGCCATGGTCATTACAGATTCGATAGACTGTTTTTGGCGTTTTATAAGTATGTGATCTTGTGGTAAAACGAGTAATCCACCGGTGGTTTTCGTCACCGGTTGTTCTAAATCCTCAATCACTTTACCCATCATTGGGCCACCCAAAATATAAGCTGGGTTATTTATTGTTACGCCCCCTGCTAATGCGAGAGCTTGCGCAAGCGTTATGCCAATTGGTGCGGTAAACGTAATTGGGTTTGCCACTGCTCCATTAACGGTTAATGTCCGTTTTGTCACAGGCTTACCTTGTTCAAAGGTATCCGCCAATTGTATTAACGTTTGTACATTATTGACGATTACTCCAATACTAATTGGTAGAGCCGCTGCCGCGACTTGTCGTCCTGTTGCCAACCAAATAGTAATCACTTCATCACCAGCCGGATAGATGTCTGGTAAGACATGAATGCGAATATTACTGGGTAATAAGGGAGTAAGCGCAGAAATAGCCGCTGAATATTTCTTTTTGAGTGCAATAATGCCTTCTTTCGCCCCTGTTAGAGACATTCCATATTGCAAACCGCGAATGAGCCTACTTGGCTCTTGAGCCATTAACTGTTGGTCTACTTTAAGTAAAGGTTCACATTCAGCCGCGTTGACCAAAAATATTTCTGCTTTAGATTGCAGTTTGACATAAGTAGGAAAGCCAGCGCCCCCAGCACCGACGATGCCAGCATTTCGAACGGCCTTAAGTAACTCGTCTTTGCTCGTTTTGTTGAGTGTCTCTGAAACGATAGCTTGGTCTGTTTCCAACGTCGATGGAGATGATGGATGGATAGTTGTCATAATATCGCCTCTAATATGTGCCTGATGTCGTTATCGGAAACCGTACACGGATTGGTTGCTAGAGTGCTGTCAGCATGTGTTGCAGCCATAATCAACGACTGCTTTTCTCGCAAATGACCCTCATTAACTCCAAGTTTTCTTAAAGACGTTTGGATATGCAACTTCGCCATTAACTTATTTATGTGAAAGATGAGTTGATTGACAGCGGTTTTGTCGTTGGCGGATTTTGGACAGAGTTGGCAAAATTTCGCCAATCTTGCGTATCGTTTTCTGGCTCTGATGTCTTTTGCATTATGGCGTATGACATGGGGTAATAATATTGCGTTGGCTAACCCATGAGGAATTTTGAACTGGCCTCCCAATTGATGAGCAATAGCATGGTTAAGCCCCAAACCGGCCTGACTAAATGCCATACCAGCCATACTTGATGCGTTATGTACTTTGGTTCTGGTTGGAATGCATTTCCCATTTGCATAGGCGGTAGGCAAATATTGAAAAATGTTGTAGACCGCTTTCTCCGCTAAGGCGTCAGCAAAATCGTTAGCATCAACGGAAACGTATGCTTCAATTGCATGGGTTAATACATCTAATCCTGTATTGGCGGTGATGTTATCTGGTACCGTAACGACCAATTCAGGGTCTAAAATAGCGATGTCTGGAAAAATAGTGGGGTGGAACAGAGGGTATTTAATCCCTTTTTCTTTATCACTAATCACCGTTGCTGATGTGACTTCCGAACCAGTACCACTAGTAGTTGGAATAGCAATGCAACACTCGAGAGGTAAGTGTTGACTTTGTTCCACAAAAAAACGGATGGCTTTGGCGGCATCAATTGCCGAGCCTCCACCAAATCCAATGATGATGTCTGGTTGTACACTTTGTAAATCGGCGATGCCTTTCACAATGGTAGCGATATCGGGATCAGGACTAATATCAGAAAAAAGGAATAGTTGATTATCATCTTCTAACATGGATTTCAGGCGCGTATAAGCTGGGCTTGAGGCTAAAAAACCGTCGCAAACAATCCATATTTTGTTTTGTTTGAATCGCTTTAAATATTCAAGGCTGCCAACGCCACTATACACTCGAGTTTTAACTGAAAATTTCTTCATGATCCCTTTATACTCACTTATTGTTATTAGCGAATTGAAAATCCGTTTTGTAATACACAACGACGCGATCTTGCGAATGATTTTGCTGATGTTGTTCCTTCACCTGTTGGTGTAGCAATAGTGAAAGTGGTAAAACTCTCGGCACCGACACCGATACCTGCATAGGAAGGTCCATTCTTAACGAAAATCGAAGTTTGCATCATTTGTGCGGCTTTATTTAAGCGAGATACGTTTTGTGAGTGCATAATCGCAGTGTGGTGTAGACCGCCTTCAATGCATAAAGAAAGCGCTAACCCATCTTCAAAATTGGCGACACGAACAATAGGTAGTACAGGCATCAGTTGCTCTTCAACAACGAAAATGTCGTCCCCACTTGTTTCTAGGATAATCAACTTTGGTTCTTGCTCTGGGCAATGGATCCCTGCAGTTTCTAGAATAGTGGCAGGGCTGCGACCTACGAGGTTTTTATTTACAGTGCCATTGTCAAAACATGCACTTCGTAAGCGTTCTATATCACTTGGGTTAGAAATTAGGTACGCACCAAATGATTGCATTTGCTGAATAAGTTGGTCTGCAACCGTGTCAACAACAACAACCGCTTTTTCAGCGATACACGGCACGTTATAATCTAAAGATGCCCCCGCAATGATACTTCTAGCTGCATTCGCGATTTCGGCAGTTTCGTCAACGAGGCAAGGGGGATTACCCGCACCAGCGCCTATCACTTTTTTACCTGTTTTCATTGCCGCATCAACAATAGCGGGTCCACCTGTAACGGCTAACAATGAGATGCCCGGATGAATCATCATATCCTGAGTGGCTTTGAAGCTAGGTTCTTTCATTGTGACGATCAGGTTTCTAATTCCACAAGCTCTAAAGGCGATGTCTTCTATTTTACTAATCAACCATAACGAGATGAGCTTAGCTCCTGGGTGAGGGAAAAGTAGACGGTGTTGCCTGCGGCTAACATACTAATACTGTTATTGATTATAGTTTCTGTTGGGTTAGTACTTGGCGTGATAGAGCCAATGACGCCGTAAGGTGAATATTCATATAGCACCATGCCGTCGTCACCAGTTAACGCTTGAGTAGTGAGGTCTTCGATACCTGGTGTATTATTCAATGCTGCCTGATTTTTTAGAATTTTGTGTTCCGTGTTGCCCATACCAGATTCAGCTACTGCATCAGCGGCTAATTTTGGAATGATGGGCGCTAACTCTTTTCTAATCGCGGTAATAATAGCACTACGAGTTTTTAGCGGGCTTTTATGAAAACGCTGAAATGCTGAAGAAGCGGCTTGTATAGCGCTATCCACACTTTCGAATAAAGCATTTTCTGTTGCAGCAGGTGATTCAACTGGTGCATTTTGGGCGAGTTTCTCGCTTAAAATATTGCGAACAATGCTTTCTAATTCATTACTGTCCATTATCTATTTTTCCTCTAAATCTAAGTTTTTGATGGCAGCAAGTGCAATCTCTATGTCTTGCTTAACCGTACCGCCACTGATGCCAATAGCACCGACGAGTTGTTGTTGTTGGTACAAAGGAATACCACCGCCAAAGGTGACAATTTTTCCATCGCACATGGTTTCTAGTTGGTAAAGGTCTGTACCGGGTTGTATCAAATCAGATAGTTGATGAGTCGCGCATTTTAGTGCGACTGACGTATAGGCTTTTTTGGGTGCTAAATCGGTGCTCACTAATAAGGCTTCTGGCATGCGATAGGTCATAATCAGATGTCCGTTCGCATCGACAACAGAAATCACCACAGGGACTTTTCGTCCAATAGATGCATCAACAGCTTGTTTCATCATTTGATGAACATGGATAAAATTGAGTCCTTCAGGCATTTGCATGATACTTTTCTCTTGCTTAATTTCGTTGGTTTGATGGCGGTGGTTAGGGCCGTTTTCTACCGCTTCACAATAGTTGTGAACAATCGTCTGAATCATATTCTCGTTGGTGGCATAATCATCTTCTGCTCGTGCAAGTGCATAGAGAAAATCGGATAGCCGGTTTATATATTTGAGAACGATAGGGCGCATGTTCGATTGTTGAGAGACTTCTACTAAGCGTCTTTCTGCTCTTCTTGCTATTGTTCTAGCACAATGAAGTCGACTCCCAGCCTCTGAACTTCCCGGCAAGATAAAACTTTTTACAGGGGGAAGTGCAGACATGCACTGGTCAATCGCACGTTCCATTGACTCGAGATCGCCAGCTTCTATCAACCTTTGGTTATTTTTAGTCGCGCTTTGGTCAGCTGTCGCTACTTCGGCACCAAGATAAAAAAGCTGATGTTGGATGGATTCCAGTAGTGGAACATGACACTCATTTTTAACCGCTTTGGTGGCGAGAGCGATGTTAGAGTTGAGTTCGTCAATGGTTCCGTATGCGTCAACCTGTAAATCCGATTTATTCACTCTTGTTCCGCCAACTAAAGAGGTTGTGCCTGCATCCCCTTTTTTTGTATAAATACTCATTCTCTTGCTTTCCTTAACCTTAAGAGCGATAGCTAACTGAGTCGACAATTCCGACGATGGCCAGATCAACTGCTTCACAGTTATTGTCTTGAATCAGTCGAGCAGAAGAACCTCTGGTGACAAACACTAGTTCTCCTTCACCAGCACCAACACAGTCGGCCGCAATTTCGTCAGACCATTCAGGGTTCGATGTTTCGGTGTCGTCACCATTTACTCTTCTTACAATTAATAACTTTCTACCGATGAGCGATGGTGTTTTTTGAGTCGAAACAATAGAACCTACAACTTTTGCTAATTGCATGATTTACCTCACTTTAATTAAGTGAATGTTGTTTTGGATAAGGATGTCCTTTGCCAATGGCGTAACCAGCGTTGTTTTTGGCGTAATCAACCATTTTCCAGTCAAAGTGATCACCTGCTGGTAACCCAAAACGGGTGCTGTTTCTAACTTGATAGTGTTGCCAAGTTGGTCACTGAGTTGGATCGGTAATAGTGCTAATCCTTCGATGGGTAAAGACGGTAAAAGATGCTCATGAATATTAATTTTGAGTTCAAGGCCATAAGAGAGAGCATCATAAACATGTTGCACAGCAGGAGTGACATGGGTACTCCTGCCATGGCTAGCGAGTTGCTGAATAAACTGCATGTCGGGTAGCGTAATAAATAACGTGCTGTAATTTGAGTAAACAGACTTTGATATTCCTTTTGTTAACGCATTTAAGTCTGTCTTATAAACAGCGTTTTGACGTTTAGTGAGAATGTTAATCACCGCGTTAACAATACTAGTAATGTCGATCTCTTGGCTCGTCACTATTACACCTATTAGTCTTTTATCAAAACTGCAAAAGCAGATTGATTACCTAAGTCCGCTGCATTGGCTTCATCGGTATCGATGTGCATTTCGAGTTTCATCGCAGGGTCAATACGAATCGCAACGTCGTCGAAAATCGCCTTTCTAAGCGTGCCTTCAATGGATACTTTTACTGAATCGCCTTCTGAAACTCCGTAAACTAGCGCCTCTAATGGAGACATGTGGATATGGCGCAGCGCAACAAGCGTACCTTGTTCTAATGTTACTTCTCCAAACGGACTGACTAAGCGAACACCGGGTGTTCCAGCCAGTTTTCCAGATAGACGGAGAGGAGCTTTAACTCCGATAGCACGAGCATCGGTTGCAGAAATTTCCACCTGGGTTTGACTACGTAAAGGCCCTAGGATTCGTACTCGTTCAATGCACCCTTTTGGTCCACATATAGTGACTATTTCATCCGCCGCATATTGACCTGGTTGTAGCAGCATCTTCTTAACGGTTAGATCTCGACCAGGGAACAGGGCTGTAAAATCGGCCTCGCAAAGATGTATATGACGATTAGATACCCCGACAGGTATTGGTCTTTGGCGCATCTCATCAAATAGGTTTTCTACAATGCTCTCGACTTTGTTGTGGATTAACGCCTCCTCAACCATTGTACTTTCCTCCATTCAAGCAGTTACCATGAGGTTCGCCTTTATGCCGAGGACATTGTGGGTCTAAGCAAAGATTACATGTCGCTGTTTGCGATAAAGCTTGTTCGGTTTTTTTGACTCTTCTTGTGGTTCATGGTCTGTTTGAATGTCTGCAATTTCAGCTTCTTGTACTGATGAATTTTCAGGTTCTTCATTCACTTCTTCAATCGTTTCTACTTGTTCTACAGTTTCATCTACTACTTGTTCTGGTTGCTCAGACGGTTGCTCTTCTACTGCTATTTGTGGTAGTTCTGCTGTTTCAGTTGCCTTTTTGGCCTCAGTCTTTTTAGGGGTCGGCGTGAAGGTTTTCAGTAATTTTAGGTCAGGGCGAGATAAAACTTTTTGAGAAACAAGGCCGCCATTTTTGTTCGCTAACAATGCTCCAGAAGATATCGCTGCCTGAACTGCAGCAACATCGCCAGTGACTTTTATTAACATCCAACCATTACCGTTGGTCTTTTCGATGTCTACAATATTAATTGCAGCACACTTTGCCATTGCATCAGCGGTATTGATCGCTAAGGCTAAGCCTTTAACTTCTAACAAACCGAGAGAGATTTTCACCTTCTGTACTCCTTGTTGATTATTCATTGATTTTGAACGGTATACCTTTGACTAAACGAGCGGCGTTGCTACCGATGTTTCTAAGCTGAAACGGATTAGCAACGTCGTGGTATGCCTTTCTAAATAAAGGTTGTTGTTTAGATAAGTTTTTGTAATGTATGACTATCTCTTCTTTGGTTGATGCGATGCCAACCGCCAATGCTGATTGATGTGCCGCTTCATAAGCTTGCTCTTCAATTGAATCTTCAGCATTTCCTTTCCTGATTTGATAAGGAATGCCTTCTTCTTCCATACCAAACAAGACTTGATTCCAATGAGATTCAAGCTCTCCACTTTGAGTCATGATCAATATGCTGGGTTTATGTTCACTGAAGTTGATCACTAGTTATCTCCCTGCTGCGCATGAGACAGAATTAACCCCGTTGCCACCGCGTTGCGTGGTCCTTCTTGTCCACGAATATTGCCTTGTCCTGCAACAAGGTTGTAATGCGCTAAGGCGTCAGTAACTAATTGAGGTATTTCGAAATCAAGTGATGACCCACCGACGAGAACGACGAATGGAATATCACGAATATTGCCTGTAGGACTAACCGATTTAAGTGCTCTTAGCGAATTTGTCACGAATACACGAGATTTGGCACTACGACGAATGTTACGGATTTTTTCTAAGGTAAGGTCTGCGTCTAAAGGAATTAGACCTTCGTCTTTAACCACAACAACTCTGGCAAATACGTCTGAGGAAAGCGGTTTGTCAAAAAATTGGACGCTGTTATCTTCGTGGCGAATGTGAAATAGGCTTTCTACTTTAGCCAAAGGATATCGTTTAATATCCTCTGCAAGGTAGCGATCGGATAAACCGAGTTCAGCCGCAATAACCATGGTTACCATCTCACCTGCTCCTGCAAGGTGGGTTGCCACAATGTCGTTTTTACCATTGATGATAGAGGCATCGGTAGAACCTGCACCTAAATCTAGAATTGCCATTGGTTTTGCTGTACCTGGCGTTGTTAGCGCTCCTAATATAGCCGCTTCCGCTTCTGCGCCACCTATTTGAACTTCAATATCAAGAGTATGATGAATTTCTTCCGCAATACGTGCCATTTGTAAATGGTCAGACTTGACCATTGACGCGATTCCTACCGCATGTTCGAGAGCAAACTCACCAGCTAACCCTCCTTGCACGTTGACAGGGACTAACGTGTCTACGGCCAGCAAATCTTGAATAAATACTTCGTCACAAGGTTTGTTTGTCAACTCAGCCATAGTCTGGCGAACATTTTCAATCATTCCACCAATGTTGGTGCCTAATTCACCAACTGCGTTGCTTAAGTGACTTAGAGAAGAGACGGCATCCATTACTGCCTGGCTTCCTTTAGCTATATCGACTTCAATAGTTTGGTTTTTACAAAAAAGAGATAATTTTCCAGCCGGAATAACTCGGGCTTTGACATCACCTTCCGGTGTTTTAACAACAACGGCAGACCGAGTTCCGATTAGTGCTCTGGCGATAGGGACAATACTTTTTGTTTCCTCTGGAGTGAGGTTAAACAAAGTTGCAATACCATATGGGTTAGATAAGGTATTGATAACTTTACCTTGGGATGCAACCTCTATTGCGGCTTGCATTCCAAGAGGAATTTTATGGACAAAAGCGACCTCATCAACAATAGGGATGATTTTGTCTAGGCGATTATTAACCAACACACCATCATCTCTCTGTAAGATAGCGCCTGTTACGTCGTAGCCTAAAGTCGACGCCTGATTTATCATCGAAGCGATATCGGCAAAATCGATATCTTTCGTTGCAACGACGATATACGCATTTGATTTATCTAAGGTTAGAAGTTCATCAAATGTAGTAGTGATGCCAACGCCAACTCCAAGACCACCAGGGGTCTTGGGGTTGTGACCGATCATGGTTGACTCGGTGATGATTGTTTCTGTGATCATCTCCATCGCAACATCACCAATCACTGGCGTAGCTTCATTAATGCGGATAAGGTCAAGATCTTTAAGCGTGAT
The DNA here is from genome assembly GCF_028204155.1 of Vibrio algarum. Taxonomy (NCBI): domain Bacteria; kingdom Pseudomonadati; phylum Pseudomonadota; class Gammaproteobacteria; order Vibrionales; family Vibrionaceae; genus Vibrio; species Vibrio algarum. The sequence goes on along the minus strand of NZ_JAQLOI010000003.1, from coordinate 361,067 downwards.
TCCTGACTTAGCAACCAAAAGGTCTAAAGCCTTGTATATCCCGACTAAGTTCTGTTTGGTTCCTTTTATCCCAGTTGTGTCTGTAATAGCGCTAGCGATAAATTGCTGCTCACCATCAAATTGTGACTGGGCTAAGGCGACTTCGGTAGAGGAGTTACCAATATCAACACCAACAATGTAGGTCATAATCTTATCCATTTAGTTAATAAAAAAACTGAAGCTTAGTTGTCGCCTTTCAGTTTTTTCCTTTCTTGGTACAGCTGAGCCGCTTCCCTTACAAATCCAGCGCATATTGTTGCTTTATATTTGCTCTCTAGTTCTTGAGCGATATCGAGCAATTCTTGTTTGCTAGAACGGTATGGGCGTAATGCATTGTAGATATCAAGGACTTGATCATCTGGCACCGCAGTCATCTCTGCAGCGCGTTCAAAGTTCAGTGCCAAGAGATCACGACCTGCATCTCGAGCAATATCAGCCTGAGTTCTTAAGATTTCAGGAGTGATACGCATATCTTTATTGGTTACACTGCCGTTTAAAACGTTTTCCAACGTGATATCTTCAGCTGTTTTTCCTGTCGGTGTTTTTACCCAGTCAGGATGTTTGCTTGCTAGCGGATAGTCGTTGACTGTCGCTGTCGAAGATCGTGTAGGAGTCGAGCTAGTAGCCGATGAAGCGCTTTGTTGACCATTCATCTTCTCCAGTACATCACGAACCATCGATTCAATCGTTTCTGAATTCATGTTATTTTCCTTATTAAATGGCTACCGCTAGCTCTACTGCGTTCTTGCCAGTTACAACGTGCTTAGTTTCCTTGATGTGCAGTACAGCCGATTTAGCTTGGTATTTAGGCCTTGCCATCTGGTCGTTAAGTGTTGGAACAGGTTGTGGTGTTTCCCCTTTCGCATATTTAGCCGAGTTTTTGCCGATTAGACGATAAGTCTCGAGCGTCAATAATGGAGCTTGAGGGAATAACTCTAAGTTAGACAAAGGTGGCAATCCTTTTTGATGGATAACCGTTGTGCCTTTAGATTGGATACCAATACAGATACCTGAGCCACAAAGGTGTTCACCTTCTACCGCAACAAATGCAACATCAGAGGACTTAAAGCAACGAACAACTCTGGCACTAAGTCCTTCTTCTTCGATACCTGCAATCATTTCTCTGATAATGTCTTTGTGAGGGACGCCAACAATACTTTCAGTCTGAGATAGACCAAATGCTGGGCCAACAGCAATCACAACTTCATCGCGTTTGGTGCTGATCTTAGCTTCACCTATTTCTTGCAAGAATCCGGCGCTAGAAGCACTATTTGACGGTTTAGTAAACGAAACCGTTTGAGATTCTTGCTTTGTTTGCATACTACTGATTACATCTTCAATGATAGTGCGTAGCAATTTTTCGTTGATTTCCATAATCAGTCTCCTTAACCCAATTCTTGTGGATCTAACGCATTTGGAATATTTTTGATTTGTTCCCAACGCTTGCCTTCAACTCGATAACCGGTTGCAGGTCCTGCGTAGTCGTTCAGGTGATTGACTGCGGAAACGACTTCGTTGTCCCCAAGAATGATGGCTGAAGTATGGAGGTAATCTCCTGATATTTTTGCTTTCTGAATATCAAGCATATTTTGAGCTACGTCTTCGAAACCACCTTTGTATAAGGCCGTAACGACTTCTAAACCAGTTCGGTCTTGGTCAATGATTTCTTGAGCTGCTTTGAGGTCTTCAACCATGTTACGTTCAGGCATATCTCTTGAGCCGTGAGCATAGGTCGCTGCGGTTACTTCTTCGTCTGTGATCTCAGGAAGTCCCATACCAGCGAATATCGCTTGCATAGCACGCGCTGCTTTATTTCGAATCGCTACTACGTCTTCCTCAACGACTGGATTAAGTCCGCCGTCTACACGTAAGTCGCGTTGAAGAACGTTGTAATCATCGAAATCTTCTGCGTCTTCATTGGAGCCTGCAAACATGTTGTCATAGTTTGGTGTGGCAGAGTAACCTGATGAAATGAAGTCTGTACCTGGCAAGAATTGCATAAGCATACGTGCCGTACGTCTCATGTCAGAGTGAGTAAAGGTTTGGTCATTACTTGACGCACATTCTAAATCAAGTGCAGAACAGATTAAGTTTTCAGCTAATACTGCACGGATACCAGAAGGCACGGCAGAAGGAACACCAATACAGCTCACTGAACCATTTTGTAAACCTTGAACACCAGCTGCTTTAGTGATGTAAATGCATCGAGCTTCCAAATAAAGCATCGATTTACCTTCAGCGTAACCCATTTGTACTTCAGAGCCACTACCAGAAGTGAAACGCATTTTTAGACCACGAGAAGCGTACGCAGATGCTAGGAAACCTTTAGACCAAGGCGTATCATCTCCATCAGTAAATACAGGTTCAGTACCGTAAACAGAAATAGTTTCCGCGTAGCAAGTGTGACCAAGCATACCGAGTTTAAGTTCTGTCGCTTCTTCCAACGCACATTGTGTCAATACGCCAGGACGACCCACTTGAGAACCAACCAATAACGCAATAGCGTTAAATGGAGCATAACGTGCAACCGCTACCGTAGTTTCTTGTTCATCGAATCCACGAAATGCACCTTCTGCTGCATCTGCTGCGATTTGCACTGGATTGTCTTTAATGTTAGTCACGTGAGCTTGTTGAGACGGCGACTTTCTTGCTCTCATTTTCTGCATTGACATCATCATTTCGACAACATTCATTTGTGACATTACGTCTACAATTTTTGCCGGGGTCATAGCAGTAGTTAGCGGCACAATGTCTTTACGTGGAACGTTTGGATCACACAACATATTGGCCAGTTTTACTGAATCCATCGCCATTACTTTTTCTGCGTTTTCTAAGTTAATACCGTAACGCGCAATAAAATGGTCTATTAAGTCAAACTCAGCTTTGGGTTTGTTATCTAGTTCAATGACTTCGCCATTGACAATTTTGATGGAAGGTATCGGATCGTTAGGGCTATCCATAGCGATAAACCCTTCTTCGACCCACTCTTTAACAAATCCGTCCTGATTAACTGGACGCTTTGCCAATGCTTCAAATCTTTTTGATTTCATGGATCAACCTCTGCGTAGCATTAGATATAAGAAGGACGAGTATTGGTTGGCTCGTCACCCATTGCTGATAGCAGGGTTTTTCCAACTTCACGTGCTGAAATGACGGCTTGACGCACTGCGCCAGAATCGCCAGAGATAACTAGAATAGCTTCATTACTAAAGCTAGTTCCGTTAGCGGGTGTGCTATAGGCAACCGTCTCAACATTTGCGGCTTTCACAGCTGTATCAGCCATTAGAACGCCAACTGCGGCAGGCGCACCGACAATAACGCCACATGCTTTACCTAGTGGAGTACCGAATGCTTTTTCTAGTGCATAACTTGCTCTAGCGCTGTATTGAAGTTCTATATGGCCAGCATCGTTTGCGTATACATCACCGAAAGTTCGGTCTAATTCTTTTAGAGCGACTTCTACTGCTCGTCTTACATCAGAAACATCATCGCCACCAAAGACGATAAGAGATCCGTGACCAGCTCCGCCTTTCGTATCACGTGGAAGCTCGATAGTAATGACTTCGGTATTGGTACTCTTAACCGCTTCGTCTGCTGCCATGATGTGAGGGCCAGCACCTACGCGTGCACCCATAATGCCGATAGAGCGATATTTCTTCTCTAACTTCATTGCGTCTAATACTTCAGTATCTACATTAGCAATCACAAGTCCGATAGTGTCGCCGATTGCAGTACCTACAAATTCTGTTAAACCACAGGTTTTCTGTGTCATTTTCCCGCCTCGTTCAATATTTTGTTGATCCGGAGTTTGATTCCCTTGATCATTAACTTTTGCCATAACCTGAGTCATGACTTCGTCGACCAGGTTCCTATCCATTACTCAAGCCCTTTTGGAAGAATTTTTTCTACGTCAGTGTGAGGACGAGGAATTACGTGTGTTGCAACAATCTCACCTACGTTCGCACCAGCAGAAGCGCCTGCATCTGTCGCTGCTTTCACTGCGCCTACGTCACCACGGACAATAACTGTAACTAAACCAGAGCCAATCTTTTCGTAACCAACTAAATCTACATTTGCTGATTTAACCATTGTGTCAGCAGCTTCAATTGCGGCTGTTAGCCCTTTTGTTTCTACCATACCTAATGCTTCTTGTTGCATAATAACCTCTACTATTTAGTGATTCTTTGTGTGCTAAAAAATTAATTAACGAGCTTTGAAAACGGAATCAAATCTATACCGAATTATTGGTAAAAAATTGTCTATTAATTGTTTTAATCAGAGTTATTTGTGGTGTGAGTACGATAAAAAATTGTCATTTATTGGTTTGCGGTCATATATGACGGGCGTATGATAGGATTGTAGCAATAAGAATAAATAGCTAAATTGAACTTTATAATTTGAGATATAGGTTAAATTATTGCAAATAGTATGACCTGTATTGCATTTTTACAAAATAGAAAAGACAAAAAAATACCATTTCATATAAAAACTGTAACCAACTGAAATAAAAGGTTTATATGTATTTATGTAAACGTTTAACAGCATAATAATTATATCAATAACGTATTGTGTTCCTACAATTTGACACGTGAATAGCAATTAATTACCATCGAAATTAATATTTAACCGCTAACATCAGCCTAGAAAAATAATGCGAGATGTTTTGAGTGTTTATATTTTTTCTTAAATATAAACACACGAAAAAATCGTGATTAACACACAATAATTTGATGAAACAAAAAGGTTAAGGGATAACTATGAAAGATTCATTGAGAGGGCAGTGTATAGCGGAGTTCTTTGCTACAGGGCTGTTCTTGTTTTTTGGCGCAGCATGCCTGTCTGCTATAAAAGTGGCGGGTGCACAATTTGGGTTGTGGGAAATATGTATCGTTTGGGGAATGGGCATTTCGTTAGCGGTTTATTTAGCTGCCGGTATTTCTGGAGCGCATTTAAATCCTGCAGTAACAATTGGTCTGTGGCTTTTTGGCAATTTTGAAAGACGCAAAGTATTGCCTTATATAGCTTCACAAACGGCAGGTGCATTTTTCGGTGTTGCTGTTTGTTACTTTCTCTATGCTGATTTATTCGTATTGTATGAACAAACTAATAATATGGTACGTGGTAGTGAAGATAGCTTGTACTTAGCGAGTATTTTTTCTACTTATTCGAACGCAGCAATACCATTATGGCGTGCAGCTATCATTGAGGTTGTTATTACCGCGACGCTTATGGGGCTAATTTTTGCTTTGACCGATGATGGTAACGGGGTACCAAAAGGACCATTAGCACCACTACTTATTGGTCTACTCGTTGCAGTTATTGGCGCAGCAACGGGTCCTCTTACGGGTTTCGCGATGAACCCAGCAAGGGATTTCGGTCCGAAGTTATTTGCATTTGTTGCGGGATGGGGAGAAATAAGCTTTACCGGAGGTAAAGAGATCCCTTACTTTATTATTCCTATTGTTGCACCGGTTGTAGGGGCAATAATTGGTGGTGCGGGGTATCGATACTTCATCACCAGAAGTCTGGAAGCAGAAAAAGCAGCCCAGATATTAGAAACAAAAAGCGCAGCCAAGAGTTTGAAAACAGAGAACGTATAACAGTATGTAACATTGCTTTTGTTATACAATTATTAAGAAATGGTTGCGCTGTTTTACATTACAGATAACGCATCCATTTTTGTCATTGGAAGACAAAGCGGACTTTTTAAAGGGTTGTATTACAGAGGAGGTAGGGAATGAACACGAAACCGGACAATTTTTTAGAGTCGCAAGGCATTAATAAAATTCTAGAAGATTTTGCTAATTCAACTGGATTAGCAGTCGTTCTAGTTGATATTGAAGGTCGGGAGGTTTCAGAAAGTATTAATTTTACGGATTTTTGTTTGCGAATTAGACAGCATCCAGATTTGTACGCTCGCTGTAAAAACAGTGATCGATGCGGTGGCTTAGAAGCATCAAAAGAGCATAAACCGTGTGTTTATCGTTGCCATGCAGGGCTAATCGATTTTTCAATACCGTTAGAAATTAATGGCCACCTCGTCGGTTTTGTACTTTGCGGTCAGGCCCGAGTAAAAAATGCCGTTGGGTTAGATGATATTCAACCAGTAGATAAAAAGTGGATGCAAAACGCAGAACTGGTTGAAGATTATGAAAAAATCAAAGAAGTCGATTATGGAAAATTGTTTGCAGCTGCGGATTTGCTTAAAACATTGGTAGATGATTCAATTAAAAAACATATGGATTTTGTGGTTATCAATGATAAATACGATATTAAAAGTCTTTTTCATAGTAGAGAAAGTGCCCATTCATATGATGGAAAAATCAAAAAGGCAGTAAAATATATAGAGTCGCATTATTTCGAAGATATTCGATTGGAAGATGTAGCCGATCATGTTTTTTTAAGCACACATTATTTTAGTAAGTTATTTAAAAAAGAAATTGGGGTTGGATTTAATACCTATGTAAATCAACAGAGGCTCCAGGGCGCGAAAAAAATGTTGCAATACAGTGACTGGTCTATTTCTAGAATTGCCCATAATCTAGGGTATTCATGTTCTAGTTATTTTTGTAAAGTATTTAGAAATTCATATGGCATGACGCCACAAGATTTTAGGAGCTCTATTTCAGATGAGGATGGTTGATTTAAATTCTTTGATTATTTAGGTTTTATTGTCCAACAGATTGTAGATCTGTGTTCATGAATTAATTCCATCGTGTAATATCATTTTACTATGGTGAGAATGTACCATTTAATACTGATGGTATAAGTTTAAATAAATAAACATATTTTGGTATGAGGGAAAAAATATGACCATTTTTTCTCGGATGCTCAAGGAATGGCAGGTTTTACTTTTATCTCTATCCATTTTTACACGCCTACCTATTCCCCGTTCTATTCCGAAAAGTAAGAATGAAGTAATCGAATCATATAAATATAGTGGTGTCGCTGGTTTACTAATTGGTGCGTTCGCAGCATTGATGTATCTTTTTATAGGGTATTACCTGTCTGATTACTATGCAATTTATCTCGCCTTGATTATTAGTTTTGTTGGTGCTCGACTCTATCAAGGGAGTGGGTTTATACCAAAAAGTAATTTAATAATTTCCAATAAAAAGATGAAGTTAAGAACACAGGCTAAAAGACAAGCTGTGATGTTCACAGTATTAATGGTGCTGTTTTTAATCAAGTATATGGTGTTGTTAAGGGTTAATAGCGTACCTCATGCAATGGTTATAGGTCATTTTTTAAGTTACTCAATGGTATTTAGTATTATCTATAAATACAGCTATTCTGATCAAAAGAAGGAATGGGTGAAAGGGGTAAGTATAAGCAGTGAGCGACAAGATGATATAATTGTATTGATGTTTATTGTATTGGCGGTTTCGTGTCTTATTTCAAATTCTAAGCTGTCTTTTTTGTTATTGCTAGTCTCTTTTTTTGTAAGTAGAGTCTTCTTTTTATTAATGGATAAACATGCTTTCATTAAAGTGACTTATGCTATTAATATCGTTCAATCTATTACGGAAATACTGTGTTATATCACTTTCTATGTGGTGGTTGGTAGTTAGTTTTTTGATGGTAAAAAATTGTCTACTTATGATAAAAAATTGTGCTTTTAATAATAATTTTAATTACAGCTCAGAATTAAGATACGCAAAATAATACTATTTCCTCATGCAAGAATTATTAATATTTATACTGAAATTACAAAGGGAATAATATGTCATTCGCATTGAATTTACCAAAGTTAAGTTTTGCCGGGGTAGGCGCTATTGAAGATGCGGTTGCTGTTTTAAATCAACAACCGATTAAGAAAGTACTGATAGTCACTGATAAAAATTTAATTAAGCTAGGTTTATTAGATAAGTTAACTCAAGAGCTAACGTCTTATTCTATTGAATACGTTATATATGATGAAGTTACACCAAACCCTACTGTTACCTTGGTACGTAATGGACTAAAAAAATTCCAAGCAGAAGAGTGTGACTGTTTCATTGCAGTAGGTGGCGGTAGCCCAGTAGATTGTGCAAAAGCCATACGAGTTGTAGCTTCCAATGAGGGTGATATTTGTGAATTTAATGGTGTAGGTAAAGTAACTAACCCCGGTGCTTTTTTTATCGCTATCAATACGACTGCAGGTACCGCAGCAGAAATGACGTCAAACTCTGTCATTACTGATGAAGAAAACAAAGTGAAAATGGTCATAATTGATGGAAAACAAATTCCTGATATTGCCGTCAATGATCCAACCTTGATGACGGGACTACCTGCGAATGTTACCGCAGCAACAGGCATGGATGCTCTAACTCATGCTATTGAAGCCTACGTAACACCAGGTGCGCATACCTTGACTAAACCTACGGCTCTTGAGGCTATTAGATTGATTTCCAAATGGCTGCCAGTTGCTGTTGATAACGGTAGTGATATAGAAGCACGTGATAACTTAGCTTGTGCGCAATTTCTAGCAGGAATGGCATTCAATAGCGCAGGCTTAGGGTTGGTGCATTCTATGGCCCATCAACCTGGTGCGACACATAACTTACCTCATGGTGTTTGTAATGCAATTCTATTACCCGTTGTGAGTAAATTTAACGCGGAAACAGGCCCTGAGCCTTTCCGTGCAGTTGCTGAAGCAATGAGCGGTAATACCTTTGACTTAAATGATAAACAAGCTGCAGATCTAGCGATCGAGCTGATTTGTAATTTATCGGTTCGCGTTGGTATTCCTAGCGGATTTTCTGAACTGGGTGTGACCGAAAGAGATTTTGATGGTTGGATTGATAAAGCGATGCAAGATCCTTGTCTTCCAGGGAACCCAAGGCAACCAAGCCCAGAAGAAGTTATGGCTTTATATAAGCAAGCACTTTAACTGTTGTGAGCCTATAAGGGTAGGCGCAAACAGATGTTATAAAAAATATCATTTTTAAATAAAAAATTTATATATTCCAATAGGTAAGAGTTAACTAATTCACTCTTTAAAAGGGAACCAAGTCAAAGCTTGGGCTGTACCCGCAACTGTAATTGGCGAGCTAATAGCAATTAACCACTGGAGCAATCTGGGAAGGAGCTATTCAGCATAGACCCATAAGCCAGGATACCTGCCTATCGGAATACAACTGCATGCGAGCGGGTGTCTCGGCATATTTAGTTATTACTAAAATAACTGGTACTCACCTCTCTATTGCCAATATTTTGCAATCTCGATTATATAATCGAAAAAATAGATGGAAATAGAATATGAAGTTTTCAAAATGTTTAACAGAAATAGTCGCTAAATATACGACTTTGTTATTCCTCACGGTATTAATTTGTTTCTCTTCTACGGTATCTAGTGCTGATAGTAAACAGCAAAAGTCCGCTATTGTTTTAGCCGCATTTGGCACTACCTACGACACGGCTGTTGTTTCATTATTAGCCATAAAACAGACCGTCGAAGAAGCCTACCCCAATACGCCTGTTAGGTTTGCCTTTACTTCTAATATTATCCGTAAAAAATGGCACTCCCGAAAAAATGATATGGAATACCGAAAACAGCACTCCGAAATTCCTGAAGATTTTTATGATGTAAAAAACGTACTTGGCACGTTAGCGGATCTGCAGAACGAAGGGTACAAAGATATCGTTGTGCAAACGACTCTATTGTCACACGGTGAAGAATATATAGATCTTCAAAATTATGTAAGCGCACTTGCTTCGATAGAAACTTTAAAAGAGAAGTGGCGTCCATTCAGCAATATTGCATTGGGCCGGCCTCTTATGGGCACATGGGGAAACAAGTATGAATATCGGTTTGATTTAGAGAGGCTTGCCGAGTCATTACAAGAAGATATCAAGCTTGCAAAGAAAAACGGTACCGCGCTTGTCTATATGGGACATGGTAATGACCATCTTTCTACCGGTCTTTACTATGAATTGGACCAGTTACTTAACAACATGTATCCAGAAGTAAAAAGTTATGTTGGCCTAGTTGAAGGGCATCCTAACTTTGACTTTATTCTGAATAAAATGAAGCAAGATGGTGTCGATAGCGTAACGTTAAAACCTTTAATGGTCGTTGCAGGTGACCATGCAACCAATGATATGGCGGGAGATGAAAATGATTCTTGGAAAGTCATGCTTTCTAACGCCAACATCAAAGTTATTGCAGTCCTAGAAGGCTTAGGTAGCAAAAAAGCAATTCAAATTATCTACCTTAATCATTTGAAGGATGCCGCAAACGATGCTGGCATCTTTTTGAATTAGTGGTTGAGAGAAAAATGGTGGCTGAGATGAACATGCGAATTTCTGATGAGGTTGACCTTGAAAGTGATGTACGCATTAACAAGAGTCTCATCGACGTGAAATCCCTTACTCGACGGTTTGATAAAAGCATCGCAGTAGACGATGTCAATTTCTCTATTCGTCAGGGAGAGATTTGCGCTTTTCTTGGGCCAAATGGCGCGGGAAAAACCACCATCATTAAGATGTTAACCGGCTTGATATCCCCAACTTCAGGGCAGATTTCCTATCAAGGCAAGAATTACGATCCCGGCCAAATTAGTTTAAAGAAAATGATTGGCGTTGTACCTCAACACAACAATCTTGATAAAGAACTAAGCCTAGCTGAAAACCTCTATGTACATGGTCTGTTATATAAAATGAGAGGCAAGCAGTTGAATCAAGCGATTGTAGATAGCTTGGAGTTTGCCGGCTTAACTGAGCATAAGGACAGACCTGCGGGCAAATTGTCCGGGGGTATGAAAAGGAAGTTGGTTATTGTAAGAGCATTGATGCACAACCCGAAAATCTTGTTTTTAGATGAACCAACAGTTGGTCTTGACCCATTAGCTCGGCGGAAAATGTTGTCTTTTCTTACCAAAATTAACCGCGAGCGTGAATGCACCATTTTTTTGACCACTCACTATATCGAAGAAGCTGAAAAACTGTCAGATAGAGTGATTTTTATCGACCAAGGTAAAATTATCGTAGAGGGTACTTCTCAAGGGCTCAAAAAACATATTGGCCGTTTCGTCCTGGACATCGAAAAAGAGGAGTTAGAACAGGAGTTTTTCGCTGATCGGGAGCGCGCGCAGGCACGGTTAATGAAGCTTGGCAATATTCCTGTAAGCATCAGAGAGACAACATTAGAAGATGTCTTTGTACATATCACTGGCACAAGGTTGAATAGCTATGTTTAGTGGTGTTATTGGTGTTTATTACAGAGAAATAATGATTCTCAGGAAGAAAATTGTACGAGTTTTAATGGCGTCTGCAGTTCCTCCCTTTTTATATTTAATGGCATTTGGCTACGGTGTAGGCAAAGAAACCGTAGTAGATGGTGTTGATTACCTTACTTTCTTACTACCAGGCTTATTAGCCATGTCGAGTATGAACTATAGCTACAATATTGCTTCTGAAATCAATATTAGTCGTTTTTACTTAAAGATATTTGAAGAGTATTTATTGGCACCGAGTCAGCGTTGGCAAATTATTGTTGGGGAAGTGTTTTATGGCATGACCAAAGGATTGATTCCGGTCTTTATGGTCTCTGTTTATTGTGTGGTATCTGACATCGACTTAACGTTTTCAGTACTGTTTATGTTGAGTTTATTTTTACACCTCATGGCCTTTGCACTTATTGGGTTAATCGTTGCCCTTAAGATGAAAAATCATCGGGATCAAGCCTCAATGAATGCGTTTATTATTACGCCAATGATGTTTCTCTCTGGGACATTCTTCCCGGTTGATCAAATGCCAATGATTATTCAAATACTTGCTGCTTTTTCACCGCTTACTTATAGCGCAGAACTTATTCGTTCCTCAATGTTGTCGTCGAGTACGTTTAGTTTTACTTCGTTGATTATTTTGCTTTTGCTAAATATCGCCTTGTGGTTTATCGCAAATCATATTGTGAAGAGGGTTGAAGCATGAAGTTGTGGTTATCCGCCATATTTATTCTAGCAAGTTCTGTTTCTATGTTGATAGGACCGCATTGGATCAATCCTTTTCACATGTCGACAATCGAAAGCAATATATTGACTGAGCTGAGAATGCCTCGAGTTCTTTTTTCCGCCATTATTGGCGCGATGTTAGGACTTAGCGGAAGTGTTTATCAACTGACGCTTAAAAATCCTTTGGCAGATAGTTTTACTACTGGTGCTGCGTCTTCTTCAGCATTGGGTGCAGTATTAGCCATCGCATTAGGTGTGCCAGTGCAATTTATCTCAGTGTTCGCTTTTGCGACTGGAATAACTGGGTTATTGATGGTTTACCGTATGTCGTTAACCGCTGGCCGAATTAATCCTATTACTATGATATTGGCAGGCGTTGTGATGAATATCATCGCCTCTGCAATCATTAGCTTTTCTAAGTATTACTTTGAAGATTCATTGAACTCCATTGTTTATTGGCTTATGGGGGGATTTTCATGGTCAGTTGGGAAAGAGTAACGGCATGCGTTGCATTATTTGGCGCTGTGTTCACTTATTTACATAGAAATTCTATGAAATTGAATGTTCTCGCTTTAGATGAACATTCAGCGCAGAGCCTAGGTATTAACGTAAATCAACTTAGGACTATTGTGTTTGTATTGTCCACTTTGTTGGTTTCTGTCGCCGTTAGCTTTTCAGGCATCATTGGTTTTGTAGGGCTTATTGTTCCGCATATTTCACGTAGCTTGTTTGGCAGCGATATGAAAAACAACATGTTCTATTCCAGTCTGTTTGGAGCCTTCCTATTGATGTCTTCAGACACCTTATCAAGAGTAATTATTCCAGGCGGAGCAGAGTTACCTGTGGGTATCTTAACAGCGATATTCGGCGGTGTTTTCTTCTTCTATCTTTTAAAACGACGTAGAGATCATTTCTGGAATGGCTGATATTCAAATTAAGAACCTTAATTATCAACGAGCAGATTTTGCACTCACTATCGAATCTCTAAACATTCGTTCAGGAGAAAAGGTGGCGTTGATGGGTGAGAACGGTTGTGGCAAAAGCACGTTGATCAACTTGATGGCTGGGTTAATTGAAGCGAATGCGAAGTCCATTTTTTATCAAAACGAAAGATTGGAAAAAATTAGCCACTCCAAGAGAGCACATTTGTTTTCGGTGTTGCCGCAGTTTTCTGATATCTCATTTCCTTTCCGTGTCTGCGAGGTGGTGTTGTTAGGTCGATTCGCAAAACTGACCGGTGTGGACTTTAATCAGTCTGATAGAGACAAAAGTTTGAATTTGATGCAGTTATTGGACATAGACCAATATGCTCAGCGTAGCTTTTCCGATTTGTCTGGTGGTGAAAAGCGTCGTGTAATGATTGCCCGAGTTCTGAATCAAGAAGCGCCGATAATTTATTTGGATGAGCCGAACTCCAGTTTAGATATTCGGCATACTCTACAAATTTTTGAACACTTGAGGCAGCTTCCTCAAACCGTTATCTCGTCAGTACACGACGTGAATTTAGCTTATCAATATTTCGATCGATTTCTCTTTTTAAAAACGGCAACCTGATCTTCGACGTGACTCGAGACGAAGTGACCAGCCCACTACTTGCGGAGGTATATGATGTTTCGGTTTCTATTGATACTCATAGCTTTAGTTTCTGTCCCTAGTTCACACGGATACGAAAGAATGGTCCTACTGGCACCAGCCGTTGGCGATATCGTCATTAAGCTTGGTGCTCGAGATCAAGTTGTGGGTGTAACGCGGAGTAATGAAGATTTTCCTGAGGCGGTGAAGATTGGGTCTCATATCAAACCAAATATTGAGTTGATTAAGGGCTTAGAACCAGACCTGATTGTGGTGAGCTCTGATCGGTTTTTCTCAGACCATCTTGCCGCAAAAGTGGGAGCCGATGTCATTCGATATGACCCATCTAATTTAGCGGAAATTCTAATCGAGATAGATCGATTTGGCGTTTTACTAGAAAAGGAAGCGCAAGCACAGCAACTTGTTCAAAAATTGACGCGGATAAGTGAACAATTACAACCAGTAACAGAAGTGCCAAGTGTGGTTTACGAAATTACCGAAAGTCCGTACATCATTGCCGGTCGTGGCAACATTGTAAATGACATTATTCGCGTTGCGGGTGGAAAACTCATTGCGCCTGCTGATCGTAAATTATTGAAATTCAATGTCGAAAGCGTGTTGATAGAAGACCCTGACTATTACCTTTATCAGGTTGGTCCTATGAATAAAAACCCAACACCACCGTCAGATAGACCCAACTTTACAATGTTGAATGGGCGTGTAGTGCAGGTTGATCAGCTGGAGTTTTCGCGAGCAAACACTAAAACATTTAGGTTGGCGTTAGAGCTCAATCAATTATTTAGCCAGTAATAATCAACGAGCGACTCGAAGATATTGCACGTTACAACAAATACGAATCACATAGAAGAGAGAGTAAAAAGTGTGGGCAAGTTAAAACGATCTAAAAGCAGAAATGATTTACGTGGAGGATATACAACGGGAGCTTGTGCTGCCGCTGCTGCACGTGCTGCTGTGAGGATGCTTCTTTGCCCAAATCCGTTTAAGGACATTGAGATAACGCTGCCGAATAAAGAGCAGGCTAATTTCTCTCTCTCACGGTTAGAAGCGACAAGTTATTCAGAAGAATTAGCCCAAGAAAAAATAAGCTCTGTAACAGCAGGAGTCATTAAGGATGCGGGAGATGACCCGGATTGTACTCATGGGATAGAAATTCAATGTACGGCTAAATGGTCATCGCAAATCGGCGTTGAGTTGAAGGGGGGAAAGGTGTCGCGCAAGTAACACTTCCAGGGCTGGAATTGGCAGTCGGTGAACCAGCCATTAATCCAGTGCCTAGAAAAAATATACTCGCTATGGTTGCGTTAGAGCTGGCACAACATGATATGCAAATCAGCTGCAATAAGGGAATTGAACTGACAATTTCGGTCCCAAGAGGTGAAGAGGTCGCAAAAGAAACCATTAGCGAACGGCTTGGGCTTATTGGAGGCATTTCTATATTGGGCACGAGAGGTACTGTTAAGCCGTATTCAACATCAGCATTTGCTGCTTCAGTTCGACAATCGATTCAAATTGCAAGCGCTAATAACGTTGAGCACGTTGTTCTTACAACTGGCAGTCGTTCTGAAAAATTCGCGATGCAACTGTTTCCTGATTTAGACAGCATCTCTTTTATTCAAGCTGGTGATTTTATGGGTATCGGCTTGCGAGCCTCTAGGCGTTATTGCATAAAAAAAGTATCTATGACGGTAATGATCGGAAAGTTAGGAAAACTACTGTCTGGCAAAATGATGACCCATGTCTCTGGGCATGAGATTGATTTTAACTACCTAAGTCAGCTAGCGGCTCAGGAAGGCTTAAGTGACTCTTTATGTGAGGCTATCCGTCAAGCAAATACAGGGCGACACGTGCTTGATTTGGTGCGAGGCAACAGCGCTCAAAAATATTTGACCCGTCTTTGCGAAGAAGCGGGTAAGCACGCTAAAAATTACGTTTCCAATCAGAATAGCTACAAACAAAGTATGTCAAAAAATCATTGTGATGAACCATTAGAAATTGACGTATTACTCGTCGATTTCGATGGTTGTTTATTGGCTAAATACGATTGTAAAAATGAAATAACAACCGACTCTGAGGGTCAAAAAGGTGGATTAACTATGGACAAAATGCAGCAGATGACCCGTCAGGGACAAGCCATTGAAAACGGTTCATTTGGCATTATTGATAGCGAGATAAAGCAGTTTCATCCTGAACATCAATTTGATGATTTCGAATGGCCAGTGGTCAGACGGGCTATCCATACGACAGGTGATTTTGAGTTTGCGAATTTGTTCCGTTTTAGTGAAAAGGCAGTGGTTCGAGGCATTGAAGCGCTAAAAAATGGTTGCCCGATTATCAGTGATGTCACAATGATAACCAGTGGTCTCAGTGCTCAAAGATTGTCGGTTTACAACAACGAAGCTCATTGCTTCATCAGCGATCCAGATGTGATTGCCAGCGCTAAAGAATGGGGTGACACACGAGCGATATGGGCGATGAGAAAAGCCCGAGATATGGGGCTTCTCAATGGGGCAATTATTGGTGTGGGCAATGCGCCTACAGCATTATTTGAAATACTGAGAATGGTTGAAGCCGGAGAGATAAAACCGGCGCTTATTATTGGAATTCCTGTCGGATTTGTAAAAGCTGTCGAGTCGAAAGAGGCTTTAATAGAGCAAAACAAGGTGTCTTATATTGCCAGTATCGGTCGAAAAGGTGGTAGTCCAATTGTTGTCTCCACCATCCACGCCCTTTTGTATCAGGCAGGTTAGATATTATGGTCAGTATTACCGTGGTTGGTGTTCCAGAAGACGGGTGCTTGAGTCTATCAAGTCGTGCCGTCAGTGCTGTATCAAGCGCTAGAATTGTTGCTGGGCATCCAAGACACTTAACTTGGTTTCCTCAATACAAGGGTGAGTTTATCAATATGGCTCAGGGGTTTTCTCGTTGGCTTAATTTTGTCATCGAAGAGAGCGAAGAGGGCGGCGTTGTAGTACTGGCGTCAGGAGACCCACTTTTTTACGGCATTGGGAATAGTTTAGTTAAAAAAATTGGTATTGAACAGGTGCGTTTTATCCCTTCCGTCAGTTCCCCACAATTGGCCTTTTCTCGTTTAGGGTTACCTTGGAACGATGCTCGGTTTTATTCATGTCACGCTCGAATTTTAAATGGCCTATCTTGTCAGCTTCAACAGGGGGATCTCTTTGCTCTGTTAACCGATCATGTACATACCCCACAAGTGATTGCTCAGCATTTAACTGCATTTAATGAAACACATTGGAAACTGGTTGTTTGTGAAAATCTTGGGTCCAACGACGAGAATATAACGTCTTTTAGCGTTGAAGAACTCGCCAATAGTAGCATTGAATTTTCGTCGCTCAATATTTTGGTCGCCCAGCGTGGTTCAAATTTAAGGTGGGGGGGACAAGGTCAATTTTCAAACGATGAAAGTTATGAGAAGCGCATGCCTAAAAATGGCCTTATTACCAAACAAGCGGTGAGAAACTTAGTGGTCACTAGTTTAAGTATTCAACCTGAAGCAACAGTATGGGATATCGGTTCTGGTTCTGGTTCAGTGGCTATCGAGGCAGGCAAACTTGCATGGAAAGGTCAAGTTTTCGCCGTGGAGTGTAATGAACCTTGTTTTCACGTAATAAAAAGCAATAAACAAGTTCATGCTACAGATAATGTTGCGCTTATTTGTGAAAAGGCACCGCAGTGCTTGAAGTCTTTACCAAATCCAGATGCCATCTTTGTTGGCGGCACGAGAGGCGAGATGGACTCAATCCTGTCATGTGCATGGCATCGTCTAAACCCCAATGGCCGTCTGGTTGTGAGTGCAGTAACCATAGATACCGTAACGGAAGTGTATTTATGGGCGAAAGAAAATGACCTCACTTTGTCAGTTCAAATTATCAATATTTCACAAACTCAGCCTCTTGCTCACTATCAACGCTATCAGGCTGAAAACCCAATTCATCTATTTTCGGTCACCAAAACTTTGCAGGAGAATTTATAATGAGTGCTAACCAACTAGGTCAGCTATATTCCGTTGGTATCGGTACGGGCGACAGCGAACTACTAACGCTTAAAGCTGTTCGCCTGATACAGGAAGTCGACGTATTAGCCATTCCAGAAAAAACTAAGGGCCAAGCTGATTCTTTTGCTTGGGAAATTGTCACTGGAGCAATACAAGAAGAGCAAATTAGTGCGGAACGTTGTTTTCTGCATTTTCCCATGACTCGCGATGCCTCGAAAAATGTACCAGCATGGCGTACAGCTGCTGAAACCATTCTTGACCGCTTAAAGCAGGGAAAGTCAGTGGCATTTGTTACTGAAGGAGATCCATCAGTATTTAGTACATGGGCTTACATCCAAGAAGAATTGGCAGAAATAGCTCCGCAAGTTGTTCCCGTTATTGTCCCGGGAGTTACCTCTATAACTGCAGTACCCGCTGCAACTAAAATTCCTTTGGCTGATGGTAAAGAACGTTTTTGCGTTGTGCCCGCGACATATGGCATTGATTGCTTGGAAAACTTAGTAAAAGAGTTCGACACTATTATGTTGATTAAAGCAGGTCGAATGATTGAGCAACTCTCTGAAAAGTTGAAACAACTAGGGTTGGAAGATACTGCAACGTATGTCTCTCATGCCAGTACTGACCGTGAAGAAATATATACTAAGCTAGAGGATGTGCCAGAGGAACATCGTTATTTCTCCATGGTACAGATCTCAATCCGCTCTCGCAAAGGAGTGCTTCGCGGCACTTCTAATGCTGCGTAAGTAGGACAATGATGAAGCTAGCTATTTACGCGATTACGGTTAATGGAGCGAAGCAAGGCAAGCGCCTTATTAAATCGCTGCCTTTTGCTGACCTGTATGTTTCGGACGCAGCGAAATTTGATTCAAAAGACGCACAACGCCTGACACTGCCCCTTTCGCACTTTGTGGCTGAAAAATTTAGCCAATATGATGGGCATATCTTTATCTGTGCAACGGGTATTGTTACGCGGATGATAAGCCCACTAATAAAAGATAAGAAAGAAGATCCGGCGGTAGTCTGCGTAGATGAACAAGCAAATTTTGCGATTTCAATGTTGTCTGGTCATCGTGGAGGGGCAAATGATCTGACCGTGCGCGTTGCTCATATTGTTAAAGCGACACCTGTAATAACCACAGCGTCAGATGTATCAGAGAGTGTTTCTGTGGATATGCTCGGTGCTCCATTTGGGTGGTACCTAGATCCTCTTTCTGAGTCTGCAATTACGCCAGTTTCCGCTGCCGTAGTAAACGATGAACCTATCATTATTGTTCAAGAAAGCGGAGAGAAAAACTGGTGGAAGTACGACAAACGTATGCCCGCTAATATTCTCTGTAGTCATCAATTAGATGGTATAGACAGCGCTAAATACCGCGGGGCTGTTTTAATCAGTGACAGACTCAAAGATATCAATAATACCGAACGAGATGATGGTAAAGAACGGCTAAAAAACGAATGGCAAAACAAATTAGTGCTTTGGCGTCCTAAGTCCCTAATTTTAGGGATTGGATGTGATCGAAATACACCATTGTCGACTCTGAAGGCAGGAATACGGGCGTTCAGTGCAAGGTTCAATTTGTCCTTAGACTCGGTACATTCTCTAGCGAGTATCGACCTAAAAGCCGATGAAGATGGCTTGTTGGAATTGTCCCAACTAAAACAGTGGCCCTTCGTTACTTTCGCCGCGGAAGAACTTGATGACATTGCTGGTATAGAAAATCCATCTGATTACGTTAAAAAAGTGACGGGAAGCAATTCTGTTGCGGAAGCGGCTGCGTTAAAGCTTAGTAAAACCAATCAATTAGTAGTAGCTAAGTGGGCATTTAAACAAGATGGTTTCAACATGACTATTGCCTGTTGTCGACGTGAGTTCAGTGAATCTTTAGTTCAGCAAAAGAGAAAGAACTGGCATGGGCAAGTGAAACATGGTGGAGAAGGTCGTCATGGTGATGAAAACCCACATTCTATTAAAGAGAAAGTAAACGCCTACGGTAATGAAGTAGCAAAAGGTTTTGAGTGCAAACCAAAACATGTGGATCTTGAACGGCCAATGCTTTTTCATCGCCATCATATTCTTTTGTGTGAGGGCAAACGCTGTGCGAAAGCTGGCAGTAAAAATCTTGCTCATGACTTAAGAGGTCTAGTTAAAAACATGGGCTTATCTACCGGTGACCGCAGGATCAAAATTAGCCGAACCATGTGTGTGGGTTCCTGCCGGAACCGTTCTACCTTAGTGATTTATGAGCGTCCTTTTAAGGATGAAAATTCAGAAGCCTCTTTAGTCAATAATGCGCAATGGCTCAGAAACGTAGAGGATTTTTCAGAGAATCAGTGGCGTGAACTGTTCGCGGCTCTGGCTGAACGTCGTCCTGTTGAGCATGTTGTTGAACAAAAATATTTTGCGGCTGTAGAAAGCCCTGCCAAGGAGACACATTGTGGCTAAATTATCATTGGTCGGGTTAGGTCCCGGCAGTCTAGATTTAATGTCCGTCAAAGCACAACAGGTTGTAAAAAGTGCTGACGTTGTTGTGGGTTACGGCCCCTACGTGAAGATGGTGTCGACACTTATTGACCAACAAGCGTTGGTGAGAACAGGTATGACAAAAGAGTGGCAAAGAGCTGATTCAGCCATTCAACATGTTCAGGAAGGTAAAAATGTAGCGTTGGTGTGCTCTGGGGACGCCGGAATGTATGCTATGGCCCCGCTTATTTTCGAGCTACTTTCTACTCAATCTATACAGATAGAAGTAGAGACAATTCCTGGGATTACGGCTGCTAATGCATGTGCTTCTTTGGTCGGGGCGCCATTAGGGCACGATAGTTGTACTATTTCGCTCTCTGATTTATTGACACCTTGGCAGGTCATTACTAAACGCATTGAAGCGGCAGCGATGGCAGATTTTGCTGTGACGTTTTATAACCCGCGCTCTAAGAAACGTCAAAATCATATCTTAGAAGCCCAACAAATTTTACTCAAATATCGCGACCCAGAAACGCCGGTTGCAGTGGTCAATGCCGCTTATCGTGAAGAGCAGTCGGTCCAGTTATCGACGCTAGAGTCATTTACTAATTTGGATTTTGGTATGAATGCGGCCGTTATCGTCGGGAACAACAGCAGTTATCGTTTCGATAATTGGATAGTGACCCCGCGAGGATACAAAAACAAATATACGTTGGACGATGGAGAGACACGAGAAGGTCAAATTCCAGGACGTTCATTGATTAAAAATCATAAAGTAAATGAGGTGGAATAATGACAGTCTTTTTTATTGGCGCAGGTCCCGGTGACCCAGACCTAATAACGGTTAAAGGTGCCAAACTCGTTGAGCGTTGCCCGGTAATTCTCTATGCAGGCAGCTTGGTACCTAAAGCGGTCATACAGCGCGCGCATCCCGATGCACAGGTACATAACTCCGCGGATATGGACCTTGATGAAATTACCAAAGTTTATACAGATGCTTTTGAAAATGGGCAGGATGTGGCTCGTGTTCAAACGGGTGATTTATCTATCTATTCATCATTGGCTGAACAGACTCGTCGACTAAACAAATTAGGCATAGATTGGAAGGTCATTCCAGGTGTTTCTTCGTTTCAAGCATCAGCGGCAGCACTTGGTCAAGAGCTAACACTACCTGAAGAGTGCCAAACCATCATCCTAAGCCGTGCCTCTGGTCGTACTCCGGTACCGGACAAAGAAAACTTAAAATCGTTAGCCAAACATGAAGCAACATTGTGTCTGTTTTTAAGTGCGACATTGATAAGAAAAGTAGTACGTGAATTGAGTGATGTCTATCCCCAGAACTGGCCAGTCGCGGTGGTAGAAAAAGCGTCTCATCCTGAGCAAAGAATACTTCGCGGTACTCTTGCTGATATTGCAGACAAAATGCACGAAGCCAATATTCGCTCTACCGCCATGATCATTGTAAGCAAGGTATTTGCGATTGATGATTTTGTTGATTCAAAATTGTACGACCCGACGTTCTCTCACGCATGTCGAAAAGCAAAAGTTGTTGAGTTAGAAAAGGAGATTAGTAATGAACAAAGGTAAAGTCTATTTAATTGGTGCTGGGCCGGGCGATCCAGGTTTGCTTACCTGTCGTGCCAAACAGTTGCTTAGTGATTGTGACGTCGTCTGTTATGACAAGCTTGTTGCCCCTGCAATTCTTGCAATGATTCCAAGTAATGTTCAGCTCCATCAGGTTGGATATCGTGGTTATCAGGGTGGGCATATTACCTATGATATGCACCCAGACGTGATGGAGTTCGCATTAGCGGGTAAAACTGTTGCGCGATTAAAGTCAGGAGATCCCTGCATATTTGGTCGGACTACAGAGGAATGCCGAGATCTTAAACAACATGGCATAGCTTACGAAATTGTACCTGGAATCACGGCCGCATTAGGTGCCGCTTCTTATTCTGGTTTTCCATTAACCAGTGGTGGTATTGCGTCCAGTGTGACGTTTGTCAGTGGGCATGAGCATTCTAAAACGATTGCCTCTTGGGGAGAACTTGGGCGTGCTGGAGGTACATTGGTTTTATATATGGGGGCGAAAAAGCTCGCACAGCATGCAGTAAATTTAATGAATAATGGGCGAGATCCCAATACGCCTATCGCGTTAATCAGTTCCGCTACACGTGCTGATCATACTTGCCTGATAGCAACACTTGCAACCATAGGTGAAAAAATTGAAAACAATGAGCTTACTGGGCCTGCGTTAACCATTATTGGCGATGTGGTTTCTCAAAGCAGCGAATTAGATTGGCGTAGTTTATTACCCTTCACAGGAGTGAGTTTTTTGGTATGTGGCCAATATTCAGAATCTAAATTATTGAAAGAACAAGGTGGAGAAGTGATTGAAATCGCTCAACTACCAACAGATTCTTTGTTAGAGGAAGAGGATCTACATTTTTTAGCGAGCCAAAGCGAATTATCGTTTTTGGACTTTACTTCGTTCACTCTTTGGCGACAGGCGATTGAAAAGTATCGCTTTGATATAAGACAGTTTGCAATGCCAATGGGCAGTCAAAGCAGTGCAGTTCGTAGGGCTTTGCGTAAGATAGGTATTAACTGCGCCAATATTTCAGACAAGTCGCTCAAATTGACGGTCGATGAAGCGAGAAGCCTTGCTATTGTTGAACATACATATTTGGTCGGTCGTTATAAAAAACAACCACTCGCTTACGCACTACCCAACATAGATTGGTTATTAGTTGATGATGTGCTTATTGCTCAATCACTTATTCAGCAAAATCCTGACCTTTTGCAAAAGACTCAAATAGTGCCTCTTAATGATCAAGCAAGAACTTGGGCGTTAATGAATAACTACATTTTAAATGAGAATGATATTCCTGACTTTATTGATGATTCTGAGTTGAGCCAATCCTACGAGCGCTCGCATGTTGCTTAATACAGAACTTGCTATCGGACACTCTATGTTTCTCAGTGCGCTGATATTACTTTTTGCGCTCTGGATGGATAGATTACTCGGTGAACCCACAAAATTTCATCCTTTAGTCGGGTTTGGATGGTTGGTTTCAAAAATAGAAATCAGCGCCAGAAAACTGAACTACCTTACTGTAAGGCAGCAAGGGATTGCCGCGTGGGTAATGGCGGTTATACCGGTCACGGCAACGACAGTTGCCTTGTTGGTGCAAGCTGCGCAACTATCATTGGTTTTATATATGGTGCTCAGTACGGTTCTTGTCTACCTAACATTAGGTGGGCGAAGCCTCATAGAGCACGCAGATAATATATATAAACCATTGCAGGCAAAAGATATCACAGCGGCTCGTTCTCAGGTTTCTTTGATAGTCAGTCGTAATACTGAAGACATGAGTGAGCAAAATATCACTTCTTCCACGATTGAATCAGTGCTGGAAAATGGCAATGACGCGGTGTTTGCTCCCATCTTTTGGTTCATCGTTTTAGGTGCTCCCGGGGCTGTGTTATTTCGCTTAGCTAATACGTTAGATGCGATGTGGGGATATAAAACTGAGCAATATCTTAACTTTGGTCGTTTCACTGCCAAAACCGATGACATTTTAGGTTGGTTCCCCGCCAGGCTCACCGCCACTATTTATGCATTTCAAGGGCACTTTAATAAAGCGACAACGTGTTGGCGAACTCAAGCTAAACAGTGCAGCAGCCCTAATGGGGGAGTTGTTATGACCGCTGGGGCAGGGGCATTGAATGTCATTATAGGCGGACCAACTTATTACCACGGTGTTTTACACGATAAGAAACCGATGGGATGCGGAGAGCTCGCAACATGGCATGTAATACCTAAGGCGAATCAACTTATTAGCAGAGGAAGTTTTGCTTTGAGTTATGTCTTAATTGTAACCGCAATAGCGGGGGTTTAGCGATGATAAAACATGGTGGAGATTTGCTTCAAATAGCGAGGCGCTACGGTGGGGAAATTGACCAATGGGTAGATTTATCTACTGGTGTCAGTCCTTACACTTATCCGGTCAGTGACTTACCAATTTCAGTTTGGAACCAATTGCCTCAGGAAAATGATGGATTAGAAGTCGCGGCAAAAAACTACTATCAGTCACCGGAAGAGCCACTAGCGGTTGCTGGTTCTCAAGCGGCAATTATGCTTTTACCTGATACTGTGAAGCAATTTCGTGGTGGTAGAACCGGTGTCGTAGCATTGCCAAAAGTCGGCTACAAAGAACACCAACATGCGTGGTGTAAAAATCGGTCTGGTAGCGAAATTGATGCGTGGGAAGTTATTTGGTATGACGATAGGCTTTCTTCTGAGCAGATAAAGCAATGTGATGTAGTCGTGATCATTAATCCCAATAACCCAACGGGATATCAATGTGATGTTGACTATTTATTAACAATACACCACGAGCTAGCTCAAAAAAATGGCATTTTGAT
Organism: Vibrio algarum; assembly: GCF_028204155.1. Lineage (NCBI taxonomy): Bacteria > Pseudomonadati > Pseudomonadota > Gammaproteobacteria > Vibrionales > Vibrionaceae > Vibrio > Vibrio algarum. The sequence continues at coordinate 336,598 of NZ_JAQLOI010000003.1, read as the reverse complement.
TGTGGATGAAGCCTTCATCGATATCCATCCTGAAAAAAGCCTACTTTCGGTGATCAATGATCTAAAAAACTTAATCGTTTTACGTTCCATAGGCAAGTTTTTTGGCTTGGCGGGAGCAAGAGTGGGTTTTCTTTTTGCTACTGAACCCTTAAAAAATAACGTGGCAGAGCGACTAGGACCTTGGACCGTTACTGGCCCAAGTCGTTGGGTAGTAAAGCATGCCCTCGTTGATCATGAATGGCAAAACAAAGCATCTAAAAAAATAGAGAAAGCGTCGAGTAGATTAAAGACGCTGTTGAGTCACTATTTAACTTCTGATTTTGAAGGTACAGCCCTGTTTACCACTGTCTATGTGGAGAATGCCCCATATTTGCACGATAAGCTTTGCCAAAATCAGGTCTTTACGCGGCTTTGTGATGAAAATAATGCAGTGAGATTTGGGTTGCCAGCGAATGTATTTCAATGGGACAAACTGGAAAGTGCGCTAGTGGCAATCAATCAAGATATGGAGCCGTTATGAGCAACAGAATAAACAAGATTGAACTGGTGTTGGGCGGCGCACGTTCGGGTAAAAGTAGCTACGCGGAACAGGTCGCTAAAAGCTCAGGAAAGTCTGTTATTTATATTGCCACTTCCGAGGTTCTTGATGATGAAATGGCAAAGAGAGTGCAGATGCATCAAGCCCAAAGACCAAAAGAATGGAAAGTGATTGAAGAACCTTTACACCTAGTGCGAGAGCTGAAGTCAAACAGCAAACCAGATAATTGTATCTTAGTGGATTGTATGACCCTGTGGTTGAGTAACTGTCTTTTTTCGGAGTCTCGTATCTCGTGGACTGATTTTAAATCTCAGTTATTACAAACATTGGAGCAGCTCCCTGGTCAAGTCATTCTAGTGACCAATGAGGTGGGCTCGGGCATCGTGCCTATGGGAAATATGAGTCGTCGTTTTGTAGATGAAGCGGGTTGGTTACATCAAGCTATTGCGACTCGAGCAACAAAAGTAACCCTCGTGGTGGCAGGACTTCCAATGACACTCAAAGATCATCAAAAGAAATAGAGGACATCATGTGCTGGCTAAATTTTATAACGCTTAATTCTGTTGCTCCAATTCCTAACCTTCACTTAATTAGCGATGCAGGTGCTGGAGAAGGATTGATGCAACTTCATCCCACAAGAGATACCGAACTCATCGTGTGTGGCAAAGCGAATACCTTACTTAATGGGCAGAGTTTTCCATCTCCAGCGTTAGGCAATGGGTCGGTAACCCCTGCGATTCTTGTTCACGGAGTTTTTCGCGCTTTGCAAGCGCAAGGATATAAAATTCGCCTGCATTGTTATCAACTTGGGCTCGAATCTAAACCGGATTTTAGTGACAGTAAGTTAGATGATGTTGTGACTCACTATTGCAAATTGGGTGAAGAGTCTGAACTTGTCAACAAAGTGCTTATTCCCGAACTTCAACGTCAACATCAAGCCGGTGAGAAACATCTATTGGCTGAGTCTGGTATTGGGGGGACAACGTTTGCGACTCTTTGGTTGCAACGTTGGATAGACAGTGAACTTTCTTTCGCAGGCAGCACGAAAGACAAAGATAAATTAGCCATGAAAAATAGAGTATTGGCAGAGCTGACGGAAATGACAGCATCTTTAGCAAAAAAAGCGAGTTCCTATACAAGTAACCTCAGTTATTCGGATCCGGTCCAGAGGGCTTGTTGCACGTTACTTAATAGTGGTGTTTCTGAGCTCAACTTTGCTGGTGGTGCGATGATTTTTGCGCCTATTGTCGCAATGGCAGAAAATATCAATGTAGCGAATATTTCCGTGGCGACAACCCGATGGGTTATGGAATCGAGGGACGCAAAAATTGCGGCCAAGGCTTTACCAAATCATTGTGAACTGCGCACACCTAATATCGAATTCTATCACTCTAAATTTGAAGCGGTTCGTATGTATGAGCGAGGTTATGTCGTCGAAGGGTGTGGGCTTGGTGGCTGCTTAGATCTTGCCGAGCAGTTAGGTATTCCTAACAGTACTTTGATCGCAAGCTTAGATGATGCGGTTACTCCTTGGTTTTAAGTTTTCACCTCAACGAATTTAATGAGGAATATTATGCAAGCATGTTCTAAAGCACTAATGGTTCAAGGAACGACATCCGATGCAGGTAAAAGCGTTCTTGTTGCAGGGTTATGTCGTGTTCTCGCTAGAAAAGGCATTAATGTCGCTCCATTTAAACCACAAAATATGGCGCTTAATAGCGCTGTCACGATAGATGGCGGTGAGATTGGTCGTGCACAAGCGGTTCAAGCGTATGCATGTAACATAGAACCGACGATAGATATGAATCCTGTATTACTAAAACCAAATACGGATGTGGGTGCTCAAGTTATTATCCATGGAAAGGCTCTGACAGATATGGACGCCAAAACATACCATAACTTCAAACCTAAAGTGATGAAGTATGTGATTGAGTCTTTTGAACGGTTACAAAGTCATTATCAGTCAGTGATGATAGAAGGAGCAGGTAGCCCAGCCGAAATTAATCTTAGAGATCGTGACATTGCTAATATGGGGTTTGCTGAAGAAGCGGATATTCCGGTGATTATTGTGGCGGATATCGATAGAGGTGGTGTCTTTGCACATTTGTATGGAACGTTGGCACTGCTTAGCCCGTCGGAACAGAATCGAGTGGTAGGCTTTGTTATCAATCGCTTTAGGGGGGATGTCACGCTGCTTGAAAACGGGCTGGAATGGTTGGAAGAAAAAACAGGAAAACCGGTAATCGGCGTTCTGCCTTATCTTCATGGATTAATGCTTGAAGCAGAAGATGCGATTAATATTAATCAGCTTTGTAACGATGAACCAAGCCTTAAAGTTGTTGTGCCAATTTTACAACGGACCAGTAACCATACGGATTTTGACCCCCTTAGAATGCATCCTAATGTCGATCTGGTTTTTGTTGGAAAAAATCAACCCCTCCCAACGGCAGATCTGATTATCTTACCGGGCTCTAAGAGTGTTCGATCGGATTTAGCCTTTATTCGAGAGCAAGGCTGGGATACTCAAATAGCTCGTCACGTCCGTTTTGGAGGCAAGCTAATGGGCATTTGTGGTGGTTATCAAATGTTGGGCGAACTTATCTCAGATCCGCTTGGTATTGAAGGAAAAGTCGGTGAAAGTAAAGGGTTGGGATATCTTCCATTAACGACAGAACTTAAGCAGCAAAAACAGCTTAAACGCAGTAAAGGAACATTAACACTGCCTAATCAACAGAGTGTTGAAGTGTTTGGTTATGAAATTCATGCTGGTGAGACTAGCGGAATAACCCGCGATGCTCCAATAGAACTTAGTGATAGAAAAGATGGTGCCATTGGATGGGAGAACCAAGTGTTTGGTACCTATCTACATGGTATTTTTGAAGCTCCAGAGGCAACCGGTACGATCCTTCATTGGGCAGGTTTGACGAAAACCAACGGAGTGGATTTTGCCCAGATGCGTGAAGATGGTATTAATCGAGTCGCTGATGCTATTGAAGAATATCTCGATCTCAAGCAATTGTGGCCAGATCTCGATATCTGGGAGAAATAATAACAATGGACGAAAAATCACAATCCACGACAGTCAGATGTCCTGCACTAGTTGTAGCGGCTCCTAGCTCTGGAAGTGGAAAAACCACAGTTGTCGCTGCAATAGCAAGACATTTTTCGAATCAAGGTTTAAAGGTACGTGTCTTTAAAACTGGCCCAGACTTTATTGACCCTCATTTTCTATCTTTTGCTTCTGGTCATCCGGTCTACCAGTTAGATTTTTGGATGTGTGGTGAAGAGCATTGTAAGCAAATGGTCGCAGAGGCAGCACAAGAAGCTGACCTTATATTGATTGAAGGGGTGATGGGAATGTTTGATGGTGTCTGCTCTACTGCGGATATCGCCGAAACATTGGGTATCCCGATACTTGCCGTGATTGATGCAGGTTCAATGGCACAGACTTTTGGAGCGATAGCCTATGGATTAGCAAACTTTAGGCAAGAAATAGAGATGTACGGCGTTTTTGCGAATCGAGTGGGCTCAGCAACGCATGCTGAAATGTTAAGTGAAGCATTGCCAGAAAACCTGACGTTTTTTGGTTATTTCCCTAAAGATAGTGGTCTTACAATACCAGAACGCCACTTAGGTTTAGTTCAAGCTCAGGAGTTAGAGGATTTAGATACAAAATTGAATCTAGCGGCCTCATTAGTTGCCCAGCACAGTAGGTTAGCCCTTCCTACAGAAGTAGAATTTACGCTTAAGCAAATAAAGCCACAATCACGCATGTTGGACGGAAGGGTGATTGCCGTTGCTAGGGATAAAGCGTTTAGTTTTATTTATCAAGCTAATTTGGACTTATTGGTTGAGATGGGCGCACACATTGAATATTTCTCGCCAATAGAAAAACAGCCTTTACCGCCATGTGATGCGATTTATTTTCCAGGTGGTTATCCTGAATTATATTTGGATGTGTTGTCTGAGCACTATCGCCTTAAAGAACAAGTCGTCAAACACGTTAGTGATGGTAAGCCAATTCTTGCTGAATGCGGTGGGATGTTATATCTGAATAACAGCTTAACCGGTTTAAACAATCAAAAAGTACCATTAGCCTCGATATTGAATGCGAATTCTCACATGCAATCAAAATTAGCGGCTTTAGGGTTAGTGGAGGGAGAATTGACGCCAAATGAAACCTTGCGTGGTCATACTTTTCACTATTCAAAAACAGACTCTCATGAACAAATACTTTGTTACCCTATTTCTCAGCGTGGACGCATATTAGATCCAGTTTGGCAAAAAGGTCAGGTAGTGGCTTCCTATATTCATTGGTATTTTCCTTCTAATCCAGAACTTGTGGCTAAGATTTTTCGAGGTGAACTGTGAAACTGCTGTTAATTCGCCATGGTCAAACCGAGTGGAATTTGCAGAAAAGAATTCAAGGCTGGCAGGACAGTGCGTTAACGAATAGCGGTATCGAGCAACTAAATTGCATACCTATCCCTGATCTTAATAATCCACAGGTGTTTAGCAGTGACTTGGGGAGAGCGTACAACAGCGCCGCAATTATAGCGAAACGTTTAAGCACATATGTAGTGGCAGATGACCGTTTACGTGAAAGGAGATTTGGTCAACTAGAAGGCAAAATAATTGACCAAGATCTTAGTCTTCGAAACCACTGGAATGCTTATCATCAACGATACGTTAGGAAAATTACCACGATTTTTGGTGTTGAATCGGAGGCGCGATTTGAAGATCGGATTTTAGATTTTGTATCAGACAGAGTGGACATTAGTAGCGATTCTGACATGGTAATCGTCAGCCACGGAGAGTGGTTAAGAGCTTTTTTAAATGTGATGAAAGGAATCCCATCTTGGCATTGTGGTCAAGGTATAAACACAAATGCAGGCATGACCATCATCAATTGCCCCCTTCTACAATAGCGAAAGGGAACGAAAAAGTATGCTAAAAAGAGAATGGCAAGTGTTTTTACTTGGAATCTCAATTTTTACGCGGCTACCGATCCCCGTTTCTGTGCCATATAGCGAAACACGTAAAAATGAGTCTTATAAATATTGTGGATTAGTCGGTTTGATTATTGGAGGAATGACAGCATTAGTGTATAGCGCAGCGCTAACGTTATGGTCTACAGAAATATCAGTCGTGATTTCTATGGCCTTTAGCGTCTATATCACAGGAGCTTTTCATGAGGATGGTTTTGCTGACACATGTGACGGTTTTGGAGGCGGCTTCACAACTGAGCGCAAGCTCGAGATAATGAAAGACTCTAGGATAGGCGCTTATGCATTATTGGCCACAGTGCTCATTTTATTACTTAAGTATAGCGCTCTACTTTCATTATTGAACGTTCCAACAGCTCTTGTCCTGGCACATATTTTAAGCCGTTCGATGGCGGTGAGTTTTATCTATACGCACGGTTACGTGCGGCAGGCTGAACAATCGAAATTAAAAGTGTCCAAAAGCAGCAGTAGCCAAGGAGACTTTATTACAATCATGCTCATTGGAATGGCTGCCTGTTTGTTAATTCAAGACATCAGTACAACCATTATGATGATCGCCATGTTACTTATTGCACGGGTTTTTATTAGTCGTTGGATTATTAAGCAGATTGGTGGTTATACCGGAGATGTATTAGGAGCGATACAGCAATTGACCGAAGTGCTCTGCTATTTGATTCTACTCGCGAAGGTGTCGACGAAGGTTTAATCAGGGCCTTCTTCAGCATAAATCAAGCAACAACACACCTCTAGTCTCAATTGAAGTGATTGTATAATTTCCATACGTCTTCATTTGTAGTCGATATAGCTAGAGCTCCTGCGGAAAGGGCCATCGTTGCAGTGTTTTGGTCGCAAATTAAACCACTTGAAATTAGAGGAATGTTAATCTTTGGCAATAACCATTGAGTCACAGCGGGCATGACTCCGGGCATAATTTCTATGCTATCGGGGCGACAATTAGAAATTTGTTTTGGTATATTATGGAATGACTTGGAATCAACAATAAACAATCTCAATATTGTGTAAAAGCCATGCTCTTTAGCAGCCTTCAACATTTGTGATTTTGTACTAATAACTCCATCGGCTTGGGTAACTATCTTTAGAAAATCAACAACAACTTCTTGATTTGACGCTCCTTCTAGAAGGTCAATATGAATAAAGGCCATCTTGCCTGCACCTCTTACTCTATTTACAATCTGTCCAATATTGCAAATGTTGCCGTAAAGAATGAATATAATCTTGCAATCGCTCTCTAACGCTTTGTCCAAACTAGCGGTGTCTTTTACCGAAGCAATAACTCGATTGCTGTTAAGTAGCCTTCTAATCGTCATGGTTTATTAATTCTTGTATTATGGGAGCGATATTATGGCACATCAACCGTATTAGCTATGTTAACTAGCTTCTGTTTCACAAGATAAGAGGTTAATAACTAGATATTTTTGATCCCATTTTGTGGAAAGTAAGCCCTAGAACAATCAAAAAAATAGGCTCTATAAATGAAATATTAGAACCTATTTGACTGACGAAATATTGATTGATGTTTGACAGATTTTACGCAGGATCTGCACCCACAATAGGTGACTGTTTATGATTGCCAGCATCAACTATTTGTGCCTTACGATAAATCATTGTAACAAATACCCCTATTAGTCCAATTACTGCGCTAACGATAAAGTAAGCTTGATATCCCCCTTCATTGCCAAACGTATTCCATAAATAAGTGTTGATTTGAGGGATAACAATATCTGGAAGGTAACCGATAAATGAAATAGAACCGATTGCCGTACCCATGATAGCAACGTTAATTTTGGACTGCCCTAATAGAGACCAATAAGTACCTCGTATCATGTATATAAATAGCCCAGAAAGAACAACAAGTGCACTAATAATCAGAGATGAAAGGGTGTTAGGAAAGATAACCATCAGGCCAAGGCAAGTACATCCACCTAAAAGTGAGCCACCAATAGTAATTTCTTTACCAATTCTATCTGCCAAATAACCACCGATAACTCCTCCCACGGGACGCATCCAGAGCACTGCAACCATGATTGAGCCTACCGTAACCGGTTCCATACCAATATTTGATTGCAAATGCCCTCCCCAATAATAGTTCGTCCAAAATACGGTGTAACCAGCAAAAATGATGAAGCCATGGAGATAGATGTATTTGTTTTTAAATACTTCCCCCAAATATGACAACTTGAAGCCGTCTTTTTGTTTATCTTGTGTTTTTTTAGTCGTCGCTACGGCTGCGGATTGGCTATCGTCTTTCACGAAGATAAAAACTAGAACGGAACATAGTAGCAGTACTGTAGAGTACATATAAATAATCGACTCTAGGGCCATCTTTTTGTCTGATACTTCGTTACTATCCCCAAGTACGCTGGAGAAAATGGCTAGAGCAAAACTAGCCAGTAGTGCTTCTACAAGACCTCGTCCCCCATCAAGAATACCGAAAAATCGCCCATCTTCTTCTACTGAAGAGAGCATTTTTACGACTTTCATATGAGAACTCCAGAAAGTGAATACTGAGAAGACTCCCCATATTGCAAAAATAAATACGACATATTGATAATCAGGAACTTGAGCAAACCATATTCCACCAAGACCCGTACCTAGCAAAGAAAGGGCTAATAAGTTTTTAGCAGAAAATTTGTCGCTAAGTACACCACTTGGAAAATAGCCGATAACAAACACTAACCCTAGTACAGAATAAATGCTATTCATCTGTGTTAAGCTCATGTTGAATACTTCTAGTATAGTTTCTTGGTACTGAGCTTTAAGGTAAATCAGCGGATAAATAGCCCCCGCAGCTAATATCACAAGAGCAAATTGTAAATATCTTCCTAAATTATTAGTTTTCATATTTTTTCCTTAATTAGCTTTCACGCCTGGGTTACAGAGCGGTATTTTGTTGCGCCAATAGGTCGATCACTATGGCAATAGCGATCGATAGTATTGTGGAAATATACATGTTGTATGAACAGAGGCCCTGTTATCAGTCGACCAAAGGACTCAGCTTTTGTAGCAGAGGATCTAGGCTGAACTGTATGTTTGAGTAAACCTCAGCATTAAGCAGATTGTAGAAAGTGTGAACTTCTGTACTCGGATTGAATACATGCTCAATATTAACCATCTGTTCAATGGCTTCTTCATAGCTATTGAAGGCGTCAACGGCCATCGCGGCATTAATTGCACAACCTACAGCTGCAGATCCGCGCATTTCATTTCGGCTAGCAGGTACACCAAAAGTATCGGACAGAATTTGCATAAATAGGTCACTATTAGCGCCACCTCCTGAAACGACTAACTTTTTAGTAGGAATGCCTAGTTCTTCTGCCATTTTGTCTACGTGATTTTTCAACGTAAAGGCTAATCCTTCCAATAGAGAACGATACATATGGGCTCGGGTATGACGGCTATCAAATCCAATCATTGCCCCTTTGCGAAATTCCGCATGTGGTGGGGCAGCCCAATCATGGAGTGTTACAAGACCTTCGCATCCTGGTGGAATCTTTTTGGCTTCAAGTCCCAGTAACTCTTCTATTTGCATGTGTTTGTTTTCGGCATCAGCTAGCGCAGATTCACCGAAATTGTCTCTAAACCAACTTACTGTCCACATGCCTAAGCGTACCCCCCAGCATTCGTAGATATAACGGTGGGGGATTGAGGCTTGAAATGGCCAATAATCTTGAGAGTCCTGTACGTATTCTTTGCCTTGAGTTAGTGCGGCAATATAAGTTCCGAGAGAAATGAGTATTGTCCCTTCATCTAATGCGCCAGCACCTAACGCTTCTACGGCTTTGTCGTGTGCAGTAGCGATAACCGGTAAGCCGCTTGGCAGTCCAAGTTCCTCTGACAATTCTTTCCTCAGTTGACCAAGTTCTTCGCCAGGCTTAACTAAATCAAATACCATGTCTCGACTTAAATTGCATGATTTCCACTGCTCAGGATCGTTACTCCAATCGAGCGTTTTGTCATCCATAGGCCACCAACCGATATAATTGGCACAAGTATCTTTGTACTCTCCGGTAAGGCGGTGAGTGATATAACCAGAGCTAGTGCTGACAAAATGAGCATCTGTAAATTCACTGCTTGGCTGAAATGGATAGTTCAATCGTTTATCCATCCAACCAATAACAGGATAGGCTAAAGACCCATCTGCTTTTAGCACGGTTCGACAGCAACGAATAACACAAAGGCCCATTGCTTGTATATCATTAGGGTCTAAGTGTTTGTTTTCAAATTCTTTCATTACTTTAGTAAAAGCAATTTTCAATGAGTCCCATAGATCATCTTCTGGATGAATAGCCAGCAGGGGAGCTGGAACTTGAATTTTCTGAAGTTTTTTAACCCCTTGGCAAATGATATGACCATGAGTATCGAAAATAACTACTTTCGCACTTTGCGTGCCGATATCAACACTCATCAAATATTTATTTTTCATTTTATTTCCTTACAGATAAAACGTATTTAATATTCTTATTTGCTATGAAATCAAACAATATACATTTATGTAATTAATTATTTAGATGCAAAAAAGAGAAAAGTAACTCCCCCTAGTTAAAGGGAAGTTACTTTTCTCTCTTATCTATTAGTAACTGATTTTATTTATAACATTTGAAATATAATTAAATCTGTGAAATAAGTCATGCAAAATTGACCTTGTCGTTTCGGTGTGTATTTTTGTTTCTATTATGTGACAGTGACCACATAAATTTATCATATTAATTTCTATTAAATGACGATATATTTCTTATCAAATCATTAATAAATATAATTAACAAAAATAAAACTCATTTAAAATATATGTGAAAAAGATCACAGTAATATTGAAAATTATCATGCTATAAATATAGACAGTTACTTAACGAGACGAAGAGAAAAGTAACTTCCCTTACGGGGGAAGTGTACTTTTCTCTTTTTTTGCCTTTATCGCGGAGTGTATTCACATGAAAACAGAAGACTTTTCTTTAGATTTTTCTCTCTTAAAGGAAAAAATGCAATTGTTACTGGTGGAAATAGCGGACTAGGACAGGCGTTTGCAATGGCTCTAGCAAAAGCAGGCGCGAATATATTTATCGCAAGCGTTATTGATGATCAGGGAGAGACTCAAAAAATACTTGAAAATGAGGGGATTAAGGTTTCATTCTTCAAGTGTGACCTGACAGAAAAGGGAGTGCCAGCACAAGTAATATCAGCATGTGTAGAAACACTAGGAAGTGTAGATATTTTGGTGAATAACGCTGGCATGTGCTTTGTTGAGCCTGATGTGACAAAGTTTGATCGAGATAAATGGGACCCTATGGTTGCACTTAACTTGACGGCCGCTTTTGAGTTAAGCCACGAAGCAGCAAAAGTGATGATTCCGCAGAATAGCGGAAAAATAATCAATATCTGTTCTATGTTTTCTTTTCTTGGTGGGCAATGGTCTCCAGCTTATTCGGCAACAAAGCATGGTATTGCCGGTTTAACAAAAGCTTATTGTGACGAACTGGCTCAATTTGATATTCAGGTAAATGGTATTGCTCCAGGTTATTACGCAACAGATATTACTTTGAAAACTCGATCAAACCCTGAAGCAAATCAACGGGTTTTGGATCATATTCCGGCCAATCGTTGGGGACAGACTCAAGACTTGATGGGGACAATGGTTTTTCTAGCAAGTAAAGCATCAAATTATGTAAATGGCCATATTTTAGCAGTTGATGGTGGTTATTTAATGCGCTAATTAATAGTGCCAAGTTATTTAGTAAATATAATATAAATAGGATATTAAAATGGCGTTATCAAGAGATCAAATTGTAGATAAAATCTCAAACATTATCGGTCCGAATAATGTTGTGACTGATGAAGAAGTATTAAAAGAAAATAGCCATGACCGTTACAGGAAATATGAAACTTTGATGGGTTTGTATCGTTTGCCTCTTCCTGCAGCCGTGGTTAAAGTGCACAGCGCTAAAGATGTTTCGCTAGTGCTCGCATTCTGTAACGAACACAAAATCAACGTTGTTCCTAGAACTGGTGGCACAGCGACAGAGGGTGGATTGGAAACAATCGTAGAAAACTCGATTGTTATTGATGGCTCAGAAATGAGCAAGATCATCGAGATTAACGAAACGGATATGATAGCAACCGTTCAATGTGGTACTCCATTGCAGGTGCTCGAAGATGAAGTACGCAAACTTGGTTTAACGACGGCTCATTCTCCACAGTCGAAACCAATAGCGCATATGGGTGGACTGGTTGCAACCCGTAGTATCGGTCAGTTCTCCACGCTTTACGGTGGTATAGAAGATATGCTTGTAGGTATTGAGGCCGTATTTCCCGATGGTCATATCGCTAAGGTGAAGAATGTGCCAAGACGAGCTTGTGGCCCAGATATTCGTCATGTGGTTATGGGTAACGAAGGTGCACTTTGTTTTATTACTGAGGTATCCGTAAAACTCTTTAAGTATATACCTGAAAATAATCAGTTCCTTAGTTATCGCCTAGATGATATGAAAACAGGTTTTGAAATTTTGCGTGAAGTTATGGTCAATGGGTATCGCCCTTCTATCGCTCGCCTCTATGACGCGGAGGATGGGTCTCAGCATGGCTTTGATCAGTTCGCATTAAATCAGTGTGTACTTATATTTATGGCAGAAGGCCCCAAACCTCTTGCAGACGCGACCGTCAGCGGAATCGAAGAAATTATGCAAGGGTATAAAGAAGAGTGCACACAGGTAGATAGTAAAATCATAGAGACTTGGTTTAGTAACTTGAATTGGGGACCAGACAAGATTGAGGCTGAGCGCGAAGTGATGAAGCAACATCATCATATGGGCTTTACAACAGAGGTTTCAGGTAACTGGAGCATTATCTACGATATCTATGAAAATACTCTTAACCGTATTCGAGAAGAGTACCCACGTCTTAAGGATGTAACTATGTTAGGGGGCACTCCTCACATAGCTACCTAACCGGTACTAATGTGTATTTTGTCTATGATTACAAAGTAAAAGATTGTGCGCCTGAAGATGAGCTGATGACTTACCATCAGGCAATACATACCATCATTATAGAGGAGACGCTGAAAGCGGGTGGTTCAATTGGTCACCACCATGGTATCGGTAAATATCGTGCCGACTGGACACTAGAAGAACACACAAGTGCCTACTATATGCTTGAAGGTTTAAAGAAACAATTCGACCCGAACGGTATTATGAACTACGGAACCATCTTTCCTGTTCCTGGGTATCCGAGGTAACATGAAGCAACTAGTATGCTTTAAGTCGGTAGCTGATCTTGATCAGTTACCTTCTTCTTTTTGGCAGCAGTTGCATGCAGCCGGCATTGAGAACTTAATTCCGAATATCAATTTCTCTTTTCTTCGCCAGATTTTTAACATGGATGATCAAGTTGCACTTGAGCTTGCAATGCAAATGCGACAACGGCTCGCTGAAAGTGAATCAGAAGTTTGTGTAGAATCTTATGCAGTGACTATTGGCAAAGAAACTAATCAAGCGCTTATGAATCAGTTGCTTGCTGTCGGGTTCGACCATGTAGTGCGAGTGTTGCCAGACACAGATTCAGAACTAAAGTGGAATAGTGCTTATAAGGCAGACTTGCTTGCAAATTATGCGCAAGAAGCTGATCTGAACTTAATTGTAATGGGCGAAAAAGACAGTGAGAGTAGCGCGGGTGAAACAGGTTATGTGTTGAGCGAAAAACTGGGTTGGCCGTGCCTCAACAATGTTATTGGATACACCGCAGTAGGGTTGAATGAACTACAGGTTTGCTGTGAATCCGCGCTAGAGAAAACAGAGTATTTGGTAACGCTTCCTGTGGTACTTCTTACTAGTGATTCTGCAAGTAGAATCGTTTTAAGATCACCGACATTAGCCGAAAAATCAGCAGCAAAGAGTGAGAAGATCACAGAGATAATCAACGATAATAATCTAGAAGATAAGTCTTTGCCTGTTCGAAAGTTAACGATGTCTGACACCCAACGACAAGCAAAAATATTATCTGGAGATTTAGAAGATCAAGTCGAAAAATTGTGGCAGGAACATTTGAAGCCGAGGTGGCGTTCATGAAAGTACTTATTGTAACAGCAGATGGCTGCGAATTATCCTGTTTACAAACGACAGCTTTTCTATCTATGTTTGACGAAAACACTAAACCTATAGAAACAACTGTTTTTCAGCTTGGTTATTCATCAGAAGCGAGAGTCCAAAGTTGGGTGCCACAACACTTAAACCTTCAATGTATTTATACTCTAGACGCTGATCCGGTCCTTAATGCGTCATCGATAGCTGACAGTGTTAAAGCCCTTACTAATAAAAACGGTTATGATCTTGTTGCCTTTGTTTGTGGGGCTGTTTCAGAGCAGCTAGCTGTGCGTAGTTCTGCTCGTATTGGCGGGAATATAGCATTGCAGATTCAATCCGTTATACCAACTCCTCAAGGTTGGAAAACGGAGCAGAGTGCATACGCAAACCAGATGGTATTGACTAGTGATTTTAGTGCAAAAGCGCTATGTATTACTGTGGTACCAGCGGTTGATAACAAATTAAAAACTTATCTTACCGATAGTGAATTAATTGCATATTCCATGGACAGTAAATGTCACAATCAGGATGACACACAAGGTTCAATTCGTTTACTATCCAAAAAAAGTAATAATAAATCTTCTGCGCTTTTAGAGTCGGATAAAGTAGTTGTGTATGGCAGAGGTGCTGGTGGCGCAGATAAGATAGCCGATCTTGTCTCTCTAGCGAGTGAAATTGGTATGGAGGTCGGAGCTTCAAGAGCAGCAGTAAGCAATGGTTGGTTTACAACAGATCAACAAGTTGGAGTTTCGGGAAACTCTTTGTCTGCTAAGCTTGTCGTGGTTGCAGGGATATCTGGTACCGGAGCTTTTATGCATGGAATCAAGGATACGGGGTATATCGTCGCCATCAACAGCGACCCAAATGCCGCCGTTTTCCGCTGTGCTGATGTTGGAATAATAGGTTCATTGCACGAGGTATTACCATTACTAAAAGCAAAAATCGAATCAGATATATTTACATAGCAAAATACAGTGTAGTGAGATAAACGGCGCTTTGGCAGTGTCGTTAAATTAACAAAAGCTTGATCAAACATGTTTTTTTATAGTTACACACTATTAATATTTATATTATTAAAAATTAATAGCTTAGGAGTTTCATATATATTCTTGTTTTCTATTTTGAGCCTAAATAATTATTTTTACGAAGTGTGTAGTGGAACTGTGAATTTTATTTGTTGTAGCCTTCTCGTACATCACTAGGTTTTTTATTGAGTACTTGTTTGAATTTGGTTGAGAAATAATTGCTATCACAATACCCCACATCGAACGCGATATCTGTAATACTCTTGTCGGTATTTATCAGCAAAGACATGGCGCTTTTTGCTCTGATAAAGTGTAAGTATTGATTGAAATTCATACCGGTGACTCTTTTGATCTCCTTTGAGAGTAACCGAGCCGAGATACAAGCATAGTCTGCTAGTACCTCAATATTGAGTGGTTTTTCGTAGTGTTTATTAATATAAATAATGGAAGAAATAATCTTGTCATCTTTAGAAAGTGTGCTCATGTCGCTAATCTTACCGCGCCATAACTCCACAACAAGTTGTTGAAAAAGCAGCTCAGACATGGCTTCTGATGCCAAATTATTAGCGTGGGATTCATAATTGAGCCTCTCTATAATGTAGTTAACTCTCAATGCCGTGTCGTCTTCGATGAACCAATCAACTGGGCCGTTGGAAGGATCGGGCAAGTAATTTTGTAATTGAATCGTTGAGCTGAATCTATCTCGACGAAAAAGTACATTACTAAGATAAAGGTTATCGACATGTTCAAATAAATGTCGGTCTTGTCGTCCAACAAAACAGACATAGTTTTTGCTTAAGCACATCGGAATATCATTAATAACATGAATTCCATTTCCTTTTGCTACGACAACTATCTCTTCAAAAGAGTGGCAATGCTCGGGGAATACATCTTGAGGTTCCCTTAATTCTGTAGTGATAGCGCTAGACGAATTTAGAAAAATTCATTGGACTTGAGATATATCATTCTGCTCTTCACTCCTTTTGAAAGTACAGTTAGTAAATAACTTATTTATCGATAGAGTTAGTTTAGCAATAGTGACTGCGATTAAATTGGCTATATTGCAAAAACGTGAAACAGATAACTATTGGCTTTGAAAAAACACATTAGATTTCCCGTGTAAATGTTATTTTTCAAAGGTGCAACAATTTCACAACCTCTATGATTGAAAACATCAGATAAAGAGGTTTCCTTAAAATGAAAAAAATAATCGCAGTGGATATCGGAGCATCGAGCGGTCGAGTAATTCTGGGGACATTTAAAAACCAGAAAATAGAACTAGAGGAATTTCACCGATTTGATAATGGACCTGTTTTACGTGAAGGTCAGGCTTGTTGGAATCTGGATTATCTTCTAATGGAGATAAAACATGGTATCGACCTCACCTTACAGTCAGGCCATATTATTGATTGTATTGGTATTGATACATGGGGAGTTGATTATGTCCTTCTGGACAAAGATGGATTTCGTCTTGGTGAAGGAGTCTCCTATCGTGACAAACGAACAGAAGGTTATCTAGATAAACTTATTGAACAACTTTCAAAAGATGTCATCTATAGCCAAACTGGTATTCAATTTTTGAGTTTTAATACTCTATATCAACTTGCGGCCTTAAAAGATAGTGAACCTGAGTGGTTTAACCGAGTAGAACGCCTGCTTTTTATCCCAGATTATCTGAATTATGAATTAACTGGTGTGCAAAACTGTGAATACACTAATGCAACAACATCGCAATTAGTGAATTGTAATACAGGCAATTGGGATAAACAGTTATTTGATGCGATTGGGGTTCCGGAATCCTGGTGTTTACCCCCCAGCATGCCAAACCGATTGATTGGCCATTATGAGTCGAACCTCCAAACTATACCTGTGGCTTCTATCGCTAGCCACGATACCGCATCTGCCATATTAGCCTTACCTGTGTCTGAAGATGATGTGGTCTATATCAGCTCTGGTACATGGTCTTTAATGGGAATAGAAAGCTTAGCGCCTATTAATACACCATTGGCTCAATCAATGAATTTCACCAACGAAGGTGGCGCTGAATCTAGGTTCAGAGTATTGAAAAACATCATGGGTTTATGGTTGATTCAAAACGTACAGAAAGAACTGGCTAAATATAGTTTTTCAGAATTAGTTTCATTGGCAAAACAATCGCAACCATTCAAATGTCTAATCGACCCAGACCACCCAAGCTTTTTAAATCCATCATCAATGATGGATGCAATTTGCACCTTTTGTAGCCAAACCGGTCAACCAGTGCCTGAAACGGCTGGAGAGTTTGCTCGCTGTGTTTTTGAAAGCTTGGCTTTTCAATACCGAAAAGTATGGCTGGAAATTAATCAACTTAAAGAAACACCTGCCAGTCAAATCCATATTATTGGTGGTGGTATTCAAAATAAATTCTTAAATCAACTCTGTGCCGATGCTTGTGGTGTAGAGGTTAAAACAGGTCCTATAGAGGCTTCCGCAATTGGAAATGTCTGTGGACAATTAATCGCATTGAATGAGCTTGACGGTGTGCAACATGCACGTGACGCTGTTTCTCGCTCGTTCCCTATTGAAGTATACCAACCAAAGCAAACCGCTGAATTTTTACAATATTGGGCTGAGTTTGAAAGAGTAAGCAAAACTAATTTATAAGGAAGAAAAATGAGTAAGGCAGACCAAATAAAGTCGAGTTACGACAATGCTAAATCCGTGTTTTCTGAAATGGGGATAGACACAGAAGTTGTTATGCAGCAATTGAACGATATTTCTGTATCTATGCACTGTTGGCAAGGGGACGATGTATCTGGATTTGAAAACCCTGAAGGTGAACTAACTGGTGGTATTCAAACGACGGGTAATTACCCTGGCAAAGCAACAACACCTGAGCAATTAAGAGCGGATATCGATGTTGCTATGAGCATGATCCCTGGTGCGTTGCGTTTGAACCTTCACGCTATCTATTTAGAGAGTGATGAGTATGTTGAACGTGATCAAATTAAGCCAGAGCATTTTGAAAATTGGGTTCAATGGGCGAAAAAGCAAAAAGTTGGCTTAGACTTCAATCCTTCTTGCTTTTCTCATGAAATGAGCGCAGACAACATGACACTCAGTCATCCAAAAGAAGAAGTTAGAGAGTTTTGGATTAGACACTGTATCGCGAGTCGAAAAGTTTCGGAATACTTTGGCAAAGAGTTGGGAACGCCGTCTGTCATGAATATTTGGGTTCCTGATGGTTACAAAGATGTACCCGCTGATCGTTTAGCGCCTCGTAAACGCTTAATGGAGTCTTTGGACAAGATTATTGCAGAGCCTATTTCTAAAAAATATCATAAAGACGCTGTTGAATCTAAGTTGTTTGGCATAGGAACCGAAGCTTATACCGCTGGTTCAAATGAGTTTTACATGGGTTACGCAGCTTCAAGAGATGTCATGCTTTGTCTTGACTCGGGTCATTTCCATCCAACTGAAGTTATTTCAGACAAAATTTCTTCCGCATCACTATATGTAAATGAAATGTTACTGCACGTAAGCCGCCCAATTCGTTGGGACAGTGACCACGTAGTGATGTTAGACGACGAAACACAAGCGATAGCGAACGAGATCATTCGCCACGATTTACTAGACAGAGTTAGCATTGGCTTGGATTTCTTTGACGCTTCCATTAACCGAATTGCAGCGTGGGTTATTGGTACTCGTAACATGAAAAAAGCCTTAATGCGTGCGCTTTTAGAGCCCACAGATCAATTGAGAACTCTTGAAAATGACGGGGATTTTACTAGTAGGTTGGCCTTATTAGAAGAATCTAAATCTCTACCTTGGTCTGCTGTGTGGGATTACTACTGCTTTAAGCAAGACGTTCCTGTAGGCGCAAGTTGGTTGGATCAAGTAAAACAATATGAAGAAGAGGTGTTACTAAAGCGTTAAAATGATAATTATGATACATGATTTACGAAAGTGGATTAATACTGGTAAGAGTTCTAATTAGAAAAGTGAACCAAATCATTCTTAAATGGAGTTTACAACAAATGAAAATAGAAAAAATTCTTAAATCTACCCTACTTATAACGAGTTTATTTGCAGCTGCTTTCGCTCAAGCTGACGAATACCGCATCGGTCTTGTGGTTAAAGCGCAAGGTATTGGTTTCTTTGAAGCAGCGTATGCTGGTGCAACAGAAGCATCAAAAGAAATTAAAGATGATGTCAAAATTATTTATACAGGACCTGTAACACCAACAGCAGAAGGTCAAATTGAAATAGTGAATTCACTAATCTCTCAACGAGTTGATGCGATTGTTATTTCTGCCAATGATACTGATGCTCTAGTGCCAATTTTGAAGAAAGCGCAAAAGCGTGGAATAAAAGTGGTTTCTTTTGACTCTGGAGTAGCAGCTCCTGGTCGAGCTATCCATCTTAATCCATCTAGTAATGAACTAATAGGTCAAATCAATGTAGACCTAGCTTCAGATGCGTTGGTAGCAGCGAAAAGTGACAAAGGTGATATTGCTATCTTAAGCGCAACACCTACAGCAACAAACCAAAATATTTGGATAGCAGAAATGAAGAAAGTTCTGCCACAACACCCTGAACTAAACCTAGTTGCGACAGTATATGGCGATGACTTAGCAGATAAGAGTTATCGCGAAACTCAAGGATTGATCAAAACATATCCTAACCTTAAAGCTATTGTCGCTCCGACATCAGTTGGTATTGTTGCTGCAGCACAAGCGGTTACTGATATGGGTAAAACAGGTGAAATCTTTGTCACTGGTCTAGGGCTACCATCTGAATTAGCTGGACATGTTAAATCAGGAGCAGTTCACAGCTTTGCAATTTGGAACCCGATTGATCTAGGTTATGCAGCAACAACGATTGCTTACAACCTAATCAAAGGTAATGCGACAGACACTGAAGTAGAAATGGGTCGTATGGGCACAGCTAAGTTAGATAAAGATGGCAATGCAGCAATGGCCAAACCGTTTATCTATAACAGTACGAATGTAGAAGAATTTGCAAAAATTTTCTAATGCAGTCTATTTGAATAAATAGGACATAAACTGGTAGCTATGAACCAGTACCAGTTTAGTCTTTTCCATTGAAATAAGGCATCACTATGTCAGAAGTAAACCCTATTTTCTCTTTGCGGGACATTAGCAAGCACTTTCCAGGTGTAAAGGCCTTGGATAAGGTGCAGCTAGACCTCTATCCTGGTCAAGTCACTGCTCTGGTTGGCGAAAACGGTGCAGGTAAATCTACGCTAGTAAAAGTAATGACAGGGATTCATCAACCAACCTCTGGAACATTAATTCTAGATGATAAACCTGTCGAGTTAGTTACGCCTGAAGACGCACGATTACTTGGTATTACAGCTATTCACCAAGAAACCGTATTATTTGATGAGCTCAGTGTTGCGGAGAATATATTCGCTGGGCACTATATGAAACACCCTTCTGGCCGTTTGAATTGGCCGGGCATGGAAAGCGAATCCGCTCGTATCCTAAAAGAAATTGATGCTCCACTTGATCCTAAAAAACTATTAAAAGAATTAAGTATTGGACAAAGGCATATGGTCGCCATAGCCAGAGCACTATCATTTGATGCCAAAGTAGTCATTCTTGATGAACCAACAGCAGCGCTTTCTCATCGTGAAATCGAAGATTTTTATAATATTGTACGCCGACTGAAGGCCAAAGGTTGTGCAATCATGTTCATCAGCCATAAGTTTGATGAAATTTACACGATTGCTGACAGATTTACTGTATTTAGAGATGGATGCTATGTCGGGGATGGAAAAATCCCTGAAGTCGCAGAAGCTGAACTCGTGACAATGATGGTAGGAAGAACCATTGATAATGCTTATCCAAAAGTAGACGCTGAATTTGGCGCAGAAATAATGAAAGTCGAGAATTTCAGCCACCCGACAGAGTTTGACGATATTAATTTTGACCTTAGAGAAGGTGAAATATTAGGGTTTTATGGATTAGTTGGTGCCGGTCGTACTGAACTAATGCAGTCACTGTTTGGTGTGACAAACATAGCGTCTGGTCAAATAAAAATTGATAGGACAAATATTGCTATTAATTCCCCGAGCGATGCAATCAAGGCTGGCATTGTTTACGTTCCAGAAGAGCGCCAAAGCCAGGGAACGGTACTTGAGTTTCCAATATATCAAAACATAGGTTTACCACAGCTTGACAAAATTAACTCAAATGGTCTTTTAGACGACGAAGCTGAGTATGCATTAGCGGATGAATATGCTAAGCGTTTGCGAGTAAAAGCACCCAACTGGCACGAAAAAGTAGAGAACCTCTCAGGCGGAAATCAACAAAAAGTGGTCATTGGAAAATGGCTGGCGACAAAACCCAAAGTCATCATTTTAGATGAACCGACCAAAGGGATAGATATTGGGTCTAAAGCTGCTGTGCATGAGTTTATGTCTGAACTTACTGGTCAAGGGCTTGCGGTTATCATGGTGTCTTCTGAACTACCGGAAGTAATGGGAATGGCTGACCGTATTATTGTTATGCGAGAAGGTTTGATGGTAAATGAATTTGCTCGCGACGATTTTACCGCCGAAAAACTAGTCAGCGCCGCAACCGGTGCGACAGGGGGGCTTTATGAAAAATATGTTAAAAAACCGCGAAGCACAACTTGGTATGGTTATAGTTTTGCTACTTGCACTTATAGGAATGATTACTCCGGACTTTTTAGGATTGTCCAATCTTCTCGGTGTTTACAATGATACGTCCATACTGATTATCTTAGCGTTAGGGCAGATGTTGGTCATTATCACTCGATGTATAGACCTTTCTGTCGCTGCTAATGTTGCTCTTACAGGTATGGTGGTTGCAACAATTAATAATCTATATCCAGAAATCCCAGTCCCTTTCATCATATTAATTGGTGCGGCATTAGGCACCTTACTGGGTATGATTAATGGCTGGCTTGTGTGGAAGATGAATATTCCTGCCATTGTAGTGACATTGGGAACAATGAGTATTTATCGTGGAACGGTGTTCTTAATCAGCAAAGGTGCATGGATCAATGCTCACCAAATGAGTGACACTTTCTTGCAAATTCCACGTTTCGAAATCTTAGGGCTTCCAGTTCTGGGTTGGTGTTCAATAATCGCAGTAGCGGGAATGTATTATTTTACTCGACATCGTCAGATGGGCAGAAGAATTTACGCTGCCGGTAATAGTCCTACTGCTGCCTACTATATTGGTGTAGATGTGGGGAAAAAGCAGTTTTTGGCGTTCACTATTTCTGGCCTTTGTGCGGGTATTGCCAGCTACCTCTGGATTTCCCGATATGCGGTTGCCTACGTGGATATTGCAAATGGATTTGAATTGCAAGTTATTGCAGCATGCGTCATTGGTGGTGTGAGTATTGCTGGAGGCACGGGTACGGTTTTAGGTTGTCTTCTTGGGGCTCTGTTTTTGGGCATCATTAATAACGCATTACCTGTCATTGGTGTTTCACCTTTCTGGCAGATGGCCATCTCAGGCTCGGTAATTATTCTTGCTGTTATAGCGAACTCTCGTTCAGAACGAAAACTAGGACGGATCATTTTGCGCAAAGCCGTACAAAGTGCGTCTTAACCTATTGTCGAGGACTAGAAAAATGGAAAAAATTAATAGTAGAACTATAGAGGATAATATGCCTAAAAGTAGCTCGTTACCTAGTTGGCTGTTCGGTTGGGAATCCTTTTTGTTTGCAACTGCGGTATGTGTTTTTATAATTAATAGTTTTGCATCACCTTATTTTTTAGACCCATGGTCATTATCAGATGCCACATTTAATTTTACCGAAAAAGCAATTATCGCATTACCGCTCGCACTTGTAATAATTGTAAGGGAGATAGATATTTCCGTTGCTTCTATTATTGCATTAAGTTCAACTGCGATGGGTTTTACCGCAGAGGTAACTGACAGTTTGGCGTTAATATGCGTGTCAGGAATGATTGTTGGTACAATATGCGGTGCAATAAATGGATTGTTGGTAACGAAGTTAAATATACCTTCTATTGTCGTGACAATAGGTACGATGAGTTTGTTCCGAGGGGTTACTTATATACTTTTAGGAGATGAGGCGTTAAAAAATTACCCAGAATCATTTTCGTATTTTGGGCAGGGTTATGTATTTTCAGTATTTAGCTTTGAATTTATTACTTTCTTAATGTTAGCAGTAATATTCTATTTTTTATTACAAAAATCAAATTTTGGTCGTCGTACCTACGCGATTGGTAATAATCCTACAGCAGCCTATTATTCTGGTGTTAATGTCGCAAAGCATAAACTTATACTATTCACTTTAGTTGGCTTCTTTTGTGGTGTGGCCGCCATTATGTTGACCTCTCGTTTAGGAAGTACCAGACCAACTATCGCGCTTGGTTGGGAGTTGAGCATTATCACTATGGTTGTACTTGGCGGTGTTAGTATTCTCGGTGGTTCGGGTACCATTGTCGGCGTTGTCATTTCAATTTTCTTAATGGGATTGGTGACCGTTGGTTTAGGTCTAATTAACGTACCTGGCATCGTAATGTCGATTGTTATTGGTCTAATGTTAATTAGCGTAATTGCATTGCCTAAGATATTTAAACGTATAAAAAATAAATAAACTAATAAGTAACTTATATCATAAGGTGTAGATATGGATTCTAATATTATTAGAAAGGCATTTGTTATGTCTATTTACCCTGAATTTCATCATGAATATAAAAAAAGGCATGATGAAATATGGCCAGAGTTAATGGATGTTTTAAAAAACATGGCGCAAGTAGATATTCTATTTTTTAGATGAAGAAACAAGTAATCTATTTGCCTACGTAGAAATTACAGACCAAGAAAGATGGAATGAAATTGCCGAAACTGAAGTGTGTAAGACGTGGTGGTTTTATATGAAAGATATTATGCGGACCAACGAAGATAACTCTCCAATATCAAAAGAGCTAAAAGATGTATTTTTCATGCAGTAGACGTTCGCAGTCGTTAAATCAATAAGATTGAATACCTCAGATAAGGGAAAAATAATGAGAAAGACAGTAAAAATTAATGAACTGGTTCTAAATGAAATTTCGAAAGTTTCTGAAGTTGGTTCTTATTTATGGCAGAGAGAATGGGCTGAGCGTAATGGTGGCAATATTTCAGTTGACGTTACGGATATTTTTGGTGAGTTCAATGAGGACTTAAGCGAGTTTCCTCACTGCTTCTTACAAAGTGTAGGTGAGTTTGTATTCCCTAAAGAGAGCGCCGGTCATATCTTTTTTGTAAAAGGTACTGGAGAAAGAATTAGAGAGTTAAGTCGCCCTGAAGACGCAGGTTGCATTCTACGAATTGATGACGAAGCAAAAGGTTATCATTTATTGTGGGGAGGCCGTGGGCAAGATGATTACTCACCGACGAGTGAATTTATTTCTCATGTTGAAATCATTATGGCTAAGCAAAAAGCCGGGTTTAAAGATCGTTGTGTTGTACATACGCATCCATTAGAACTAATCATGTTATCCCACCATCCAGATTATGCACACAGTGACGAGGCATTTACGTCGGTTTGCTGGCAAATGCTTCCTGAAGTACGAGCATTTGTGCCAAGAGGTATTGGCGTTGTTCCTTACTGTATGCCTGGTAGTCAACAAATGGCGGTAACGACAACAGAAAAACTGATGGTCAACGATGTCGCTATCTGGGAAAAACACGGGGCGGTCGCGACAGGAGTTGATGCATTAGAAGCCTTCGACTTTGTCGATGTTGCCAATAAAGGCGCGAAGCTTTTCCTTGGCTGCTTAGCGAGTGGTTTTACGCCAGAAGGT
The DNA here is from genome assembly GCF_028204155.1 of Vibrio algarum. NCBI lineage: Bacteria > Pseudomonadati > Pseudomonadota > Gammaproteobacteria > Vibrionales > Vibrionaceae > Vibrio > Vibrio algarum. The sequence goes on along the minus strand of NZ_JAQLOI010000003.1, from coordinate 312,140 downwards.
GTAAGTGACGCGGATATGCAGGATCTAAAAGAAACCTTTAATTTATAGGAATAGAACGATGGCTTTTGCTTTAAATTTACCAAAACTCAGCTTTGTTGGTGCAGGCGCAGTTGCTGACGCGATTGAAGTGCTGAATCAACAATCCTTAAATAAAATATTGCTTGTAACCGACGGTAACCTAGTAAAGTTAGGAATATTGGATACTGTTTTTGAGCAACTTAAGCTACATGGTATCGACTATGTATTGTTTGATAAAGTCACACCGAATCCTACGGCTACTCTAGTTCGTGAAGGTTATCAGGCCTATCTCGACAATGCTTGTGATGGATTTGTTGCGGTTGGTGGCGGTAGTCCTATGGATTGTTGCAAAGCGATTCGCGTGGTAGCGGCAAACCCAAATAAAGATATTTGTGAGTTCAATGGTGTTGGTCACGTTACTAACCCGGGACAGTTCTTTGTTGCCATCAACACAACAGCTGGTACAGCCGCTGAAATGACATCAAATTCTGTGATTACTGATGAAGAAAACCAAGTTAAAATGGTCATCATAGACTCGAAGCAGATCCCTGATGTTACCGTTAATGATGCCAATTTAATGGTTGGCTTACCAGCGAGTGTTACTGCTGCAACAGGTATGGATGCACTAACTCACGCAATAGAAGCTTACGTGACTCCAGGAGCTCACACTCTAACCGACCCAACGGCTCTCGAAGCAATTAAACTGATCACTAAGTGGTTGCCTATTGCAGTGGCTGATGGAAAAAATGTAGAAGCTCGCGACAAGCTAGCTTGTGCGCAATTCTTAGCTGGTATGGCATTCAATAGTGCGGGACTTGGTCTGGTCCACGCGATGGCTCACCAACCGGGAGCGACTCACAATCTTCCACACGGGGTTTGTAATGCGATCCTTTTACCTTATGTATGCGAGTATAATGCTCAATATGTACCGGAAAGGTTCGCTTCAGTCGCAGAAGCTATGCTAGATGCTAAGTTAGATGTCGACGCAAAAGAGGGTGCTCAGCGCGCAATAGATCTAATTAAATCGCTTTCTGCGAAAGTATCTATCCCAAGCGGCTTTGCTGAACTAGGAATCAAAAAAGAAGATATTGGGGGCTGGATAGATAAAGCGATGGCCGATCCATGTCTGCCAGGCAACCCTCATTTACCGAGCCCAGAAGAAGTGAGTGCCATCTATACCTCTGCATTGTAATAGAAAGGTTAACCAATAGATGTGGAGTCGTTGATAGATTAACGATTCCACATTTGTATGATGACCAAACTGAGTTGATGATTTTTATTTTTTAATTTATTCAAAACGGTTAGATTTATTATTTTATAGAATGACCTTCCTATTTAAACCTTCCTTTCTTTTTTCGTTATAGTCTATTGTTTTAGTAATGGTGTTTTTTAATGCTATTTTAAATATAAAGTCTAATATCTAAAGTATATATTTTGGTGATGATAACTGACGTTGCTATTTTTGTATTTTTTGTTGGTTTTAATTTGTGCTTCGTCCTTTCGATTGGTGGTCAATAATCATAATTTAAATGTCTTAGCCAAATAATTAATGTCGCATTAAATTTTTGATATAAATCACGAAATAGTATGTAAATGGATGATTTTTTATTTACATGACCGTTATTGTTAATATTATCTTCAATCGGGCATTGTTTATACTTTTTATATATTATTAAAAATAGTGTAGCTATTTAAGTTTATGTTTTTTAGTTGTTTTTTATTTTTGTGTGTAAATTTTGTTAGGGTCTATATTACTGGTTTAATTATCATTGACATATAAATCCATGGCCACCTTCGTCTCTTTGTTGTGCTTTTGTTTCTTGTTTGTTATATTTTTGTAGCCCCTTTGATCGCTTGGTTTTTCGGAGGGTTTTATTGGTTTGGAATGTATTTTATGGAGAAGAAGCAATATGGAAAAAAATATAAAAAAATACGATAATTTCATTGGTGGTGTATTTGCTGAGTGTAAAGAAAGAATCAAGGTTTATAACCCAGCAACAGAAGAATTAATATCTACTATCCCATCTTCCGGTGAAGAAGATATTAGTCGTGCGCTTGAATCTGCTACTCACGCAAAACAAAACTGGGCTGGTCTTCCAGCGATTGAAAGAGCAAAACATCTTCGTGTTATTGCTAACAAAATTAGAGAAAAAGTTCTTTTCTGGCTCGTGTCATTAGTGAGGAACAGGGTAAAACATTAGGGCTTGCTGAGGTGGAAGTCAGTTTTACTGCTGACTATATCGATTATATGTCTGAGTGGACAAGAAGAATTGAAGGCGAGATAATTACAAGTGACAGGCAGGATGAAAACATATTCTTGTTTAGAAAACCCATTGGCGTTGTTGCTGGTATTCTTCCTTGGAATTTCCCATTTTTCCTCATTGCAAGAAAAATGGCTCCTGCGTTAGTGACTGGCAACACGATAGTAATCAAACCAAGTGAAGAGACACCTAATAATTGTTTTGAGTTTGCAAAATTAGTGGCTGAAACAGATCTACCTGATGGGGTATTTAACGTTGTTTCCGGAAAAGGTAACGTTGGAGCTGCATTAACTTCAAGCCCTAAAGTGGATATGATTAGTTTTACTGGTAGTGTGAAAACTGGTGAAAACATAATGGCTTCGGCTGCTCCTAATATTACTAAGTTGAACTTAGAACTTGGTGGTAAGGCACCTGCTATTGTTCTTGATGATGCTGATATTGAATTGGCGGTTAAAGCTATTCGCGACTCTAGGATTATTAATTCTGGTCAAGTATGTAACTGTGCTGAACGTGTTTATGTACAACGTGGTGTAGCAGAAGAATTTATTGCTCGTATTACAGCAGAAATGAAAGAGACGCGATTTGGAGACCCGTTAAAAGACGACTCGATTGAAATGGGTCCACTTGTTAATAGGCAAGGATTAGAGAAGGTGAGAGATTCGGTTGAAACGGCTTTGGCACAAGGAGCGAAACTGGAATGTGGTGGTGGGATTGCTGATACTCCTACAGGCCATTACTTTTTGCCAACAGTATTGAGTGGGTGTGATATGTCGATGGATATCATGAAACAAGAAACGTTTGGTCCGGTATTACCAATTCAAATTGTAGATACGTTAGACGAAGCTATCGCATTTTCAAATGATTGCGAATATGGTCTAACTTCTTCTATTTATACTAAAGATCTATCAAAAGCGATTCGGGCAGTGAAAAGGCTCGAGTTTGGAGAAACCTATATTAACCGAGAAAATTTTGAAGCAATGCAAGGATTTCATGCAGGAGTTAGGAAGTCGGGTATAGGTGGTGCAGATGGGAAACATGGCTTATATGAATACTTGAGCACTCAAGTCGTCTACATGCAATCTTAGCCAGATATAAAGTGATTGTAGTCTTGTTCATGATAAGTATACCTGCACTTGATCTAAAACGTATCATGAACAAGACTAAGGGAACCCTTAAGAAATATCGATGTTTGAGCGCTCACCTATTTATTTGCTATATGCAGTGCTCGGCTCATTATTTATAGATAGTGAGCAAGTCCTATTTCGATTCAGATAGGCGCCTTTTTTCAGTAAAAGGTATGCCTATTTGGCGGTAAGCAGGTAATATCTTGTTCCTTTTTGCAAAGAACTAAGATCTTCTATGCCAACCGAACATTCTCAAAAAATCGCCAGCCTTGAATTAGGTCGCATTATCTCCATGTTTGCAATTGTGCTACTCCATAATCATATTCTGATCAGTGCACCACTTTTTGATGGCACACCATGGGTAGGTTATATCGTCAATCAGCTTGCTAGATTCTCTGTCCCTTTTTTCTTTCTATTATCTGGGTATTTGATCCAACCAAAGCTTTCTAGTGATCCCTTTCATACTCTTATTTCCTATAGCTTACCACTGATTAAAATATGGGTTGTATGGAGTGTTATTTGTCTTCTGATGCCATTTAATTGGGAAATGTGGACAACACAAGGATACATGGCTGAACGGAGTGCATATTGGGGGTGGTTGATGCAAAACCCTCTAAATACCTTTATGGAGGGTGGCCTTGTTCATTTGTGGTTTATTCCAGGGCTTGTTTGTGCGGTGGCTATCATTGCATTGGGTGTTAAGTTGCAAATAACGGTGTTACTACCAGTCGTCGCTATTGCTCTGTATCTATATGGAGTGGCAGCGGGTAGTTACGATAGTATCACTGGTATTGTTGCACCGTTCTTTACACGAAATGGTCCTTTTTTTAGTACACTTCTGGTTTTGCTTGGCTATGAAATAAGACGTAAAAATTACACTCTTTCGATTCAGGTAGCGTCTCTCTTAGCTGTCATCGGTATGTGTATTCATTTCTTTGAAGCATATTGGCTCACAGGATTCGACAAAGCTTTCAACATTCATGACTTCCTACTTGGTACACCATTTTGGGGCCTAGGTTTATTTTTCATTTTGTTAAACAATCCATTATGGGGGAACCACCCATACGTATTTAAGTTAAGCAGCATGGTGCTTGGAGTTTACATTGTGCATCTTCCTGTTGTTATTGCGATGCAAAATATTACGGGTATGTTGGGTTTAGAAACCTATATACGGGATATAGTTTTAGTGGCCGGAACGACGATTGTTACCCTGTTATTTGTATGGTTGGTTTCTCGTACTATATTGAGGAAAGTATTCTTTCGTTAGATATAAACGGCAGGAATTGGCACGTCGCTTGTCCGTTGTGCTAGATTAACCAATGGGTTAGGGTATTTCATATGATATATAGATAAGTAAGTTTAAATACTTGGCCTTATTGGAAATAATGGACAGATAGAATCAGAATTGATTAATAAAATTTAACAAGGAAGTGAAATAGATGCTTGTGCTCCAACGAATCCGTATTGTCATGTTTTTAGTCGTTGTCCTTGCGGGTTGTGGCTCTCTTCCCGATGAGATTGAACACCCGGCGGAGTCGCTTTCTCAACAGCCAACCAGCACATTATCAGAATTGAGAGACGCCTATAGGCGCGAACAGCTAGGGCAAGAAACAAGTGCGGTTTTATTGCAAGACTCTGGTTGGGACGCTTTGGCTCAGCGGTTGGCATTGATTGAAACAGCAGAGCACAGCATTGATATTCAATATTATATATGGAATTCGGATGCTTCTGGACACTATTTAGCAAAACGATTGATTGAGGCCGCAGATCGCGGTGTTCAAATCCGTGTCATGCTTGATGACATCAATCTTAATGAACGAGAGGGCCTACTGGTCGCGCTTGATGCTCATCCTCAAATAGAGATCCGCGTATTCAACCCGATTCCCAGCCGCCGTGGGGTCGCAAAGTGGCTAAACTTATTGGGTGATTTGCCTCGTTTAAATCGTCGTATGCACAATAAATCATTTACCGTTGACGGGGTTCTATCTATTGTTGGCGGGCGTAATATCGGCGATGAATATTTTGACCTTTCTGATGAAATAAATTTTCGTGACCGAGACGCATTGGTAATGGGGTCTGTGGTTACGGATATACAAGCCAGCTTTAGAGAATACTGGGACAGTCGCTGGTCGTACCCAGTCGATTTATTAGGTGATGACTCTTCTATAGAGCAACCTGTGTTATATGATATTTCAGCTCCTCATTATTCAAGTTATCCCGCCTTACCAGAAGGCAACAAGGTTGCACAGCAGTTTATCCAAAAATTAATGGCTAAGATGATCTGGGTTCGAGCAATTTTTGTTTCTGACAAACCAGTACCCGTCGATGAAAATGACAGCGATCAGCCTAAGGCTACCGCTAGATTATTAGCTAAATTAGCGAGTCAATCTGAACAAGAGTTTTTATTGGAATCGGCTTATTTAATATTTGATGATCGTCAATTAAAAGCGTTACAAAAATTGACTGACAATGGCGTTCAGATAAAAGCACTGACCAATTCAATGGCCTCTAACGACCTGATCACAAACCATTCTGGTTACGCTGGACGACGAGCGGATATGCTAGAACATGGAATAGAATTATTTGAGTTAAAACCAGAAGCGAAATTGTGTGAAGAGTCTACAAAGGATATTTCAAAATGTGCTCCTACAACAGCCTATGGCCTTCATGCAAAATCTTCTGTTTTTGACAGACGCATTGCTGTCATCGGTTCTTTTAACTTCAACTTGCGCTCAACCTACTTCAATACGGAATCTGTTTTGATAATCAACAATCAAAATGTTGCCGAAAGCTTAGCCGCTGATATAGATAATGCAATGGATGAAGATAATAGCTGGCGTTTAGATTTACACGAAGGCGAAGTTCGCTGGTATTCTGGTACCGAAAGCTGGGAAACTGAACCAGAAACTGGCCAATGGGAAAGAACTAAATCCCATTTATTACAGTTATTACCAATAGAGAAGTACCTATAAAGTAACGTGTTTTTAGCGTAACTAAGGTGGAAGTTAGTTATTAATGAGGTGCTATTTTTCGTTGAGCTACTTTCTGTTCTAATCACCAATGTATAAGGTTGACGATGCAAATTTCTGATGTTCTATATGGGTTCTATTTCGATAAAGACGGCTTACACCAGCAGATCGAACATAGTTCTGAACTGGAGGTGACTAAACCACATTGGCTGCATTTTGACTACACGTCACTCTCAACAGTTGAATGGCTAAAGCAGCATAGTGGGCTCAACTCGACAGTGATCAATGCACTGTTAGATGAAGAGACACGCCCTAGGGCAACCGCTCTTGGTGATGGAATATTGATATCGTTAAGAGGGGTTAATTTAGCCGCAGGTAGCAACCCAGAAGACATGGTGTCTATCCGTTTGTGGGTAACAAAAAACAACGTGATCAGCACCAGACGTCGAAAGTTACTTTCAACACAGGACATCGCCAATGATTTTAACTTAGGCAACGGTCCAAGCTCCGCGCCAAAGTTTGTAATAGATCTAACAGAAAAACTCATTTCAAGAATGAGTGACACAATCAATGAGATAGAAGAAAAAGTCGCTGACATTGAAGAGAACATAATCACTTCTACCAATTATAGTTTGCGCAATGAACTTTCTATTTTACGTCGTCAAATCATATCTTTGAGGCGCTATTTATCGCCACAAAAAGACGCCATGTTGCAATTGTTAAGTGAAAAAATCACGTTGTTTTCAACGGAAGAAAAAATTCAATTGCGTGAAACGTTAGATCATCTTGTTCGTTACATAGAAGATTTAGATTCAATAAAAGATCGTGCCGCGGTAAGCCAAGAAGAACTCAGTAACCGCCTCGCCGAGCAGATGAACAATCGTATGTATGTTCTTTCAATTGTGGCTGCCATTTTTTTGCCTTTGGGGTTTCTTACTGGGTTGTTGGGTATTAATGTTGGCGGTATTCCGGGGGCAGAAAACAATAATTCTTTTGTTATTTTTACTCTGTTACTTGTTGGGGTTGTCGCTATCCAAATTTGGATTTTTAAGAAGAAAAAATGGTTCTAATGGCCTTAAATGAGATGATTTTACTGTAATTATTAGTTTTCAATGTGTCAGAAGTACAATGCTTAAATAGGTAAGATTAAACATATCGTGTTATGCTAATGTGTATAAGTGTATGTTGATAAGGACATAATTATAATGGAACAGACAGATGAAATTTCTCGTTTTTTAGACTTTCTAGTTGATGCCATATTAATTGTTGATGAGCATTCCAATATCGTTTTTGTGAACAATTCTTGCGTTAAGCTTTTTGGTTATGAAAAAGAAAAATTGTTAAGCCTCAAGCTCATTGATTTAATGAAGCCGAATGCAGTGAAACAACACGATGTTAAAGTAAATAATTTTATACTCAATAAATCTCAAGCTAGAGCAATGATGTCGAGAAGCATCATGCCTTGTATGCATTCAAGTGGCGAAGGTTTTCATGCAAGAATATCTATCGCCAATATTGAATTCAATGGTGCACCATGCGGTATCGCAACAATACAAGATTACTCCACAGTGCAAGAATTAATCGATGACCTAAGAAATGAAGCGACGACCGACCCGTTAACGAATCTGTTTAATAAACGTCATTTAGAAACCATATTAGAAAAGCAGTCTCTTACCATACTTGATTCTGGTTGCTTAGGAATTGCCTATTTAGATTTGAATGGCTTTAAAGCTATAAATGACACGTTCGGACATGATGTTGGTGATCAGTTACTAATAGAGGTAGCGAACCGTTTGACACAGCAGCTTCGTAGTAGTGATATTTGTTTTCGTCTTGGTGGGGATGAATTTTTGGTGTTGTTTACTATTAACGACCACCAGGGATATGAAATGGAAGCACAGGGGCTTGCTCATAAGCTCCATGATCTCATTACAATGCCTGTTAATGTAGAAAAACTGGCACGTGAGATAACTGTCGGTGTCAGCATCGGTATTGGCATTTTGCCTCATGATGGTAAAGAACTAGAGTTGGTTATAGAGCTAGCCGATAAGGCGATGTATCAGTCGAAATTAGATAAAGTTCCTTATGTTCGAGTGTCTGAATGTGATTCTCTTTAAATATTCTGCAGCCAGGTAACGAGGCTTAAGACGTAAATAACGCTGAATTTTTGAAAGGGAGAGTAGTGACATCAACGGCTACTCACCCAAGTCGCTTCTATAGTGTTTTGTATTTTAACCATACTTTTTCAAGGCAAGAGTGAGCCAGTTTAGGATTCTTTATTGCTTGTACAAAGTGCTCTTCTTCTAAATTTTCGGGAATTATCTCTCCAAGCTCTAGGGCATACATGGTTTCTCCCCAATATGTTAAGAGCTCTTCTTCTGCGTAAGTAAATTCGCCAGATTCTGCAAATCCATCAGGAAACCTATCTTCATCTTCGAAGTGGTCCTGTCCCATACGTAGCTTAATATGTTGCATAGTCCTAGTTTGAGTTGGTTAGTATTCATATAACTAATATCAGTATTTTTACCAATAATCTAGAAAAAAATTTGATTCGAAATGATAGATTTATTTTGTTGACTAAATATATATCATCGATAAAAAGTATTTGTCTTTTTAATAAAAATTTTGATTTGAATTTTATATTGGCGCATTTCAGTTTAAGGAATAGTATCAATATTTATAACATTGCCATTCTCATATTATGAGAATTTTATCTGCGTACTATTAAATTAATTGTCACTGGAAGATATGAGTAATACGAATGACAAGGTTTTCATCATTCTTTCTCAGGTCGCGACTTATGGAAAACCTGTAAGTGTAAAGCGCTTGAGTAAAGACTTAAATATGCCTCTTAGCAGTTTGTATCGCTACATAACGCTATTAAAAGATTGGCTGTTACTTGAAGAGAACCTGAGTACAAGAGAAATATACATTGGTTCAATGTCACTTACTTTAGCTAGCAACCACGAGAGAGCAAAGTTAGAAAATAGTGAGTATCAAAAAGCTTTGGAACGGTTAAGCAATGTTACTGGCGAAACGTGCATGTTTATGGTGCCTGCTGGTTATCATGCTTTATGTACTCTATGTAGAGAGAGTTCAGAAGCATTGAGGTGTTCCTTTGAAGTAGGGCAAACACAGCCATTGATAAAAGGGGCTAGCTCGAAAGTGTTGTTAGCTAACTTACCAAAAGAACGGCAAAAAAAAGTAGCCAAATACTACGGGCTAAATTTCCACGACCTTCAGTGGCAACAAAGCTTAAGTAAAACCAGAAGAGATGGCTTTTCAATTAGTACGTCGGATTACTACGCCGGTGTTGTCGGCGTGAGTGTGCCGATCATCCGTAAAAAACACCTATGTGGTGCGATTACTATTATGGCACCGAGTGAACGAGCAAAAAAAGGTTTTGAACGAGTCATTCAAGATCTAATGAATGAAGCATCAATATTATGTGGGAGCAGATGATGTTTAAAAATATTGTAGAGCGTTTTATCAAAAAAAGGGCGAGTCTCCGCAATAAAGAAATAATCCTTGTTGGCACTTGCCTTAAGTCAACAGAAGACGATTATCTATTTTTCGAAGAAGCAGAACAAGCGATAGAATATGCATATTATTGGTATAGTAAAACGGATTTAACGCATACGCTGCCAATGAAGAATGGTGGTTATTTTCCGATTTTGCAATCTAATATAGTCGACGTAATGGAGTTTTCTCGATATATACAGTCGCTATTTGAAAAATCCGCGTTGCCCGTTGTGTTCTCAAACAATTGCGAAAGTTTTACTGAATGTATTGCAGATTATGACCGTTGTGACGTCGGGGTGATAAATATCAATCATCGAATAGACTTAGTCAACAGCATGAGTTTTATCCCAATGCAGGGCTTTGTGTCTATTTTAACTCAGAAACCAAACACGAGCATGATAAGTGTAGGGGTCTTTGAAGATATTATGACCGCAACAGAATTAAATTTAGCAAAAAGTTTAGGCGTTAAATGGATGAACAGTGCTTCGTTTTATTCAACCTCTGCACTTAATCTATTCAATGAACTAGAAGAATTCCTGTTTAAACATGAAGTGATTGCTTTAAACATCGATTTGAAAACGATTGTACGAGGTATGACGATTAAACCGCCATTTGCGATGGATTTAGAGTTATTGTTATCCGCAATTAAGCTTTGTATGCATTCAAAAAAAGTAATCTTTGTGCACTTGACGGGGGAAAATGAAGCGCTGATTTTTTCCAAAGAAGTGAAAGCAGTGTTAGATGTAATTAGAACAAAAGTTGAAAACTCTCTATACGCCGCTTAATAAATAATAGTGTTAATTAATAGCAATAATAACCATAGAAATTCATTGTCGATAAGATAGATATTATTTGCTTTCATTTAACATGGTTAAAGATTATTTTCGCGCCATATTCATTCCCAAATAGTTGGAAAGTTAACATGCGTATTGCAATTTTATCTCGTAACGAATCTTTATATTCTACTCGCCGTCTAAAGGAAGCAGGTGAGGCTAGAGGGCATCAGGTAGATATAATCGATACTCTTCATTGCTATATGGATATTACCAGTAGCAATCCGAAAGTACGTTATCACGGAAAGGATTTGCCTATGTACGACGCTGTGATTCCCCGTATAGGTTCATCGATTACCTTTTACGGAACCGCCGTTGTTAGGCAATTTGAGGTGATGGGCACTTTTTGTATCAATGAATCAGTCGCTATCAGTCGGTCTCGCGACAAATTGCGGTCTTTGCAGTTGCTATCTCGTAAAGGAATAGGACTTCCTAAAACAGGTTTTGCAAGTAAACCCGATAAGATTCAAGATTTGATTAAGAATGTAGGTGGAGCTCCAGTTGTTATCAAGTTACTTGAAGGTACACAAGGAATTGGTGTTGTTTTAGCCGAAACGAATAAAGCCGCTGAGAGTGTGATTGAGGCGTTTATGGGGTTAAAAGCGAACATTCTAGTACAAGAATTTATTGAAGAGGCTGGTGGTGCTGATATTCGCTGCTTTGTTGTTGGTAATCGGGTGATTGCAGCAATGAAGCGTCAAGCTGGTGAAGGTGAGTTCCGATCTAATCTACACCGAGGTGGTTCGGCGCAATTAGTCCGACTTACAAAAGAAGAACGTCTTACGGCTGTTAATGCTGCCAAGGCTATGGGTCTGAACCTTTGCGGTGTGGATATTTTACAGTCGAAAAATGGGCCTGTTGTGATGGAGGTGAATTCATCCCCAGGTCTTGAAGGTATTGAAACGGCTACAGGCAAAGATGTCGCAGGAATGATTTTTGATTTTATCGAAAAAAGCGCTAAACCAAACGCGAATAAAACACGAGGAAAAGGTTAATGGTAAATAGTTTGACGATTGCTGGTACTGACGTTTTACCCGGCACACAGTGTCAAATCAATATTCCAGTCGCCAAGCTATACACCGATACTGAGCTTTCTATTCCTGTTCACGTGCAAAGAGCAGTAAAAAAGGGCCCAACGGTATTTGTAAGCGCTGCAGTGCATGGTGATGAACTGAATGGCATCGAAATAATTCGCCGGTTAATTAAAGCGAATTTAAAAGTCATCCGTGGAACCTTAATCTTAGTACCAATGGTCAATGTCTATGGAGTACTTAATCAAAGCCGATACTTGCCAGATAGAAGGGACCTCAACCGATGTTTTCCGGGGTCAGCGAAAGGCTCGTTGGCCGCAAGACTTGCACAAGACTTCATGGAAAATGTGGTTCAATATTGTGATTATGGTATCGATATACATACAGGCGCTATACATCGCTCAAATCTACCTCAAATTCGAGCCGATTTGAGTGATGAAAAAACACTAGAGCTTGCCCAAGCTTTTGGCGTGCCTGTGCTGTTAAATTCGGTATTAAGAGATGGGTCTCTGCGCGAAGCAGCAACGAGCAGAGGCACCCGCATTTTGTTGTATGAAGCAGGGGAAGCACTTCGTTTTGATGAATTGTCGATTCAGACAGGAGTCAAAGGCGTACAAAAAGTATTAATGGGTTTAGGGTTGCTTAGAAAGCGTTCTAGTCGCAGAAAAATTGAACCTTACATTGCGAATAAAAGCGAGTGGATTAGAGCGGCTGGTAGTGGTTTTGTACATGAGTTTGTCAAACTTGGGGAGCAAGTTGAAAAGGGGCAAATTCTTGCTGAAATTAATTCGCCCTTAGGAGACTTAATTCATAAAGCTGTTTCTACGCGCTCTGGGATAATTATTGGTAAACAGAATATCCCTTTAGTACAAGAGGGCGATGCTATGTTCCATATCGCTTATTTTGGTAAAGACGAAGATGATGTGGCAGAACATATCGAAATAATGCACGACTCTATAATTTTGTAAAACTTAAACACTTATGAAGAGGAAAACCATTGGATAGATTAATAATTGGCAACCTTGAGTTGTGTTGCTTGCCAGAATTAGGTATCTCAGACTTAGAAGTTCGCGTGGATACGGGAGCAAAAACCTCATCCATACATGTGGACAACATACGTCGATTTCGTAAAAAGGGGCAACTTTACGTTGAGTTTGATCTGCACCCCGATATTTACAATATGGAACAAACGGTTAAGACATCAGCCCCCGTTGTTGACTCAAGAAAAATAAAGTCTTCGAATGGTGAATCAGAGCAGCGATATGTCATTAGCACGCTATTTTCTATTGGCGGTTTATCATGGCCTATCGAGATAACACTAACCAACCGTAAAGATATGAGTTACTTAATGCTCTTAGGGCGAGAAGGTATGGGGGATCGCGTTTATGTTGATCCAAGCAGAGCGTTCACACTTGTAGACGAACCTACAGACATAAGCTCAGGATAGATAAAAATGACAGACTTTAATCAATTGCAAATTACTGAAAATAACCCCGAATTGTTAGCTGAATTTATTAGCGCAATGGGAGCATCCGATGATCTGAGGTTTCTCATCGATTATCAGGACAGTGAACTTGCCAATATATTAGAATCTGTCAACGTCCAACATCGATTGCAAATTGTAGAGGTTATTCCGGCAACAAGATATTGGACAATCTTAAACTTCTTGCAATATGAGACAGCGAAACATATCCATCAGTCGCTACCTGAAAATATAGCGAGTGAAAGGCTGTCCTGCATTACGGAAACAGATGTCGTCAATTTTGCCGACTTTTTACCAACAGACTTTGTTGATGAATATCTGTTAACACAAAGTAAAGAAACGGTCGCTTATATACAGCAAGCATTGTCTTATGATGACAATAAAGTTGGACGATACGTTGAACCCTATTTTTTAGTCGCTAACGCTAAGAACAGTGTAGGAAGAATCAAAAGTGAAATTCTAAAAAATGTTGAATCGGTTGTCCGTCTTATCATTGTTAGAGACGCGTCGGGGATAGTGGGCACAGTTGAACCAGAAGCCTTTTTGACTCAAGAAAATAACGTAAAATTAAAAGAACTAGCGGTAATCACACCGGTTTTAGAAGATACACAAGATATACAAGAAGTGAGTAAACAAGTCTCTATTGATGGGCACTCCCACTGGTTTCCTGTTTTATCTGATGGGAAGATAATGGGAGTAATGTCATTAACAACCATCACTCTCACTTTAAGAGAATTAAGCTTACAAGCAGTAGTTGCCGAAAATGTAAAAAGTGAAGAGGACTTGTTTACACCTTTGAAAGTGGCGACAAGGCTAAGAGCATTATGGTTAGTTATCAATCTGTTCACTGCTTTTGCCGCATCAGCCATAATTGGTGTGTTTGAAAATGTGGTGGAACAGGTTGTTGCGTTGGCTATTCTTATGCCAGTTGTCGCGAGTATGGGAGGGATTGCTGGCAGTCAAACCCTTGCTGTAGCGATAAGAGGTATTGCTTTAAATCACTTACATCAGAGCAATTTACGGCTACTTGTCAATAAAGAAGTAAAAATAGCGCTGATTAACGGTATGGTAATGGGGGCGGTTATCGCCAGTGTGGTTTATTACATATTTGACTCTGTCGCCCTGGCTATGATTATTTGTTGTGCAATTTGTGTCAACAGTCTAGCTGCAGCGTTGTCTGGAACCTTGATTCCCTTTACGCTTAAAAAGTTAAACATTGATCCCGCTGTTGCTGGTTCAGTGGTTCTTACGACTGTAACGGATGTTGTTGGCTTTCTAGTATTTTTAGGGTTAGGAGCTATCTTTTTAGTTTAAAGTTATGTTTAATTGCTGAACTTACAGTGATACTTAACTAGCAGACATAAAGAGAAAGCAACAGTGGACGTAAGAGTATTAAGTACATTTTTAGAGCTGGCTCGTGTCAGGCATTTTGGCCGAGCCGCAGAAAACCTTCACATCACGCAAGCGGCTGTTAGCGCTAGAATCAAACAATTAGAAAGCTACTTCAATACCGTTTTGTTCACTAGAGACAGAAATAACATTAAACTCACTTCTTCAGGCGAGCGGTTAATTGGTTATGCTGAAGTTATGGTGAAAACCCTACAACAAGCTAAATATGAGCTCTCTTTGGAAAGTTCCAAAGCGTTACAACTGACGATTGCGGGGACGCCTAATATATGGGATGCCTACCTGCAAAACTGTTTGAGTGTAGTGGCGGATGAATTTCACGGTTATGGTTTTAATGCTGAAGTATTAAGCCGTGATCAAATCAATAGAGGATTAATCGAGCGCACATTAGATATTGCATTTGCATTTGATCCGTTAAAAGCAGAAGAGCTAGAGTGTAAGAAAATCACTGATCTTACTTTGGTTTTAGTCTCAACTATTGAGTGTGATGTAGAAACTGCTCTTTCAAAGCGATACGTTTACGTCGATTGGGGTACGGCTTTCGCTTCGGAACATGCCGATAGGCACCCTCAGAAATATGCCCCATATTTGAGAACATCAACAGGCAGAATTGCATTAGACTTTATTCTAGAGAAAGGAGGGAGTGCTTATTTACCGGCTTCGGTTGTTGAGCCTTTCTTAAATTCTGGGCAATTAATGCCAGTAGAGGGTAGCCTGAATTGGGATAGGCCGCTATATCTAAGTTATCGCAAGAAAAGCACGTCAATTGAAGCCATTCTTGCTGTAGAGAAACTCATTCACAAGATAGATCCTTCTTCAGCGTTTAGTTTGGTACAAGCAGGGGAAATCGAGAATATTCAAAGCGACAGCGATTGATTAACCACTGTCGCGTCACTTTTAAATAGTTTTTAGTTTTTCATACCAGAGCGTCATAAAACGCTCTGTAATTTTTTGCTCTAGCGAATGCGCTTCTTCCGTTGGACAAAATATAGTAATCGAGATCACTTGATTGGCAACATCTGTTGTATGAATATAAATAAATGGTTCAATCGACGTTGCTTCGATCTCTAATCTATTACTAATCAAATTCGAATAACGAGATGCAACATCTTGAAACGGGCTAATCAATTCTGTAATCGTTGCCATCATCGGTAGTTTTAAATCGAATAAGTTAACTTCATTTTCTCTTACTATAGAAAAACTGTGCATGACATATCTGCGCATAAAGTTTAAATTGATGACCGGCTGAATAAGCAAAACACTATTCATTACCGTAATTGATTTTCCCGTATACGTGTAACCATTTTCTAAATCGACTTCTAACAACCTAAACTTTATCCAATCGATATCAGATACTTCACCGCAATGACCGTTGACCTGAATCCAATCACCTACCCTGAATGGCCTGTTTGTTACCCATGAAAAGAAGCCAAGAAAGCACTGCAACAGTTCTTTTGTCGCAATGACAATAGCGACGGTAAATGCTGCAACTGAAATTGCAAAATTCTGAAGTTCAGAAAGCCAAACAACGGCTACACCGATAACTAGGCCAAGATTACTTAAATTTCTGGCAACACTTATCCAGTTTTTATGCCTCTCTTGCAGCGGATTATGATTGTGCCTAATCGCGGCAATCCAAAGGTATTTCAGTGTCCATACGATGATGATTAACAATAATGTAAAAATCACTTTTGGAGGGACAGGGATGTCAGATATCAGCATTTTAAACTCAGAATTTTGATTAATTATTACAGTGTAAGAATAGGGTGGATTATAGGTGTGAAACACGAATTGTCATTAAAAATAATGTTAATTTTCAACTAAATAGATGAAAATATTTTTGTTGTGACGATAGTTGTTTTTTGTTGTAAATTCCGGGAAACATACATTAATAAATTTTGTCGTAATGAAAAAAATAATTTGCTGTATTTTTTGTGGAATTCGAAATACCTTTCACTCAAAGGGCCGGTGTAGGCATTTTGAGGACAGAGAAATGATTGAAACTGAAATTAGAATTGGTGAGAAACGTTTTTATGATAATAAAGCATTTTCTCGTGGTTTTGGTAAGTCTGGTGATTTTACATTGAGTGAGGATTACCTTCTAAGTTCATATGGACAAACGCTGTTAGCCTTAGAGATGGGGGAGATTTTGCCGATTAATGCAGAGGAAAAACATTTTCTGAAAGTAATAAATAATCCAGGAAAAGCAAAAACTAAACTGGAAAGAACATGGCTTAAATATATTAAGTTAGCTAGAGGAAGAAAAAATTTCTATACCTTAAACGGAAAAAGTAAACACCACAATATGTATTCAGAAGGTATGTTTGAAGAAGCATACTAACTGAGAATTTCGGGCAGAGATGCTGGAATATAAGTAGGTAAAATGAGTAATGTGATTAAGAAAATCCGCCAATTAGAAAATGCAGTCACCTACAACATTGGTAATAAGGTATGTCCCAATTGTTACTTTTTAATGGCGGATACGGTCATTGTCAGCGGCCAATATATATGCCCATGTTGTGAGTATTCACCTAGCGAATATCGAGAAGAAGAATAACTGACAGCGCTTTCAATTACGTCACCGTACCCATTGGGACGGTGACGTAATTATTTTAAGATGACAATCGTTAGTGACAAAAATTGAGTATTTAGATACCGTACAAAAGTCACGGATAGAAGCGTTTTTCGCGCAGGCAAAAAAAATGCAAAAAAAGGAAAATAAATGATACGCCATATTATGCTGATAGAAACAAAACCCGAAGCAACAACAGAAGAGATGGATGCAGCAAAACAGGCGTTTATGCAAATATCGCGGTTAATTGACGGTATTGTAGAGGTCGAGTGGGGGATAAATGATAGCCTTGAGGGGAAAAATAAAAATTACGATCTGGCTATTTTAATGACCTTTAGTGATGAAGAGGCGAGACAAAGGTATTTACCTCATCCAGAGCATGAAGCTTTGAAGGTTCATTTTCGAAAGATTATTAAAGATATCGTGGTATTTGACTATAGCATTTAGAAAGTTGCCAACAAAAATCCTATCAATCACAGATGGTGCCACAACTGAAAGAGATCTTATACAAAGCTATCAGTTGTGCACATTACTGGTGAACGCGCACCATTAGAGGGTTCTATTTTTCGTATGTATAGATATCCCCGTCCAATTAGTTTTTAGCATATTGTGCTGTTATTTTCTTACTTACTAGTTTCTCGAACTACTCTAGCTCGTCCCAATCCTACTAAATTAGCATATCAATTGATTTTTCATCATATAAATCTAACTGGCACTGAACTTGCGATAAGTAAGAGGTATAGCGGTTAGTGTATTCGCACTAAACGAAAAAAAAGCGCTCTAAAACAGGATGTTGGGTGAGTGCGAAAACTTGTGCCATTGCACGGGAATCGTCGTAAATAAGCTGTTCTAAGAGGGATGCATGAGCAATAAAAGTGACGAGAAATACGTACAGTTTCTCAAAGTTAAAAAGAGCTACGACCTGCATAATCTTGTTGTTAAAGAATTTAACCTGAATATCCGAAAAGGAGAGTTTGTCACTCTTTTGGGCCCTTCAGGCTCTGGCAAAACAACGTGTTTGATGATGCTAGCGGGATTTGAAGATGTCACCAGTGGTGAGATTTTAGTGGATGGTCAGCCGATTACCAATGTTGCTCCATACGACAGAAACATTGGCATGGTGTTTCAACACTATGCACTTTTCCCTCACATGACCGTTGAAGAAAACCTTGCTTATCCCCTTAAAGTTAGAAAAATCCCAGCAGATGAAATTGAAACTCGTGTGGCTGAATCACTCGCCTTGGTTGAGCTTGAACTATTTGGAAAACGCTATCCAGGGCAATTATCAGGGGGACAACGTCAACGAGTTGCCCTTGCTCGCTCTCTAATTTTTGAACCTTCTATTGTGCTTATGGATGAACCGCTAGGAGCACTAGATAAAAATCTGCGTGAACAAATGCAGTTTGAGATCAAGCGTCTTCACGAAAAAATTGGATTTACCGCTATCTATGTAACCCACGATCAGACGGAAGCCTTAACCATGTCGGATCGTATCGCCGTGTTTGATGACGGTGTTGTTCAGCAATGCGCGAGTCCGGATGAGTTGTACGAAAAACCGGTTAACGCATTTGTTGCCGACTTTATTGGTGAGAATAATCATCTCCCCGCCAGCGTCATACAGATCCATGGTGATCAAGCTGAACTTAAGCTTGGTGACGGAAGTATAGTGAAATCGATGGCCATGAATGCACCGGATATAGGAGAAGAGTGCATTCTTGCTGTTCGTCCTGAAAATCTATTCATTGGCGAGCACGCTCTTGAGAACGCAAATAGTATTGAAGCTAGTTTTATCACCCAACTCTATGTTGGTGATTTCATCCGCTACTTCTTCCGATTGAGTGATAAAACAGAAGTTATGTTAAAGGTCTTGAACGATCATCAGGCACCGCGCTTCAAACGTAATGAAACAGCAAGGTTGACTTGGTCGGTAAACGACGGGTTAGCCCTTAAACCGTAAACAACCCAACTTAATGGACTAAGAAGGAATCACAATGATTAGAAAAACTACAACAGCTTTGTTGTTAGCAGGAGCACTGAGTTCTAGCGCTTTTGCAGAGCAACTTACCGCCGTTTCTTTTGGTGGCTCATATGGTGCGACACAACAAAAACATATGATCGACCCTTTTGTTGAAAAAACAGGGAACAAGATTCTGTTTGAAGACTACTCTGGCGGTATAGCGGAGCTCAAAGCCCAGGTTGAAAGTGGCAATGTGCTTTGGGATGTTATCGACGTAGAAGTGATCGATCTGGAACGAGCTTGCTCAGAAGGTTTATTAGAACCATTTCCAATGGACACGTTGCCAGCGGGTTCAGATGGGACGCCAGCAATGGAGGACTTTAATAAAGAAGCGCTCGCCAACGAATGTGGTGTAGGTAACATTGTTTGGACAGTTCTGTTTGCTTACAACAGCGACACCATTAAAGGTGGCGAACCAATGTCGGTAATGGATCTGTTTGATACGAAAAAGTTCCCAGGTAAACGCGCACTACGTAAGCGTCCGCAGGTGAATATGGAATGGGCACTCATTGCCGATGGTGTGCCTAAAGAAGAAGTGTACGCAGTGTTAGAGACTGACGAAGGCCAACAGCGTGCTCTAGCAAAACTTGCGACAATTAAAGATGACATAGTCTGGTTCGATTCATGGTCTCAGGCACCACAACTGTTAAATGATGGTGGTGCGGTGATGGTTCAGTCTGCTAATGGCCGTATCTTCAACGCCATACAAGAAGAAGGAAAGCCGTTTGAAATGGTCTGGGATGCGCATCTGTATGACTTGGATGTGTGGGCTATTGTAAAGGGTACTAAACACAAGGCGCTAGCAGAAGAATTTATACGCTTCGCAACAGGATCTAAGCCACTTTCTGGCATGCCAGATATCGCTTATGGCCCGACTCGCCAATCTTCTTACCAGTATGTAGATAAAGATCTGCTCCCTAAACTGCCATCATCGCATTTGGATGAGGGTCTGAAAGCATCGGGTCTATTCTGGGCAGATTATGGTGAATCTCTAGGTGAAAAATTCAACGAATGGTTATTGAAATAATTTTTTACTAAAGTGAGAAAGGAGTAAGCAATGTCAGCACAACTTAATGCGGAAGAGAAAGCGCATTTTCAGAAACAACTGAAACGAAAAAAACTGAAGTTGTTAGCGTTTACGTTACCACTTTTGTGTTTTGTCTTGCTGGCATTTATTGCACCGATTGCCACTATGTTGTATCGAAGTGTTTATCACCCCACTGTGGCTCAGTTGATTCCTGAAACACTAACGTCCATGAAGGGGTGGGATGCAAAGCAGGGTGGAATGCCACCTCGTTCTACGATTGCGGTTTTTAGCCAAGAACTACAAGTATTAGCCAACGAGCGACTTTCTGGCAAACTCGCAGAAGAACTAAATAGGGCAATACCGGGCTCATCGAGCCTAATAAAATCTACCTCGCGTAAGCTAAAAAAGATACCGACAGAAGAGCTAGTGAATGGGGAAGGCGAGCAATTGCTTGCTAGCCATAAGAAGTGGCATAACCCAGATCTCTGGAGTGCAATGTACCAACTTGGTGGTGTTTGGACAGATAGATTTTATCTGACGTCAATGGATCTTAAGCGTAATAAAGCAGGAGATATTGAAGCCAGAGACACTCAAATATATCTTAAACTGTATTGGCGCAGTATCCGCATCGCTTTTACGATTACGCTACTTACGGCCATTCTCGCTTTCCCTCTCTCGTACTATTTGGCGCAAGCGAGTTCTAAAAAAGCCAATACACTGATTGTTTTTGTATTATTGCCATTTTGGACTTCATTACTGGTAAGAACCACGTCTTGGATTGCTTTGCTGCAAACTAACGGGGTAGTGAATTCGACATTGCAATCGATAGGGATAATTCGTGAACCCTTGGAACTCTTGTATACCGAGTTTGCGACCGTTATCTCCATGACCCATATACTTTTACCATTTATGGTTTTACCACTTTATAGTGTGATGAAAAATATCGACCCCAGTTACTTTAGAGCGGCATTGTCTCTTGGCTCAAAGCCACTTCCTGCCTTTTACAAAATCTATTTTCCGATGACATTACCCGGCCTTAGTGCTGGTGCGCTTTTGGTTTTTATTATTTCGATTGGTTACTACATTACCCCTGCATTGGTGGGAGGCACAGACGGGCAGATGATAAGTAATATTATCGCCTTCCACATGCAATCTTCTAACAACTGGGAACTGGCCGCAGCGCTAGGCAGTTTGCTGCTGGTATTAATTATATTGTTGTACTGGGTTTATGACCGCAGCGTCGGTGTTAAAAATATTAAATTGGGGTAAGTTAGTTATGTCACGTTTTCCAAGTTATTACTCACCAATGCAGAAGTTAGGGTCAATAAGTCTCTCTTTAAGTGCTTATTTAGTGTTGGCCTTTTTGATGTTACCAATATTGGTAATTATCCCACTTTCATTCAACTCTGAGCCGTTTTTCTCTTTCACTGAAGGGATGTTAGCCCTCGATCCAGAGGCATATTCAATCAAGTGGTATCAGCAGATTTGGAATGACGACAAATGGATGTTAGCGATAAAGAACAGTTTTTTAATCGGTATTGCTTCGACAATAATTGCGACAGTGTTGGGCACACTTGCCGCTATTGGTATGAGCAACTCTAATATGCCGTTTCAGCGTGCGATTATGGCGTTACTGCTTTCACCTATGATTGTGCCATTGATCATCACTGCGGCTGGGATGTTCTTCTTTTATACTCAACTGAATCTGGCAGGGACGTATCTTGGGGTTATCATCGCTCACGCCGTATTGGGGACGCCCTTTGTTATCATTACGGTAAACGCGGCATTAGCTGGATTCGATTTATCTCTTGTTAACGCTTCGTTAGGTATGGGGGCAAAACCAGGTTATACATTTTTTAAGATAATTATGCCGTTGATTCGCCCTGGTGTTATTTCTGGTGCTTTGTTCGCGTTTGTAACATCGTTTGACGAAGTGGTTGTCGTACTTTTTCTTGCAGGGCCTGAACAGCGGACTATCCCTCGACAAATGTTTTCTGGACTGCGTGAGCAAATTAACCCAACAATTTTAGCGGTCGCGACCTTATTGGTGGTTGTGTCGATGTTGCTGTTACTCACGATGGAATACTTACGCGCACGCTCCGAAAGTATTCGTTTAGGTGAGAAATAACGATAAACGCCCCTTAAACACAAATTGTATTTAAGGGGCGTTGATTTCAAGGTAAGGATTTACTAATTAATTGTTGAGAGTCTTCACTAAAAACTAATCAGCAACTAGCTTATTTTAATAACCTCTTTTAACCCTCTTTTAACCAGTGCTGTTTTATTCTCGAGAAATCTAGAATAGGAGAGACAGATCATGAAGTCTTATGGAAAAATGAGTCGTTCCCTCGTCGCACTGGCTATTGTCAGTTTAATGGGGTGCAGTTCATCACCGGATAAGAATTTTCAAGAACTTGCTAAGCAGTCCCTTGAACAGCAAATACAGTGGAACGCTGCGCAGTCAGAGGCAACAGAGGTTGTTAGTCTAACGGAATTAATGAATATTCCCGAATTAGATATGTTGATTAATCAAGCAATGGAGAAGAATCCAAGCTTGCAGCAAACCTTAATGGCTTTAAAAATTGTTTATGCAGAACGCGATGCCACAAATAGCTCTCGAATCCCTTCATTAACAGCGGGATACGATGCGGATAAAGAAGAAGAATCGGATGCATCATACAGTGCGGATCTTACCGTCAGCTGGGAAGTGGACCTGTGGAATAAAATCGGCAATGAGACGAACGCAGCCGACAAAGACATTGCTAGCAGCATTGCCAATTATCAAAGTGCAACCGATACTTTAGCCGCTAACATTATGCGTGCGTGGCTACAGATTAGCTTACAAAAACAGTTAGTGGATATTGAAAAGCAAAGACTACAGATAACCGAAGACAATGAAAGCCTCATCCTAGAAAAATACCGTGCAGGGTTAGGTGATCTAGAAGATTTAGACACCGCTAGAACAGACAGTGCTTCAACCCGCGCAACGTTAGCGAATTATACTGAAGTGCTAGCTCAAAATGAGAGAAGTCTTGCTTTACTCATTGGTACCATGGGAGGTGATCAGAGTTTCAATGTTAGCGCTGAATTTCCCGACGTTATTACACCGCTGGTCTCTCTTCCTGAACAGGATTTATCAAGACGACCCGACTTGAAAAGCGCTTTTTATGATTTAGAAGCAGAAGAATTTAGAACGGACGCGGCGTACAAGGCACTTCTACCCTCTATCAGTTTATCCGTTGCCCTCTCCGATACTGCCTCTTCTCCAACCTCTGCATTGTTAACCAGTCCATTATGGAGCCTGCTTGGTCAGTTGTCCGCCCCTATCTTTGACGGTGGTTACTTACAGTCACAAGTTGATATTGCTGAAATGACGACAGAGAAAGCCTATTGGGTTTATCAAGAAACATTATTGAATGCGGTAAACGAAGTTGAGAACGCGCTTGGTCAAGAAAAATCATTAGCGGAACAACAGCGACATTTAGAACTTGCACTTGAAAGTGCGAAACGCAGTTTTGCTAATTACCAGGAAAAATATAGAGAAGGCTTGGTAGATATCTCTGATTTGATTTCTGTTCAAACCAATGGGTTTGATGTTAAAGCGAACCTTACTCAAGTTATTTATAACCGTTTAGTAAACCGAATTGATTTAGGCCTAGCATTGGGCTTAGGAGTATCCTCATGAAACTTAAACCATTACCGATTCTTGTCACGCTAGTTTCTATCGCATGTTTAGGCAGTACCATTGCGTATACGGGGTCTCAACTCGCTGACAAAAAAGGTCCACCGTCACAAAATGCTCATCGCTCTTCTAATGTGCCGAAAGCGGTTCAAGAAGAGATGATAGCGGCAAGTGCACCGAGCGTCGTTGTACTCGAAGTCAAAGCCGATACGTATAAGGCATTAGTGAAAGGTTACGGTGAAGCATCTGCCCATTATGCTATTACCTATAGTGCAGAAGTGAGTGGCAGGGTTGAAAAGCTTATGCCTCGTTTCGAAACGGGTAAGTTAGTTAAAAAAGGTGATGTTTTAGCAACACTTGAAAATACCACCTATTTGCAGGCTGTTGCGGCCGCTAAATCCGATTTAGCTCAAGCTGAACTTGATTTGTTAGAAGAAGAAAGAACAGGAGAACAAGCGCGATTAGAATGGAAACGTTCAGGTATGACTGGAGAACCTAATTCCCCTTTAGTGTTAAGAGAACCTCAACTTGCGGCACAAATAGCAGTAGTAGAAAATGCCAAATATAGTCTAAAGAAAGCCCAGCAAGATTTGGCGAAAACGGTAATCAAGGCCCCATTTGATGCGTTGGTGGTTGAAAGAAACATTCAACCAGGTAGTTACGCACAAGTGGGTACATCAGTAGCAGAACTATACAGTACAGATTTGGTTGAAATTGAAATCCCATTATCAATGAAACAGTGGCAATCACTGCCAAAATTAACGAACAGCGATATCTCCAACAAAGATAATGCAAAATGGCCAGTTACTTTGTATAGCTCAGATGGTGAGAATAGCTGGCAAGGGTATGTTACTCGTGTTGAGCAGCATGTAGATGTAGCGTCTCGTCAACGATCATTGGTTATTGCCGTTGATAAGCCTTTCGAGCAAGACGTAGGTCTGTTCCCAGGAACGTTTGTTCAGGCACATATCGAAGGCGCAATATTAGACAATACATGGGAGTTACCAGCGTCGGCAATTTCACAGCAAGGTGATATCTGGTATTTAACGGAAGATAATCTGCTTAATAAGGTGCCAGCTAAAAAGGTATTTGAAAAATCAGGTTCTGTTTATGTGTCACCAATTGAAGATATCAGTTCGGCTCAAATCATTAAAAGACCATTAAGTAATTACGTCGTTGGTATGCTTATGACTCCTAAGCTTGAAGGGTAATCGACATGCAAAACTCTACCTCAAGTTACAGTGAAGGAATTATAGGTTGGTTCGCTCGCAATTCAGTGGCAGCAAATCTTCTTCTTATTGGCACTATTGTGATGGGTATTTTTTCTTTAAGTGAGATTCGTAAAGAAGCCTTTCCTAGTCTTGCACCCGATAGAGTAACCATATCGGTTACTTATGACAGTGGTGATCCTAATCAGGCAGAAGAAGGGATCGCCATTAAAATAGAAGAAGCGTTAGAAAGCGTAGCCGGTATTGATGCGATTACTTCAACATCGAATGCCAACGGTAGTCAGGTGGTGGTTGAAAAAAACAGTGACTACCCATTGGATACCCTTTTTACGGATATCAAAACCAAGGTTGATGCGATTAATGATTTTCCTTCGGACGCTGATAATCCAGTGATTGAAAAAGCCACTAGGCAAGATCACGCCATTTGGGTTCAACTTTATGGTGATGCTGACAGAGCGACATTTCAAGATCTTGCAGAGAAGCTAAAATCTGACTTATTAACACAACCGGCTATCCGTGATTTGGATATCAAAGCCACAGCCGACCCTATGATAGCAGTCGAGTTAGAC
Source organism: Vibrio algarum (assembly GCF_028204155.1). NCBI lineage: Bacteria > Pseudomonadati > Pseudomonadota > Gammaproteobacteria > Vibrionales > Vibrionaceae > Vibrio > Vibrio algarum. The sequence goes on along the minus strand of NZ_JAQLOI010000003.1, from coordinate 286,396 downwards.
GAAGCTAAATTGCAGGCGTACGGGCTAACATTATCTGATGTTTCGGATGCTATTAATGCTGAATCTTCTAGTGCCATCACTACTAGCCTTAGAAATAACGAGAAGGTGGTGAGATTAAAGGTGTCTGAACAGGCTTATGAGCAACAAGAGTTTGCCAATATACGTCTTCTTACCTTATCTGATGGAACCCATATCTACTTGGGAGATATTGCTAACGTAACAGAAACGTTTGAAGACGATACTTTTACATTGTCACGCTATAACCAACAAAGCGGTATGGCAATCGAGATTGTCATGGATGAGTATGGCGATATTACCAAAATTGTCGATCAGGCGAATCAGGTGGTAGATAAATGGAATACTTCTAATTATCTTCCTCAGGATGTGCAGCTGACTACTTGGTATGATTCGAGCACTATCATCAAAGATCGTCTAAGCCTGTTGGTAAAAAATGCGCTATCCGGTATCGCGTTAGTTTTTATTATTTTGGCTGTCTTTTTAAACTTGAGAGTCGCCTTTTGGGTGGCGGCAGGTTTGCCATTTGTCTTCTTCGGTACGTTATATTTCATGACGGACAATTTTACGGGCCTAACCATCAATGAGATGACCACTTTCGGGTTCATCATGGCCCTTGGTATTGTCGTCGATGACGCTGTAGTGGTCGGGGAGAGTATCTACACCACACGGCGAGAAGATGGAGATAGTATAGAAAGTACCGTGAGAGGTACCTTGAAAGTCGCGGTGCCGACTATTTTCGGGGTATTAACGACGGTAGCGGCGTTTATTGCTATAGCCAATGTAGAAGGGCGAATGGGTGAAATCTATGCCCAATTCGGTACGGTCGTCATGATTTGTCTGCTGCTATCCGTAGTGGAATCAAAACTCATACTGCCTTCTCATTTAGCACACTTAAACACACATCGAGCGGCAGGAAAGGGTATTTGGTCAAGAATTCAACATGGTGCGGATGCGGGACTTCAATGGTTTAGTCTTCATATTTACCGCAGAGCAATTGGTGTTGCACTTCAATATCGGTATGCCGTCATCGTTTTATTTCTCTCTCTTTTTGTACTGGTGGTTGGTTTGCCTGTGACTGGCAAAGTTCGAGTTTCTTTTTCCCTGACATTGCAGGCGATACGATACGTGGGGAGATCTCTATGTATGACGACGCGAGCTATGGTCAGACCCAAGCCAGTTTGTTGCAGCTAGAAAGTACCGTAATAGCGGCCGATGCAAAGCTTATCGACAAGTATGGTACGCAAGAGAGCGAAATACTTAACCTACAAGTTACGGCTGAGAATGATGATAGCGGCTCGGTCATCGTTGAAATTGATAGCAACAGTGTTTATGAGCCTACCGAGTTAATAAAGGAATGGAAAACGTTAGTCGGCAATCCGGAAGGTGTTAAAAAGCTCAGTATTGAATCCAAAAAATCGATGGGAGATACGTTTAAGGTCGAACTTAAAGCCTGGGATAGCGATACAGTTTTCGCTGCGGGTGCGGAAATGAAAGCGAAGCTCGAAAGTATAAAAGGCGTGAGCGGAATTGACGACAACATGAGTCCAGGAGAGCCACAATATCGATTTGAGCTAACAGAGCAAGGGCGATCACTTGGCCTTGATACGTCAAGCCTTTCTTCACAAATACTTCGTTCGTTCGGAGGGGCAACAGTTCAAAAATTCCAGAGAGATAGCGATGAAGTCAAGGTTAAGGTTCGCTACCCCGAAGAACAGAGACAGACACTCGCTGACATTATGGAGGCTCATATAAGGACAACAGATGGTACCGTGGTGCCATTAAGTACAGTGGCCAAGGTTTATACTGAATATCAGCAAACAGAGATCACTCGAATTGACAGTTTACGGGCTGTGTTCATTACTGCGAGCGTCGATAAACAGGTAATAGCATCGAATGAATTAGTACAGCAGATCAAATCTGAACTTGTACCACAATTGTTAGCTCAATATTCAGGACTATCGATTGATTTCGCAGGTGAAGCCGAACACCAAGCAGAAACGACGAGCTCTATGAGCAGCATGTTTGTAGTGGCACTTATTGCGATCTATGCCTTGCTTGCTATTCCGTTGAAGTCTTATGTTCAGCCGCTTCTTATTATGATGGCGATTCCGTTTGGTATTGTCGGTGCGATTCTTGGTCACGTAATGAATGATCTGACTATCAGTATACTGTCCTTAAACGGTGTTCTAGCACTGAGTGGTGTGGTGGTAAATGATAGTTTGCTACTCGTGTCTCGATTCAATACCTTGGTACGAGAAAAGAACATGGCGGTTAAAGAGGCGATATTTGAGGCTTGTACTGGCCGATTAAGAGCGGTACTTCTGACTTCTTTTACCACTTTTGCGGGCCTAGCGCCATTGCTTGGGGAAACATCCGTTCAGGCGCAATTTCTTATACCAGCCGCGGCTGCGCTCGGTTATGGGATCCTCTTTGCAACACTAATCACACTGGTGCTCATTCCATCTTTATTGCTGATCAATCATGAAATTAGTACGATGTGTGGTAAGTTAATGGACAGAGTTTCCCCTTCAAAAGGCGTGATAAACGAGTGTTGAACTTACTATTAGTCGAAGACGATATTGATCTCGCGACAGCCGTGATTGACTACCTTGAGCTTGAGGGGATTCAGTGTGATCACGGTGCAAATGGTGTAGTTGGCCTAAATTTAATCGAAAAGAACGATTACCACGCTATTATTCTTGATCTCAACCTGCCTCAAATGCACGGCCTCGCCGTGTGTGAGGCAATGAGAGCGAAAGGTAACGACACGCCTGTTTTAATGCTGACCGCTATGGATGCTTTGGATGACAAATTAAAGGGATTTGCTAAAGGTGCAGACGATTATTTAGTCAAACCTTTTGCAATGGAAGAATTGATCGTCCGCGTTAGGGCTTTAGCTCGTCGTCGCAGTGGTCAAGTGACTCTGCTGACGGTTGCTGGCGTTTCTCTTGATTTGGAAAAAAGATAGCATGTAGAAATGGACAGGACTTGAAGCTTTCACCAACGGCAATAAAAATCTTGGAATTGCTATTAAGGAATAGCCCCAACCCAGTGTCTAGAGCAACAATAACGCAGGCTATATGGGGCGATGATCAGCCAGAAAGTAACAGTTTAAAGGTTCACATCTTCAACCTGAGGAAACAATTGGATTCTGCTGGAGATAAACCTTTGCTTCACACTATTCCCGGATTTGGGTTCTCTATTGAAAATAACGAGAAGTAAATGAAGATAAGACCAAGCCTTAAAATTCGTTTTATTGTCAGTATGATTTTGCTTGCCTCAGCCGTGGCGATTTTCTTTTCTGTGTTAACTCTCGACTCTTTTTTTCAGGGTATGGATAGGGGACAAGCGCAGACAATGCGTGCATTTGCTGATGTGGAAGGTGTCGAAGATGGTCAACCCCTTGATGTAATGGGCTACCATATTTCAGAACGTTGGCAAGACATACCGCTGGAAGTGAAAGAAGCCTTTGATAATCGGCCGGTAAAAGACTTCAGGGTAGAAAAAAGTGATGTTGGAGGAGGGTGGTTTTCTCCTCCAGAAAAAGTCTACTTCGTCATGAAGACAATGAACAAAAACGGAGAAGTTCGGTATATTTCCAAATCGTTAGTTATGATCGATGGGTTTGACGGGAAACAAATTGGCAGACGTATGCAACACCTTTTCGCGGTCGCTATTGTTGCCGTTGGCGTTATTGCCGTTTTTACGTCGATTTTGTTTCTTCTAATAAAAAGGGTCGCGGGCCCCGTAGAATTGTTAAGAGACTGGGCTAAATCGTTAGATGAAGATAGCTTAAAGAATCCTGTCCCAGATTTTCAGTATGCAGAACTAAATACATTAGCGGAGATTATTAAAGGTAGTCTTGGTTCTGTTCAAGAAAGTGTAGAAAGAGAGCACCAGTTTTTAGCCCACGCGAGTCATGAGTTAAGAACGCCAATATCTGTGATCAGAGCGAACACAGAATTATTGGTTAAGTTATATGAAAAAGAACAGGGTACAAAGAAACAGTTTGAGGTTGTGGAGAGAATAGACCGTGCTGGACGAACCATGACTAACCTCACCGAAACACTATTGTGGTTAAGTCGAGACGACTCTAACTTACCTGTAAGCGGAAGAGTGAACCTGAAGCAGATGATAGATGAGCTGGTTGAGGAACTGGCATATTTATTGAAAAATAAGCCAGTGAAACTAGAAGTAATTACGACCGAACACTCTCTTCTTGTCGCGGAGATACCCTGTCGAATTGTCCTGGCCAACCTTATTCGTAATGCTTTCCAGCACACAGTTGATGGAAAGGTCACATTAACCCAACATGAAAACACAGTGTCTGTTATTAATTCAAGTTCATTTATTTCTGCCGAAAGTGCCAGTTTGGGATTTGGTCTAGGCTTGAGTCTCACTAAAAAATTGGCGAACAGGTACGGATGGCAATATTCAGATAGTTCTGATGAAACAAGCTATAAAGTTCTGATTGTTTTATGATGGCCTTTGCGAAGCGAACAAGGAGGCCTAGAGCGGCCTGTGCAAATTGAGTTTCTATTGACTGTGGCCATATCCGCTGGCTCAAACAAGGAAAAATAACGATGAAAAAGAGCTTATTACTATTATTTTCAATAATTCTTACAGGCTGTTTAGGCATGCCGGAGAACGTGCAGCCTGTCGAGAACTTTGATGTTCAGCAGTATATGGGAAAATGGTATGAGGTAGCGCGATTAGACCACAGCTTTGAGAGAGGGCTGAGCGAAGTTACTGCGGAATACAGCATTCAAAATAATGGAAAAGTGACGGTGATAAATCGTGGGTATTCTGCTTCGGAGAGTGAATGGAAACAAGCAGAAGGCAAAGCGTATTTTGTTAATACAAGTGACCAAGGTTACTTAAAAGTCTCCTTTTTTGGTCCTTTCTATGGCTCATATGTGGTGTTTGAACTCGGTGAAAATTATCAATATGCCTTCGTATCTGGTCCTGACAACGACTACTTGTGGTTGTTATCTCGAACTCCAGAGATTGATGAGGGAATAAAAGAGAAATTTACATCCATGTCTAATGCCCGAGGTTTTGATACAAAAAATCTTATCTGGGTCTCTCACAATCAATAGCGATATAGAGTGATGGCCGATGTGAGCGATACCATCGGCCTACTTGTTAGAACGAACAACAGACAAGACCAATCAATTGCTCCAGTTCGCCTTAATTTGTATTCATCAAAGTAAAGATCTAACGTTTAACCACTTAATTTATTACTGCATATTATTATTTCTTTACTTGGCTAAGCTCCTGTAAAAGGTTATTCCCAACGTCAGCAAAAATCAGCGTGAAACAGATCATGACAAAAGCAATAATCAACAGTTCTTTTAATTTTGAATCTTTTTGACGGGACGAACTTTTAGCCATACGTCTTTCCTCCAAGTATTAATAAGTTTTATAAAGGACTCTATTGGGTGGAGAGGACAAAGATACCGACACCATGGTCGATGGATGAGCGTGGATACGACCAAAACCAGTCCAAGTAAGAAAAACTGAGGAATATTACCTTCAAAACTAAACAAGGTTCCGAATACTTCGTAGCTTGATATTCCCGGATTGCGGTATATTAGGGCGATAACAATAGCCGTTAACGCAACTGCGCGTTGCAGCCATTTCAATTGGGATTGAAAACGACGGATAGGGTGGGCTTTTGCTCCCCCAATTTTCCCCATGCATTCTTGAACTGCGCCAAATGGACAGATCCATTCGCAATAGGCGTTTTTATCTAGCACTGTTAATGAGAATACGATCCCAAATATCAGAATGTACCAATAAAGGTGTGTGTGCCAGTCGGGCCAAAAACCTAGTAACATTTTGTTAAAAAGAGAAATGGTCATAGGGTTGGTATAGATGAAGCCAAGAACGACCATCCCGGTTAACATACTGAACCAACGCAGTTTCTTTGTGTGTGTCCCAGATATTTTTCGTCCAAGGGTACCAAGTAAAAACAGTGCAACCAGTGTTATTTCTGGCACACCAAATTCCACCTTGGCCGGTGCTCGTGGAGCAACGGCGATATTCAGTTCAGTTTTAGCAATACGCTGGCTTGCGTTTAAAACAGCATTTGCAATCCCTTGAGAAGTGTACGTAGCACCACTTACACCATCGACATCAACGTCTAAATTAAAGGCATCATTGTAACTTTTACCCATTAAGCGCAAAATCAGTCCGTTTTTGTCTACTTTATAGAAAAAGCTTGGTGTTTCTAGGTGACGAACAACAATAATGTTGGTTATTAGGCCTTCTATATCGGTGGCAACGGCCATTCGAATAGGCCCTCCATAACCGCTTGCGACACCAATAGAAATGTATCCAATCAGCTGCTCTTTATTATAGGCGGCATAGTTTCCATTGGTCGAGGGTTCGATCCGTTCTGCTTCGGGTATTGCTTGATGAAGATAGGGGCCAATGTCTGTATTTTCTCGATAACTTCCAATGAACCAAGCGACCATGATCAACAAAATAGACGCAACTGCAATGGCTCTGTCTTTGAATTTCTTGTTACTAGATCTTGGTTTTCTTTTCTTGTTAGGTTTAGCCTTTTGGAGATTCTGACATCCTTGGCATCCTGCTGGACGACTGGATTCTTCTTGCTTTTCTTTATTAAATTTAAGTTCAAATGCCATAGGTTTTCAACACAGTTTTAATGGTGACAACGACAATTTAACGGATTCTCCCAAGCGCGATAGCGCAAGGAAGAGCCCGTAGTCATTATGTTTAGGAGCTTAAGTTTGAAGATACCCTTCTAAGGAATGAGCGTGTAACGCTTAGGGTTATAATAACGACCGGTAGTCCCACAAAAACAATCGTGAGCCAAGCGGCACGTGATTCTCCCTCATTGAAGGATGCAATAACGGTTTGCGCCATTAACACAACGGTGATAAAGATGAATACCGTTGCAAATAGTTCGTACCATTTTAATTTAGCACTTTGTACCTTGAGATAGGCGTGAAGGTAAGCTGCTCCGCCACCAAGAATGAAGCCTACCACTACGTAGTAAAGCCAATCATAGTTAACTAACCGCATGTTATTCTCCTTACCTTATGAGCGTGACTTATCTAGTCCGAATAGAGGAATATCCATAGGATCGACATCCCAAGGCGATGTACTTCCGGATGGTTCGTTACCATAGCCAAACACATCATCTAGCTTTCTAATGGTATTGTTGAGTCCGGGTGTTTTAGCTATGGACATGCGAACTAAGTCATGCACGACTGCTTCATCAAATTTGGTAAACGGACAGACAGCCTGACAGCGGCTACAATCGGGATCTTCACCAAGCATATAGGAATAGCATTTTTTAGCATCTTGGTACCAACCCTTGTAACCTTTGGCTTGCCAAGGTTTTTCTCCCCCACCACGGCTCATCTGCAGTTGGTATCGCACCAGACGGGCACATTTCTGCACATTTTTTACAGGTTTTACAAAACTCTAGAATACCGGCATCGATAGGCTTGGTTTCTGCTAATGGCATATCAGTCACCGTTAGATGTACCGTTCGAATATTGGTACCCCACTGAGGGCTAACTAAAATTCCGGCACGACCATATTCACCCATTCCTGACATGATGCCAAAGCCAACACTACGGCCGATAGCTGCAGTACCGCCTCCGTAGAACTGGTAGCCAAGACCACGTAAGAAAACATTGATACGGTTAGAGTATATGTTGGCTCGTGAATAGGCCGCGGTATTGGCGGCAGCCCAACTCATGCGATCAGTGTGCTGTGCCATCCATAGACTTTGAGGAATTACCGCACATACAACCCAGAGGTCTTTGTCTGGTAAAACAAAAGTACCATCTTTGGGATCGTATCCTCGCTCAACATTTTCGAACCGAAGGTTGCCATAGAGAAGTTTTTTGGTTCTTTCGTCAAGTTTAACAAACCCCATATCCGCAGCACCGAGAACGCGCCCAGCGACTCGCAGCATGCGCGAGTTTTCTTCTGGGGTCCCTTTGTGGGCAGGGACACCGAAATCTTTCGGTGTATAAAACATGGTAGGGTGTTCCCAGTCAGGGTTCGCCTGCACATCGGGACCAGTCCACGATGGTTGCAGCGCCGTATTGGTTCCCCAACCCCAGCAATTCGCGTCTGCAAGAGCACGATCTCGAAGGGAATATCCTGGTTCATTGTTTCTTACCTTTTCCGTGGTTGAAGCAATGTTATTGTCTCGAATATCCATCCAGTCTTGAGGGTTTTCCCAACTCATTGGATTAAATAGGGTTTTATGTGGTCCAGGAAATACTTCCATATTATCCCAGTCAATTTCTATAGTGGGTTCATCGACCTCTTTTACCCACCAAGGGAGATTACGCTCTGCGTAGGGCGAATCCATCATCTCATCCAAATCCGCAAAAGCTTTTGTTGCTCCACCAAGCGTAGCCGCGCCGGCCGCCCCCATTCCCAACATCTTCATAAAATCCCGCCGACCCACTGTCGAATGGTATTTAGTCATAAATATATTCCCTTTCATTTTTTGGATTATTTGGACGATTAAAATTGGCCTATTAACCCACGTTTTATTATCTACTGGGGTGAATAGCGCTTCTCATAGGTCTCTAAATTGCAAGTGTCATACCATTATTATTAATAGGGTTTTTATGAGGTAGGTCTCGGTTATTGGGCCGATTTACTGATTAAATTCCGAAAATAGGAATTTCATTTCTGAAAATAAGAATTTGTTTGGAGCGCCATGAAAGTCGAAGAATTATTTCTTAACAGTTTACTCAGTCAATCCAATAAGGATGCGTCGGTGCACTTCATGCAACAGCGAGTGCTTATTTTAGATGCACTTGCACTTGGCTTATTGCGAAAAGAGTTAATTGATACTCTCGGTTATCACAAAGCCCGAAAAATCTTGACTCGGTTTGGTTTTGCCCACGGTTGGCGTACCGCGAAAATGATTGAAGAAGATTTTCCAGAAGTATTGTTTGATGGCCATGGTGGAGAGCACTTGCATCGTCTGTTTGGGTTGGTCAATACCACCAATAGGGTGGAAAGAAACGAAGAGGGTGGAGGGTTACTCATCCGGACAAAAATGGAGAATTCCTATGAGGCAGAGCAGCACCTTAATCTATTAGGCACCGCTGAAGAAGGGAGTTGCTGGACCTTAACGGGTTTCGCTAGTGGTTATGAAACCTATAAACGGGGCCGGGAAATGTTCTTTATCGAAACCAAATGCATTTCTAAAGGCGATCCTTATTGCCAAATGGAGGGCCGTTTTAAAGAGTGTTGGGACCACCGCCTTGACGATCATTTACCTTATTTTGAGATGGAAAGCATTAGTAAAACTCTCAAAGAGCAAGAACAGCAGATTCAACTATTAGAACAGCGTTTAGCGGCTCACAGCAAAGAACGGGAAATGCTTGAGAACCCCATCGATCCTATTCAAGGCTTTATTGCTCGTAGCCCTTTAATGATCAAGCTTATTAGCATTGCCAGAAGAGCGGCTCAAGTTGACTCCACTGTATTAGTGAGTGGTGGTAGTGGCGTTGGTAAAGAACACATTAGTCGTTACGTACACCAAGTCTCTTCTCGGGCTGACGGGCCGTTTATCCCGGTTAACTGTGGGGCTTTAAGCGAAAGTTTGCTCGAAGCCGAATTATTTGGCCACGCTAAAGGTGCTTTTACTGGGGCGGACAGGGCTCGTATGGGCTTATTCGAAGAAGCTAATGGTGGCACCATATTTCTAGATGAGATAGGTGAAACCAGTGCAAATATGCAGGTTAAATTACTGAGAGTTCTGCAAGAAAAAGAGATAAAACGTATTGGCGAAAATATAACCCGAAAGTTAGATGTCCGAATTATTGTCGCTACCAATCGCAATCTTAGTGAAGAGGTTCAAAAAGGAACGTTTAGACAAGATCTTTTTTATCGATTGCGGGTAATAGAGTTAACGATTCCAAATCTCGACCAACGCCGCGAAGATATCCTGCCCATCGCCAATCTGTTTTTGTACAAATTTAGTGTCAGTATGCACCGTAACGTCATTGGTCTATCTCGGGCAGCAGTTAAGCGCCTGATGGATCATAGCTGGCCGGGTAATGTTCGTGAGTTGGCTAATGCTATGGAGTACGCCGTCGCACTCTGTAGTGGAGAATGGGTAGAAGAAGATGATTTACCACCAGAGTTAATCACAAGTGACGAGCCACAGCTTGGCTTCAATCCATTAATGCCAATGGAAGCGGTTGAAAAAAAGCACATTTTAGCGGTTCTGGATTACCATCACGGAGACAAACGGGCCACTGCAGAAAGCCTAGGTATGGTACTGTCAACTTTGTATCGTAAGTTATCGCTCTATCGAATTTAGTGATGTTGTACCGTTACTCAAAGCCAGTTAACTTAAGCTGTTGGTGTAATGATGTTGAATTGTATTGCCTCGATAACATAAATAAGTCTGAAGTTGTTGTACAGAACTTAAACATGGGGTTAAAAATTATGACTAATATCAAAACTATCATTAAATGACGAAATGTATCCGTGTTGTGGCTAGATGTATCTTTAGGCAAGGATCGATTAGGTTATCCTATAAGTTGGTCGTATATGTATTAGTCAGAGATAAGTAGTGATTATGATAAGTAATATTCAATTCGACAATGATAGTTATCTACTCGGTATTACAGCAGATTCGATGAAGGATCTTGTCTCTCGCAGGGGAACTTCAGAGCTTACAAAACCGCATAGGGTAGAATTTTATGCGTTAATTTTGGTTACTGAAGGTAATGGTTATCACTATATAGATAACAAGTTATACCATTGCCGACCTGGTACGCTACTCGTTTTAAGCCCACTCCAGATACATTATTTTGATTCTCTTTTTCAGTGGGAAGGCTACGTTATTTCATTCCAAGACTCTGAGGTGTTTTCAGTTGATAATCTCTCGGCTAACTATGCAATTACCAAAGCTATCCGAAGCGTCGATATCATGGATGATTTGCTAGATTTGGTTGGAAGGGAATTTAACATGCTTTATGAAGAGTGCCATGCCCGTCAGGATCTAGTGAGTGGTAGTCTACAAAGAAATTTGCTGCAAAGTATTCTATATAAGATATTTTTTAGAAACAGTTATCGCAAACAAGAAATTTGCCGTAGTAAGGAGTTTTCTTGTTTTCAAGTGTTTAGTGATGAAGTAGAGAAGAATTATAGTCTTAGACATAATGTGAGTGACTATACCGATGACTTGAGGGTTTCTGTTAAGCGACTTAATACTGTTTGCAAAAAAGTTAAAGGAATGTCGGCCAAACAAGTTATTGATGCGCGGCTAATATTGGAAGCGAAGCGACTGATTGGTTACACCTCAACCCCTATCTCTGAGATTGCTTATAGTTTAGGCTTTAATGAACCGACCAACTTGGCGAAGTTTTTTAAAAGGCATACCGATATCTCTCCAACAGAATTTAGGAACATGTCGAAATTTTTCTCAGATAAAAAATAACTTCTTTGCGGTTTCAATTGTATTTTTGGCGCAAAGTGACCTATATCAAATTCTACCTGTTGTTTATATTACTCCTACACAACACAGGAGCTAGAATTATGAAACTTTCAACAGTTGCTATGGCAGTAACCTCTATAGCGGTAGGTAATTATGCTGTAGCCAACGAAAATCAAAACCCAGTTGAAGCGGCATTAAGCGCAGAAGGTGCTCAAGTAACCCTACCCGTAGAGGCTGCAAAACAACCATTCTCAAATGAATTTGTCGATGCGGCTCGCGCTGGGTTCAATAACTTTCATTGGCAGATGGGTGGTGACCACTCGTTTTACTACAATATGCACATGAGTGAATTCATGCCTACAGCAGTAGCTTCACCAAGTGAAAACTACAAACCCCTTGTTAAAAATATCCAACCCGAACTTGCTAAATTAAAAGTACAAACGGAAAGCAAGGGCGAAATGACAATGGAAGATTACCTAGCAGATCCGCAGTTTCGTACTCAAGGATTTATGCTCATTCACGAAGGTAAAATCGTATATGAAGCCTATCCAGGGTTGATGATATTTACAGTGCAGTAGAGAAATGCTTAATTAGCTCTAGTAACTATGACTTCAGGCTATCAATAGCCAAGAAGTTTTATGGATATTCTGATGAAAATAAAAAGGAAATGTATACAGTTATTGTTGAGTCTATAAAAAATGACATTCAAGTTTTAAAAAGTCTAGTGATGACATTGTAAAATACGCACATAAAATAAAAGGGTCAGCTAGCATGATTGGCAACAGTAAGATGGTGACTATTGCTAGTAATCTTCAAGATGAGCGAGATTCAGATAAAACGGTACTTTTAAAGAACGTTTTGATAAACGAATTGCATAAAACATTGGATGTTGTTAATGGTCTTCTAATGGAGATTGTTTATGAAGAGTAAAACCTTGATATCCAACAGAGTAAACGAATAATGCAAAGAAAAGGCTTTTTACTTCTGGATCAATATGGACATTTAATTGACCAATTAGCACTCCCATCAATAATGTACCAGCAACACTAGCAAAAGCAAAACGGCCAATAGTAATTTTGCCCACTAGATAACCCAATGACAAAGTAATAAATAGAGCAATGTAAGGTAAAATATTTAATAAGTGCTGAATGGTATTCATGTGGGTTTCGCTTATCAATTTTATTGATTTGGTCTGATAAATATTTGAAAAATAAGTAAATCCTGTTCGGTTTTATCTAATATTATTGTCGAAATTAGTTTTTAATAAAAAGTTAATCGATATTCGAATATTATAAAGTATGTCCATAGTAAGAGAAAAACCAACTACGCCATACTCTCATTTGAAGGGTTAAATCCTCACTTCAGTACCGTGTGGCACATCTGTGTCTTGTCGAGGTTGTTTTGTTATTTCTGTTGAGCCCGACTATAACGTTGCTATTGACGGTGAAATGCCCATTAATGTTGTGGTCACACCGAAAGCAAAAAATATCGTTCAAGTGGGTGCTGGTGTTGTATCAGATATTGGTTTAAGAGCTTCGCTCCGTTGGCTTTTGATGAAACACTTCACTTTGGCACTAAAACATCGGGTGTGTTTGGCATGCAGCAAGTTCAATTTCGTATCGCAAAAACACCATTAATGTTGGGTGTAAAACAGATCTTAGCAAAAACGTCGGTTGAATATGAAACGGGTATTAGTATTCCTCTCGTAGACATCGCGCTTGATCCATATTTAAATAAGTATCTTGGAAAAGATTCGATAACTTCTGGCCTTGGACTCTTGGCAGAATATGATACTCGAAATAACATGTTTTACCCAAGTAACGGCTATTTTGTTAGTGCTGAATACATGGTGTACGACGAAAAAATTGGCAGTGATTCGAATTACCAAAACTTGAATATTGACGCGGAAGTTTATATCCCCGTAGCGGATAAATGGACACTTGCTTTTGCTGGTAATTATCAAAATTTTAACACTGAAGACACCTATGTTTCTCCAACGTCACGTCCTTATGTCGGACTTCGCGGTGTTTCTTCATATCGCTATCAAGGTGATGAAGTGGGTACCGTACAATCTCAGGTGACGTATGCAATCGACAATCGTTGGAAGGTCTCTGCGTTCTATGGGATCGGAGTAACGAAAGACGAAAGCAGTATAAGCAATGACGAAACTGTGGATGCATATGGCGTAGGGTTTCGTTATCAGATAGCTCGTCGATATGGATTATTCTTAGGGGCAGACGTTGCATTTAGTGATGACGATAACGCGATTTACTTTTCAGTGGGTAGCGGCTTTTAGTTACTCTAGAAGCACTAACCGCTTAAGATTTATCCTCATCGGTTTCCGATGAGGATGTTTGGTTATTCTATCGTTTGACGTAGTTGAATTGTCGCTATTTAGTGGGATTATGGTTTAGTAGGGCTAAAGCTTCGGTAGAAAAATGAGTAAACCATAATCTGACCTGCAACGATGGAACAAAACATCAATAGTGCAGACATGGCGATATTAGGAATGGGCAAAATTGCAGTGGCAAAAAATGATTCACTGGCTCCTACAATAATCCTACTACCGGGAACTAAAATAATAATGCCTTGGATAATGTAAACTAGAGGTGGGATTTGGCGTATTTTTCCTGCGGCAAGACCATATAAAGTAATCAGTATTGTACTAATCCAAGTGCCAACAACCCAATCAGAGGTAAACCAGTGCGGCCCCCACATACCAATTGCGGTGGCTGGTAAGCCAATAATAATATCTTTCATACTGGCGTTAAATACAATACCGATAGCCACGGATATACCAATGAGCGCCAGTATATGCAAAAACAACGGAATTTCGTTAACAAACTCTACCGCTGCTGTATTGTGAGTGATTAAGCTAGATAAACTGAGCCCCAATACGATACCGATGAATATCTTGATGACGACAAGTGTGCTCTGTGCGAGCAATTCAATGCCGGACCGGAAGTCGTTAAGCGCTAAACTACCTAGTGCATTGGTTACAGTTAGCCCGGGGATAAAAAGCACAATAGATGAGATACACAATGCTAAAGTAGGTAATTCAGGGTATTGAGCTGCTAATATTCCAACAAAAAAACTAGCGATAAGAGCAACAAAAAACTCCACCAAAAGCGCTTTTTCTCCTTGGAGTGTCACTTGTGCAAGCCATGCAATCAAACCTAAAATCACTGAAATACCTACAGCAAAATAGGTGCTCCCTACTAACATTAAATAGCAGGGAGGCAGCAAGACATTAGCTAAACATAACATCCGATTTGAGTACTTTTCTGCCGGTTTGAATGTCGCTTTTGTTGAAAAAGCGTCTAATGTCGCGACTAAATTTCGCAGGTTAACAGAAGGTGGTTTTTTGGTCTCAATAACCACGTTTTGAACGGGTTTCTGAAAAACGGTGATGACTTTAGTCGGTGTTACGTCGATAGAAATATCCACATTACGATTTTGAGCATACAACTTGGTATATTCTGAGACAGAATATGGAGCACAACCAGACTGGTGCAATCTATCTGAAAACCCAAGTATTTCTTCATGGGTTTGTTCTATGTCTCTATTACTCATCGTTTTTAATTTCTCGTTTGGTATTTCATGCTGTATTAGACAGAATTAGCTTTGAATGCTATTTATCGTCGGTCCAATTATACTTACTCTCGTCAATACCATCTTTTGCTTCTTTAATTCGTTCACGCTTGTATCGTTCTTCATTCCGAGCGGCATCAATTTCTTGCATTATTATGGCAATGTCTGCTTCGGTATCAATTTGGGAAAACGTGCCAGTTAACTCACTCTCAGGTGTTAAATCACCTTTCTCATACAGGGCCCAAATTTCTTTGGCGTAATCGGTGGTCAGTAATTCCGGTGCGTATTGCCCGTAATATTCACGTATGTTGTTAACGTCACGCTCTAACATCCATTCTGCATTGTTATTAGCCGACGCGTCTACGGCTTGAGGTAAATCGATGATGACAGGACCATATTCATCAACCAGCACGTTAAATTCAGACAGGTCCCCGTGAATGATTCCCACACAGAGCATTTTAACCACGTAAGACATCATCACTAGATGATCTTCAATCGCTTGCTCAGCAGACATAGTGACATCGTTTAGCCTTGGAGCAACGTAACCTTCTTCATCGGTGACCAACTCCATAAGCAATACGCCATCAACGCAGCCATAAGGTTCAGGCACTCTAACGCCAGCAGCGGCCAATTTATACAAAGCATCTACTTCGGCACTTTGCCATACTTTTTCTTGCTGTTCGCGACCAAAACCTGAGCCTTTTTCCATGGCCCGAGCTCGACGACTATTACGCACTTTACGGCCTTCTCGGTACGAGACGGCTTGTTTGAAACTGCGTTGGCTTGCTTCTTTGTAAACCTTCGCGCAGCGAATCGATTCGCCACAGCGTACAACGTACACTGAAGCCTCTTTGCCACTCATTAATTGGCTCTTAACCTCGTCGACCAAACCGTCATCGACTAAAGGCTGTATTCTTTTTGGTATTTTCATAGGCACGTTATACCTTAGTTAGCCAACGGATGTAATATTAAGCTGATAAACAAAGCGATTTTATTAATATAATTGACTATTTCGACCAGGTATTGAAGTTGTGGATTTGATTGACTTGGTAAAATTATCTAGCAAAGTACAATTCTTCAGCAAAGTACATTTATCTAGCAAAGTACATGACAATGTTATCTCTTAACCCGTTAGTTTAGCTTTGACCTCTTAATCAGGTTATCTCGTTGGGCCAAATTGAGAATGACGGCACCAATGAAAATCGCTGTTGCAATAGAAATTAGACGCATTAATTCAGCAGAGAATGAGTCAGCGGCTTGATGCTTAATTATTTGGTAGGTGAGCACCGTGAAATTAGTAAATAGTAACTGGTAAATGCTCAACCGACATTGACGTCTAATGGCAAAACAGGCGAGTTGAATACCACAAAATATCGCTATCCCCATTACTACCCAAGTGGGAAGATTAAAGGTAAATGACAACATGACAGGAACGGTAAATAATATACCGATAGTTGTTGTCACAAGCCGGTTTTGGCTGAAGGTTTTGTGTTGATGCGGCATTGGTGCTTTTATCATACTGCTAATGGTCATCGCAATTAGCATCGACTGTGAAGTACCTGTACCGATTAACATCGCTAAGGCTAAACTCATTGCCGTTGCTTTAAAAGCAATCAGACCGATATGCACCATTGCTTCATCATTACTTTTATCGTCCGGCAAGATGTCTTGCTCATCACCGGGAAAGAGTAAAAAGCTTAGATAAGTGACGGCTAAAGCAATTATAAATCCTTCAAACATTAGCCAAGGTAAACCACTAATAGAGACACTCATTTGTTTCGTCATAATTGCCATAATAATCACAACGATAAGAGTCAATGTGGCTAAAATATCTTTAGGGTTACGGTGGCTACGATAATAGCTCCAAAACAGTAATGACCAGCAAAACAAAGCAAAGCCGCTAGGCGAATCAATTAACGTTTCTGCAAGAAAAACCACACCGAAGCTAACGAAAAATAAAATTAGAAGGATTTTTAGTAACATGCTCACTGGGGGTATTGAGGGCATGAGAGTCAAGAAAATCACCACAAACATCGGTGCTAAAATTGGCAAAGCTGCGCCGTTGCACTGTAAATAAAATAGTAACAATATCGGGGCAAAGACTAATCTAATAATTGGATTTGCGGCACTACGAAACATAAGTCCATATACTCACAATACGTATCCATATTCCTGCTAACCATTCCCCAAAACTACTTTGCTCAGTGAAGATAGCAACGGTAGCTTGTGAGCCATAGCGAATATTGAGTGGCACCTCGTTGTTTTCAAAAACGATGTTAATTGGGTAACGTTGCGCACTCAAAGAGCTTGAATCAGCAGTTATAAAGCCAGTGGTTTGATCGATATTATTGCTACCACCTGTACCCCAACCGATACTATCGACTTTGCCTAGTAATACACGGCCAGGTAACGCATCTAGAGCGATTTTGACGGTTTGACCAACACGTATATGTTCTATTGAATTTTCTCGTACTAGCGCCGAAATCCAAACTTCTCTTGGGTCAATAAAGGTTAACATCGGTGACCCGACAGTTGCTTTTTGTCCAACAGTAAGTTGAAGGTTAGTAACAATACCATTGGACGGTGCGGTCACTTCCGTACGTTGTAAATCCAGTTGAGCCTTTTCGAGGTTCGCCATTGCTGACAAAATCTGTGGGTTGTTGTTACCTTCAGGGCCTAAATTTTGTTTTGCTTGCAATAAGGATGCTTCTGCGGCTTCGAGAGAAGCTTGAGTTCGCTGGCGAGATTCTATGGCATTATCTAAATCAGATTTACTCAATACGCCTTTACTCGCCAATTCGGTAATTCGAGCCGTTTGTTCTTTCGCGTTGTCACGGGCGGCCAATGCGTCCACAACTTTTGCTTGTGCGACTTCAACAGCAGCCGTACTCGCGCCAATGCTTTGCCCCGCTAATGCCAAATTAGCTTTAGCGACTTTTAAGCTAATCTCATAGTTTCTAGGGTCAATTTTAAACAGAGGATCTCCCGCATTAACCACCTGATTGTTTTTTACCGTGACTTCAGTGACATTTCCTGCTACTTCTGGCGCAATACGTACTAAATAAGAGTGAATTCTGGCGGTTCCCGTCATAGGCGTAACGCGATCAGCCCATAGGCTATAGATCCAGATGGAGAAGATTAACCCTATGATATAGTAGCTTAATTTTTTTGAGGTTTTTTCAGCCGCAGACATGCTCTAGACTCATTTATAATTGAAGTTTGTATGTTAAGTGCGTAGAGCTGATGTTTCAAGTGCCGATATAAGATAGGTCAATATAGTGGCGCCGAATCATAACTACAAAGCATAGAAATCTTTTATGCCCAATAAAAGACTATTCGTTGCAACTGCTGCCAAAATTAGCCCCATAACGCGACTTATAATGGCTGGTCCCACATTACCCAGCACATTCTGTATTTTGGTTGCTATCAATAGTAGCAATAGCGTCAAAACTAAAATGGCCAACATAACTGCTGCGGTTATGCTTTGATCAATAAGGGCATAGCGATGATTATCGGTCAACATTACTACTGCCATCATTGCCCCAGGAGAAGCGATTGATGGAATGGCTAATGGATATACGGCAAGATCAGCGAGATGTGACTTGCTCATTTCTTCAGAGAGTTTGGTTTCCACATCAGGCTTACTTTCTCCAAAGATCATCGACAAAGCAAACAGCAGCAGGACTAACCCTCCAGCGGCTTGAAAAGCGGGAAGAGGTATCTGCATCGCTTCTAGTAAGAACTGCCCAGCGATGAGAAAGAAAAGTAATACTCCAGCCGCTATAGCGACGGCTTTTAACGCAACCAACCGTCGATGTTCAGCATTTAAATGCTGAGTTCTCGACAGGTATACTGGCACCGATCCAATAGGGTCAATAACGGCCCAAAGAACAACAAATTGAGTAATCAGTATACTTAGCAAGTGGAGCTCCCTCGATAAAGAAAAATGCCCTATACCAGAGGGCAAATTAGTTCGAGTATTATAGCAAAGCATTCGCCTTTAGTGTCAGTAGCATGCAAACTATCATTCAGATTTTCTTGGTATTTTATTATCTACACGCATGAAATTAGATGCGCTAAAAATAGCTGCCAAAATTCATTGAGGTTAGTTACCTTTAATTTAGAGTATATGCTCTTTCGATGCACTTTCACTGTTGCTACCGATATTTGCAGTTGTACAGCGATATCATTATTCGAAAGCCCTTGCACCATTAGCATGATGACTTCTTGTTCTCTTGTTGTTAGTACATCGGTTGCAAAAGTGGCTAAAGCTTGATGGACGCTTAGCGCATGAGACGATTCTTTTTCGTCTAAAGGTAACCAATTATTCTCTGGGTTGAATTGTAGACATTGCTCCTTTATATCGTTGTATCTACGAAAGACGAGCTGTTTTTGCTCCTCAGTAAAACCATCATTTGCCTCTTGTCTACCTAAGAAAATAGCAATTGATCGTGTATCGTCAATCCTCGCCATAAGGGCTAACTCATCTTCTCTTTTAATATTGTAATAAAACTGTTTACGGTAATTCTGGCATTCCCAATCATCAATAAGAATGTCATTTATATTGAATATCCCTTCAACTCCTTCTTTCATTATTTGACAGTAAAAAGGGTCATAAGTGAAGGAACTGGTTAAATAGCGTTGAAATAGCAAGTCTTTGCGAGTGTTAATCGAGTCGTAGAGATACACGGGCTTTTGGTTATCGTGATAACCAAGAATAACGACGGTATCAAAAGAAATTATTGATGTTAAAAAATGGACTAAATAATCAGTATTAATGTCATCGAGACTGCTTGCGTCTATATGACGGTCGTTGGGTACGAGTTGGGGGGTTGTAGTCATCATAATATTCGTTTCTTATCGATGGGGGTGATCTAAAGGTTTGTCTGTTTAGCTTGTTACTTAACTCTTTATATAATACTGACGTTACTTTAAGGGGAGAAGGTAGATAGTCTCTGATTATAGGTAGATATATTCTTAGGATGAAAATCTTATGAGGAACGATGGAAAAATATGGTAAGAACGTGCTCAATTTATAATAGTTCAGATCTCCGACAAGGCTACTTTGGTGACTCTCCGGCGATTTAACCTTTGTTGCTGAATTGAAGCATTGGGGGGTAGGTAACGATCTACCCCATTTAAGGCTGCATTATTTCATCGATTTAAGGTTGCTCGCCATTATGTCTGCCACTCGCTTAAACTCTGCGAGTTCTTGCGAAGTCAGGTTTTCTTCTATTTTGGTGTGTACCTTAGTTTGAGTGGCAGAGATTAACTCAGCAAGGTCTTTACCATTTTCCGTTAATGACAATAGTTGACTTCTTTTGTCTTCCGGATTGGCGGTTTTTTGAATCCAATCTTTATCTATCATCTCTTTGATCAATCGAGCAATTTGCGCTTTATCTCTTGAGAAAAAACGAACGATATCATTTGCAGTACAAACCTCTGTTCTTTCTATATAGGTTAAACATTTAACATGCATAGAGTGTAAGCCAATCTCATGGGCCTTGAGTGCTGAACGCATTGCTAATCGGTATAACTGAATAAAATTAAAAACGGTGTCAGTGGTAGAGGTAGTGTTCATCTATTAACCCTTGCTATGTAGTTGACAAAGTCAACCTATATGACTTATAGTAGACTTTATCAACTTATCTGCTGCAGTTCAAGTGTAAGAGGAAAATCAAATGAAACCAAAAAAACCAAATCTACGCCAAACACATGTATCTAAAATTATTGACCTCTCAGCACATTTGCGTCGCATTGTCGTGACAGGAGATAGCTTGGTTGGCTTCCCCGTGGGTATGGAAGGTTCTTATGTGAAGGTGGTTTTGCAACCTGACAGTGCCACCGAAAGGAAAATGCGTTCTTACACCATTCGCTATTTTAACCCTGAAACGAATGAACTAGCGCTCGACTTTGTTGTTAATCGCCATAGTGGTCCTGCAACCAATTGGGCGAGGGATGCTAAAGTGGGAGACAGTGTGACCATTGCTGGACCTGGGCCGTTAAAAATGACTAATTTTGAACACCATAGCTATCTTCTGGTAGGCGATATTACTTCTGTAAATGCAGTCAACGGCTATGTTCCAAGGTTTAACGAAAACGCTGACGTGAGAGCGGTTATCGCTGTCCCGACTCGTGCGGATATTATTGAGTTAGATTATGACGACTCTAAAAATACAGAATGGTTTGTTGAAGACGAAGCCACTTCTACTCTAGAAGAAAAGGTACTTGAAGTAGCGGCAGATATGGAAAAAGATACACATGTATTCTTGGGGCTTGAGGCTAGCAGTATCCGTGCACTGCGCCCAGTATTGCAAGAAGAGATTGGTTTTGATCGATTGAATCTATCTGCGGTAGGTTATTGGAAACAAGGCGTGGATGCTGATCGCTTTGGTGCCCAGAAGAAGATGAACCCAGTGTGAGGGTTCATCTTTAGGGTCATCTAATTTTCCCTGCTTAAATGTTATTTTGGTAGGGCTAAGCCTTATTTTTTAAAGCTGAAAAATACTCGTCCCAACTCTGATGTTCTCGCCCAGCGGCATTAGAAAAGTCGCTAGGGTTATCGCAAGCACCCTCTCGAATGCCTTGATAGATGCCCGCTATAATAGTTCCCATAAACTCACCAAGCTCACCTATTCGTTCTGCTCGGTATTCCTCTACTTCCATAGGTTCGTAGCTGAGTGTCGTGCGGAATGTATGGTTTAAGTGATCTGTGAGCTGGTATTGGGTTAGGGCTTCACCATGTAGATTGTAGGTTTGACCGTTATGTTTATCTTCCGTAAGCATGTGAGCGTAGGCATGTGCTAACTCTTGACGGCTAGCGTAGCCACATTTCCCATCTCCGGCACAGTTGGTGATTTTTCCAATGGTTTTATAATTTTCTATGTATTCGACATCCGGCTCAATATAAATGCCGTTGCGGCCGATGACCCATTCTAGGCCACACTCTCTAATATCTTGTTCCGTTTGGCGGTTACTTTGGATGACTGGGGAGAACGCGGTATTTTCTTCCGCACCTTGTACGCTAGTATAAACCACCTTTTTCACTCCCGCTTTTTTAGCCGCATGAATAACATTACGGTGCTGGGGAATACGTTTATCTGGAGCGATATTGCCCGATACAATAAGTAATACGTCGATGCCTTGTAGGGATAGTTCCAATGTTTCAAGATCATCGTAATCGCCAGGTCTTACTTCGACACCGAGATGTAATGCCTTTTCCGGTGTTCTAGCAAGGGCGACAACATCATCGTTGGAAAGCAGTTCAACCGTTGCTTTAACGATTTCTGCACCCAGTTGTCCACTGGCGGCGGTAACGGCTATTTTCATTCTTTATCCTCGGATTCGTTATTTTGATTAAAGCATAGATGTTTTTAGTAGACTCACCCAAGCTTCTACCCGGGCAGGAGTCATGTCTGCTTGTCTTTCCATATCGATGGCAAGTCCGATAAACTTACCATCGTTCTCTGCTCTTGAATCTTCGTGCTTATATCCTTCAGTAGACCATTGACCAATGATATTTGCACCTGCATCCGCACAGACCTCAGCAAGATCGGCCATACCATCGACAAAGGTGTCGGAGTATTCAATTTGATCACCAAGGCCAAAAATTGCGACTTTAGTTTCTGCTAGATTAAGGTCTTCAATATCGTCTAGGACATAATCCCAGTCAGACTGAATTTCGCCTTTGTTTACTGTGGGTGTTCCTAGAACAATGAGGTCATATTGTTCAAAATCTTCCACGTCAATGTCTGCGATGTCATAGCAATCGACATCGAGTTGTTGAGCGATAAGTGCAGCGACCTTTTTTGTGGATCCAGAGTCACTACCATAAATTACGGCGACATTTTCCATTGTTATTCTCTCTGTTATCTACTGATTATTTCCACTCAGCGAGAAGGCTAAGCAGTGACTGTTTATGTTCAACTTGAGATTGCAATGAAGCGATCCCGAGCTGATAGCTTTCGTTATCTCTTGTTGAAAGTTGGCTAAACCTATTTTGAAGTTCTACAAAGCGTTCTACGCTTTCTTTGGCTGGACGAGAATCTAGCTGAAGGGCTGCTTTGCCTTTTGCAATCCGTCTCGGATCAAATCGGTAGAGTGGCCACAACCCACTTTCGATTAATTGCTGTTGCTGCTCGATACCTTCGGACATGTTGATACCATGGGTTATGCAGGATGCATAAGCGATGATTAGAGATGGCCCAGGATAAGACTCGGCTTCTTGAATCGCTTTCAGGGTTTGATTCATGTTGGCACCGATAGCTACCGTCGCTACATAAGCATTGCCGTTCATCATTGTAGGCATACCGAGGTCTTTGCCAGCATTTTCCTTACCTTCACTGGCAAATTTAGCGATAGCACCTGTTGGTGTGGCTTTAGACTGTTGGCCACCAGTGTTGGCGTAAACTTGATTGTTTAGCACCATAATGTTGATGTTTTTATCACTTGCCAGGACATGATCGAGCCCGCCATAGCCGATATCAAACGCCCAACCATCACCACCAAGGATCCATACCGTTTTTGCTACCAGTGAATCTGCGTATTGAATCATGGGATGTTGAGAAGCGATCAGCTGTTTTAACTGCGCAACATTTTCACGTTGTTTTGTGATTCCTTTAGTCGATGAGTCGTTTATTAATGAAACGATATTTTCAAACAATGCTTCAGGAATAGAGTCTTTCAGCGAGTTGAGTGTCATCAGTGCAATATTTTGTTCGCTTTCGATGGCCATGCGCATACCTAGACCAAATTCAGCATTGTCTTCAAACAGTGAGTTAGCCCATGCAGGCCCTTGCCCTTGTCTATTCTGAGTGTATGGGGTGGTTGGCAAGTTGCCCCCATATATGGAAGAACAACCAGTCGCATTGGCGATAAGCATATGATCCCCGTATAGCTGGGTAAGTAGCTTAATGTAAGGCGTCTCTCCGCAACCAGAACAAGCACCTGAAAATTCTAACAAGGGTTCAAGAAGTTGGCTGCTTCGCGCATCGATTCGTTTAATATCGATGGGTTGAAGCTCAGGTAACTGGGTGAAGTATTCGAAGTTGTCGTTCTGTTCGTCTGATACAGATTCACGCGCCACCATTTGTAACGCTTTAATTTCTTCATGAGCTGCAGGGCACATTTCTACGCATAGTTGGCATCCTGTGCAGTCTTGTGGGGAGACTTGTAGAGTGTATTTTTGACCATGAAAATCGCGTAGTTTGTAGTCGGTGGTTTTGAACGAGCGAGGAGCGTCTTGTAATGACAGCTTACTATCGATTACTTTTACCCGAATGGCTGAATGAGGACAAACTAGGCTGCAAATATTACATTGGGTACAGCTTTCTGAGTCCCACTGTGGGACAAAGCTTGCGATATCTCGTTTTTCCCATTTACTAGTGGCTGTAGGCCATTGGCCATCGGACGGAAAAACACTAACAGGTAATTGGTCACCTTTATTTTGTAGCAGTTCCGCAGTTACCTTTTTGACAAAATCAGGTGCATGCTGCGCCACAACGGGTTGGGTTGTGGGTTCATTTAATGACGCTTCAACGGGCTGTACCTTAAATAATAACGCCTCGGTTTGTTCTACCGCAGCTATGTTGGCGTTTACTAATTTCTCACCTTTTCGCTGATAGGTTTTGGTAATGGCTTCTTTCTGTCGTTGAAGCGCATTCTCTGGCGTCATCAGATCGCTCAATAAAAAGAACGCCCGCTGCATAATATTATTAATACGACCTCGAATACCGCATTGGTTCGCTAGTGTGGTCGCGTCTATGGTATAGACCTGCAAATTCTTATTTAAGATGTGTTTCTGCTCGCGATAATTAAGTTGCTTCCATAACTCACGCGCGGAATAAACAGAATTAAATAGAACCGTCGCGCCTTGCCCTGTGTGCGCTAAAATATCGTTGTTTTTTAGTAAGCTAAATTGATGACAACCAAGGAAGTCTGCCTCATCAATAAGGTAAGGCGAATCAATGGGGAGGAATTGAATCGCAAGTGAGATGTTGTCATCCCACCAGACTTCTTGGAGTCATATACAAAATAACCTTGAGTAAACCAAGGGCTATCAGCGCCTACAATTTTTATGGTGTTTTTATTTGCACCCACGGTGCCATCTGAGCCCAAGCCATAAAAAAGCGCCCTTAATTTAGTGTCATCATATTTGAGGTTATCGTGGATTAATGGCAGAGACAGGTTGGTGACATCATCGGTGATACCGATGGTGAAATCATGGAAGATAGTGCCTAGTTCTAATGCAGTAAACACAGAAACGACGTGTCGAGGAGCAAATTCTTTAGAAGAAAGCCCATATCGACCACCAAATATTGTTGGTTGTGGAGTCGAATGATGGGTCTTCCAATTGCGAGCAATAGCGGAAGTAATGTCTAAATAAAGAGGTTCGCCAACTGCGCCAGGTTCTTTTGTTCTATCAAGCACCGCGATATTTTGTACGGTTGATGGCATGGCATTTAAACAATGTTTTACCGAGAAAGGGCGAAACAGATGAACGCACAATACACCGACTTTCCTGTTTTGTTTTAGTAGGCTGGCCACGGTTTGTTTTACTGTACTAACGGCAGAGCCCATAATCACGATAATATCAGTGGCTTTATCGTCACCAAAATAGACGAATGGTTTGTAGTGACGTTGAGTAAGTTCACCGAATTTATCCATCATATCGGCCACGATATCGGGACAACCATCATAATACTGGTTTACCGCTTCTCTTGCCTGAAAGTAGGTGTCAGGATTTTGCGAAGAGCCTCTAAGCGTTGGAGCATCGGGTGTTAATCGACGTTGGAAGTTTTGAACAACCGCGTTTGTTTCAAGCATCTCGGCAATAACGTTATCGTGTATATATTGGACGTGGTTTAATTCATGAGAGGTCCTAAATCCGTCAAAAAAGTGCACAAAAGGAATGCGACTTTTTAATGTTGCAGCGTGAGCAATTAAAGCAAAATCGTGTGCTTGTTGACAGTTATCGCTTGAGAGCATAGCAAACCCGGTTTGCCGTACTGCCATAACATCAGAGTGATCACCAAAAATGGAAAGGGCATGGGTTGCCACGGTTCTTGCTGCAACATGCAAAACAAACGAGGTCAGCTCACCTGCTATTTTATACATATTTGGGATCATTAAGAGCAATCCCTGAGACGAAGTGAACGAAGTAGCTAGTGACCCGGCCGTTAATGCACCGTGCACTAGCCCCGCAGCGCCAGCTTCCGATTGCATCTCGTAAATGCTGGGAATCGTCCCTCTAAAGTTTTTGATTTTTAGATTGGTCCACTCTTCACAATATTCAGACATGGCTGAAGAAGGGGTGATTGGATAGATGCCGATAACATCGGTACATCGATAAGCAACAGAAGCCGCGGCTTCGTTGCCGTCCATAATTCTGATATCCATCTCTTGTTTCTCGGTGAGAGAACCCACCTTATTATTTGCGTTCATTCTCGACCTTACTCGTACTTGCTTTTGCTGTCAGGATCGTAGCCTTGTGCCCATTGAAGAATAATTTTCATATCTTCTTGTTGGCGTGTTTCAGCATTGTCATTTGATGGTTGGGTAAATACGTATTGTGGCTCTGTAGAGCTGGTGGTTCGTCGAATCATATTAAAATCTTGATTTAACGCTAACAGGATGAATACGCTAGTTACTGCATAAAACAGATATAAAAAATTCTTTCTCATGGTAGTTACTCCGCAACCTTGACAGGGATTGGTTGCTCGTTAAGCGGGCGTTTACTCACTGCTTTTTTAGCTGTGGTTTTGCGTGGCTTATCCATTCGATTCTTGTTTCGTTTTTTAGCCTTGGTTGTTTGCTTATACCAGTCCTTAAAAAACAACAAATAGTCGGTCATCGCGTTAATAGGGCAAAGCGTTTTACACCACGGGCGGTGTACAAAGAGTGAAGTAATCAATAGTAAAATAGTAGGAATAAACAGATAGATGGATCCAACCATGCCAAACATAATGCCAAAGGGTTCAAAGGTGAACGCGGCTGGGTTTCTGAAATATAAGCCGCAGCTTAATGCGACTAACAGAATAACTCGCGGGAACCAACTCAAGGCTTTATGTTTTAGGGTAAAGGATTTCGCACTAGTGAGTTTAGACAGACACTGTTGAGTCGTCCCCATAGGACAGATCATTTGACAATAGATATTCTTGTTAAACAGTAAAATGTACCCAATAGTCAGTATTAAAAGGATGATAGCGGTATAGTTACCCAGACCTGAGGACCAAGATCCTGAAATGAGAATTCCCATAGTGGAAGAGGAGATAAGCGCAGCGGAGTAAAAGCCGAATATCACCAGAGATGCAAGCATTAGTGTCCACTG
Organism: Vibrio algarum; assembly: GCF_028204155.1. Lineage (NCBI taxonomy): Bacteria > Pseudomonadati > Pseudomonadota > Gammaproteobacteria > Vibrionales > Vibrionaceae > Vibrio > Vibrio algarum. The sequence goes on along the minus strand of NZ_JAQLOI010000003.1, from coordinate 259,001 downwards.
CATCTTATTTTTATGAATGCTAGTCGAACGGCTGATATATATAGCCAGCATGAAGAACAGTACTGCAAGTCCGTCAAGAAAACTAACCGTATCAAAGGGACTAGAACGCTCTAGTAGTCGGTAGCCAAATATTTGTTCTCGAATAGGGTCAATGGCGCTACTCGTAGCGTGAATAATTCCGTTTGAGGTTAACGTTGCACCGCTGACTGCATCGACGTCGATACGCCCTTTCGTCAAGGAGCCGAGAAAAGAATTCATCAGTCCATATTCAATGACTTTAGTAACGTAAGATGAGGTGTCCTTTATTGAAAGAATACTGGTTTGTTCAACCTTGCCTTCTAAATCCATACGAACAGCAATATTTACCTCGCCACCGTAACCGACACCAGAGCCTACGGCTAACCATGCCTTCTGTTCGTTGTTTTCAACAATCTGATAAATATCTTTATCGAACCGGACAAGTTGTTGATTTTCCTCTGTCAGTGAATCCAGCATGGTTATCTGACGTTGAGATATTTCTGCACCGCCAAACCACCACGCTGCAATAAGTAATATGAGAGAACCAATAGCGGAGAACTTCTCAACCAGTTGATTTGATTTTTTTAGATCTTCGAGCCATGACCTACCTACTAAGACGGTATAAAAGCGATTATTTTTGCTAATGTTATCGCTAAGTCAGTTGGTATAAAGGTAGATATCAACCCATTTCAGATACATCGAGTCCAATATTAAATAAGGTTGATATTTATCAATCATGATTCATTTTTAGGTGATTTTTATAAAATTGATTTTAATCAAAGTTAATTCTAACGGACGATTTATATCCATCACCTTGCTATTTCTACCTTTAGACCTCAGCGCAATTCTATAACCTACTTAATATAAGGTTTTATGGGGTCGTAAATTAATGAATAGTAATAATGTTGGCTGGGTAGAAGAGCTATTTCTTATCTTAGATATTGATGCAACAAAAGAAGAGTGGCAAGCCAAATATGAAGAAGCTATGCATTCATTAAAGAATGAAGTGCAGTTCATGGTATCAACGCTAAATAATAATGAACAACAACTTGTACAAGAAGCACAAAAGCGAGTAACGAGTTTTTATATTAATGGTTCAAGAAGTAAATTGAACATGGATATAAAAGTAATAGCCAGTGAAATATTATTGCGTAATCAACAGCCAGAACTAGCTCTTACGGTGTTACAGCCTATTGAAATGGATGCGAGCGCGGATTACTTTATTAATTTTGGCCGCGCTCTGATGCAGATTGGTATTCTCGATCAAGCTAAACATTGCTTTATCAATGCTTGTGAAAAAAGCCCAGACTCTGCTGAGCCCCTTTTCCATTTGGGGTTTTGTGCAGGCATTAGCGGTGAAGCCAAAGCGTCCGCTAGCTTTTACAAAGAGAGCCTAGAAAAAGACCCAAAACATATTGGTAGTTTATTAAACCTTGCTTATCTCAATTATCAACTTGAACAGTTTGATACTGCTATTGAATATTCTAAACAAGTTATCGATATAGATAAAAAAGTTATTGGCGGTTATCTCACGATTTGTGCTTGTCTTAACGCTACCAAAGAGTTTTCTAAAAGTTCTGAATATATTAAAAAAGCGAGAGCATTATTTGGAAACGATGTACTAGAACTCGATGAAGTTGAGAGTGTTGTTTGCTTTGAGCTTAAAGAATATAAAAAGGTGATTGAACTCGTTACTCGCTACTTAATAACGCACCCTAAAGCGGTTGATTTACGTTATATCCGAGGGAACTCTAATATTCACCTTGAAAACTGGAATGAAGCCTTGGTCGATATTAATGAATTGCTCTCTTTAGAGCCATTTGACACCCAAAATCTTGAAATGAAATTTAACGTTCTTTACTGGGCTAAACGCTGGGAAGAAGCAGAGATAGCTTACATTAAGCTCCTAGAAAATGCCCCGCAACTGCGAATTAAATATACGCAGGAATATACAGATATCAGGAAGAATTTAGCAATTGTTATTGGGTAATTCACAGATTTACCCGAACTTTAAGGAAGCAATGTAATGAAAGAAGAAGAAAAGGCTCCGAATGAGGGCCGCCGTAATTTCCTGAAATTAGGAGGTGCGACCGCCGCAGTAGCCACCGTTGGAGTTGGTGCGGCTACGGGCTTTGTACTCGGAAGGGAACCAGACCAAGATACTGGTTGGGGTAGAACGGCTGCTGGTAAGGATATGTTCTTTGATCGAGAACCTTTCCAAGTAGACTGGGCTCCGACGTTAATTAAGGTAGGTAAGACTGAGCGTCCTGATCGTGAAGATTTCCTATTCTGGCGCTTGGACATGATTGGAAAGGCGATTCACGGAGGTTGGGATCCTAGCTTGGGGCCTAAGACCTGTCCAGATGAGCGCGTTGTCCGTTATTATTCTAAATGGCCGGAGCGTTGGCCTGAAATGATGGAAGCGTTTAAACAACGAGCAATCTCTGGTCAGATGCAACATAAATATCTTGATCGTTTCCTCATTTCGCATGCTTATGACCATGCTAACCATGCTTCAATGTATGGCGAAAATGGCGTGTCGGTTAATTGGCCACTCCCTCCAGAAGGTGACCCGTCAATCGCTGATTATAAAAGTATTTATGATGATCAGTATGGCGACCCCTCTTCAGGTGGCGCAACAATTAGTACCGATTCTGCTTCAGACGGAAAAGAGGCCAATAAGAACCGACCTATTGTTAAGAAACGCGAATTCAAAACCCCTGCTCATGCAACAAAATTGATTAAGAAAGTAGCCAACCAAATGGGCTGTAGCTTTGTTGGTATCACAAAAGTTGATCCGGATTTTGTGTTTAAAAATATCATGCGAGGTATGGAAGGCGGCGGCGAACATTGGGGCGATAAAATCCCCGATCACTGGAAGTCCGTTATTGTGCTAGGTGTACCAATGAGTTGGGATGGTATGTATGCCGCTCCAGGATACGGCACATCTTATGAAGCATACAGTGTGGTACGTTTTGCGGCCGGTAAGCTAGAAGTCTTCTTAAACCGTTTAGGCTGGGCTGGTCGTGCAATGGTTCCCGGTGGTGATTATGAAATGACACTGCCACCATTAGCTGTAAAAGCGGGTTTAGGAGAATCATCACGGAACGGCAGTTTGATTACACCAGAAGTAGGGCCGAACATTCGCCTTGCGTGTGTCGTAACGGATCTAGAGTTTGAATACGACAAGCCTATCGATATTGGCGTACGAGATTTTTGTAACGAATGTAAGATCTGTGCAACTTCTTGCCCAAGTGGTTCTATTAGCATGGCTGATGAACCCGATATTGTGCAGCGAGGTTATAAGATTTTTGAGTTTAATCAGGATAGCTGCTTCCGTTTCTGGTCATCGTTACCATCTGATGGTCAGCAAGGGTGTCGTGTTTGTATTGCCGTATGTCCTTACACTCGCAGAAATAACTGGATACACGCACTGGTGAAAGAAGCGGATCCAAGAGACCCAACCGGTATAACACGAAAAGCGCTGCTCGCGATGCAGCACAACTTTTTCTACTACCCAGACGCAGAAGCCTACGCCGCACCGCACAATGGTGGCCGTTTAGCGAACTACCACCAACCACCAGAATGGTTGCGTTCAGAAGAGTTCTTTAAAGGTATTAATAAAGACTGGGATTACGACGGCAACTGGGAGGGATTCTAATGTTTCCACAATCAACGGTTTTAGACCCGATTTTTTGGATGGTACTTGGTGCCGCTCAAATGTTTATTTATCAATCAGCAAAGCTTTGGGCGCAAGACTATGGCCTTAATATGAATTGGTGGAAATGGACGTTAACAATGGGCTGGTGGTTCTCTTTAATTTTGACCATCGCAGGGGCATTTACTCTGCTAGGTGAGAATGAAGGGAACGCAGGTTGGTATTTCCTCGGCTTTGTAGGAACCGCCATTATAATCGGTGGTGCTATCTTGTTAAAAGTATTACTTATTTTGAGTGACAAGCAAAAAACGATAGCTTAATCAATCATTCCTGTAGGTTCGCCTGCGGGAATGTATTTGGCGAATAAATGATTAATGTCAATTTTGTCATTAAAGGCGGAAATGTATCGGTTATGGTGTTGATTGTATCTTTAGGCAAGGCTGAATCTGGTTATTCTATAAGTAGTAATCTATTGAGAAGCCAGAGATAAATAACAATTATGATCAGCAATATTCGATTTGATAATGACAGCTACCTTTTAGGTATCACGGCTGATTCGGTCAAGGATTTAATCTATCGCCGAGGGAAAGTCGAGATAACCCAGCCCCATCGCGTCGATTTTTATGTATTGATTTTAATAACAGAAGGGAATGGTTACCACTACATCGATAATAAATTGTTCCATTGTCGACCTGGTACGTTGCTCGTTCTGAGCCCATTACAGGTCCATTACTTTGATTCTAATTTTCATTGGGACGGATACATAATTACCTTTCAAGATTCAGAAATCTTCCCTGTAGATAACCTCTCAGCTAATCACGCGGTTACTAAAGCGATTCGAAGCGTCGATATCATGGATGGTTTGTTGGATTTAGTAGGACGTGAATTCAATATGCTGTACGAAGAATGTCACTCACACCAAGATATGGTCAGTGGCAGCCTACAAAGAAACTTGCTGCAAAGCATTTTGTACAAAATATTTTTTAGAAACAGTTACACCAAACAAGATGTTTATCGAAGCAAAGAGTTTAGATGTTTTCAAATCTTTAGTGATCAAATAGAGAAGTCATTCAATCAACGACATAACGTGAGTGATTACACTGAAGATTTAAGGGTGTCTGTTAAGCGACTCAACTCGGTATGTAAAAAAGTTAAGGGTATGTCAGCTAAACAGGTAATAGATGCAAGATTACTATTAGAAGCAAAACGATTGATTGGGTATACCTCTGCACCAATTTCAGAAATCGCTTTTAGTCTGGGATTTAATGAACCCACAAATTTAGCAAAATTTTTTAAAAGGCATACTGATATTTCCCCAACAGAATTTCGAAATATGTCTCAGTTTTTCTCAGACAACAAATAGCATCAAATAGGTGTGAAAAATATCTGCATATTGGCCTACATTCATACATAGTTTGGTACCCGCAATGAAACAACTGGTTAACTTAAATCTAGACATTAAACAAAGTGGCATGTTTCAAAGTGAAGATTCGTTAATACTATTTGCTAAGCAGAATGGCTTAGATGGTTTAGAAGGTAACCTATATGCATTGTCAACCAATACAGAAAAGGTAAAGCCACATACAGTTGGACTTCATCTTCCGTTTCATCCCTATTTCCATTTACTGCTTGGAAGTAAAAAAGACCTACTCGATTACTGTGAAAATTGGCGAACCGTAGAACAACTTTTTGGCGTTACGAGCTACGAAGATCTAGTTGCGGTGTATAGTCAGTATTTCAATTTGGCCGAACAACTCGATGTTGAATACGTGGTTTTTCATCCTGTTATTTGCGATCAGAAAGGTATTTATACTCAACGTTTTCCTTGGTCACTTCAATATTCATTAGATTTGTGCGCCAGTTTGCTCAATCAGGCATTAGCAGCAAGTTCATTCTCAAAAAAACTGCTTTTTGAGAACCTTTGGTGGAAGAAAAGCTTTACGTTAGAATCTCGCCACGAGTATGACTATCTGCGCTCGCGCGTTGATTACGATAACTGTGGCATTTGTTTAGATACAGGCCACATGATGGCAACCAATCCAAACTTGTCTTCACAACATTCGGCAATAGATTGGCTCGAAAAGCGAATTCATCATCTCGATATCTCCGACGAGGTCTATACCATGCATCTAAATGCGAGCTTAGGTGGCGCATACTTAGAGCAGGTTAGCCAAACGAGGAAAGTCGTAAAAGACAGCGAATTTTGGCATCAGTTTGGGCATGATCTTAAGCATATTTCAGTCGTCGATCCGCATTTACCTTTTTATACTCCGCAAGCACATCGCTTACTAGATATTGTCAGGCCTAATAATTTGGTCCATGAACTGAGACAAGATTCGTTTGAACAGTGGCAGCGATATTTAAACATTCAACAAGACGCGATTTCAACCACGATAATGCAGGCTGCATCATAAAATCAAAGGGTAGTCGCGGGGAAAGTTATTCTAAATACCTAAGCGATGAGTGCTCCATGATTTGTTGATAGCCATGACCTATCAGTGCATCCACTTGATCTCGCTCTAATTTAAAATCTGTTGGAATTGCGTTCATAGAACTGACGTCGACGGAGTTATTTAGATTTATATCGATAAAATGCGTCGTTCGTTCCGCACTTTCTCGCTCCCACTGTGTTAGCTTTTCGATGATTAAATGTTTAGACATATCATTGTATCGGTGCAGTTGAATATCGGTTACCGCATTGATAGTACTTGCCGTTGAAGGAGGTTCAATTGTGCTATCTATGCTTGTTTTTGGCTGTGTTGATGCATCTACGGCAATGATGACAACGGTGTCGATATTGTTAGACAGTCTATTGAAGAAAGAGAGGTTACTCTGCGTGATGTCGTAAAAGGCCAAAAGTCCAAGGTTGTCAGTAATACCACCATCGACTAAATGTACGTAAGGGCGTTCCTTTTTGTTTGCATAACTGTCTAAGCCTTTTAAAGTGCTTTTCACATGAGGAGAGCTCTGAACATTCTCGCTGTAAAAAGATCGGCTTTCACATTGGTCGAAGTTTCTTAGCGCAACAGGTTCAAAAATTATCGGTACCGCTGAAGAAGCCGTGACCGCGTCTGAAACCGAGTATTGAAGGATATCCGAACAAAGTAAGTCAAAATACTCTTGTAAAAAGGAAAAACGGACTCCGCCACCTAAGTCACTCGCATTAATAATGATGAGGGGTCCATCTTCTCGCATGTCTGCGAAGGTTTGATCTTTAAATAGGGACTCGTTGTAGAAATTAGCGGCGGCTGTGGTGCGAGTTTGATTAGAAAAAACATACTTAGGACTAATTAACATATCTAACAACCCACGGGAAACATCACGATACAGAAAATCTTGTTCAAAGCGCTCGAATACTTGTTCACCGTATAGGCCGTAATAGGCCGCAGTAAAACTTCCTCCTGAAACAGAGCTAATAGCCATCACTTGATCGAGCAAACTGGATTCTTCTTGAAGGGAATTGTAGTTGATTTCGTTAAGTCCCTTTAGAACACCATACGAAAGAGCGGCCGCACGCGTCCCTCCTCCTGAAAAGGTTAATAATACTGCCGTAGTCGAGTGTTGCTGGCGTGATGTCTCTGAAAGCGAGTAAGATGATTTCTGAGTGGGTTGTATGGATTGATTGCTGGTTGTACCTTTGGAACTGCATCCAGCAATAGATACTAAGGTAAAAAGAAGGATGGAAATTGATCTCATGAGACTTGCCATTAAAGGTGACTTAACCAGCGTTGATTTTACTATTGAAGTACGATTCAGTAACCCTTTAGAACAAAGATTCACTGTTCTATAAATTGAGACAATAAGAGCATGTTGTCGCTTGAAGGTTTGATCGAATAGTGAATGATGAGAGACGCGTTAACCAGTATTACGAGTTGTTAAAGCCGTACTCGTATTACGATGGTGAAGGCGATATCAGTACTGTTATCCATGTTTCTAACATTTTCAGTCATAAATGCCTCCACAGCAGTATTTGACTGGCGGTAGCGATAGCCCAGCAATACTTCATTCGATGGTTCTGCAAAGGTTGTATTGGAGGTTGCCCACCCCTTGTAGTTATGAGATTCAACTAGAAGGCTATGAACATTATTAAAATCATATTGATACCCAACAGAAACAAAGCCGGCAGAATCTACCAACACAGTTTCAGATACATCGCTGTTACGGTGTACCAACCCAAGCGAAGAGTAGAGATGGTAGACACTGGCAGAATAGCGAGTATTTAGTTGTATGCCTTGTTCAAAACTGGTTCGTGCGAATGGACCGTCGTGGACATCGTTATAATAAAGCGTAGCGCCTGCTGATATTGATAGTGGGTTACTCTGGTACAGACTTAACTCATTATATGAGGAAATCGACCTCGTTAGGGTTTCACCTTTAAAGTCACTGATTTCGATACTCTCATTTGGGATAGATAAATAAAACCGATCTTGTGGAACTTCATCCCGACCGTTGTGCCCGATACCAAACAGGTCATGGAAGTTTTTCGTCAGTTCATCTAACCCATTATCTTTTGCTTTGATTCGTTTGAATGCAACCTCAGATTTCCAAATAGTATTTACTTGATAAGAGAGCGCTAAATCCACGCTGTTTTGATAGTAGTCAAACATAAACTCATTGGTTTCGGCCCAAATACTTGCTTGAGTGTAAGCTGTTTTTAGTTCGAACGACCCAATGGGTTGTGGGTTAGCATCACGTAACTGGAGTGATAATACGTTCGAATGAAGAGGCGATTGTGCGTAGGAATATAGTGGCTGGTTAGCGTAAGCGTTAAAGCATGCAACGACAATCAATGTTAGTAAGAGCTTATTCACGATGTTACCTTTTGGGCGACGAGAGATGATCTTATCTATTTTGCGCTGCAGCATAAACCGTAAGTATGGAGATTCTCTGTTACACAAAATGTGACAATTGGTTACGAATTTCTACTTGTTGTTCTAGAAGCGTATTGTGGTGGTTTATATATTATTACTAGGCGACAATAGCGATTGTCAGTAATATTAAATGTAAGGTTTGTAATTGGATGGAGAGCAACTGTTGAAGGTTAGTGATTTAAAACTGTTTATTAAGGTAGTCGAGTTAGGCAGTTTTACTGCAGCGGCTAATGCACTTGATTTACCCAGAGCAAATGTGAGTCGCCGTATTAATGATTTAGAAAGCACATTACGTACGCCACTTTTCCACCGTACAACGCGAAGCTTGTCATTAACCAATCAAGGTGAGTCCTATTATCTTGATTTGCTCAAAGCGGTTGAGATGATTGATTCTGCTAATCAAGCCTTGATACATAATGCAGACACCATAAAAGGCAAGGTGAAGCTGGGTCTTGTCTCAGAAACCCATGATATTCTTCAACCAATTCTATTTAGTTTTCTTGATCGCTATCCTGATGTTGAGCTTGATGTTCGGGTGATAAGTAACGGCTTTATTGATATGCACAACCAGGGTTTGGATATCTCTTTTCATGGTGGTGAGCTTATCGATTCAGACTTGGTTGCTCGTAAGCTTATACAGCTCGACCGATGTTTGGTTACTTCGCAGAGTTATATTGACAAATTCGGTCAGCCTTCTTGTGTTGAGGAGCTAACGAATCATCATGCTATATGTCTGCGATGGCCAACGGGTGAAGTCGATAAACGGTGGCATTTCGAGCATACTAGCATTACCGTTAATTCAAAGTTGGTCTCTAACAGTGTTGCGTTTTTGAAAAGTGCGACTATTTCAGGTAGAGGAATTGCGTTTTTACCTAAAATTTTGGTTGCAGATGAAATAGCTGATGGCAGGTTAGTGCAAATATTGAGTCAATCATCTGTGATAGAAGAGCACGGTTACATACTCTATAACCAGCCTAAGACACTTAATCTAGCAACGAAAACTCTTATCGATTATCTATTGGAAGAAGTACCTAAAAACTATTAGAACAAGTGCCTAAATACACTCAATTGTCTCAATAAACGTGACAGTAAGACTTGCAGATGAAGGATTATCCATAATTGATTAGTGATTAGAATAGCTCGCAACTAAAGGAGCTATTTTATGAACAAGTTATCCCATTTAATTATTTGCTCGGTCAGCGCTGTATCGCTTATTGGTTGCAATCAAGCGCAAGTGACCGCCAACAACGCCCCTGAATACCGGACCCTGCAAGTTGTCCAACTTCAAAACCCTAACGCATTAATGACGAAAACCTTCAACGGTACAGTTTACTCTCATGAGCAGGCTGGATTGGCTTTTCGTGTCCCGGGAACAATAGATCAAATATTGGTAAAAACGGGGCAAGAAGTCGTAAAAGGTCAGTTAATCGCTCGTCTAGACCCGCATGATTATCAAGTGACTTTAGAAGAGTTACAGGCGAGAAAGTTAGAAGCTCTGTCGGCGCATAAATTAGCAAATTCAGAGCTAAGACGAGTAAAGCAAGCGACGAAAGATGATGCTATTGCTAGCGTTAATCTCGACCGAGCAATCAGTGGATACGAGCGTTCTTTGTCCGCAATAAAAGTCGTGGATAAAAATATTCAACGAGCGAATGACATGCTCAAATACACAGAGCTTCGGGCTGCTTTTGATGGCGTGGTTGCCAGCATAGAGTTTGAACAATATGAGCAAGCACTCCCTGGCATTCCAGTTATAACACTGCAAGACAATAAACAATTAGAAGTTGAAGTAGATGTACCCGAAAATCTGATTGAGTTATTCAAAATAGGTCAACATGGCTCAGTATCTTGGTATGACTCGAGTGAATTTCTCGATGCACGCGTGATTGAAATTTCCCCAATGCCACACCTAATAAAACAAACTTATGCAGTGACGTATGCACTTGATTACCAGAATGAGTCGGTATTTCCCGGAAAATCAGTGACGGTGAGAACCCAGAACGGCGATTCTGATGCCTCATATTGCGTACCTTATTCCGCCATTGTTGGGCAAAAAGAGACCATGTTCGTCAACCTAGTAAGAGAGGAAAAAGTGGCCCAAATACCCGTAGAGCTTACTTCGTTGGATGCTTATCAAGCCTGTATCACTGGAGCGATGAACAGTGGTGATTATGTGGTGGTAAGTGGTTCAAACTACCTTCGTGACGGTGACAGTGCCAGCAAGCTAACCATAAGAAATCAATAAGGAAAAACCATGTTCAATCTAGCTGAGTTTGCGATTCGTCAGCGAACGTTTGTGCTGATCTTTACCGTGATAAGTATCGTTGCAGGTATATACTCTTACTTTGATTTAGGTAAGCTCGAAGATCCAAGCTTTACGGTAAAAACTGCCGTCGTTGTGACACTTTATCCAGGTGCTTCCGCTCAAGAAGTGGAAGCGCAAGTTACCGACACTATAGAGACCAAGCTCCAGGAAATGGGTGAATTGAACCGCTTACGTTCGTTATCCAGACCGGGTATGTCTATGGTATTTGTCGATATTAAAGAGAGCCTTAATTCGAAAGAGTTGCCACAACAGTGGGATCTGTTACGTCGCAAAGTTGAAGACGTTAAGCTGACGCTACCAAGTACGGCGCAGATTAGCATTGTTCAAGATGAATTTTCAGAAGTCTATGGGATGCTTTTTGCCATTCATAGCCATGACGCTAAGCCTGAAGAGTTACGTGAATACGGCGAAGAACTTCAACGTCAAATCAAAAGCGTAACTGGGATTAAAAAAGTCGAGTTACATGGTGTTCAACCAAGAACCGTTTATATCGATATGCCAGATGAGCGACTTTCGCAGTATGGTCTATCTCTCGCTCAAGTTTGGAGTCAACTGAATAGTCAAAATATGACGTTCGAAGCAGGAAAGTTTGATGTTGGGACTGAGCGAATTCGAGTTAATCAAAGTAGTGAGTTCCAATCGCTGGAAGATATCCGAAATTTAGTGATTAAAGGGGGAGTGAGTAACTTTGGTTCTTCAATCATCCGTTTAGGTGATATCGCGGACGTTACTATGGGTTACAAAACACCAGCGTTAGTAGAAAACCGCTTTAATGGTGTGCCTTCAGTAACGCTTGCGGTAAGTCCTGGTCAAGGGATTAATGTCGTATCTTTAGGCGATACGATCACCACAATTATTGATACTTATCAAGCAAGTTTACCGCTAGGTGTTGAGATTACCAAAGTGGCTTTTCAGCCAGAAGAAGTACAGAAATCGATAGATAATTTCGTCGGAAATCTTCTCGAAAGCGTTGGGATCGTCTTTATCGTGCTGTTGATATTCATGGGCTTTAAGAGTGCTGCAATTGTTGGAGGGAGCTTGCTTCTGACCATTTTGCTTACGCTCATTTATATGAACGTTGTCGACATATCTTTGCATCGTGTTTCATTAGGTACCTTTATCCTTGCGTTGGGTATGTTGGTGGATAACGCGATTGTGGTTACTGATATGATCATAGCGAAGTTAAATAAGGGATTAGAGAGAACGCAGGCCGCAATTGAGGCCGTTAAAGAAACCGCAACGCCACTGCTAGGTGCGACGATTATAGCCATTATGGGTGCGAGTCCGGTGCTGTTTTCTAAAACAGATGCCGCTGAATTCGCAGGTTCGGTATTTTACATTATTGCTTCGTCATTATTGTTGTCGTGGTTGGTTGCGGTGACCTTTACGGCGCTGATGTGTTGGATATTCATCAAGCCGAGTAAGCAAACATCTTCAAACAAAAGCAGTCTTTACAAAAAATGGATAAGTTGGACCGTTGATCACCCGGTGAAAGCACTGAGTGCTTTAATACCACTCATAGCGGTGACTGCGATAGCAGTACCGTCAGTAGCGATTAACTTTATCCCTCAGTCTGATCGCCCGATCGTGTTTTTAGACTATTGGCTACCAAATGGCGCGAAGATTGAACAAACGTCGAGCGATATGAAGAAAATTGAGGAATGGCTATTGGAACAGCCAGAGGTTGAGAGTATTTCATCCTCTATAGGCGCTAGTGTGCCAAGGTTTTCTGTAACGGTAGAACCTGAACCACTCGATACGGCTTACGGCCAAGTTCTAATAAATGTACAAAATTATCATGCCATTTCTACTCTTGTAGAGCGTGGTGATAAATGGCTTTCCGAGCAGTTTTCAGATGCTGAACCACGCTTTAGAGGACTTAAGTTAGCGACATCGGACAAATATTCTGTAGAAGCACGGTTCTCCGGTCCAGATGTGAATGTTCTACACGACTTGGCGGACCAAGCAAAAGCGATCATGGCGACAGATCCCGGTTCTAAATATGTGAGAGATGATTGGCGTCAACAAAGTAAAGTCATTAAGCCTCTTGTTAACCAAGAAAAGGCGCGTCGAGCAGGTATCAACCGAGCGGATATTGCGTTTGCAATGAAGAGAGCATCCAATGGCATGCCGCTAGGGCAGATGAACCTAAATGACGAGTTGATACCTATTCAATTAAGATCTTCAGATCAATCTATGTCTTCTCTTGAAACACTACCGGTTAAGTCTCTACTTGGTTTGCATACGGTTCCACTTGGGCAGGTTGTTGATGGATTTGAGTTAAGTACCGAAGAGACTATGATCTGGCGTCGCGATCGAGTAAAAACCATAACGGCTCAAGCCGGCGTCGATCGTTCAACAACACCTGCAAACGTGCGCAATGCAGTGCTTGAACAGATTGAAGCGATAGAATTGCCACCGGGTTATAGCATGGAGTGGGGTGGTGAATACTATGACGAATATAAAGCCGTCTCTGACATCATGAACCAATTACCAAAAGCGTTGTTAATCATGGTCGTTATTCTGGTTTATATGTTTAATGGCTTTAAGCAGCCGGTCATTATTCTTGCGACCATACCATTGGCAGCAACAGGTGCGACGTTTGCCTTACTGGGCTTTAGTAAGCCATTTGGCTTTATGGCACTGATTGGCGCGATCACTTTGATGGGGATGATTATTAAAAACGGCATCGTGTTAATTGATCAAATCGAACTTGAAAGAGCCAACGGAAAATCGTTATCAGAGGCAATTAAAGAAGCAACAATAAACCGTACATTAGCAATATCCATGGGGGCTTTGACGACAGCCTTTGGCATGATCCCACTACTGAGTGATCTTCTTTTCGATCAGATGGCAGCAACCATTATTGGTGGTTTGGCTGCTGCGACGGTGTTATCTCTGTTTGTAATGCCTGCATTTTATAAATTGGCTTATAAAGAAAAGGCGGCTGACCCCGATAGTCAGGCTCGTGAATCATCTGTTCCAGAAACACAGCAAGTGTAGGAGAAATACAATGAAATCTTTTCAATCTTGTCGCAATAAAACGCTAAGGTTAGCTCCTATTGCACTCGCTGTTCTGTTGTCTGGCTGTGCGGTCGGTCCTGAATATAACGAGCCAACCATTTCGATGGCAGAGAGTTACCTATATTCGGATACCCATTTGTATGCAGAAAACAGCTCGGTAAAAAAAGAGCATGTCAGTCTTCAGAGTCGTTATTGGTGGAATCAGTTCAATGATTTAACCTTGAATACACTTGTTGCCGACGTACAAAAGCAAAACGTGCCAATAAAAATGGCGGCCCAACGTATTAAAATGGCGAATAGTTACAAATCGATTGTTGAATCTTTTAAGGTACCAACCATCAATGTTGGTGCTGGTTATTACAATTATCAGTTAAGCAAGAATGACTCATTGATGGGGCCAGCACTCTCGCCATTAAGTGAAACTACCAGCGCCTTACCAGCACAATTGGGTAGCACGACGTTGTTGGACAATCAGCACGATGGTGGTTTTTTGGGCGCAAGCATTACCTGGGAACTCGACATTTTGGGACGTATCGATCATCAATCGAATGCTACCGAAATCAGGGTAGAACAAGCAAGTTTATACGCTGATGGACTAACAACACTGATCACCGCCGACTTAGTGCATAACTATTTACAGTACCAAGGAGCACAAGAGCGCATCCGCCTTGCTGAATTGAATATTGAAGATCAGAAGAAAAGCCTAAACCTTATCGAAAAAGTAGTAAGTAATGGCTACGGTTCAGATCTTGATTTGGTTCAAGCGAAAGCGTCGTTAGCCGCGATGGAATCGATCATTCCACAATTAGAGATCGCTCAACAAGTCCATAAAAGACGCATTGCCACTTTATTGGGTGAGCCTTTATCTCGTGTTGATATTAGATTAGCAGGGAGTGATGAATTACCCGAATTGGATGGGTTAATTCCTATTGGGTTACCTTCAGACCTACTTCAACGACGCCCTGATATCAGAATGGCAGAACGTGAAATGGCCGCGATCAATGAGGAAGTAGCTGCCAGTATCGCCAATCGTTATCCCAAATTTTTCTTAACGGGAGCGCCTGGTGTTTCAGCCAGTAGTTTTGACGACTTATTCAGCGGCGATTCTGTAGGTTGGGTGGGTGCTGCAGGCGTGAGTTGGAATGTGTTTGATGGTGGACGAGGTGCTGCCATGGTTGAACTAAACGAAGCACGATTCGAAGCTGCGGTCTTAGGGTATGAGCATGCGGTTGATTCAGCTATCACAGAGGTTGACTCGATGTTATTTGCTTATGGACGAAGCCAAGAAAACGAAAACAGAATTGATCAAGCACTAGAGGCATCTGAGAAAGCGGTCAGTAAAGCAGTTTCTCTCTATAATGCGGGTCTAATCGACCACCTGTCAGTACTTGATGCTCAGAGACAGAAGCGTCTCATTGAAGACAGGCAAATTGCCGCTCGGTTACAAGTAGCACAAGTTACCGTTGGTGTGTATAAAGCATTGGGAGGGGATTGGGAGATAGATGCCGACACAGTGTTACAGTAATTGATTGTTATCAATCACAAACGTAACGCTGATATCGTGTTCTCGAATATCTAAATAAATACCTCAACAGCGCCTCTCAATTTGGGAGGCGTTTTTTATTATCGGGATAGTTAGTGATTAACCTCATAGAGCGGCCTATTTACCTGATGTCGATGCCAAAAAATAATCCCGAGCATGAAAGGAATTTGTATCACAAAGAACACTGCGGCAAAAACGACGTATTCTCCATTATTAAATATGTTAATCGCAATCGTGGCGACCAAAGCAAGGTTTCGCACCGGACATTAGGTAGACAGCAACATTGATTGGACCCATTTATAAAAATCAAGTTATTCAATCGTCAATATTCATAATAAAGCGCTACTAGAACTTATCAAATTGTGGACATAGAATATATAACCCACCTAAAGAAGATACATTTCTGCCATGCAGCGGACCATTTAAAAAAGTAGTAAATAAACCAAATTAATAATCTGCTACGTGAGTTAGTTTATTAATAATTGTTTCGAATTTTAAGGCGTTAATATAGGCCAATATTGATTTTAAACAAATAATCGGGGTCTAACTTATGTATGATGATCGTTCCGATAGGTGAGAGTTTATTTTATATACTCTTTAAAAGGGAACCAAGTAGAAGCTTGGGCTGTACCCGCAACTGTAATTGGTGAGTTGATAGCGATAGACCACTGGAGAGATCTGGGAAGGTGCTACTCAATGGAGAACCATAAGCCAGGATACCTGCCTATAGGAACAAGAAAGCAAGCGAGCGGGTGTCTCGACGTTTATTCGTTATTCTCAAAATAACCAATTCTCACGATCCCCCCTCTGCTGCTAATTTAATGTTCAGGTCTTTTTATATATTTGCATTTTTTCAATATATATAAATTATACGACCGATATATATATGCCGGGGAGTGGATATATTATGGTTTTAAGGTTTAAATTTAAGTCAGTGCCAAAAGTGGTACTGCAACTGGTTATTTTAGTGTTAACTAGTTTCTCTTTATCGGCTAATGAAGGACAAGATAAAACCGAAAAATCAGCGATTGTTTTAGCTGCGTTTGGTACAACCTATAATAGCGCCATAGGTGCGTTGATCGATATTAAAACTGAAATGGAAAATGCGTATCCTGATACGCCGGTACGTTTCGCTTTCACCTCAAACTTCATTCGTAAAAAATGGCATTCCAGACAAAATGATCAGGAATACCGACTCGCCCATCCGGAAGTTCCTGAAAATTTCTATCAAGTAAAAAACGTACTTGGCACCATGGCCGATTTTCAAAACGAGGGATACAAGAATATTGTTGTACAGACCACGCTATTAACCCATGGTGAAGAATTTATCGACCTGAGGGCTTATGTCGAGGCGCTGGCTTCTATCAATACGGTTAAAGAGAAATGGAAACCCTTTAATAAGATTGCTCTTGGACGTCCATTAATGGGGACTTGGGGCACGACATTTGAGTACCGTACAGACTTACAAATCCTAGCGGATGCGTTAAAAGCCGATATTGAATTGGCGAAAAAGAACAAAACGGCGTTGGTTTATATGGGGCACGGAAACGACCATTTATCTACCGGACTTTATTATGAGCTTGGCGAACTTCTAAACGAAACCTATCCAGAAGTGAAGAGTTACGTTGGGCTGGTCGAAGGCCACCCAAGTTTCGATACCATTCTAAAAAAGATGAAAGCGGATGGTGTTACGCAAGTCACTGTCAAACCTCTAATGGTGGTTGCAGGCGACCATGCTACCAATGACATGGCAAGTGATGAGGAAGATTCATGGAAAGTGATGCTGACAAACGCGGGAATTAAGGCAACCCCTATTCTTGAAGGGCTGGGAAGCAGCGACGCAATTCAAAAAATATTTCTACGTCACTTGGCTGATGCGGCAGAAGAAGCGGGTATCGAACTCAACTAGTTAGTTTCTATAGGGCGCGAGTTTTCGTGCCCTCAGAAAAAATAAACAATAGGCTTTTAAGTGGAATCAATAAATAGTCAATCGTCAGAAAGTAACGTGCTTATCGATATCAAAGGGCTTTCACGATCGTTTGGAAAAACTAAAGCGGTCGATGACGTTAGTTTTACTATCAATCGAGGGGATATTTGTGCGTTTCTTGGTCCTAATGGCGCAGGAAAAACCACCATCATAAAAATAATGACAGGGCTATTGGAACCTACTTCAGGTGAAATTTTGTATGAAGGTGAGGCGTATAACCCGAACCGTTTAAGCCTAAAAAGAATGATTGGCGTGGTTCCTCAGCACAACAATATAGATAAAGAATTAACATTGCGTGAGAACCTACATGTGCACGGACTTCTGTACAAAATGCGCGGTGAAACGTTAAAAAACGCCATCGATAAAAGCTTGGAATTTGCAGGCTTGCTGGAACACAAAGATAAACCTTCAGGAAAATTGTCCGGTGGCATGAAACGTAAGCTAGTTATTGCAAGGGCGCTAATGCATGAACCGAAAATACTCTTCTTAGATGAGCCAACGGTAGGGCTAGACCCATTGGCTAGGCGCAATATGCTCGCCTTTCTCTCCAAGATAAACCGAGAGCGAGACTGCACCATCTTTTTGACGACTCATTATATTGAAGAGGCGGAAAAACTCGCTGAAAAAGTCATTTTTATCGATAACGGAAATATTATCACTCAGGGCACCAGTGAAAGTTTGAAGCAGCATATCGGACAATTTGTGTTGGACATCGGTGATGAAGAATTACAACAAGAATTCTTCGCCGAGCGCGCACAAGCACTGTCTAGATTAGGGTCGCTAGAAGGGGAGCCCGTTAGCATAAGAGAAACCACGTTAGAGGATGTCTTTCTTTACTTCACTGGAACAAGGTTAACTAAGCATGCTTGATGGTGTAACGGGAATTTATTACCGAGAAGTAACGGTACTGAAGAAAAAAATAGTGCGCATATTGTTGGCGGCGGCGGTTCCTCCATTTCTCTATCTGATGGCGTTTGGTTTTGGTGTGGGTAAAGGAACCACAGTAGACGGTATTGATTATCTAACCTTTTTGCTGCCGGGCTTACTTGCCATGTCGAGCATGAATTACAGTTATAATATTGCGTCAGAAATTAATATCAGTCGCTTCTATCTCAAGATATTTGAAGAGTACCTATTGGCCCCTAATCAACGTTGGCAGATTATTGTCGGTGAGGTGCTGTACGGTATGACCAAAGGGATGATTCCGGTGCTTATTGTGGCTATTTATAGTCTGGCTTGTGGTATCTCTCTTCACTTTTCCATATTTTTTGTTTTGGCTCTATTTCTTCATCTTATCGCGTTTGCATTGATCGGTCTGATTGTGGCACTTAAGATGAAAAACCACCGTGACCAAGCCACAATGAACGCCTTTATTATCACGCCAATGATGTTTCTTTCTGGCACCTTTTTCCCTGTTGATCAAATGCCGTTCATTATTCAGGCGGTTGCGGCGATTTCCCCACTGACTTACAGCGCCGATTTAATACGTTCTTCTTTACTAGATACAGGCACGTTTAGCTTTATGTCTCTGGCTATACTTGTTTGTTTAAATGTTGTTCTCGTGTTGATTGCCAACCGTATTGTGCAGAGGGTAGAAACATGAAACGTTGGCTAATTGTTATATTCATACTCTCGTTATTTATATCTATGCTCATCGGTCCCCATTGGATCAACCCTCTCGATATGTCAAAAATTGAGCACAGTATCCTGACTGAGTTGCGTTTACCAAGAGTACTTTTTTCTGCGGTAATTGGCGCGATGTTAGGGCTTAGCGGTAGCATTTATCAGCTCACCTTAAAGAATCCGCTAGCAGACAGTTTCACAACGGGTGCCGCATCGTCATCTGCTTTGGGCGCGGTATTGGCCATCTCATTAGGTGTGCCTGTTCAGTTTATCTCTGTATTTGCATTTGTTACCGGGCTGACAGGGTTAATGATGGTTTACCGAATGTCGTTAACCGGTGGTCGAATTAATCCTATTACGATGATACTTGCTGGTGTTGTGATGAACATTATCGCGTCTGCGATTATCAGTTTCTCTAAGTACTATTTTGAAGATTCATTGAATTCCATTGTGTATTGGTTAATGGGTGGCATTTTCATGGTGACATGGGGTCGGTTGTTCACCTGCGTAGCCCTATTTGGATTGGTTTATCTATACCTGAAAAGAAACGCGACGAAGTTAAATGTGTTAGCGCTAGATGAACATTCAGCTCAAAGCCTAGGCATTAATGTCCATCAGATGCGAACATTGATCTTCGTTATGTCTACACTGCTCGTCTCTGTTGCTGTTAGCTTTTCAGGCATCATCGGCTTTGTTGGCTTAATCGTACCTCATATTTCACGTAGCCTATTTGGCAGTGATATGAAAAACAACATCTTCTATTCAAGCTTGTTCGGTGCTTTTCTACTTATGGCTTCGGACACCCTTTCAAGAGTCATAATACCCGGTGGAGCAGAGTTACCTGTTGGCATCTTAACCGCCATTTTCGGCGGTCTGTTTTTCTTCTATTTACTCAAACATCGTAGAGAGCATTTTTGGAATGGCTAGTATCAACATAAAAAATCTCTGCTACAACAGAGGCGAATTCTCCCTAACTATACCGTCACTGACTATCGGTGACGGTGAAAAAGTAGCGCTGATGGGAGAAAACGGATGTGGAAAAAGCACGCTTATAAATTTACTCGCAGGTCTCATAGAGCCAAATAAAGCGTCCGTTCATTATCAAAATGAGCCTTTGGAATCTATCCCGCACTATAAACGTGCTCGTCTGTTTTCTGTGTTGCCGCAGTTCTCTGATATTTCGTTTCCGTTCACGGTTTTTGAGGTGGCGTTGTTAGGAAGATTTGTACATATGACAGGGTCGGAATACCAACAAGAAGACAAAGATAAGACGATGCATTTATTGGATTTGCTCGACATTTCCAAATATAAGGATCGAAGTTATGCAGAATTGTCCGGCGGTGAAAAACGCAGAGTCATGATCGCAAGGGTTCTTAATCAAGAAGCGCCAATTGTGTTTCTAGATGAGCCCAATTCTAGCCTTGATGTACGCCATACACTGGAGATATTCAGCCATCTTCAACAGTTGTCTCAGACAGTGGTTACGTCTGTTCATGACGTTAACCTGGCGGCTCGTTATTTTGATCGTTTTCTATTTTTTAAAAATGGTGAGCTTATTTTTGATGTGTTGAGGAACGAAGTGACCACTCAACTGCTTTCGGAGGTTTACGATGTATCGGTATCTACTGACACTACTAGTTTTAGCTTTGGTTCCTAGCGCACACGCCTATGAAAGATTGGTGCTGCTAGCACCAGCAGCAGGCGATATTGTGTCGAAGCTAGGTGCAGAAAACAAAGTCGTTGGAGTGACCAGAAGCAACCATGACTTTCCCGATGCATTGCAAATTGGTTCTCATATCAAACCAAATGTTGAACTGATTAAAGGGTTAGAACCTGACTTGCTTATTATCAGCTCCAATCGTTTCTTTTCCGATCAACTTGCTGCTCAGGTCAGTGCCGATGTCATTAAATATGATCCAACTAACCTAGATGGCGTGCTTTCTGAAATAGCAAAGCTTGGTGATGTCTTGGATAAGCAAGTTGAGGCGGCTGCGCTTGTACAGGAAATGAAATCAATAAGGGACCAAATTAAGCCACTAAGTGAGCAAAAAAGCGTGGTGTTTGAGGTGACACAAAGTCCATTCATGATCGCCGGTCAGCGCAGTATTGTGAACGGGATTGTCACCGCAGCGGGCGGGCGATTGATTGCGCCAGAAGAGAGAAAGATAGCCAAGTTCAATGTAGAAAGCGTGTTAATCCAAAGCCCAGATTACTACATATATCAAGTAGGCCCGATGAACAAAAACCCAACTCCGCCAACGGATAGGGCCAACTATCAGATGATGGAAAGTGAGGTGATTAAAGTGGATCAGCTCGATTTCTCAAGAGCAAACACACGATCATTTTCTCTGGCTTTGGAACTGAATAAAAGGTTTCTTCAATGATGCCTATTAAGAGCACCAGCAATCGTAAGGGAATATCTCGTGGGTAAGTTAAAGCGCTCCACGAAAAAAAGTGATCTGCGTTGGGGGTTTACCACAGGCGCATGTGCCGCTGCCGCAGCAAGAGCAGCCGTAAGAATGCTGATCACACAGAAGCCGTTCACAGATATTGAAATAACCCTACCAAATAAAGACAGCGCGAGGTTTGTTCTTGAACGTTTGGAGGGAACGGGGCCCGTCCTCGCTGGCGTGATTAAAGATGCAGGTGACGACCCAGATTGTACACATGGGTTAGAGATCCAGTGCAGTGCGCAATGGTCAAATGAGAACGGTATTAAGTTGATCGGTGGTAAAGGCGTTGCTCAAGTTACCTTGCCAGGGTTAGAGCTAGAAGTCGGTGAACCGGCTATCAACCCTGTACCGCGAGCAAATATTACAGCGATGGTTTTGTTGGAACTGGCTCAAATAGAGCCCCAATACCGGATAGGTAAAGGAGTAGAGCTGACGTTTATTGTTCCAAAAGGTGAAGAAGCGGCGAAAGAGACAACCAGTGAAAGGTTAGGTTTGATTGGTGGGATCTCTATTTTAGGCACCAGAGGCACAGTTAAGCCTTACTCAACCTCAGCTTACGCGGCTTCAGTAACACAAAGCTGCCAGATAGCCTCAGCCAACGGGGTAGATCATGTCGTGCTGTCCACGGGCACACGTTCGGAAAAAGCGGGAATGGTTCTGCTTCCTGAATTGAATGAGCTGGCCTTTATTCAAGCTGGCGATTTTATGGGTATAGGTCTTAGGGCGGCTAAACGCTACCAGATTCAGAAAGCGACCATGGTGGTGATGATTGGCAAAATGGGCAAGTTGGTATCCGGCAGAATGATGACCCATGTTTCTGGTCATGCCGTTCGATTTGATTTTTTGAGTCAACTGGCAAAAGAAGAAGGCCTAACAGAAAAGGTATACGCTGATATTGCCAGTGCGAACACAGGGCGACACGTTCTGCAGCTTATTCAGAAAGAAAACAGTAAACAAAAATTCCTAAATCGCTTGTGTGAAGAAACCTTTAACCAAGCACACCACTATGTGAAACAAGCGCTAGATATAGAGGTTTTACTTATCGATTTTAATGGGGCATTGCTTGCGAGCTTCCCCGTTAAAGAGGAAAAAATCATGCAAAACATTGACCAGAAGGCGAATTGAAAATGGAAAAAATGAAGCAAATGACCCGTGATGGTCAAGCAATCGAAAACGGTTCTTTTTCAATTATCGACCAAGAGATAGAGCAATTTCATGGTGGTCATCAATTTACTGACCAACAGTGGCAAGTTGTGAGACGCGCTATCCATACTACTGGCGATTTTGAATTCGCCTCGCTGTTTCGGTTTAGTGAAGGAGCCGTAACAAAGGGTATTGAAGCGCTTAAAAAAGGGTGTCCAATAATTAGTGACGTTACCATGATTACTAGCGGCCTCAGCGCGCAACGTCTTTCTGTTTATGGCAACAAAACACACTGTTTTATTAGTGACGAAGATGTCATCGCCACAGCAAAAGAGCATGGAGAAACGCGCGCTATCTGGTCGATGCGAAAGGCGAGGATCTTGGTCTATTAGACGGTGCGATTGTCGGTATAGGCAACGCACCAACAGCACTTTATGAAGTGTTAAGAATGGTAGAAGGGGGAGAAGCGACCCCCGCGTTGATCATTGGCATTCCGGTTGGTTTTGTTAAGGCGGTTGAATCTAAACAGGCTCTTCTTGAGCAAGATAAAGTGCCAACAATTGCCAGTATTGGCCGAAAAGGTGGTAGCCCCATTGTCGTGTCATCTATTCATGCACTTTTTTATCAAACGGTGTAACGCATTATGGTTAGGATTACAGTGGTCGGCGTACCAGAAGATGGGTGTCTTAGTTTAACCAGTCGAGCGGTCAATGCCGTATCTAAAGCTCGAGTAGTGGCGGGTCATCCTAGGCATCTTGAATGGTTTCCTCAGTTTAAAGGGACTTTTCTTGATATGACGACAGGCTTTGCTCAATGGATGAGCCAGGTTATCGACGAGAGTGAAGAGGGTGATGTGGTTGTGCTCGCCTCAGGTGACCCTTTATTTTTTGGAATCGGAACGACGTTGCTTAAAAAAATGCCTGCGGAAGAGTTGAATTTCATCGCGACGCTTAGCTCTGCGCAACTTGCTTTTTCACGCCTTGGTCTACCATGGAATGAGGCTCGTTTTCTTTCCTGTCATGGGCGAAGTCTGCAAGGTCTTACAAGCCAAATGCAGCAAGGTGATCTGTACGCTTTCCTTACCGACTATAAAAATACACCTCAAGTACTGGCGCAACATTTGTCTGCTTTTTCTGAAACTAATTGGACACTGGCTGTTTGTGAGCAGCTTGGTGGACCCGGTGAAAGTATTCGTCGATATAGCGTAGACGAGCTTGCAGCAGAGAATAGTGAATTCGATAAGCTCAATGTTGTCGTTGCCCAGAGAAAATCAAAAGACCTTTGGGGTGGAAACGGTCAGTTTTCTAGTGATGCGAGTTTCTTTAAACGGCTGCCTCAAAAGGGGTTAATTACCAAGCAATCGGTTCGTAATCTTGTTTTAACCACGCTAAGAGTACAACCAGACAGTGTTGTTTGGGATATCGGTGCGGGTTCAGGCTCTGTCGCTATTGAGTCGGCAAAACTTTGTTGGAAAGGACGGGTATTTGCAGTTGAGTGCAATGAAGCGTGTTTTGAAAGTATCCAAGAAAATATTTACGCCCACGGGACAGACAACGTCACTTTAATAAAAGCCAAAGCCCCAGAAGGGTTGGATGAACTCTCAAGGCCTGATGCGGTATTTGTCGGTGGAAGTCGCGGACAGATGGACGACATTCTATTAACCGCATGGCAAAGCTTAAACGCTGGCGGTCGTCTTGTCGTTTCTGCTGTCACTATTGATACGGTGTCAGAAGTGTACCAATGGGCGAAACAGAACCAAATTCATCTCGATACTCAGGTTATCAATATCTCACAAACTCAACCCTTAGCGCACTACCAGCGCTATCAGGCTGAAAATCCAATTCATTTATTTTCAATGATTAAAACAGCGTAGGAGCAATAATCATGAGCAACAATCAACTAGGTCAGCTATACGCAGTAGGCATTGGAACAGGAGACAGTGAACTGTTAACCCTCAAGGCAGTTCGCCTTATACAGGAAGCGGATGTGTTGGCCATTCCTGAAAAAACGAAGGGTAAAGCAGATTCGTTTGCGTGGGAAATAGTAACCGGTGCGGTTAAAGAAGAAGACATTTCAGCAGAGCGTTGTTTTTTGCATTTTCCTATGACGCGTGATGCTTCGATTAATGTCCCTGCGTGGCGATGTGCGGCTCAAACCATTCTCGATCGCCTAGAGCAGGGTAAATCTGTGGTATTTGTCACCGAAGGCGACCCTTCTGTATTCAGCACGTGGGCGTATATCCAAGAAGAGCTAACAGAAATAGCACCGCATGTTGTCCCTACTATTGTTCCCGGAGTGACCTCTATTACTGCTGTTCCTGCGGCGACGAAGATTCCACTGGCTGATGGAAAAGAGCGTTTTTGCGTTGTCCCAGCCACCTACGGAATTGAATGTCTCGAATCATTAGTGAAAGATTTCGATACCATTATGCTAATTAAAGCTGGGCGGATGATCCCTCAGCTCTCAGAAAAACTGAAAAACTTGGGACTGGAACACACCGCTACGTATGTCTCTTATGCAAGTACAGATAAGCAAGAGATCTACACCAATTTGGATGATGTTCCCGAAGAGCACCGATATTTCTCTATGGTGCAGTTGTCTATTCGTTCTCGTAAAGGTGTGCTTCGTGGCACCTTGTCTGCGGCTTAATCAGAGAGCGTGACAATGAAATTAGCGATATACGCCATCACAGTAAACGGAGCTAAACAGGGCAGACGGTTGAAACAATCATTGCCATTTGCCGATCTGTTTGTTGCCAAGGTGGCTATTGATGATACCCCAGAGGCTGAATTGCTCTCTTATCCGTTAGCGGGATTTGTAGCGGATACATTCTCGAAATACGACGGGCATATCTTCATCTGTGCCAGTGGCATTGTCACTCGAATGATCAGCCCATTAATAAAAGACAAAAGGATTGATCCTGCGGTTATTTGTTTGGATGAACAAGCGAGATTTGTTATCTCCATGCTTTCTGGTCATCGAGGTGGGGCAAATGAGCTGACAGAGCGTGTTGCTCATATTGTCAAAGCAACCCCTGTGATTACGACCGCTTCAGACACATCAGAAACTGTCTCTGCGGATATGTTTGGCGCGCCTTTTGGTTGGTCACTTGACCCAGTCTCAGAACCATCGATTACTTCTGTCTCGGCGGCGATTGTGAACGACCAGCCTGTTGCCATTGTGCAGCAATCAGGGGAGAAAAAGTGGTGGAAATACGACAAGCGAATGCCAACAAATATCGTTACTCATACCGACCTTGCGGATATAGACCCGGTACAGTTTAGTGGGTTGCTGCTAGTTAGTGACGTTAAAGACCCCGGTATTTCCCAGTGGGATAACCGCGTTGTGCTTTGGCGACCAAAGTCGCTGGTACTTGGTATTGGCTGCGATAGAAACACACCGCTTTCAGTGTTGAAAGCAGGAATAAAAGCTTTTAGCCAAGAAAAGAACCTCTCGTTGGATACTATTCACTCACTATCCAGTATCGACTTAAAAAAGGATGAAGTTGGCATTCTTGAGTTATCCGCAGAAAAACAGTGGCCCTTCATCACTTTTTCATCGGAAGAACTCGACGGTATCGAGGGCATTGAAAATCCATCTGAGTATGTAAAAAAAGTGACGGGAAGCAACTCGGTTGCGGAAGCTGCTGCATTAAAACAGAGCGATACAAAAAGACTTGTCGAACCGAAATGGGTGTTTAAGCAAGACGGTTACAACATGACGGTTGCGTGCTGCAGAAAAGAATTTACGGAATCACTCGTTCAACACAAACGAAAAAACTGGTTTGGTCAGAAAAAACACGGCAGCGAAGAGCGGCACGGTTTGAACACCGCCGAGCAGATTGAAGTGAAGACGAACGCCCACGGCAGTGAAGTGGTGGAAGGCTTCCAATGTAAACCTAAGCATGTGGATTTAGATAGACCGATGCTTTTCCACCGTCACCATATTCTGCTTTGTGAAGGTAAACGTTGTGCAAAAACAGGCACGAAAAATCTAGCACATGATCTGAGAAACATGCTTAAAGAAATGGGGCTAGCAAGCGGAAATAAGCGAATAAAAATCAGTCGAACCATGTGTGCCGGAGCGTGCCGAAATCGGTCTACGCTCGTGGTTTACGAACGGGTTCAAAATGATCGTGCATCAAAAAATAACGCACAGTGGTTGAGAAACGTAGAAGACTTATCAGAACACCAATGGCGTGAACTGTTTCAAGCTCTCTCGGAAAACAGACCCCTAACAGACGTAATAGATAAACACTATTTTGCAGCGGTAGAAGACGCTGACAAGGAGAATAATTGTGGCTAAATTGTCATTGGTTGGGTTGGGCCCCGGCAGCCTAGAAATGATGTCCATCAAAGCTCAGGAAGTGGTAAAAAAAGCCGATGCTATTGTAGGATACGCGCCCTATGTGAAGATGGTCGCATCGCTAATTAAAAGCCAGACCATCGTTAAAACAGGCATGACCAAAGAGTGGCAACGAGCCGATTCTGCCATTCAGATGGTACAAGAAGGGAAGAACGTAGCATTAGTCTGTTCTGGTGATGCGGGTATGTACGCCATGGCTCCGTTAATTTTTGAAATGCTTACAGATGGCGGGGTTCCTATTGAGGTAGAAACGATTCCGGGCATCACTGCAGCCAATGCATGTGCTTCATTAGTAGGTGCGCCTTTAGGGCATGACAGTTGTACTATCTCACTTTCGGATCTGCTTACGCCGTGGCACATCATTACAAAGCGTATTGAAGCAGCAGCGAGCGCAGATTTTGCCATCACTTTTTATAATCCACGTTCAAAGAAACGCCAGAATCATATTCTTGAAGCTCAACAAATTTTATTAAAGCATCGCAATCCACAAACCCCAGTGGCGGTGGTCAATGCCGCTTATCGAGATGAACAGTCGGTACAGCTTTCAACCTTGGACAGCTTTACTGAACTCAACTTTGGAATGAATGCGGCGGTCATTGTTGGTAACAACAGCAGCTATCGTTTTGAAGATTGGATAGTGACACCGCGTGGTTACAAAAACAAATACACATTGGACGATGGAGAGACCAGAGAAGGTCAAACACCCGGCCGTTCGCTCATACAGAATACAGAAAAGAATGAGGTTTCAGCATGACAGTCTATTTTATCGGAGCAGGACCCGGAGACCCGGATTTGATCACCGTTAAAGGTGCAAAATTGGTTGAGACCTGCCCTGTTATTTTATATGCAGGAAGTTTGGTTCCCAAAGCGGTAATTGAACGTGCTAGCCCAGATGCACAAGTGTTTAATTCTGCCAGCATGGATCTCGATGAGATAACCAAGGTTTATACAGATGCCTTTGCAAACGGGCAGGATGTTGCTCGGGTTCAAACCGGTGATCTTTCTATCTACTCTTCTTTAGCAGAGCAGTCTCGTCGGTTGAATGAACTTGGTATTGATTGGCAGGTTGTTCCTGGTGTTTCGTCATTTCAGGCGTCTGCTGCGGCACTTGGCCAAGAGCTTACGTTACCAGAAGAGTGTCAAACCATCATTCTTTCTCGCGCTTCAGGCCGAACGCCGGTACCGGAAAAAGAGAACCTTAAGGCGTTGGCGTCTCACGAGGCGACCCTTTGTCTGTTTTTGAGTGCCACCCTGATTCGAAAAGTCGTTAGAGAGTTAAGTGATGTGTACCCGCAAAACTGGCCTGTTTGTGTGGTAGAAAAAGCATCTCACCCAGAACAGAGAATAATTCGCGGCACATTGGCTGACATAGCGGACAAAATGCACGAAGCGAACATTCGTTCTACTGCCATGATTATCGTAAGCAAGGTGTTTGCCATCGACGATTTTGTAGATTCTAAGCTATACGACCCAACGTTTTCACATGCCTGTCGTAAAGCAAAAGTGGTAGAAACCTCAGATAAGGAGATGGCAAATGACTAATCACAATACAACCTGTGGAAAGGTTTATCTTATTGGTTCCGGCCCTGGTGATCCCGGTCTACTTACCTGCCGAGCAAAGCAGCTTTTAAGCGAATGTGATGTTGTCTGCTATGACAAACTGGTTGCGCCAGCGATTCTCGCCACCATACCGTGCCATGTGCAGTTGCATCAGGTTGGTTACCGAGGTTATCAAGGGGGGCACATTAATTAT
The DNA here is from genome assembly GCF_028204155.1 of Vibrio algarum. Classification (NCBI taxonomy): domain Bacteria; kingdom Pseudomonadati; phylum Pseudomonadota; class Gammaproteobacteria; order Vibrionales; family Vibrionaceae; genus Vibrio; species Vibrio algarum. The sequence goes on along the minus strand of NZ_JAQLOI010000003.1, from coordinate 230,237 downwards.
GATATGCATCCGGACGTTTTAGAGTTCGCTTTGGCGGGTAAAAGTGTCGCGCGTCTTAAGTCTGGTGATCCTTGTATATTTGGACGCACAACAGAAGAGTGTCGAGACCTGAAATCCCACGATATTCCTTACGAAATAGTACCCGGAATTACAGCCGCTCTTGGCGCTGCAGCGTACTCGGGCTTTCCTTTGACGAGCGCAGGTGTGGCATCCAGTGTGACCTTTGTTAGCGGCCATGAACATTCGAAAACCATAGCGTCGTGGGGTGAATTAGGGCGTTCAGGTGGAACCCTTGTGCTGTATATGGGCGCAAAAAAACTGGCCGCTCATGCGACCAACTTAATTGAGAATGGTAGAAATCCAACCACACCGATAGCGTTAATTAGCTCTGCTACTCGTGCAGACCATGTTTGTTTAATCGCGACATTAGAAACCATTGGTGAAAAGCTAAAAACATGCGAAATTACGGGGCCAGCATTAACGATTATCGGTGAAGTAGTGGCTCAGAGCAGTGAAATGGATTGGCGAAATAGTCTGCCATTAACAGGCGTACGTTTTATGGTTGCGGGTCAATACAGTTGTTCTCGGTTATTGAAAGAGCAAGGAGGAGAGGTGATATCCATACCTGAGCTCTCGAATGAGTCATTACTGGATAAAGAAGATCTTGAATATCTTTCCAATCAAAATGAGCTTGCCTTTTCTGATCTCACTTCATTCAATACGTGGATGAAAGCACTGAAAGAATATAGTTATGATATTCGCAAGTTCGCTATGCCTTTAGGTAGTACGAGCGCAGTGGTACGTGAAGCGATGCAAGATATAGGTATTACTCCTCAAAATCTCGCGACGACAGCATTAACATTAACGGTCGATGAAGCAAAGGCTTTCGGTGATAAATCGCACTTTTACTTAGTTGGTAGGCTAACCAATGAACCTCTCGGTTATTCGCTGCCAGAGACACAATGGTTACTGGTTGATGACGTAGTTATCGCTCAGTACCTTCTTCAATATCAACCAGAACTTGCCGACGGATTAAAGATTGTACCTTTAAATGATCAAGCCAAAGAGTGGGCGTTAGAAAAAGGATTGATCGTTAACGGCGAAGAGACACCAGAATTTATAGATACGGCAGAGTTATCCGATTCTTATGCGTGCTCTTATGTGGCCTAGTATGGATTTCTCTACCGGACAAACGCTATTAACCGGTGCACTGGTGCTGGTTGCTGCGTTATGGGTAGATAAATTGCTTGGTGAGCCGACTAGGTTCCACCCATTGGTAGGATTTGGTCGATTCGCGAATTGGGTAGAAAAGCGCTGCCGCTGCTTGGCTTTTTTAACTGAAAGGCAGCAAGGTATCTTGGCGTGGTGTCTTTCGGTTCTGCCACCCACATTGCTTAGTACGTGGTTAGTGACCTTGTTGGCGCAGTTTTCCTTGGTTGGATTTTTCTTGTTCAATACGCTGATTTTGTATCTAACCATCGGCGGCAAAAGCCTCATTGAACACGCCAACAATATCTATCTACCGTTAAAATCCGCTGATATCGAAGAAGCGCGTTTTCAAGTGTCGATGATAGTGAGTCGAAACACAGAGAAAATGGAAGAAAAAGAGATCACATCGTCTGCAATTGAATCGGTATTGGAAAATGGCAATGACGCTGTTATCGCCCCGATGTTCTGGTTTATTGTATTGGGCGTGCCCGGTGCAGTGCTATTTCGTTTAGCGAATACGTTGGATGCGATGTGGGGATATAAGAATGAACGTTATCTCGATTTTGGCCGGTTTACAGCAAAGACCGATGATGTTTTAGGCTGGGCGCCAGCAAAAATAACGGCTCTTCTTTATGCGTTACAAGGTAACTTTTCAGGGGCTATTTTTTGTTGGCGAACACAGGCGAAAGAATGCAGTAGCCCCAATGGCGGTGTTGTAATGACAGCCGGTGCAGGAGCTTTGAACGTTACGATAGGTGGACCAACGTACTATCATGGCGTTCTTCACGATAAAAAATCGATGGGAACGGGCCGTATTGCCACGTGGGAAACCATCCCCTTAGCTAATCAACTGGTATCAAGAGGGAGCTTAGCATTAAGTTATCTCTGGTTGGTTACGGTATTAGTAGGAGTCAGTTAATGGTCATTAAACACGGTGGAAATCTTTTACAGATTGCCAATCGATATGAGTCGGATGTAAAGGATTGGCTAGATTTGTCTACTGGCGTAAGCCCTTTTACTTACCCCATAGGCGAGATACCAAATCATGTTTGGAATCAACTGCCACAGACGAATGATGGCTTAGAAGCCGCTGCCAAAATTTACTACAACGCCCCGAATGAACCGGTTGCCGTTGCAGGTTCTCAGGCGGCAATCATGTTGTTGCCTCGTGTTTTGATGAGCTATCAAAAGAGTGAAAGGTGTGTGGTCGCTTTGCCAAGAGTCGGTTACAAAGAGCACGAACATGCATGGCGTACTTTTGAGCAAAATAATTCACATTGGCAGGTATTATTATACGAAGAGTTTCCTACTAGTGAACAGGTCGAACGCAGTGACGTGGTGTTGGTGATCAATCCTAACAATCCTAGTGGGCAGAAATTTTCTAGCGCTTATTTGAAGCAGTTACATCAATCGTTACAACAAAGGAACAAGGCGTTAATCGTCGACGAGGCGTTTGCTGATATTCCATCCGAACAGAGTATGTTGACCCCTGATACCGATATGGATAATTTGATTGTGCTACGGTCGGTGGGTAAGTTTTTCGGTTTAGCTGGCGCTAGAGTCGGGTTTGTATTTGCAAATACTGCGATTAAACAACAGATTGAGGAGCTAATGGGACCATGGACAGTTACCGGGCCTAGTCGTTGGGTAATGAAACAAGCATTGCTAGATTCCAAGTGGCAATCCAGGGTAACAAAACGTATTCAGCAAGCGTCTGAAAGATTAAATCAATTATTAGATAATACGCTCTCTTTCCCCCGCGCTGGGACTGATCTTTTTACAACCGTCTATACAGACGATGCCATACATCTTCATGATCAATTATGCCGACTCAATATACTCGTTAGACTTTGCGATGAGAAGAATGCGCTTCGTTTTGGTCTTCCGGAAAACGAGTTTCAGTGGCAGAAATTAGAGCGTGCTTTGCTGGAATTAAAGCAAAAAATAGGAGCTTCTCAATGAGTACAAAAAAAGGGGCTGTTGAGCTTGTTATCGGTGGTGCTCGGTCAGGTAAAAGCAGCTATGCCGAACAGGTAGCAAAAGAGTCGGGTAAAGCGGTTATCTATGTGGCGACATCTGAAGTTCGTGATAATGAAATGGCAAAGCGTGTTGAATTACATAAAGCACAAAGGCCAGCGCATTGGCGTGTTGTAGAAGAACCTTTTGCGCTTTCTAAAGTATTGCGTGAACAGAGCAAAGAAGACAACTGTATTCTTGTTGACTGCTTAACGCTTTGGCTGAGTAATTGTCTGTTTGGAGAGACAGATATGGAATGGTCAGAGGTCAAATCAGAGTTATTAGATACCTTAGAACAATTGCCTGGACAGGTGATTATGGTGACCAACGAAGTTGGTTGCGGCATTGTTCCAATGGGTGAGATGAGTCGAAAATATGTCGATGAGGCTGGATGGCTACATCAAGCCATTGCTGCTCGAGTAGCTAAAGTGACATTAGTGACTGCGGGCTTACCTATGCACCTAAAAGATCAATAATGGAGCTAGAAAATTATGTGCTGGCTTAACTTTATTACCTTAAATTCAGTCGCTCCAATTAAAAACCTTCACCAGATAAGCGACGCAGGTGCAGGTAAAGGGCTTATGCAGCTTCATCCAACTAGAGACACGGAACTTATTGTTTGCGGAATGGCGAATACTTTGCTCGAAGGGAAGGCTTTTCCATCTCCTGTTTTGAGTAATGGCTCTGTTACGCCTGCTATTCTTGTTCACGGTATATTTAAAGCCTTGCGAGAACAAGGTCATAAAATTCGATTGCACTGTTATCAATTAGGGTTGGACTCCGTACCTGACTTTCATGGTTGTGAACTCGATGAGGTCATTACGCATTATTGTAAGGTAGGCGAGGAAGCCGAGTTGGTAGAGCAGACTTTGATCCCAGAATTGCGTCGTCAGCAATTGAACGGTGAAGAGCACTTGATAGCCGAATCTGGTATTGGCGGGACAACATTTGCAACCTTGTGGTTGCAGCGTTGGATAGACAACAACCTGTGGTTTGCAGGGAGTACTAAAGATAAAAAGAAACTGGCGTTAAAACGTGCAGCGATTAATGAGTTGCTAGAAAAAACAGAACATTTACCGCTTGAAGCAAACGCCTATACAGACAATACCGAGTATTCCGATCCGGTTCAAAGAGCCTGCTGTGCTTTGCTAGAAAGTGATCTTGATAAGGTCAACTTTGCTGGTGGGGCAATGATATTTGCGCCCATTATCGCAATGCAAAAAACAACAAGAGTGAAAGAAGTGTCCGTTGCGACAACGCGATGGGTGCTAGATGCTGAGGATTCAAAAACAGTCGCCAAGGCTTTGCCAGACAACTGTGAACTGCGGATCCCAAAAGTAAAGTTTCATCAGTCTGATTTCCACGCGATTCGAATGTATGAAGATGGCTATGTCGTTGAAGGGTGTGGTTTAGGAGCCTGTCTAGAGTTTGCTGAACGACACGGGCTTCAAGATAGTGATCTGGTTGCCAGTTTGGATAAAGCTGTCGCCCCTTGGTATGAAAAGAAAAACGAGTGTAACGAGAACCACCAATACGAATCGCTTTAATATTGTAGTTAAATGAATTGGAAAGAATTATGCAATCTTGTTCAAAAGCATTAATGGTTCAGGGAACCACGTCTGACGCAGGTAAAAGCGTTCTTGCTGCGGGTTTATGCCGAGTACTGGCAAGAAAAAACGTCAAAGTTGCGCCATTTAAGTCGCAAAATATGGCACTTAATAGTGCCGTAACTGCCGATGGTGGCGAAATAGGTCGAGCGCAAGCGGTACAAGCTTATGCCTGTTATCTGGAGCCTACGACTGACATGAATCCGGTATTATTGAAGCCAAATACTGATACTGGTGCGCAGATTATCGTACAGGGCAAAGTATTAACTGATATGGACGCTAAGGGTTATCACAACTATAAACCCAACATGATGCCTTATGTGATGGAGTCTTTCGAAAGGCTACAAAACAAATTTGATAGCGTCATTATCGAAGGCGCAGGTAGCCCAGCTGAGATAAACCTACGTGATCACGATATTGCCAATATGGGCTTTGCAGAAGAAGCCGACATTCCTGTAATTATTGTAGCGGATATCGATAGAGGCGGTGTATTCGCCCACCTTTATGGCACGTTAGCGCTGTTAAGTGAAAGCGAGCAGAACCGAGTGGTTGGGTTTGTTATCAATCGCTTTCGCGGTGATATTGCTCTGCTACAAAATGGTCTTGATTGGTTAGAAGAGAAGACAGGTAAGCCAGTTATTGGGGTATTGCCGTATTTACATGGCTTGATGTTAGAGGCTGAAGATGCCATCAATGTCAGTCAATTAAGTAACGATGAACCTAAATTGACGGTTGTTGTTCCTGTATTACAGCGTATCAGCAACCATACGGATTTTGACCCTCTGCGCATGCACCCAAATGTAGACCTACAGTTTGTCGGAAAGAACCAACGCATGCCTGCTGCCGATCTTATTATTTTGCCGGGCTCCAAAAGTGTACGATCCGATCTTGAATTTTTACGCAGTCAGGGCTGGGATGAACAGATTGAACGACACCTTCGCTTTGGTGGCAAAGTGATGGGTATTTGTGGTGGTTATCAGATGCTTGGGGAATTGATTTCAGACCCGCTTGGTATCGAAGGGCCAAGTGGGGAAACTAACGGGTTAGGCTACTTGGCTTTGCAAACTGAGTTGCGTAAAAACAAACAACTCAAACAGAGTAAAGGCTCCCTTACCTTACCGGGGCAAGAAACGGTAGACGTATTTGGATATGAGATCCATGCGGGGGTAACAAAAGGGGCTACTGAATCAGCGCCATTAGAACTTAAAGACGGTAAAGACGGTGCGGTTGGCATGGATAATCAGGTATTTGGCAGTTATTTGCACGGCATTTTTGAATCACCTGACGCGTGTGGCGCTATTCTTTGTTGGGCTGGTTTGCAAGAGGCGCAAGGATGTGACTTTGCTCAAATGCGTGAAGATGGTATCAATCGTGTCGCTGATACTATCGAAGAATATTTAGACCTGAAACGTTTGTGGCCGGATTTAAATTTGTGGGAGAAGTAAGCAATGAGTAAAACGGTAAGTTGTCCCGCATTGGTTGTTGTTGCCCCTAGTTCTGGGAGCGGAAAAACCACCGTTGTGGCGGCTATTGCTCGATACTTTAGTAAACAGGGCAAAAAGGTACGCGTGTTTAAGACTGGCCCTGATTTTATCGACCCTAATTTTCTTGCTTTCGCGTCAGGCAATCCAGTGTATCAGCTCGATTTTTGGATGTGCGGAGAAGACCACTGTAAACAACTTGTCGCGCAGGCTGCCCAAGACGCCGACCTGATTTTAATAGAAGGCGTGATGGGCATGTTTGATGGGCAGTGTTCAAGTGCCGACATTGCTGCAACCCTTGGTATTCCGGTTATGGCCGTTATAGATGCTGGTGCTATGGCTCAAACCTTTGGGGCGATTGCTTACGGACTCGCAAATTTTCGAAATGATATTGAGATGTTCGGTGTGTTTGCTAATCGTCTCGGCTCGGCAGGACATGGAGAAATGCTAAAAGAAGCCTTGCCAGAGTCACTAGAATTTTGTGGATACTTACCTAAAAATAGCGGATTAACACTACCTGAACGGCATTTAGGCTTGGTTCAGGCACAGGAATTAGACGACTTAGATGAGAAGTTAAATCTTGCTGCCGATTTGATTGCTCAAACGGGCGAGATCCCTATGCCACCTGTCGTAAATTTCACTTTAAACGCCGAGGTTACACCTAAGCCGTATTTGAAAAACACAACCATCGCCATTGCTAGCGATACAGCCTTCAGTTTTATCTATCAGGCGAATATTGATCTACTAGAGCAGTGTGGCGCTACACTGTGCCTATTTTCGCCTATTAATGGTGAAACTCTACCCGAGTGCGATGCCTTGTATTTGCCGGGTGGGTATCCAGAGCTATACCTCGAAACGCTGTCATCACACCTTGCATTAAAATCTCAAATTATTGAGCATGTTGAAGCGGATAAACCCGTAATCGCAGAATGCGGAGGTATGCTTTATCTGAATCAAACATTAGAAGATGTGAATGGTAAATCGGCTGAGATGTGTGGTGTACTCGATGCGCATTCACAAATGCAATCGTCGTTGGCCGCCCTTGGGTTAGTAGAAGGTGAACTTGCCAAAAACGAAACATTACGAGGACATACCTTTCATTACTCCAAGACAGAATCCCAGCAACCAGAACTGTGTTTGCCCGTTTCCCAACGGGGCAGAAAACTAGACCCTGTCTGGGTGCATAAAAAGGTGGTGGCTTCTTATATCCATTGGTACTTTCCCTATAACCCTAAGTTGGTTGCAAAGATATTCAAAGGCGAACTATCTAGAGGTGAGCAGGTGGGAGTTAAACAGTGAGGTTTATTCTTATCCGTCACGGGCAAACCGAGTGGAATCTTAAAGGACGAATTCAAGGTTGGCTTGATAGCAAGTTAACCAAAGACGCGGTTGTTGGCCTTAAAACAACCGACCTTCCTAAACTTTATAACCCAATTCTTTTTAGTAGTGATTTAGGCCGAGCTAACCAGTCTGGTGAAATTATTGCAAACAGGATTGGAACACATGTTATATCCGATTCTCGTTTACGCGAGCGCAGGCTTGGTGAACTAGAAGGAAAAATAGCCGATAAAGACCACCATTTACATGCCCATTGGCGCACGTATCAGAACCGTTACACTAAGCAGATTGGTAACGCGTTTGGTATCGAATCTGAACAGGATTTTGAAAAGCGTATTCGCTCATTTATGGCTTCGGTTAACGAACAGTCTTCAGAATCAGACATCGTTATTGTCTCTCACGGTGAATGGATACGAGCCTTCATTAATATCTTGGAAGGCATTCCTTCATGGCATAGTGGCTCGGGTATCCCAGACAATGGACGCGCTATTTTATTATCAGCGTGATATTTTTTTATCTTAGTTCCGTATTATTTTATCTTAGTTCCAGTATTATTTTATCTTAGTTCGAGTATTAATAGAGAACACGCAATGACAACGACCAAAATAGAGTTACTTAGACATGGTTTGCCAGAAGGGGACGACTGTTTTCGTGGGCATACTGATTTCCTACTGACGAATACTGGGATGGACCAGATGAACGCGTCAGTGGCTAACAGTGTGGTGCCCGATTTAGTGCTTTCTTCTCCGTTATTACGTTGTCGTGATTTTGCCGAACAATATGCCCAAAAGTATAAATTACCCGTGATTATTAAACAGGAATTCAAAGAAATTGATTTTGGGGATTGGGATGGGCATAAAAAACAGGCGGTTTGGGATAATGAACAAGAACAACTAACCAAATTTTGGGCGGACCCGTGGAATATGACGCCGCCGAATGGTGAAAGCCTGAAAGACTATGACAAGCGCATTGTACTAGCGTGGCAAAATATGCTGCAAGAATACAAAGGTAAGCGACTTCTGTTAGTGACCCATGGCGGTGTGATTAAGCAGATCATGCGTATATTGCTAGAGATGCCACGGACAAATACCTATTTACAGCGTATGAATATCCCGTACGCCGCAAAGGTTGAAATAAGCGTGTATCACGATGAAAACGGACAACTTTGGCCAGAGATTCACTGGCCAGTATCTTGAGAAGACACAATGAAAGATAAACTAATACGAGAGCTGCAAGTATTCTTGTTAGCCATATCCATATTCACCCGAATTCCCGTCTCTGCTTCTGTACCCTACAGTGAAGCGCGTAAAAACGAGTCATACAAATACGGTGGTTTGGTTGGCCTTGTCATTGGCGGGTTAACGGCTCTGGTTTATATGATTGCTGCTTCAATTTGGCCGACAGAAGTCGCGGTGGTTATTTCTATGGCTTTTAGTGTTTATGCGACAGGCGCATTTCATGAAGATGGCTTTGCTGATACCTGCGATGGTTTTGGTGGTGGTTTCACGCCGGAGCGTAAACTAGAAATAATGAAAGACTCTAGGGTAGGGGCGTATGCACTATTAGCGGTTGTTTTGATTTTATTGCTCAAATATACCACTCTAGTCTCGTTAGAACAGATCCCTTTAGCCCTTGTCATTGCACATGTTCTTAGCCGTTCTATGGCGATTAGTTTCATCTATACCCACGGTTACGTGCGCCAAACTGAGCAATCAAAACTAAAAATCGCTAAAAGCCCGAGCAGCAAATACGATTTTTTAACCATGATAATAATTGCTGGCTTGATGACGCTTTTCATCCCTACCTTTAAGTTGGCCTTTGTACTTATTGCAACGCTTTTGTTGGCACGAATCTGGTTTTCTAGATGGATGATTAAACAAGTGGGCGGTTATACCGGCGACGCTCTAGGCGCAATACAACAAATTTCTGAAGTGCTCTGTTACCTGGTGTTTCTTGCGGTTTAAGAGATGACTATTTCTCGTCCCTTATTATTTCCATAAAATCACGGGCATTTCCATGAAGCCCTGTGTTATCTCCACGAAAGTGGAGATCTAAATTCAACCAGATTTCCATTTTCACCGGTATGACTTCGAAAAAGTATCAAGTAACTGAACTTCTAGTAATCCCGTCCCACTTCCAAAGGCAAGCAGACTTTTGGTTGAAGAGAAGTTTACCTCTTTGATTTTTTAGCGATAGCTTCAGCTCTTATCACTTTGTCAGGGTCACTGTCCCATGTGTTGGCCAAAGTATCAAAATAGTTAGTCAAATGTCTCTCCATGATTTACAAACGGTGTTTGGTAGTGAAGTATACTGATTATTGAACTGCACCAACTAAACTGATAGGCCCTACAACACACGCACCACCTCCTCACATACCTAATCTAAGTTTATATAGCTTTGTAACATGTTGGAAATCACTAGTAGGTAAGTGTCGAACCGAATCAACCAATAACACCCAGTACATTTCAGCATGATAACGCTATTTTGCAGTGTGTTAGTTGTTCCAGTAACAATGGGGACGGCAACAATGAGCGTATTTTTGGAGACCGTACTTTTTAATCTCCGCTGTCTTTGGAGGTTGGTTAATCACAAAAACACCTAAAAGCCCTAAAGATAAGTGAGTTAGTATAAGGGCTTAAGAGTGAATAGCCCTGTATTGTAGTAGCATTGGCTAAGTCATTTTGGGTAGCAAACAATGTTTTGGAAAGTGGTTATTTCTGTAATAGCAGCATATCCATGAGGTTGGTCACTGAAAAATCGAATACAGTCCCCTGTATTCAAATGGTGCCATTTATTGTCAAAAAAGACGTTTAACTGCCCAACGGTAACAACAACATGTTCGATAATTCCTGCACTATGTGGAGATGACATCTGTTGATGATGATCCGTTAAAGTGATTTCAAACATTTCCATCCTAGAGTCAGCCATATATGGAAACAGAGTATTTACTTTCATTTTAGAATCATCAGGAAAAGCCCGTTCAGCAGAGTATAGGACGGGATCGCCTGCAAAAAAACCAGAAAACGACGTACCTAATCCGCTGGCAATCTTCCATAAGGTAGAGATAGTAGGGCTGGATTCTTCTCTTTCTATCTGTCCTAACATCGCTTTAGAGACGCCTGTTAACTTAGATGTGGCGTCCAAACTAAGCCCATTTTTTTCTCTCTGATTTTAAACGGTTAGCTATTTCAGTTTTAAATATTGAATTTTTCATAATGCAGCTTCTTGTTGTGCGTTATAGCGCACAGTGGTATCTTCGACTTCGTGCGCTATTGCGCACAAAAGATGTTATCACAGAACAAGGAAAAACAAAGGATGAAAAAGCTATTCAATCTAAGTCACCTTACTGCGGGATTTACCGCTGTATTGGTTGGTTATACAAGTTCAGTAGTGATTATCATCCAAGCTGCAACAACGGCTGGTGCTACACCAGTACAAATTGAAAGCTGGCTTCTTGCTTTAGGTATATCCATGGGAATCACGTCCGCTGTTTACTCGTGGTTTTACAAAACTCCAATTTTAACAGCGTGGTCAACTCCCGGTGCAGCGATGCTAGTGAGTTCTGTAGGCCAATATGAACTCAATGTAGTAATAGGAGCATTCGTTGTTACAGGACTGCTCATATTTCTGACGGGTTTAATTACGCCTCTTAGCAAGATGCTGGAACGAATACCTCCGCAGCTAGGTACGGCTATGTTGGGGGCTATTTTACTTCCTATTTGCCTTAAGGGGCTTGAAACAGTTACTAATACACCAATGATATTTCTGCTTATGTTCGCAGGGTTCTTACTGGCAAAGAACTATATTCCCAAATATGTGATGCTTGTTCTGCTGATTATTGGTGTTATGTGTGCTGTCGTCTTCGGTAATTCTGACTTGAGCACAGTAAAGCTCTCGCTAGCGGAACCGATATGGATCACACCTGATTTTGACATCTCAGCAGTACTTAATCTCTCCGTTCCGTTATATCTGATTACTATGCTTTCTCAGAATTTACCCGGTGTAGCGATGATGAAAAGCTACCAGTATAATCCCCCTGTTAAATCGTTACTTTTAGGTACAGGAATCACCAATATTCTGTTCGCTCCTTTTGGTGGCTTTAGCGTCAACCTCGCCGCTATTTCGGCTGCAATATGCATGACACCAGACGTTGATTCTGACAAAACACAACGCTATCGGGCTGTGCTATGGGCTGGTTTGTTTTATGTCCTTGCTGGAATATTTGCCACAACGGTTGTAACCATCTTTTTATCACTACCGCAGGAGATCACCGAAATTTTAGCGGGATTTGCGTTACTGGGAACATTGCTAATGTGTTTGCATACGGCTTTCAAAGACGAGGTATACAGAGAACCCGCTTTATTTACCTTTCTTATAACGTTTTCTGGGATCAGTTTTTTAGGATTGAGTTCCACCCTTTGGGGGTTAATTGTAGGGTTGCTTTATCTACGAATTAATATTTCCAGATGAACAGAGAAGTTGACTCTAGCCATCTGTAAAATTGTATTCGACGAAATCATAAATGCTCCATTTACAGCGACATTTTCAGACGCATTTGCAGGTATAACTCGACTAATATTGGCTAATGAAGGTTCAGCAAAAGCCAATATTATAAAGTTTCTTGAGAAGCTATCCGAGTTGAATATTGCCAATTCAGATATAGCGCTAATTACTAAGTAATCTAAAACTTAGTGGCAGATCGTACCACTAAGTTAAACGGCTCAAAGATGAGAGAGTTTCGGAGTGCTACTGATAGTTGATGGTTATATTGGTATATTCAGAACCGCCAGCATTTGAATAAAGTGTGGCCAGGACATTCATCGCGGTATCACTCCATAAACCGAAGTAGTCATCAAGGTGGTCAAACATACCCATTGTATGCGCTGTCTCATGCATAACCATTTCGTAGCCCCAATCACATTGACCGTTACCCATATTCACCCAAAGTACCGCATTGCTCGCATACAAACTGGTATTGGGATCAATACTTATTGTTAGACCACCATCATAGGGTGCAGATGCAGCATTAGCACACATATTTTGCGGGTCATCCGAATATTCACTTGAGTAATACGCCGTCCCTTCAGAAATGATTAATCCAGAAGTAACACCATATGTTGAATTAAATGTACTCGCATCAAAAGTACCATTTCCACGGTTTTCATTAGAGTAGCTTGTGTCTCTGTAAACAGATAAATCGGCTGTAATTACGGTAATATCAGTGAAGATATCGCCTAGTCGATCTTCAAGATTAGAAAACCCAGTAATAATACTATCTGGTGCTGAACTGCCATCAGAGGACACATAATAAAGGGGGATTTGAGCTGTCGTATCAAACCGAACAATTCCTGTCTGGTTAAAGGTACTCAGTGTATTGCTATCCGTTAAAGTAGTGGCCGATGGAGTGTAGTTTGTTGCTTCGACTAATGATGCTATCTCTGATTCAGATGCTTTACTAATAGAGTTTGAACTAGAACTGCTGTCATCATCACACCCAGAGATAAGTAAGCCTGTGATTAATGCCAATAGAGTTTTTTTCATTTTTTGCCAACCATTTTGTTATTAGAAATGAGACACTAATGTCATATTCAAATAAAGCACTTGATATTCATCAAGAAAATATTAAAACCAAGCCTATTCATAATCTAAATGGTTAAATTGTCAGCACTGATGTCAATTTTTTAAAGGGAAATGTCTTGAGATAGGGCAAGCCAGGCATTCGTTCAAATGATTTTTTATCTAATGGATTGTTAGTTTTTTTCACGTAACAAAACCTGTAACTACTATCGATGAGGTATGTAGTGGCTCTAATTATTGTAAGCAAAAAGCAATAACTGACCTCGCGAATCTTCTTCAGGCTTATATATTCGGAATATGTTGGTTTAGAAAGTCCATCAACACTCGAATTTTTTTATTGTGCTGCACATCTCGGTGACACACTAAATACATAGGCAGTTTCGGTAGTTCTTTTTCCAGTTTTATCTCGGTGAGGCCTAAATCAATACAAAGGCGTTTATGACTAGCAACAATACCACCGTGATGGCGAGCAAGCTCGAGATGCATTGGCATAAAATCTGTTCGTATTAAAAATTGTTCATTTTTAATGTACAAACCCATTTCGTGACCACCTTTTTCAAACTGTCGATCACGGTCAAAGCCAATTATTCGATGACAAAATAACTCTTTTGCGGTTCTCGGTGTTCCTCTTTTATCGAGATATTCAGAACTGGCATAAAAGCCTAACGGAATATCTAAAATTCTTCGGCAGATTAAGTCCAATTGGGTTGGTTCAAACATACGAACTGCAACATCTGCATCACGCTTATCAAGGTTACTTGCTTGATTGCTGACGACTACCTCGATAGATACTTCAGGGTAAGTATCCATAAATAAAGGTAAGATCTTAGGTAAATAATAGTGCGCAATTAATTCATTAGCAGTTAAGCGAACACGGCCCGATAAAGAAGAGACTTGACCTGCTGCTAAACGCTCAAGGCGATCGGCGATAATCTGCATTTGCGTGCTGTCTTCGAGTAAATTTTCACCAAAAGCTGTCAACGTTAAGCCTTGAGTACTGCGATCAAAAAGTGGTTGACCGAGTTTATTTTCCATTGATTGCAACTGCCTGCTCAACGTTGGCTGAGATACCCTTAAGGTGTTTGAGGCTTGGCTTAAACTGCCATGCTCTGCAATAGCTAGAAAGTACTTCCACCACTGCCAATTATTGCTATTCATAATTGAATATCCATTAGTAAATGTTGGTCATTCTCTATGTTATTTTAAATAGTAGAATATCTTTATCAAATGGAGGAAACAAGATGAAAACAGCACTCATTTTAGGTATTACGGGAAATTTTGGCTCACAGATGGCAAAAGCGTTGGCAAATGTGGGGTGGAATGTTCGCGCTTTGGTTCGAGAAGAAGCTAAAGCACCAACTTGGCTGTCATCTGACGATATTTGGGTTGGGGATGTACACAATGGAGCCCTTATAGAGAGGGCTGCCTTAGGGGTAGAACTCATCGTTTACGCAATTAATCCTGCCTATCATCGCTGGGAGAGTGAGGCCATGGATCTAATGGAACCAACCGTTAGGGTAGCAGAGAAATTAAAGAGTCGAATTCTTTTTCCAGGCAATGTGTACAACTTCGCCCCACTTAACCGTCCCATTTCTGAAGACTCTCCGATGGAGGCTGTTTCGGAAAAAGGTGCCATTCGAATAAGAATGGAGCATAGACTTCATCAAGCGAGTCAACAAGGGGCAAACATTACTATTGTAAGAGCTGGCGATTTTATCGGCCCAGATACGCACTTCACCTGGCTAGATGTGATCTTAAAACAGACGAGTAGTCACGCAAAAATGAGGTTGCCTCATGATGAAAGCCATGTCCATTTTTGGTCATTTTTACCTGATCTATGTGCCAATACCGCTTTGCTTATGTCTAAGCCTCAATCGTCTTATGAAATATGGCACGATGAAGGTTTAAAGCTCGGTCTAAATGATTGGAAAAAGGCATTTCTAGAAAACGGTAAGAATTTGAATGTAGGTAAGTTTCCATGGTGGGTGTTTAAGCTCATATCGCCACTAACACCTCTAGTTAGAGAGGTGGTAAAGATGCAGTACCTATGGCAGCAACCCGTTCTATTAGATGGCAATAAAATGAAGCAAGCGCTTCAAAGCCAATATCAAGCGACATCATTAGCAAACATTTTACCTCTGCTCGTCAAAAAATAAAATAACACCTCCAATTGTGGAAAGGCTATTTGGAATGATCGCTGGATGACTAAAATGGCCACAGACACGAAGCTAAAAAAATAGGGTAGGAGAGAAGCAATTTAGAGGTTAGATATGCGCGTATGCTCTCAGTCTAGAGACGCTTTACGAGCGAACTAATCCACTACTGCAAAGCATAGCAAGCGGGGCACTCTTCGAGAGCATATCGTTTATTTCCTCTCAAGTTTGCTAGGTGCTCAGCCCCGGCATTAATGCCCATTTGATAGCCTGACTCTAATACATCACGTTGACGAGATAGGCGCTTAACGGGAAAGTCTTGTGGTGGAGCAATAACCCGTACTTTGGCATCATTTGGTGGGAAGCGAATGAAATCAAGGGCTTGATTGTATCGATTTGCTCTAGTTTTCAGTGTATCGGCAACGACTGGGTTGTCTGACAACAATCGTTTCATTAGCCAGTGGCTATTTGATTTAGGCATTGTGTAGCTAAGTGGATGAGACAAAATCACAGTGATGTCACGCGCGCCACGTCTATATGCTTCCTTTACAGGTATTGAGTCGGCTACAGCACCATCAGTAAAACAGCTACCTGAAAAGCAAGGTGTCTCTCTATAGGCGATAGGTAATGCTGTAGTGGCTTCCATGACATTTAGTAGGTTGTCTTTTGTCACTTTAAAGTAATTGGCAACACCAGTGTTAATATCGGTAGTGGCAGCATACAATGGGATGTTACTGAGTAACTCATCTAGCTGCAGTGGATATTGCTGCAATGACGTTTCGCTCAGCCATTTTACATCAGTTAAGTGCCCACCTTTCACGAATCGAGCAGGATTGTAGAAGTTTTTGGATGTGCCAAGGTCGGTTATTATTTGATAGCTGCGCTTTGGTTGTTTTGCCAAATAACCAAGCAAATTGGACGCACCTGCAGAAGCTCCGATTGTAAATTGAAAAGGGTTATATTCCTCTTGTAGAAAAGAATCCAAAACACCGGCTGCAAAAATACCGCGCATTGCGCCACCTTCAACTACTAATGCTTTCTTGCTCATCACACATACCTGCTTAAATCTAAGAAAATAAATTGTATTCAAAAAATCAAAATTGTTGAAATCAATCATCCTTATCAATTTGATAGCTAATTCCTATGGGAGGGGTATTTTTAGTCGCTCTAGAAATTTAGGACGCGGTCAGGTTGCATCATATGATTAGCCGTAAAACCATAGGTAATCATTCTTGTTGTCACTTAAAAGTATCCTTTTAAGAGTTTGCGCAATAAGTCGCTATTCATTTTAACTAGTAACTTGTTAGGCTCAATTTAAGCCAGCACAGATAAACCAACTAAAGTTCGCTCCTGCCTTTTTTCAATGCAACGTTGATTATTCTGGCGTTGTTCAACGATATAAAATGCATTACTACATAAAAAGCCATTTTCAAAATGGTATATACACCAAGAATTGCCCAGCCTTTACCAGCAAATTGTTCTCCACCTGGTGTAAATTTAATCAGTAGAGTTATTAACGTAATATCGGCCAAAACTGAACTGATAAAATAGTTAATGCTCATTGAACGCTCATCCAACTTGTGAAAATTAATAAATGATTCAAACCTGAAGCCAACGGCACCAGCTAAAAGCGCAAGTGTCCATACGGATTCAAGTGTCACGGTTGTAGAGCCACTGAATTGCTGAACTGTTACCATAGCGAACACCATAACGCCAAACAGCATCATAAGTTCCAATAGTACTTTCCAATAATGATTTATTAATAACATGTCCAATTCTCCTTTATAGGCCTAATTTTTTTCAAGATAGGTACATATTTACGTGAGATATAGACCGATTCACCATTTATTAAGTTGGCTTCAAACCTTCCGTCAAATAATGGCTTAACCGATTTAATCTTTTCGATATTGAGAATAAGTGATTTGGAAGCACGAAAAAATGAGTAACATTCTAGCTCTTGTTCTAGTTCATAGAGACGTTTTGAGCTTTGGTAACAATCCGTTTCACCATAAATAAATATTTCATTGTGGAAGCTTTCTATGTAGAAGATTTTATCTCGATCCAGAATGTATAGTTCTTTATTAACCTTCCCAAAAAGATCTTTGTCAGACTTTTTAAGATAATTAATTAAGTCATCTATTTCTTTATTCATCGACAGGTATTGGATTATCACTTGGCTTTCTATTATATCCGACATCTGTTTAAGAACGACTTTCATAGCCACACCTCATGCTTTTCTTCAATTGTAAAACAGTATGTTCAGTAATCAATTGAATTGTCTTAAGGTGCTGAAATCTTGGTTCAAGATGCAGGTTTGAACATTCAATTACCTCTACTTATCTATCTTTACCTATTTCTCAGATGAAATGAGATTGTAACGGAGATATTTCTGCCCTTGGCGACCTAGCAAATTTTTTGCGATTTGTTTGGTTCTACCTGGCTTCAATTTAACCGGAAATTATTTTTCTAGAGGTTATTATTGGAATTTTTATAAGCGAGTAGGCTTAGTGAGATTGGCGACGATATTAAGCGTTTGCCACACTTTAATGCACTAAGAACATAGCCTAGTTATTAAACTAGGCCTTTTTATTATGATGCTTAAACGAAAAGTTTAAGACATGAATTGACCACCATTAACATGTAGAATCTGCCCAGTGACATAACCGGACATAAGATGAGAGGCAAGATATGCAAATGTGGGAGCCATCTCATCTGATGTGCCTAGCCGTCCCATGGGAATGCCCTTACTCATTCTCGCCTTCGCTTCTTCGTTTTTGTCTGCGTGGAATGCCGTATCAACAGTACCGGGAGCAATAACATTAAACCTAATGTTATCGGTAGCATGATTCTTTGCCCATGAACGGTTAATCGTGTGTAACCATGCTTTAGATGCGGCATACAGGGAAGCTCCTGGACCACCGCCGGAATATGCGGCAATAGAACCCACACTGATGACGGAAGCCGACCAGTTGTTCTGCTTTGCTGACTCCTTGAGATAAGGCAAACATAATCTCACCATTGTATGCGCAGATCGCATATTAAGATAAGCGACATTATCAAATAGTTCTGCATCTATCTCTTCTGTCTGTCTTCTTTCTACGAGTCCACCTACATTGTTAACGAGTACATCTATGCCACCGCGCTCACGAACAAAATCTTCAACAAACGTTTCACAAGCTTCATCGTTACAAAAATCCACCTGATGAAAACTGGCAGAACCTCCGAGGTTATTTATGGTCTCAATAGTTTCAGCAATCTCTTCGTGGTGACGATACGACGTTAGTGAGACGTGCGCTCCGCTAGATGCCAAGAATTTTGCAGCTGATAAGCCGATACCACTGGTCGAACCGGTTATCAGGATATTCCTATTTTTTAGATCGTTAAACAATTGCTCATCTCCAATAGTACTTTAATCTTGGATTTACTATATACGAAATGACTATGCAAATAAATTGAAACAATGGTTTACAAAGCTTAATGTGTCGATTGAGTGATGTTTTAAGTCAAAGGTATTGCCTTTGTTGGTCAAACCTTACGGCTATTTAATCCATGATTAATGAGTTAGGGAGGTGGGAGGTCTTCGCAAAAAGGTTTAACAGACAAGAACTGCTTCAATTATGTTTAAATTCAGACTTGCTACAAAGGATGCAACATTCTGAAATAGAAACGAGGTTACATGAGTTTGATACTATTACCGGTGCTTACTCTACTTTCGGCCTGTTTGAGTAGAATGTGACTTGCGAAACTCAGTGGGAGTCATACCCGTTTCCTTTTTAAACACTTTATAGAAAGACGAACGCGCATTGAAACCAACTTCTAGGGCGATGTTTAACACGGTATCTTCATTAGCAATTAATTTTGGTTTGGCCGATTCGATTCGCCATTTATTTACATAGTCGAAAAAGTTTGTTTCCATAGTTTCGTTTAGTGTTTGGGATATATAGTTCGGGGAGATAGCGATATGCTGTGCAAGCTTATGTAACGATAGACTTGAATCTAAGTGCAGTTGTTCTTTCGCCATAGTCGCATTAATTTTATCTGCAATTCGCAGAGCCTGATCTTTATTAAGAGCAGAGCGCTCATATTTTTTATCCACGACGGGACCTGAGCTTGTGACTGCTGATTTAACTGATTTATCATTTATATAGCGCCCTTCAAATCCCGGTTTTTGTCGTAACCCCCAATAGGCCAAAGTCCACACCAGAATCAACAACATTGTGAAACCATATCTATACCCAAACAGCGTGTTGTTTTGTATTAATGTTGACATTAAGTTTGCAAAGGAAAAGGACCAAGTGCCTGCGATAATTAATAGTAGCCAACTCAACCAACCTAGTTCGCGCTGTTCGTTACTAGCGAACAAGTCCTTCAGTTGCTTCCTGTATCTAGATAGACGAATAATTATCCGAATAACATAATACGCACTCTGCAAAGCCCAAAGCATCATTGCTAGAAACATACTTATGATCACGACAAGTGGAAATCCGGAATTAACATCCGTTTCATTGCCAAAAATAACCTGACGCATTTCCAGCGGTAAACTAATAATTAATCCGGCGACAATTAGTCCATAGATAAAAGGGATGAGCTGTATAGCGTGTTTAGGTTGCATTCGCCATGGTGAGTCTGATGTAAGCCCCTCTACATATAACCAAAATGAAGGGCCAAGAAGAAGCCAAGCCGGAAATATTAAAGCGATGCAAATCGTTTTCCATGCTGGAACTAAAGAAAATACTGCGGGCCCTGATGCAATGACAGCGTTGGCAAAGAAGAACATCGCTAAAGGGAAATAGGTTTGAGTATGCAATGAGCGTAATAGGAATTGAGGTAGACAAAATCCTATCTGTCCTACTGTCATCATTGCTATTGCAAGCACTACAAGATCTTCCAAGACCACCGCCTTTCATTAAAAATTTTGTTCGTGGGATAAAGTGAAATAATTGTACTGTCTCTTGTTTGATTAAAATACAAAAAAGTGTCCGGCCTTATAGTCTCGGACGACTTAAGCGCCCATAACAAGGACAATTAGGCCCACACGTTGGAGAGTTACAACGGCAAAACAAAACAAGTTAAGGGACGTTCGAATAAGGCAACAGCGGTTCTTGGTGATCATGTTGATTATGAGGGCTCCACAGTATAAGGAGAATTTTTAGTGATTAATCTTCAGAAATTAGGTGGCATCGCAGCACTTTTAGAGGCGATTCTCTACATGTCGGCTTTCGTTTTTTTGGGTTTTTTTGGGACTTTCCTTCGGATGCCGGTGTTGTAATAAAACTGGTTTTCCTGAAGGAAAATCAATCGGCCTTAGCTATCGTGAATCTTTTAATGTATGTAGTATTTGGCATTATTTTAGCCGTGTTAGTGCTGGCGCTCCATGAGCGTTTGAAAGGCAATGCGGCGGCCCTTTCACAAACCGCATCCATTTTTGGTTTAATATGGGTGGGCCTGGTAATTGCTTGTGGAATGATCTCAAATATAGGACTAAGAAGCGTTATTGAACTCTCAGGAAAAGAGCCAGAGCAAGCTAGGTCAGTCTGGTTAGCAATTGACTCTGTAACCGAAGGGATCGGAGGTGGAAACGAGATAGTTGGCGGTCTATGGGTTTTATTGTTAAGTATTGCCGCTTTAAAAAGTAATGCTTTTTGTAAAAAGCTCAACTATTTAGGTTTATTTGTTGGAGTAGCCGGAATTTTTACGGTTTATCCTGCTGATATACTGACCGAAATATTTGGTCTAAGTCAGATCATTTGGTTTTCATGGTTGGGATACATAATGTTGGTAGAGTCTTCGTAACTGTAATCAGGTTGTTACTCCCAAGCTAGTTATTTTTCGCTACACTTTCTATATCTCTCTCATTTTCCTGCTCTATTGGATTGGTATTATTTCTGTATATATCACGAAATTTATCAATTCTATTAATAACAATGTGTTTAGCTGAGTTATAGGCACTTACAGCAGAGTTTTAATGAATTTATTAATGTTGTAGCTGATGAAGTGAGTTTTGACGTGCATGTTATTGATGCGCTTCATCACTAAGTTGTCTACTGATATGAACACAAATTCTACAAAAGCATTTGAATCATAAAACAATGTAGTTACTATCTAAAAAAGAGTTTTCACTAGAATAGGGATTTAGAGTGAATCATAAAACAGAACTGCTTGCAGGTGACTTGGCGGTAGATCATTTTAATAATGGATTACTGTGCGCAGAAAGCGTTCTAACTACACTTGCTCATGTCCAAGGTATAGAAAGTCAATATCTACCAAAAATCGCCACCGCTTTTTGTAGTGGTATGGCAAGGAGTTGTGGCACTTGTGGTGCTTTAACAGGAGCGATGATGGGCTTGAGTTTACATTTAGGTCGCTCAGACACGAGCCAGTCAGTTCAGTCTACTTATGAGGCTACTCAAAAGTTGATTTCCGAATTCGAAGGTGAGTTTGGTGCAAAAGATTGCCATATGTTGTTGGGGTGCGACATTGGCACCGAAGAAGGAATGGCTCAGTTCAAGGAACTCCAATTGATAAAGCAATGTAAGCAATACACACGCCGAGCAACTGAAATAGCGGCAACCATTATTGTTGAGAAAACCCCCAATAAAAACTATTATTATGCGTATTTTTCTGGGTAAGTTATCGTCAGCAACATGCATGAAATGTGCGTTAAATATGCAGCATCCCTCTTCAGCTACAAGGACCTAAGCGATAGTATTAGAAAATTCAAAGCGACTTGAGTTTCATTCGTTTGTTCGTCCAAATCATTGGTAAAGGACTATCTTTTGGCTAAAAGTTTTTTTAATAAGAAAAGTAATGTGATAAGCAATATAACGAAATATAGGGTGGTAAATCCACTTTTGGCTACAGTAAATAGGCTGGTCGTTCTTACTAGTTCTTCAGAAACTGTCGGATAATCATTCAGCATGGCGATAATACCAAAATTTTCCAAGTAGTCTGAAAGTCCAGCTAACACGGGGAAAAGTGTCAGTAAATACAACTTTGAATCTACGGGTAGGCACCGTTTAAAAAACCATACGAGCAATAATGTATATGAAACGGCGAACATGGCTGGATACACAAAGTCCAACGGAATCTGAATTGTTAAGTAAGCGTATCGACCTTCTGCTCCCAAAGATTCTAATAATTGGATTGCTTGGTCGTAACTATAACCAGTTGGAGACATATCAAACAATATTGAATCAGGGGAAAAACTTAAGACTAGGGGTATTGTATATCCTAATATAGCGCCATATACCAAGTTGGTCAGAATGAAAAAGCCAAATACCATTTTTCCACTCGATGAGTTTTGTAAAAAAGATCTTATTTTGTGCATCGTTAGGGTGGACTCCGTGTTATAACTTGATACAGATCAATAACTATATCACATCAAATTCACTTCTATATATCAACTTAAACGGCATTAATGCGGCAAAAATACGACCTAACAGGATTGACTGTCAGTTGCGAGAGCTTTATGTCTAGATAAATAAGCCTTATTTTTTACTAAGTGGTGCTACGTTATCGTAACTTGGAAAAGTCCAGAGACTCCCCCACATTTTAAGCTAATAGTCTAACTATGAATTTTGATATCAATACATTGAAACACCACCAACTGTGTGTATGTTTTGGCTTACTAGATCAACGATTCCATCCTGTTTGTATCGATTTGCCCACTTTCGCAATATTGGCCTAGAAATCTCGTAACGACGATATACGAAGTCTTCATCACCAGATTCGTCATACATCTTTACCCACTGTAGTCATTATTGCATATCTCTTTCCATAGACATCAGTATAGTCGAAAGGATGTCTATGAATCACACAACTTAACCTATCGTTTTCTTCCGATAACGCCTTTCCGGCCGTCCAATTTTTCCATGGTTGATCTCGGCTTGTAGATAACCAGACATAGCACAGTAATCTAGGTAACGACGTGCGGTTGTCTTACTAATGTCTGTTACTTCCAGAAGAGAGTCAGCTGTATGGGTAACTGTTTCATCAAAGAATGCATCTCTTATTTTGTTCAACGTGAGTTCATCAATACCTGTTGGAAGATTATTTCTAGATTCGTCGAAGTTTGCTTGAAAGTTTAACATTTGATCTACATGCCTTTGGCTTACAAGTTCTCTGGATTCAAGTGTCCCCATATATTTCAGGAACCGCTCTATTGAGTCGCTTAACCGGTCATATGAGATTGGTTTAAGCAAATAATCAAACGCTCCGGCTCTTATAGCATTTCGCACCGTTTCCATATCACTTGCCGCCGTAACAAAAATAACATTTGGTGGGTTTTCTTTTCTGCTAAGTTCTTTCATCAGGTCGATTCCCTTACCATCTGGCAGATAGTTATCCATTATTACCAAATCTGGCTTCAGGATAGCAATCATACTTCTGGCTTCCTTAATATTACGTGCAATGCCAACAGGGCTCAACCTAGGTGTGCGGTGGAAAAACGTACTATGAAAATCAGCAATATTAGGCTCATCTTCAACAATTAAAATGTTAAATACCTTCATCTATCGTACCTTTTTGTAGGGATTCAGTTTCTTGTAGTATTTTTGGAATATATATAGAAAAAGTAGCGCCTTGAGGTTCAGATTCTTCCATCATTAATGTACCTCCCGCTTTTTTAACGTACTGATTTACCAAATGTAATCCAATACCATGGCCTTTTTCTGTTTTTGATGTCATTCCTCTTCGTAATAAATTTAAAGGATCGTTGTTACCAAACCCAGTACCGTTGTCGCTGACTACAACGATCAATTCACTTCCTATATCATTTATCAGGAGCGAAATAATTTTGTTGCTTTGAGTATTAAGTATTGTGGATTCAAATGCATTGTCTAGCAGGTTTCCTATCATGGTCGAAAGTTCTTCTTCATTGATCGGCCAGTTATCTCCAACTAACGCTGACATGGGGTCAAGCTCTAACTTCAAATCCAATTCTTCCGCTCGGCTGATTTTTCCAAGTAGAAGTCCCGCGATAACTCTGGATTTAATCGCATTTGTTACTGAATCGATGATCGCTTGTTGCTTACTATGTGTATTTTCTAATATTTGGAGCGCTTTATCGTATGCTCCAATCTGCAATAATCCACAAAGTGTTGATAGCTTGTTGTCGTGCTCGTGGCGGATAACACGTAAATTGTCCAGATAATGTTGAGCTTGTGCTAGTTGTGTTGTGAGTGTTGTAATGTCATCCTGTCGCCGCAGACTAACTACTGAACCCATTATCTCGTCGTTATTAGTCATTTTTACCCGCGTTGCAATAAAATTTTCGCCGTTGCAGGTAATAATCTCGTCGGCTACATCCTGAACTGCCTCTACTTTCTTGCTGGATAAAAAGAATGTTGCAGGTGTAACAAACTCCTGAATCGACCTACCTTTTAATTCTTCCTGTGATTTAGCGATACCCAACATCTTTAAAGCGGACTTGTTAATACTCAAAACTGTCCCATCTCGGGTTGTGGCTATGAGCCCTTCATACATAGATTGCATTACACTTTTCTTAATCTGTAATGTTTGCGCTATCTCCTGAGGTTCCATATTAAACATTTGACTCTTTATATGAGCAGAGAAAATAGCAGCCCCGATAAAAGCCAATATGATTGCCAGCACAACAACACCAAAGATAGGTAGTGCATAGTAGCGTATTCGATCAGACAGCTTTTCGATTAAATAACCTACTGATATTACTCCAACAATCTTTCCTTCCGGAGTTATTATCGGTGCTTTTCCCCGGATTGATAGGCCAGATTCACCAACTCGTTTTGAAACATAGCTTTTGCCATTAACTAATGCGTTATGATTATCCTTGCTGTTAATTTTTTTATTTATATGAGCGGGATTTGGGTGGTAGAGGCGGATCTCTTGCAAGTCGGCAATTACAATGTAGTCGGCATCGCTCAGTTGGTTTAACCGCTGAAATATGAAAGCGATCTTATCGTTTTCGCCATTCTCCATGTTTACTATAACTTCAGGAGTTGACGCTATGGTTTGTGCTTGGATTAGTGCTTTTGAGCCCACTTGGTTGAGAATAGTCTTCTCAAAAATATGAAAAAACAGGCTACTCTGAAATCCAATCAGCGCTAAAAAAAGACAGATAGCAGTAAGCCTACTCTTGTTCTAAATCTTAACTTATGGAGTAACTTACTGATCATAAAAGTGCTCTTTGCTGTGTGCTAGAAAGCCATTAGCCATAGCTTGCCAATATTGATAGTAGTGTAAGTATTGATTTTCAGTATAGATCTATGCCAAAGATGGTGAAGTTAATTAGTTAAAATATTTCCGTGGTTTTAATGGCGTAAAGGATTTTAAGAGCAGTGAGTTGGTGTTTATGGGATTAAACCAGAGGAGAATCCATGCTGTTATCGCAGGAACGGTGGAGGACAGCATGGAATTTGTTAACTGGCTAAAATGCTAATTCAGTGGCCTACCTCCAGTTGAGCGGTTTTCGAATACTCTGCCATAGTATCAAAGTTCAGGTATCGATAGATATCACTATGATTTTCTTTGATAGGGTATGTCATTTCTAGATACTCTTCTGGAGAAGGTAACCTACCCAGAATCGCTGTAACAGTAGCCAATTCCGCCGACCCCAGATACACGTGGGTACCTCTCCCAAGTCTATTTGGGAAGTTACGGGTGGAGGTTGAAACCGCTGTTGAGTTTTCAGCAATTTGTGCCTGATTTCCCATACACAGTGAGCAGCCCGGCATCTCAATTCTCACACCTCGCCGGGCAAAAACGTTGTAGATGCCTTCATTTCTAAGCTGAACATCATCCATCTTAGTCGGAGGAGCAATCCACATTTTGCTTTGGATTACACAATCACTTTGCTCTAGGATTTTACCCGCAGCTCTAAAGTGAGCGATGTTGGTCATACAAGAACCAACAAACACTTCATCAATTGGTGTTTGAGCGATTTCAGATAAGGGTTTCACATCGTCGGGATCATTTGGGCAGCAAAGTAAAGGTTCGGTGATTTCTTCGATGTCAATTTCCAACACTTCTGCATAACGAGCATCGCTGTCCGCTTTCAATAATACCGGATTGTTCAACCAGTTTTGCATCTCTACGATTCGTTTTTCCAAAGTCTCTTTGTTTTCGTAACCTTGGCTAAGCATCCATTTTAGGAGAGTAATATTTGATCTTAGATAAATTGCTACACTTTCCTGCGCCAGATCCACTGTACAACCCGAGGCTGAACGCTCAGCGGTAGCATCAGCTAGCTCAAACGCCTGTTCAACGGTAAGGTTTGGCAGACCTTCAATTTCAATAACCTTACCGGAAAAAATATTTTTCTTGTTTGATTTCTCTACTGTTAATAGAGCTGCCTTACGCGCAAAATAGGGTATTGCGTGTACAAGATCTCGTAACGTGATGCCTTGTTTCATAGTCCCTTTGAAACGTACCAGTACCGATTCAGGCATATCCAGAGGCATTATTCCTGTTGCTGCAGCAAAGGCTACAAGCCCTGAGCCTGCGGGGAAAGATATGCCCATAGGAAAACGTGTGTGTGAATCGCCACCCGTTCCGACTGTATCCGGCATTATCATACGGTTTAACCAAGAGTGGATGACTCCGTCACCCGGTTTGATTGCTACACCACCACGCGATTCAAAAAATTTCGGCATAGTTTTGTGGTTCTCTGAGTCAATTTTTCGTGGATATGGTGCGGTATGACAGAAAGTCTGTAGTACAAAATCGGCAGAAAACTTCAGACAAGCCAGATCCTTGATCTCATCACGCGTCATAGGGCCAGTCGTATCTTGAGAACCTACGGAACTAACCTTTGGCTGGCAATACTGCCCTGGATATACCCCCCTCAGGCCACATGCCTTGCCCACAATCTTTTGCGCGAGCGTGTAACCACCTTCGGCCTCGACCTTTTTTGGGCGAACAAAAAGTTCGCTCTGATTTAGTCCTAAAATCGCTCTGCTATCGTCGGTTAGTTGACGGCCAAGAATCAGTGAAATTCGCCCGCCAGCACGGATGCTATCCAGCAACATATCGGATTTTATCTCGAACTGACTCAGTAACTCTCGAGTCGCTTTATCTCGAATTTCTCCACGGAAAGGATAGATTTCTATAACTTGTCCTGTTTCTAACTTACTAACGTCTGCTTCAATTGGAAGTGCACCAGCATCTTCTAGTGTGTTATAAAAAATTGGTGCAATGCTATTACCAATAACCACACCACCAGCACGCTTATTTGGAACATAAGAGATATTTTGACCAATATGCCAAATTACAGAGTTTGCCGCTGACTTACGTGATGATCCCGTCCCAATAACATCACCAACAAAAGCAACTGGATATCCAGCCCGCTTTAGTTGGGAGATTCTTGTTAATGAATTATCCGGCATCCCTTCCCTTGGCATTTTTAACATGGCTTCTGCATGTAACGGGATATCTGGCCGTGACCAAGCGTCCTGAGCTGGAGACAAATCATCGGTATTGATCTCTCCTGGCACCTTAAATACAGTAACGGTGATTTTCTTCTCAACGTTTGCGCGGGATGTAAACCAGCAAGCTTCTGCCCAGTTGCGAAGCACACTCTTTGCTGCATCATTGCCTTGCTTAGCCAGCGCTGCAATCTCTGAAAACGCGTCATATACAAGTACAGTATATTTAAAGGCCCGAACTGAGTTGGGAGCCAGCTCCGGATGGCTAAGTAGGTCAATCAGTGGCGCTATGTTGTATCCACCTTGCATCGTACCTAACAGGTATACGGCTTCTACCGGTGTAATTGCCTCCGATTTGGCTTCACCGAATGCTAGTTTCTGTAAGAAATCGGCCTTAACTTTGGCTGCGTCGTCTACTCCAGATGGAACACGGTAAGTTAGCAGACATTTCAGCTCTTCTTGCTTTTCTATGTCTGTCTGGCGTTTTTGTAACTCATGGACTATCTCTTCGACATCACTTGCACTGAGCGGTTTTGGATAAATACCTTGCGCTTCACGAGATTGTTTCATCGCGTAATAACTGTCTAGCATGTTTTTTTCCTATTAAGAACTAAAACGAAGACCGACCAATGGAATAGTAGGTCTTCTGATACTTAAACTGATGTTGTCGCTGAAGATTTAGTTGCGCGCTTGGATAGAGCTCCAGTAATTTTCGAGCCAAACAGCGATAGCAATAGTAGAAACAGAATCAACATGGTGATTGGGCGTTCAAACAGGTAGCTGAATTCTCCGCCGCTAATTTGGTAGGTATGCAGTAAGTGACTCTCTGCCATTCCTCCCAACAGAATGCCAATGACTGCCGCTGGCACCGAGTAGTTCAGTCGACTGAATATCCAACCAACAATGGAAAACGCAAGTACTGTAACAGGGCCTGAGATATTTCCGGTCAAACCAAATGAGCCGAATACGGCCATGGACAATACTGACGGTATCAGAATGTTCATTGGTACCTTAACGACGTTAGCCAAAATAGGAATGAAGATCAGACCTAGGCCAATAAGTAGGAATACCTGAACAAAGTTACCCATAATGATCGCGTATACAATATCCGTTTGTTCTCGGATGAACTGTGGGCCACCAGTGATATTATGCATTGCAAATGCTGCTAGCATCACGGCTGTTGCTCCACCACCAGGGATGCCCAGGGCAAGTAGTGTTGCCATAGATCCTGCTTCAGAAGTTGAGTTTGCTGACTCTGCTGCGATTACACCTTTTGGATTACCCTGACCAAAGCTATCTGGATTTTTGTCACCACGTTTCGTTTCTACATAAGACAACAGGTTAGATACAGATGACCCAACACCAGGAACTGCGCCAACAAAGACACCGATCAAGCTGCCACGAATAAGTACTTTAGGGTGTGTGAATGAGTATTTGAAACCAGAAAGAATTTCAGTGATACTTACTTTTCGTGCTGATTCATCTGCAACAAGATAGTTTGTGTTTGCCAGTTTGAATAACTCGGAAGCTGCAAACATACCCATCATTGCAGGAATTACTGGAACACCATCTAAAAGATATTCATTTCCCATTGTACCTCGTGCCACACCAGCTTCACTGTACCCGATTGTACCAACAAGCAGACCGACGAAGCCGGAAAGCAACCCTTTAAGCATATAGTCGCCCTTGAGGCTTGCAATCAGTGTCATGCCCCAAAGGATAACGAAGAACATCTCAGATGGCCCTAGCTTTAGTACCATCGACGAAATTGGCTGAATAAGCATGAACAAAATTATATAGCCAAAAATCGCACCAAAACATGATGCACCCAATGCAACGCCCAAAGCTTTGTTGTGTTCACCTTTTTTTGCCATAGGATAACCATCAAATGCAGTTGCAATTGCAGAAGATGTCCCCGGTATATTCATTAATATAGCAGGGATGCCACTACCAAATGATCCACCTGTAAATATGGCTGTCAGGAAAATCATAGCTTCCAGGAAGTTCATATAAAGCGTGGCTGGCAAGAAAATCGCCATCGCCATGGAAATTTGGAGTCCTGGGATTGCACCGAATACCAATCCGATAACCATACCTGGTACAACATATAGCCAGGGGCCAATAGAGGACAATAGTAGTTCGCCACCGGCTAGTATTGCTGAAAGATCTAACATAGTTTTTCCTTAGTATTCAGTTGGTAGCAATGACATTGGCATTGGATAAGGGAGCATTTGGGCAAAGAAAACCGACATTATCAGACCGAATACAACGCTATAACCAATTAACCATACTAGACGGCGTTCTTTTTGATACCAAAGGAACGCGGCAACAAAAAGCGTTGTAGCAACGTCAAAGCCAATTGTTTCAAGAGACATCACATACACGGTAAACAGACCAATAATTGGTAACACAGTAAATACAGAGTCTTTTTCCTCTGTGTTCTCAACACTAATATCAGTGGCGTTGCGTCGAATTTGTTGAATTATTTCACCAACAGTAAGCACAAGAGCAATGGCAGCTATCGGCACAATTAGAATCATATTTTCGACTGTTGATGACGTTTGCCAGGCTGACCACGCATACCAACATATAAAGAGAGCTAAAATACTGACAACTACAAAATCAGCGGTCTTAAGATTGAAAATCTTCATAAATCCTCACGTCAGGGAGATTAATAGCTGCCCGAAACGAGCAGCTATAGTTGCATCAATCCAGTAGATTACTGTATTGCTTAAAGGTGTTGTAATTCTGGCTCATTAATCCAGATGAATGTTCTGGACCTACCCAGTCACCACCTATATCACTTGCTTTTAGGAACTTCTGAACGTCTTTACGTGCCAAAGACTTTTGGATTGCGAGTGCAAGTTTTTCGTAACGCTGTGGGAATTTTTCCTTAAACTCTTTTGTTACCGCGAAACCACGCATCGAGCCTGTCAGTACTGGTACTTCGGTATTTAGAGGTTTGAGTGCTTCGTTTACGGCCGGTGCATTCCAATGATCACTTCTCTTATCACTTACTACAGCAAGTGGGTGCAGGAACTCGCGAATACCTTCACTACCCTGAGCACTAATAATAATGAAATCTACCTGACCTCCAGCAACTGCAGAACGGGCTTTACCACCGCTACTGAAAGTAACAAGATTGAGGTTCTCTTGTGGAATACCGTTTTTATCAAGAAGCAACTTTGCCATCAGGTGTCCGCCCGACCCCTGAACCACCGCAGCTTTTACCGACTTTGGTTTCTCTTTGATTGCAGTAATAAGTGAAGCCAAGTCTTTGTATGGAGTGTCTTTGTTTGCTGCAATTAGCTCTTGGTCGAACCACTGGAAGTTTATATAAGAAAAATCGTCAACTGCGTACTTCGCACCACCTTTAAGAATTGTGTTTGATAAATATGGCGCAAAAGTAGATGCATATACGGTATAACCATCATCAGGCCTTGCAAGTACATAGTTTGCTGAGATCTGCGTACCTGCACCTTTTTTATTGATTACCTTGATTGGCTGCCCAAGTTCTTCGGAGATAAAACCAGCCATAGAGCGGGTCATGCGGTCAGCGCTACCACCTACACCAAAGCCAACAACGAAGTTGATTGGTTTGTTAGGATAATTGTCTGCAACGGCTATTGAAGGGGCTAGAGCCGAAAATATAATTGCTGCTACAGTGGATACCTTTCCTACAGCTTTCACTATTTTTTTCATATTTATACCTTTTGTTCTATTAGGATTAAAGTTTGCTTATTGAACGCGTTTATTGTCCCGCTGATACCTTGCCGTTGGTGTGAGGTAATTCAATCCTGGCTAATGTTTAAAAGGCAGCTAGAGTTTTAATGGCATTAACCAATGGTGTACTTTCAAGTTAACCATCGGTATTGGAGCGATAAGCTTGGTCGTATTTATAGCAACCATCTGAAAAATAACGGGACGGGAAAGCGACAAAGCGCTTATTAAGG
This sequence comes from Vibrio algarum, assembly GCF_028204155.1. Lineage (NCBI taxonomy): Bacteria > Pseudomonadati > Pseudomonadota > Gammaproteobacteria > Vibrionales > Vibrionaceae > Vibrio > Vibrio algarum. The sequence goes on along the minus strand of NZ_JAQLOI010000003.1, from coordinate 198,502 downwards.
CATTATGGGAAATGGATAGTGGCTGAGAAGATAAGTCAGACGGGATTGATCTGCTCCAGTTAGACTGGACACCGCATTAAGCGACATATTGTTTTTCAAAGTTAACTGGGCTTAGATACCCAAGAGCACAGTGCCTCTTGTACGATTATAATCAACCTCGATATATTCAAAGAGTGCTTGGCGCATCTCTTCTCGTGTCATTATCGGCTCATATTGAACGGCTTCTACTTTCATTGAGTGGAAAAAGCTTTCAACACAAGCGTTATCCCAGCAATTCCCCTTCCTACTCATACTTTGTTTTAGATTATGGGCTTAGATTGAGTCTCTGTAGTCTTTTGAACAATATTGTCTACCTCTATCACTATGGATAATCACCCCTTCGGACATTCCTCTACGGAACAATGCCATTGATAGCGCATCACAGACCAGAGTCGCGGTCATTACCCAAACAAGGGGCGCAAATGGGTCGCACATAAGTATTTTCTGAACTTGTAAGGTCAATGGACTTTCCATGGCTGGTTCAAAAAGGCAGGAAAGTATGGCGTGATTAGACTGTTTGATATCGCTAAGGTGCCAATTAAGCGACATGTAAAAATCATGAGACTGGTGAATCCGTTTGATCCTTTTTGGGAAGGTTTTCTCAATGAACGTAAGGTGAAAAACACAGGTCGTAACTCATGCTTTGACCCTGTTGTCACTGCTTTGTGAGTTGCTGGGCTACACACTAACGCTTTAGTGGAGGTTGAGCTGAATGCAGTGAAAGTTGCACGTACGGTTCTCAGGAGGGCGGTATCGGGTAACAGGTGTCGCCTATCCGACATAGACGAGTTGTATGGGAAGTATACGGCTAAGTGCAACTTGTTCCTGTCAAAAGACGAATTGATACCACCGGTAATTTTTAGCTAGAAAATACGTCTTTTTTTTAACTAGAACAGTCAATAATGAGGGGTTAGTAGCTTCATAGTTTTTGTTTCCTATAATGAACGCACTGTTTTTTTAATGATTCTGAGACTAAATATACTTAGTTTGTTTATTAGATATTTATAGGCAAATTTTGAGTTTGGATATAGATTCATTGTCATTGCTGTGTGCTCACCTAATAATCTTGATTGTCCAGGTACGCTGTTTCCTATAGGAAACTTTTCTATTGATCGTCATATGCCAGATAAGTATAGTGAAGAAAAGTTAACCCCCTGTATATTGAGATAAGGATAATTAGAAATGGAATATTCGTATAATAGTTATGACCTGCAGGCTTTTTTTACTGCAAATTTAGAAAACACTGATGGTGTAGTATTTTCAGCAGTTGATTCCGAGTTAAAGCGTCAAAACCAACAGATTGAACTGATAGCTTCTGAAAATATTGTTTCTAAAGCAGTGATGCAAGCACAGGGGTCCTGCTTAACTAATAAGTACGCGGAAGGCTATCCAAGTAGACGTTACTATGGAGGCTGTGTAAACGTGGATGCAGTGGAGCAGGTTGCTATTGAAAGAGCAAAACAGCTATTTCGTTGTGAGTACGTTAATGTTCAGCCTCACTCTGGCGCACAGGCAAATGCTGCGGTAATGTTCGCATTGCTGGAACCAGGAGATACTATTCTTGGCATGTCTTTGGCTGCGGGAGGGCACTTAACACATGGCGCTAGTCCGGCTATGTCCGGTAAATGGTTCGATGCAGTGCAGTATGGTGTAAAGCCAGACACTTATGACATTGATTATGAGCAAGTTCGTGAACTAGCGCGAAAACATAAACCAAAGATGATCATTGCTGGTGGCTCTGCCATACCACGCCAGATAGACTTTGCTCGTTTTCGCCAGATTGCCGACGAAGTCGATGCGCTGCTAATGGTTGATATGGCACATATTGCTGGTTTGGTTGTTGCCGGTGAACACCCAAGCCCAATCCCTTTTGCCGATGTGGTCACTACGACGACACATAAAACACTGCGTGGGCCGCGAGGTGGTATGACAATGACCAATGATGTGGCTACCCACAAAAAAATCAATTCAGCGGTATTCCCTGGTCTGCAAGGTGGGCCTCTAATGCATGTTATTGCAAGTAAAGCGGTCGCACTGGGTGAAGCATTAGAGCCCGACTTTACTGTCTATATAAGAAAGGTCATAAATAATGCCAAAATCCTTGCTGAGGTTTTGCAAACTAGAGGCTGCAACATTATCACTGGAGGAACCGATACTCATTTAATGTTGGTTGATCTAAGACCAAAAGGACTGAAAGGTAATGAGGTAGAGCAAGCACTAGAACGAGCGGGTATTACTTGTAACAAAAATGGCATACCGTTTGATTCAGAAAAGCCGATGGTGACTTCAGGGATACGTTTGGGTACACCAGCGGGTACTAGTCGCGGCTTTGGAGCTGAAGAGTTTCAGCAGATTGGTGAGTGGATAGGCGATGTGATAGATGCGCTGGCATCTGATCAAAAAGACTCTGGTATGGTTGAGCAACAGATAAAGTTGCAGGTTCAGAAACTGTGCTGTCGTTTTCCTCTGTACTGCTAACATTTAACCACCTTTATAGCCACGACTTATAAAGATAATTTGAGAAGTCAACTAGTGAGAAACCGTTTAGAGTTTATACAGAGTCATAGTGTAATAGGGAAAGTTAATGAAAGAAAATATCAATGTTGATGTAGCCGTTCTCGGTGGAGGCCCTGGCGGTTACACAGCGGCATTTCGTGCTGCAGATTTAGGTTTGTCAGTTTGCCTTATTGAGCGTCTCAGTACACTGGGTGGGGTTTGTGTTAATGTCGGGTGCATCCCTTCAAAGACTCTTTTGCATGGGGCGGCGATACTTGAAGAAGCCAAAGAATCGGCCACAATGGGAATCTGTTTTACGCAACCGAATGTTGATCTGGAAAAATTGCGTGACCATAAAGGTAGTATTATTAGAAATATGACCAATGGCTTGGACAGTTTATGTAAAGCGCGAAAGATTATTAGAGTGAGCGGCCGCGGTTTTTTCCAAGATAGCAATAACCTTAGAATCGAAGACGCGGATGGGCAACTGGTTACCTTTAAACATGCGATTATTGCCACCGGATCTCGGCCTATTGCTTTGCCAATAGCCCCGGATGATCATCGGATCTGGAATTCAACGGATGCACTTGCGCTTAATAGTGTACCCAAAAAGTTGTTGATAGTTGGCGGTGGGATTATCGGGTTGGAGATGGCTCAAGTTTATTCTTCGTTGGGTTCAGAGATAACTCTTGTCGAGGCTCTGGATCAGATTATTCCATCTGCGGATAAGGATGTGGTTCAACCACTGTTAAGAAAGCTGAAAAAACAGTACCGCATTTTTACCAAAACTTGTGTAACTGAGATAACTTCGTTGAAAGAGGGTATTCAGGTGGCGATGGAAGGCACTAAGGTGCCTGAGCGTGAAGTCTATGATGCCGTGTTGATAGCGGTTGGTCGTAAGCCTAACACTATAGAGATTGGTCTAGAAGAGCTGGGCATAGACGTTGATGAACACGGATTAATCTTGGTAAATGAGCAGATGCAGACTCAGATCCCGCATATATATGCAATCGGAGACGTCGTTAGTGGTCCTATGCTGGCTCACAAAGCTAGTCATGAAGCAAAAATAGTGGCTGAGGCTGTATGTGGGCACCAAGGTTCCCTTGCTCAAGCAGTGATTCCATCGGTTGCGTATACTAGCCCAGAGGTAGCTTGGGTAGGTCTAACGGAGAAAGAGGCGAAGGAAAATGGTTCTGATTATTCTATCGGCAAAGTGCCTTGGATCGTGAGCGGGAGAGCCCAGAGCGCTGGTGCAGAAAATGGTATGACTAAGCTGCTGTTTGATAAAGTTTCGGGAAAGATACTGGGTGCTGGTATCTGTGGAGCCAATGCTGGTGAATTGATCCATGAGGTAGCGGTAGCAATTAAGATGGAAGCCACGGCAAAAGACCTTGCCAACACAGTTCATGCTCATCCGACCTTAGCAGAGACGGTTGTCTTTGGTGCTGAATTGGTAGAAGGATCGATTACTGATATGCTGCAGCAGCGTCGAAGGTAAGCGTTTCTGTATTTATTTAGGTGTTTCGCGACACGGTCTTCGAACTCGATGACAAACCGACTCATCGCCTGAAGCCAGTTTTGAATGGGCATCGTTCATTTCTTACTGGCATCTTTGATTGTTATTATCGATTCCGCAGACATTATTGACTGTCTCTGCAAGGCTTTCTAGTGGAAATTTGTCGAAAACTGAACGTCTAGGGGGTACGCACTTTTGACTGTGATTATACACAGCTCCAATATTTCTAAAGCTGCTGTTGTCAAAACGGTCTACAATATTTAAACACTAATTATTTATGAAACTAAAAGTAGTCGAAAAGTTCAAGATAGAGCATGAACAGACTGGCGGTTTTGCGCTAGATCACACTTTCTGTGATAGAAAATGTGCTCATTGAATGGGATAGGAAGTACGTGCTTCCTACATAGCGTTATGTTGCTAGGATGGTTTGTGCAAGAATCTGGTTCTCGGGTATGTTAATTACAGCAGTTATCGGCCAAAAGCTGATGATCGGAAAATTAAACGCAGACACTCTTCGCATATTGTATGGATAATGTGAACCAGATTGCGTATTTATCTGACTTCTGGACATGATTTGTACACCAAGAGAGTAGTTATAACCTAAGGTGCTGCTTCATCGGTTTACCTATTATCCGACTAAATAATTATACGGGGAGAATTTTAATGTACAAAGTTGCAAAAATCATTGGTCTAACAGTATTGCTTTCGAGCGTAGCTATGGCGGATAACGTTGAGGTGTACGTTATTGATTTACTTGATAACACCCAAAATGGGTATTGTCTGGACATTGCGAAAGGTAAAGGCGCGGATGCCAACCCCGCAGATGGTATGCAAGCGCATACATGTTATAGCCCGTTAGGTGAAGTTTTAGTTGATCAGGCATTTGATCCAGCCAAATTCGCAGAAGGCGTCTTGTATATGCCAGAGTTCGATGTTTGTATGCAAGTCTCGTCGATCGAAACAGGCGCATCACCTGAGTTAACGACTTGCGATGGCTCAGAAGCACAGAGTTGGGTGTTTGATGGTGAAGGTACAATCGCGCCAGCAGCTGCCCCTGAAATGTGTCTGACGTTAACAGGAGATACGCGCACTGGGAGAAGTGACGAAAATCAAATGAAGGCTATGACTTTAGTAGCTTGTTCTGATGACTTGGCATCTGTTCAGACGTGGTCCAATAGAACTGCCGATTGATCTGGACCTCTGCATCGAATGTGGTACCTTACACGTTAAGAGGCCATTCACCATTTCGCTAAATTCCCACAATGGATGTTTCAAAGCAGCGGTCAAGTGGCCGCTGTGGGCACAAAGCGGTCATCGGTAGGGAAATTTAGGTATCTCGCGTAGCGAACATAACAATAAGCTGCAACGGACAAATTGACCAAGCCATGGAACGTGATGCCACCTCAACCCATGTTTTTGTAAACTAGCCGTTGAGCTGAGCGTAACTCTACTTCTTCCATACTTTCCGCTAATCCGAAACACATTTGACAAATGTGACTACCCAAACACGCTAATAAGATGGTACGCCCCACCCACACGCTAAACTTAACATTGTTAGGTTCAGTTAAATAAAGGTGACCATCATGACTACTATTCGCGTTATCGGCATCGATTTAGGAAAAAATACATTTCACCTTATCGGCCATGATTATTCAGGCAGAGAAGTCTTCAGGAAGAAGCTTAACAGACAAAAATTACTTCAATTATTATCCGTTCATGAGCCCGTTATTGTTGCGATGGAAGCTTGTGGTGGTGCTCATTGGTTGGCGAGACGGTGCGAGTCTTATGGGCATCAAGTTAAGTTGGTTCCTGCTCAGTATGTTAAACCTTACGTAAAAACAAACAAAAATGATTTCATTGATGCTGACGCAATTGCAGAAGCGTCAATGCGTCCAAATATGCGTTTTGTTTCTCCAAAAAGCGAATTAGCACAAGTGTGTACTGTTGTTCGTAAAATCAGAGCAGGTTATATCAAGGAAAGAACAGCATGCATGAATAGGATAGGTTCAATTCTTCTGGAGTTTGGAATAAGTTTTCCGAGAGGGCATCACAACATGAAGAACCTATTTCAGTATCTAGCCGACAATAAAGAACCCGTTCCACCAATGTTAGTTTTGGAGCTTAGAGATCAGTTAGATCATTACAATCAGTTGAATACATGGATTAAAGAGCAGGAAAAGAAATTAGAAAACTTGCTGAAAGATGATGAATTGTTATCTCTTTTACAAAGTGTTCCAGGAGTTGGGCCAATGACCGCATCTTGTTGTTTGTCAGCGGTTGTGAACCCTCACGATTTTGCTAATGGTCGTAATTTTGCCGCTTGGATTGGTTTAACCCCGCATCAATATTCTACTGGTGGTAAATCAAGAATGCTTGGGATATCCAAACGAGGAAACAAAGAGCTCAGAGAATTATTTGTCCATGCAGCTAGAGCTGTTATCTGGAGGGATGGGACGGCGGAACGTAACTTTGGCTCTTGGCTCATTGATCTGAAGCAACGCAAGCCATTCAATGTTGCACTTGTAGCTTTAGCAAACAAATTAGCTCGGATAGCATGGTCAGTAATGGTTACCCATAAAGCTTTTGAAGTAAGAGTTTAAATCAGATTTGCAGATGATATATAAAGATGACAAAACGGTTAGACCACCAGATTGAAGACCTGATGGACAGAACAGCAACATAGAATGCTTTCACGCTTTTGAGGACAATCTGGCGCGGATCTCATCGTGGAGCTGGGGCTAAAGAAAAAGTCTCAATTAGACTCCGAATACATTAGCGCAAACCAGCTCCGTTATTTTTGATTTATCATTTGCAAAAACGGGGCGTACCATACATTTTGTCCAGAAATGATGTTAAAGATGTTTGATAGCATCAGCCGAACGGCTAACAAACTTCATGTCCAAAAATGAGTTGAAGGGACAAATTGTGTCTTTCCAAAATAGGTTCGACTAACCATTTTGTTGTTGATAAGGGGGAGTCCATATAAGTTGATAGATAGTACCGTTTCCAATAAATAAATATGACTAGCCTTATGATTTAGAGTGGTTAATCTCTTCATCTACCCATTTTAATAACTGCTTCATAGCCGTCGATAGAACTTGATTTTGCCTTACCACGTACCCCAAACTTGTTGATGAAAAGTCGGGTAATAATGTTATTTCAGATTTCAGATAGGGCTTAGTTGATATAGCAAATTCAGGAATGATCGCGACACCAAAACCCGCCTCTGCCCAATCAATTTGTGCATCAACGCTACCCACTTCCATAACCCTATAATTAGGAAGTTGAAGTTGAGGTAACCCCTCATCAATAAGTTCTCTTGTTCTAGTATCATGTCCAAGCAAAACTAAAGTGAGTTCATCATTCTGTTTATGATTCTGTTTTATCTTCAAATGGAAATCGTTGCCGAGTGCACACCAGGACACTTTTTGTAGTTTAGTAAAATGAAGAGGCTGGCTCTGTTTCTGAGAAATAACAAACCCAAGATCCGCTTCCGCACTTTTTACCAGTTCAGACGCTTGCGAAGAAGTAGTATTGAGAAGAATAAAGTCGATTCCCGGATATTGAGCCTTAAATTTCTGAAAAGGTTTAATAAGCAAAGCCCGAGAAATGATATCACTTACTGCAATTGTTAAGGTGCCTCGGCCAAGTTCGTTAAACGCATTGAGATCCGCTTGGCATACTTTGAGTTCCAACAATGTTCGTTCGCTGCTCTCTAGCAACCGTAAACCAGCCTGCGTCAACCGAAACGGGCTCCTTTCGACGAGCTTTACTTTGGTAGCACGTTCAAGCTGTTTTATTTGAAGACTTACATTAGGCTGTGTCATATGTAGTGCATTGGCAGTCTTCCCAAAATGCTTAAACCTTGCAAGCGTGACAAACGTTTTTAACCAATGGATATCTAACATAACTACGAAACCTCTTAATGTCATCATATGATATTTTTATCAAGGTGATAATTATAATTAATTTCTCTTATCTGGTCGATAGGACTAGCATGACCTCTTAATCAATGAGGAGAAAATTTATGCCATCTATTGTTGTTGTTGGAGCCAATTGGGGTGATGAAGGTAAAGGCCGTATCGTCGATTTTTTAGCTGCTGATGCGTCTGCAAGTATTCGCTTTCAAGGTGGTAACAACGCTGGTCATACTGTCGTTAACGATATGGGAACGTTTAAGTTACATCAGCTGCCAAGTGGTATTTTTAATCCCGATTGTATTGCAGTACTTGGCCCTGGAATGGTTATCAGCCCTGAAGCCCTTAGCCAAGAGATAGCAGAAGTTAAAGAAGCAGGTATGGAAGTTAAACTGTCAATTTCAGACCGTGCGACACTATGCTTACCATTACATGCACTTGAGGATACCTTGGAAGAGCAGCGATTAGGTGATGCGGCCTACGGTTCGACTCGTCAAGGTATCGCACCAGCATACGGCGATCGAGTAATGAAAAAGGGCATACTTGTAGGTTGGTTAAATCAGCCTGAGGTGTTAGAGCAACGCATTCAGTTTATGCTCGATTGGAAAATGCCACAACTCAAAGCGCTTTATCCCGAATGCAATTTTACACAAACTGCCGCAGAAATGACTCAGTGGTTGTTAAACGTGACAGAAGTTTGGCGTCCGTTTATCTGCAATGTAACTTTACCGCTGAAAGCCCTACAGAAAGAAAATGCGAACTTATTATTTGAAGCTCAATTGGGCGCTGGACGTGATCTTGTTTATGGAGAGTATCCTTGGACAACATCTTCGAATGTAACCGCAGCGTATGCAGGAATAGGAAGCGGCTTACCTACTCTTCACCCAGAGCGCGTTATTGCTGTTGCAAAATCATTCAGTTCATCAGTAGGGACAGGTACGCTTGTTACTGCAATGGAAGAACAAGATAATTTTCGTGAAAGCGCAAATGAATATGGTGCAACGACTGGTCGTCCACGTGACATGGGTTATTTTGATGCTGTTGCTACTCGCAATGGTGTGGAACTACAAGGCGCAACGGAAATTGCTCTAACTAAAATTGATTGTCTATCCGGTCTATCTGAACTAAAAATTTGTGTCGCTTACGCGGGAGAACATAGCGAAAACCCTATTTGGCCACAAACCGAAGAACTAAAACCTGTCTACGAAGAGATGACGAGTTGGGAAGAAGACATAACAGGTTGTCGCACATTTGATAGTTTACCTCAAGCGGCTCAAGACTACGTCACTCGCATTGAAGAGCTTATGGGTGTGCCTGTGGGAATGGTCTCTGTAGGTCCAGAACGTGATCAGATGATTATTCGAAATTAGTTAACAAGCTAATTATTTTATGTTTTTTCCGTTAAAAGTAAGGTAGAAGATAAAGTAGGTCTGTTTGTAATGAGCTTCACAAATGGAGAAGTGCCAGACGTGAAGAACATTCTCCATTGTGAAGTAGCTTATTTCGTTGTAACTTAATTACTGATTACATTCAATTTTGGCTTATTGAGGAGAATTTCGACTTAATACAAATGTGTATTGACCATTCGCATTTACGTGCAGCTCTCCGTACGTACCTTTTATGACTTCAGGTATAAAGTTGATGGGTAAAGCGTGGGTCGTAGGCGACTTCGAATGAGTCGGCTGGCCGCTACTTCCTGTAGAGAAAATCGGCATTGATACCGAAGGAATGTAATGGACTTGCGGGTGGGAAAACGTCGACAAATGATGAGAAGGGACCAAGTTAGAGCCATGGGGAGCATGGTTTGCACTTAAAGTCGAGTTTACGTTGCTTTCACTCGTTTGAGTCCCTTGATGAATAACTGCTGGTGAGCCCGTTTTGTCATGGTCTTCGGTGACGTCTTTTTCTGTCCCACTATTTCCCGTAGCTCGATTGCCTTCATCGTTCGTACTGTTCATACCCTCGGCAGTGGCGTGTTTAGCCAATGACGGCAATATCATCATGAGTGATTGAAACAGAGGGATATTAACCTTTAGGTGTGAATGCAGTCTGATCTTTTTTTGGGGTTTCCGTGTCTTTTTTCTAGCTCGTTACTATTCTTGCTTTTTACTTCTGTATTCTTTTTGTTTGTTTCGACGTGTTTTTTGTTAGCCATTTTTCTCATCCGTGAATCGTGGTGCACTATTTTAAGTAAAATACACAGATAGAGGTTTCGCTAGCTAATAAGATAATTTTTAAAGAAAAAAACGGTAATTGGGACGGTTCTCCGTTTTAGGCATCAAAGTACCCAATTAAATGACTAACAACTATATGTATGAACATACTAATCAGGATTTAATTGACATGCTAAACATGTCTCGCTATTTAGGAAGTAGGTAACGAGTACTACGCCCAGCACCAGATTTCATTAAACAACTTTGCTCTACTAATGCCGCTAAATGTCGAGTCGCTGTTGGTTTACTGACTTTCGCAGCCTTGTGATATTGCGATGTGTTAATCCCATCAGCAAATTCTCCGTTCAGCATTCGATTAAGCACTTTTACCTGCTCTTTAACTAATGTAGTTTGGTCAACATGACGCCAAAAGTTCGTTTTGAGGACCGTCTGATCGATCTCCTTTAATGCCTCGGCAAAAGTCTCGTTCAAAGTGTCAAAAAACCAAACTAACCAGTCGGTGATATTCAAATCTCCTTTCTGGGTTCGTTCGAGGATCTCGTAGTAGCTCTTTCGATTCGCTAATATCCCTACAGACATCGCGTAAAAGCGGACAGATTGCTGTTCAGCTTGAGCCAAGGCCAAGTCAGTTAATAAGCGAGTGATTCGACCGTTACCATCATCTAGCGGATGTAACGTAACAAACCACAAATGAGTGACTGCTGCTCTAAGCAAGGGATCGATTGAAGTATCATCTTTAGAGGCGTTAAACCACAAGATAAACTTGTCTAGCTCTTCATCAAGGAGCTGACGCCCTGGAGCTTCAAAATGCACAACTGGTCTATCAATTCGACCCGAGACAACCTGCATCGGAGCATCACCTCGCAGTTGGCCACCGATGACAGGGTTAAACATCGTGTAACCTTCTGGAAATAAGCGATCATGCCAATGTAAGATTCGATCAAGCGTGAGAGGGGTGACTAGGTTATCAACAGCATCCACCATGATTTCGGCAAAGCCATCGGTTTGGTCCGTTGTCGGAAAAGGCCTCTCTTCAGACAAACCCAACCTACTGGCCAACGACGAGCGTACAGAGAAAGCATTTAGTTTCTCTCCTTCTATCGCACTGGAGTGAACGATATTAGCCAATAAAGTATCTAGCATACTTTCTTTTTCGCCTTGAGAGTGACTCAACATTTTGCCCAATAAGATCCCTTGGTTTAGACGAGTCTCCCTCACCAACGGCTCGATCACCGTCTTATCCCAGTAAAAGTTAGCCCAATCAGTCTGTTGCCAAATCCACATCATGGCTCCTTGATTTGAAAAATAGTTTAATCAAATCATATTGTGATTAGTAAATGGCAATAAATCAAATCATTGTTTGATTTTATTATCGGTGTAATCAAATCAATAAGGCGGTATTATTTGGATGTCGTGCTACCTTAAACACATGAGATAAATTGATATCAGCTGGCTTGCCCACAAAAAGAGGGGATGTTCAGGCAGAAATTGGCCATCCATAAACGCGGCTAAACAACAATCTTACATAGCGAAAATAGAAGGTTTAGCCTTAGCTAGAAACTCATTCAATTTTTGTCGGCTTAAAGGTCTATTGGTAAGTTGTAATGGTCCAATAACAGTGGATTGTTGAAGTATTCTATTTTTGGTAAAGCCTAAGTGATAGGATATTTATCTCTTTAGGACGTATTTTCTATCCGGATCGTTTAATGAAATTAAAAGCGCTAATGTTTATCACTTGCACATCACTTCTTATTGGGTGCTCTTCAACACTTCCACAACTTGGCTTAGTTGATGGAATGCTTATTTCCTGCCCTGATTCACCGAACTGCGTAAACAGTCAGATAAGCACGAATGACGACAGTAATATCGAACCAATCATGTTTGATGGCACTGTTGATAATGCTCAAGCCCGTATTTTGGAAGTGCTGAATTCCGAAGGTAAATCGAAAGTCATAGAAGTTAAAAGTAATTATGTTTATGCAGAATACATTTCTTCAGTTTTCAGGTTTGTTGATGATATTGAATTTTATATTTTAGAAGGGGGATCAGGACGCACTGTTATTCATGTTCGCTCAGCTTCTCGTACTGGCCGCTCGGACTTTGGCGTTAACAGAGATCGTGTAGAGCGCATTAGAGTTAAACTATCTCAACAGCCTAGATGAGTCGAAAGGTGGTTTGAGGGTAAACTCGCCTAACTTGCCTTTGCTCAAATGTATTTAGAGTCAGCAGTTTGTCTAACAAAATTCTGTCTAGAGACGTTATAGTTGGCGTTTTCTAAATCGAAAATGCACTTTTTAAACTGAGCATACTCGATTAGATGTCATTCATTACTGTATTTGCATTAGCTTTTTATGCTTAAAATGCCTTATGGTACATACGATAAATTAATATATACGGCGGTCTTTGCCACAGAGACTCCCCCACATTTTAAGCTAATAGACTAACTATGAATTTTGATATCAATACACTGAAACACCACCAACTGATAGAAGATGGCCAACTAGAAGGATGTTACATTCATCAGCCTGCACAGGGCAGTCAACAAGGCGATAAAGCGGTTTTATCAGAGCGTCACGCGCTGGAAAAGATGGGGCATAAGGTTTTACAGGTTCAAGCTAAAGGGGGGACAACAACGTTTTCCGAGGCTATGCAAAAGCTTGCAAAGAAGACAGGTCACCAGCTCAAGGAGTAAGCGAATGCTTTTCTTATTGAAGCTAGTATCCGGCTCCATTCAACTCGCACCTTGTCAATAAACGAAACGCTTGCGGATGAAAGGCTAGGGATGCCAATTCACCGATTTCAATTTACAGAATAATCTTCAGGCCATTCGGGTAATAAACGTTTGGTCGTCATCTACAAAAGCCACAAAACCGCCGTGATAGATAAACACTCGACCGCGCCCCTCAACTAGGCAGGCAAGCTGTGGGTTCAAATCTTCTTCGTTATCTTGGCTTTGAAATGTACCGGTATCGGTTATTACACCGCTGAGTGTAGGCAAATATCCATAAGTGCGCTTGGCTTGATCAATTAGGCTCAATTCGCTGGAGGTAGAGAAGCAAGAGGGGATCGCACCGGCTTCTTCAATAAATAGAGTTTTCAGTTCTTCAAAAGCTGTAATCACAAGCCAGTCGATGTCGTTAACATGATGAATAAACATTTTTATAAATACCTAGTTTCTCGGTAATTCTGAAGCGGAGATTTTATCACTATCAGGAGAGAACGTAGTAGATATTTTGTTGGCAAAGGCGACAACTCTGTGCTGTTTCCGGACATTCATTAGGCCGACTTGAAATACGAAAGAGCCCCATTGTCATTTTGAATAAAAGCTCAATTGGTAATTCGTTAATATGAATTTCACATGCGTTGACTAATACCTATGCCCCACCTAAATGCATAAGGAGTTCTCTATGCGTAGCGTTGCCCCAAGAAGAAAGAACTAAATGTTTTGTAAAAATACCTCCCCGCTTACTTGTTGGCTGAACATAGTACAAGCAAAAGCTATAAGTTAAAGGTTAGAAATGATTGACAACTGATATATCAGTTGGAATACTAGGCCCACAAGTTGGACTTCTTCAAAGTGATAGCGTGAAACCAGCACTGATAAGCAATATTCAACGGTTCTCTCTTGATGATGGGCCTGGAATTAGGACAACCGTTTTTTTTAAGGGATGCAATTTACGTTGTGCCTGGTGTCATAACCCGGAAACAATAGGTTCTCTACCTGTACTTCAGTATATTGCCAGTAATTGCACTTCTTGCGGAAACTGCTCGCCTGTATGTACTCAGAAAGCTCACAAAACAGAAGGACATGTGCACTCATTCGACCATAAAAAGTGCATCGGCTGTGGTGATTGTGTTGAATCCTGTGCACAGGATGCTCTGGAACTCATAGGGAAAAGCTATAGCCCCAGCAAACTGTTCACCGAAATAGTTAAGGATCGACACTATTACTCAACATCAGGTGGTGGTGTGACATTCTCGGGCGGAGAGGCCGCACTGCAAGTCGATTTCATTCTAGAGGTAGCAAAGCTCTGCAAAGCAGAAGGTATATCTATGGTTTTAGATACAGCTGGCAATGTACCGTTTAAAAGCATAGAAAAACTACTTCCATACATTTCACTTTTTCTTTACGACTTAAAATGCATCGATTCAGAGCAGCATAAACGATGGACGACGGTGGATAACCGGCGAATCATCAAAAACCTACAGTTAATCGACCAAAGTAAAGCGAAATATATCGTTCGTATTCCGGTTATTCCTAATTTTAATACCAGTGTTGAAGAACATAGACACATCGCCCAATTTGTCGCAACTCTATCTAATCCAAACCAGGTCCAACTGCTCCCTTACCATAGCTATGGAGCAGGAAAATACGAAACGATAGGGTTAGTCAACACAACTAAAGGGTATGCTCCACCAACTGAGGTTTTTTTGCAAAAAGCATTAAAGTGTTACCACGACTTGGGGTTAAGTGCAGAAATAGGATAATAAAAATAAAACTCAACAGAAAGTAAAATCAGACTTACAAAATTATTCAAGGAAGAAAGCAATGACAGCACCAACCGTTACCATCAGCAAACGCGTCAAATACATATTTGACCGCCGTCATCACTACTATGACCGGAAAGAAATACCTAGAAGGGCTCCTCATTATCATACGGCTTTTTCTAAGCATGAGCATGATTCGAAAAGTATCCAGATTGCCATGGGCTTTAAAAATTTTCTGCGTGAGAAGAAAATTCTTGTTTGTGAGCATGATATCCTGGCCGGATTTGCCTATCGCTATACTTATAAACCGTCATCCCCTTTTAACCTTCCGGAAGATTATGATCCGTTATATCGACCGCCGGCAGGTATCGATACCTTTGAGGAAGCTGAGGCTGGGATTCTCGCAAACAACTTTGCTAGCGATTCCCAGGAAGCAGAAGAAATGCGGACATTCGCGCAGTGTGTATCAAAGTGGTTATATAAACACTGGGAATCAGGACACATAATTCCCGGCTTTGAAAGCCTTATACAAGACGGGATCGGCGGAAGAATTCAGCAAATAGAAGCGGCTTTGGAGCAGGCTAATAGCTCTGAAATAGACGATCTGCAAGCAATGTTAATTTGTCAGCAGGCCGCATCCGAATATATTACTCGTTATGCTGACCACACTGCTCTTCTATCCAAACAGACCGACGATATTAATTTTAAGTCACACATGGATATGATGGAACAGTCATTACGCAATATATCTCACAAACCGGCACAGACGTTTTTCGAAGCGGTTCAACTTGTCTGGCTGACTCACGAAATGTTGTATGCAGAGAACTTCCCGCTTCTTTTTCATTTGGTCGTATGGATGAATATCTGTTTCCATTTTACGAGAAGGACCTCAAAAATGGTGTAATGACTAAGGAGCAAGCGGTTGATATAATTGATGCCCTTTGGCTCAAGTTCGGCATTACTCTCCACGGCTATCAGAATATCACTCTGGGCGGTTTGGACAAGAATAACAATTATGTAGCCAACGATCTCACGGTAATGATGCTGCGAGCAAGCCGTAAAACTCGCTTCGACCAACCTCTGCTTTGTCTTCGCTATCATGAATCTATGCCAGAACACATTTGGGAAGAAAGCATTGCACTACTACAGACTGGGATAGGTTTGCCCGCTATCTTTATCGATGACTTTTGTATCGAGACAAAGATACGAATGGGGCAAAGCAAAGAAGATGCTCTGAATTACGGCTTGGTGGGATGCGTCGAAATGGCTTGTCCGGGTAAAGAGTATTCAAAAACAGAGGCGTTACGTATTAACTTAGGAAAAATTCTTGAGATTATGTTCTTTGATGGAAACAGCAATAGCACAACAGCAGGAGGTATTATTGGTAACTCTTCGATTGCGAGTATTGCGGTGAGCAAAGAAAGCATTCAAGACTATAAGTTTCCGCTGTTCAGTGGCTATAGATTTGATCAAATAGCCAGTTTTGAAGAACTGTTCGACTGGTATAAGTCTGAGTTGTCAGAGCAACTCAAGTTTTCGATGACAGCCATAAATCGACTAGACTCTGCGCTTCCTAAATGCTATCCGACGCCTTTCTTGTCTGCATTTATGGATGGGTGTATCGAGAATGGTAAAGATGTGACAGCAGGAGGAGCCATATACAATAACTCAGCAGTCAATCTATGCGGGATGGCGAATGTTGTTGACTCACTCTGTGCTATCAGAACACTAGTTTTTGAAGAGAAACAATATTCTCTACAAGATTTTAAACAAGCACTGAAGGCGAACTACGAAGGTTACGAAGATTTGCATCTGGCGATACAACGCAAATGTACGAAATTTGGCAACGATATAGATAAAGTCGATAGCCTGATGAAAGAACTTGTTGCATCGGCAAACAGTGTGGTTGAATCGTTTACAAACCCTCGCGGCGGACGTTGGCAAATGGGACTGTACTCTGTAGAAGATCACGTAAAGATGGGTATCAATACCGGTGCTCTTCCTGATGGAAGACGGAATGGCGAAGCAATGGCCAGTGCTATCTCGCCCGTTCAGGGAAAGGATGTCAATGGGCCAACAGCAGCAATCAACTCACTATTAAAGACAGACCTAAGTGTAGCCACAAATGGTATGGTTTTAGATATTAAATTTAGCCCGACTTTCTTTGATAAAAAGAGCCACCATCAGGCGCTAAGAATGCTGGTACAGGCATACGCTGAGCAAGGTGGTGGGGAGATTCAGTTCAATGTCATGGATAGAGATACCTTGTTGGATGCCCAGACTAATCCTGAACAATATAAAGATTTGGTCGTAAGGGTTTCCGGTTTCAGCGCATACTTCACCAGCCTGGTAAAAGAGACACAAGATGAAATCATCTTGCGGACTGAGCACCTAGGTGTGTGATTAAAAAAGAAATAGATATCAAACATAACCGGATTTTCGCGGTGAACAGCTGCGCGAAAGCCGGTTGTTTTTTGGCTATAAAACACCCAGCTTGCGGTCAATAATATCGATATAAACTCGTATGTGGTTCTCTGCAATAGTTTTACTCAAGCTTCCATCTTTCTTCTCAATCGCTTCAAGTAACTGGTGATGACTTTTGAACTGTTCAAACATTTGCTCGGGTGAGAACACAAGGTAATGCCAAAATCTGGCTCCAAGACTTTGGTAGCTTCGCAGCAACTTCTCGAGTTGAGGATTGCCAGTGGAGGAGTAGATGATATTGTGAAACTCAGACTCTAGCTGAATCAAAGCTCTATCATTTACTTGTCCCCCTTTCTCAAAGTGTTCTACTTCTTCAAGAATACTTTTTAGGCTCGCAAGCTGTTTTTCTGTGATCCTTGATGCAGTTAGCTCGGCAGCTACACCTTCTATACCGATTCTAACCTCAGTAATTTGCTTGAGAAAGTTAAAATCCATGGGGGCGACCCATGTTCCGGAGCGGGGAACCCGATTTATCAGCCCTTCACTTTGTAGTTCAAGAAACACGTCACGAAGCGGTGTTCGACCGATACCGTATTGCTCCATGATTTCTTTGTCTTTCAGCAAATCGCCGGGGGCAAGTTGTTGCGTAATTATACGATATTTAAGATCTTCATAAGTTTTTTGCTTAGTGGAGGTCATACCCATCTCTATTTTTTACTACTGGCTAACCAGTGGAAGTATATTCAGATTAATTCATCTTTACCAAGTAAAGTTGTGCATGAACTATAAAAACGATTCATGAAAACATACCTGTAAACCAATTTATCACACAATATAACATTAAGTTAACTTATTGAATAATATGTCTTTGTGTGTATTTTTGGTGCAGGGTGACCTTTTGTAGTGCATTTCGCTGATAAAGCATTGCCTTTTACTTCGAAAAGTTGGATTTAGCACAAATCATGGGTGTCAAAATACAAAGATGCTCCCTCTCTGCATTTACTTTATTCAACTGGTATACCTGCTGATATATCAGTTGGTTGGCGCAAAAAACACTATTCAATGATTGAAAGTCTAATGGCTAAAAAGTTTAGTTACCGCTGTCTTTATTGAATAACCTTAAGGCTGGCATGGTTACTGCAAATCTATAAGCAGTTTACTAAAAACTCTTTTTATATTATTGAGTTGTTAAGTTTTATATACATGACATACACAAGGATGAACCATGAAACTGAACAGAAATAAGGCTGTGAAGACCATGCTCTGGATAGCCAGCCTGGCTCTTTTTACCGTTCCTGGGCTTCAAGCAAAAACGATGAATCTAAAGTTTGCGCATCAGAACAATGTTTACGATGCTGACCAACTTTTGGCCGAAACCTTTAAGAAATTGGTAGAAGAAAAAACGGATGGGGCTTTGGACATTAACATCTATCCTGGCACTCTTACCGGCTCTGAAGAAGAAGCACTCGAATTTGCAACCATGGGAACGGTCGACTTCTCGGCAAACAGTGCTGGTCATATCGCCGGTTACTACGATGACATTCAGTTCCTTCAACTACCTTATCTTTTTAAAAGCCAAGAACACTACAACGTAGCCAGACGTTCTGGTGTGGTAAAGGAAATCTTGGAAGGGGTAAGTAAAGCAACTGGAATGATAGCTCTAGGAATTTATTCCGACTGTAACGGTTTTGCTATTGCGAGTAAGAAAGCCATCAACAATATCAAAGATGCTAAGGGGATGAAGCTGAGATGTATGCAGAACCCTCTGTTTATTGATACTTACGAGGCGTTTGGCTTTACGGCCACTCCTACTGACTGGGGTGAGCTATATACATCGCTTCAAACAGGCATGGTTGAAGCAGATGACTTAGGTGTGTATTGCAATAGCATCTTCAAGATGAGTGAGGTAGTCGAAAGCTATGCCATCTTGAATCAAATGTGGACGCAGAAAATCTTGTTCATTTCCCCTATTACCTGGGCCAAGTTAAACGATGAACAGAAAGCAATTGTGCAAAGCGTTGCGGACGAAGCGATTGAACTGACTGACGCCTGGCAGTATGCCCGCGAAGCTCAATATATCGAAAAAGTGAAAGCTGCGGGCCAGACTGTCACCTACCCAGATACGGCTGAGTTTAAAACAGCGGCTGAATCTGTTTATACCAAGTGGTTTAAAAATAAACCTAACTGGGCATCTTGGTATGATCAAATCCAATATCTAGACCCGAATGCTCGTCTACCTGAAGCCTATCAATAACTAAATCCTGGTACTGGTGCTTTCAAACACGCTGAATGTGAGTTTGAACACCAGTCCTATTTAATAAATAAAGGTAATAAGATGTCTACAACACCAAAAGTTAGTGCAATCATAAGCATAGACAAGGTTATGAATAGGCTACAAGCTGTATGCAGGCATACCATATTTTTGTTGATGGCTGGTCTGATTGTTCTGCTTGGAGCGAATATCCTATTAAGATATAGCTTTAATGCCCCCATCTCGTGGTCTAATACAGTATCCAGATATTCCTACATTTATATCGTACTTATCGGGAGCGCGATAGCTTATCTTCAGGATGGACACGCGAGGGTTGACTTTTTCTACGATAAAGCAAGTGCCAGAGTAAAAAAACTATTTGATTTTATTCACTGTCTAATAATGATGTCAGTCTGCGTCATTTTTATAGTAATGGGCAGCCAACATGCTATCTCTATGTGGGCAGTTCATGCTCCTATCATACCGTGGTTACCTGTAGGACTAGTTTACCTTTCTATCCCAATATTTGCCTCACTGGTTTTTCTTTATCTGCTGAAAAAGCTGATTTCTCTTTTCTAATATCAGGTATAATTCATGACTTATGTTGTATTGATGATTATTTGCTTTCTGTTGCTAATGGCAATCAGAATTCCTATTCCTTTTGCCCTGATAGCATCAACGTTGATATATTTTATTGGTGCTGATATTCCCTTTAACATTTTAAATGTAAGGCTTTTACGATCCTTTGATTCCTTTATTCTTCTAGCAATACCATTTTTTATTCTGGCAGGAAAAATCATGTCAGAAGCGGGAATTAGTGACAGAATTATAAGGCTGGCAGACTTAATGGTAGGAAGAGTTAAGGGAAACCTTGCCTATGTAAATATTGTCGTAAGTATGTTCTTTGGTGGTATTACCGGAACTGCAATCTCCGATACAACGGCTATTGGTTCTGTCATGATACCATCGATGACAAAAAAAGGTTATACAAAGGCTTTTAGTGCTGCAGTAACAGCCGTATCCTCGACTATGGGGCCTATTATCCCACCTAGCATAATGTTTATTATTTATGGCTCGATCGCGCAGGTGTCGATTCAGGACATGTTTTTAGCAGGCGCGCTTCCAGGCGTAATGGTTGGTGTCGCTCAGATGGTAGTGGTATGGCTATACGGTCGGAAAGTCGAACTTCCACGGCGAGAAGAACGTATATCTACTAAAGAAGGCTTGGGAATCATCGGCGATGCATTTTTTGCTATTTTACTCCCAGTAATTATTTTGGGTGGAATTATATTTGGAATTGTGAGCCCGACAGAGGCTGCGGTAATAGCCACTTTTTACGCTATATTTATTTCAATGTTTATTTACCGCTCTTTGAGCTGGAAAAAATTGTTGGAAGTTATCCGAGAATCAACGGTTGAAACTGGTAGTGTCTCCATAATCATCGCTTCA
Source organism: Vibrio algarum (assembly GCF_028204155.1). NCBI lineage: Bacteria > Pseudomonadati > Pseudomonadota > Gammaproteobacteria > Vibrionales > Vibrionaceae > Vibrio > Vibrio algarum. The sequence continues at coordinate 177,748 of NZ_JAQLOI010000003.1, read as the reverse complement.
GCAGCTCTTTTTGGTTGGGCACTCTCGAATGAACAGTTACCAATGCTATTTGCACAATATCTTATGGAGAATATTCAATCTCCTTGGATGATTTTACTGTTAGTCAATATTCTTCTCTTCTTCTTGGGGATGTTTATGGACTCTATACCAGCTTTAATGATTGTCACTCCGGTGTTCCTTCCATTATTTAAAATGTTAGGTATAGATCCACTTCACGCTGGAATATTTATGAGCGTAAATTTGATCACCGGCCTGGCTACACCCCCTGTTGGTTGCTGTCTTTTTGCTGCATCCATAATTTCGGGTGAAAGTATGGAAAAAATAAGTAAAGCTATTATGCCATTTATTTTGGCCAATGTGTTTATTGTACTACTCATTACATACATTCCTGGTTTTACACTTTTTATTCCATCTTTATTTAAGTAGCCAAAAAAATATAAATTAACCAAACCCTCAGAATTACTTATCAGGCAATTGAGGCTGCAATGTCTGCTTAACCAGCACCGAAAATGGTTCGTGGCTTGTTCTCCAAGTCACGAACCGAATCTCCCGTTTCCTATCACGGTACTAAACCACTCGTATCTGTTTATTCTCAGATTCTACCTGCGCACTCTTTTCGCAGTTGCCAGCAACATTTAATGTGTTAGGTGAGTATCTACTCCAGGAAATAGGGGTGGGGATACTGCCGGCAACCCCCTATAGTCACAGTTTCGTTGATACAAGCTCTGGGTTAAAAGCTATGGAGACGCTAAATATGGACGGTTCTTATCTCGCGTACAGTTCAAAGTAACCTGTTGGTCTAGGTAGGTACATTTCAGCTATTCCTGCATACCTTCTATGCGGACAACGTTTCAGCACCATGTGTGGTATCTAGGTAACTGGGTTGCACTTAATGTATTATACTATTGAACAGTAATCTCCAGCAGGTTTTGAAAAGGTAGTTTATGCTTTCAATCCCTATTTGCAGCGTTTTTCACACGCATTTAGAGAAGTTATCAAAATTAGTGACTCCAGTCGTGTTAGTAGTCTTAATGACTATCTCATCACGTTCGGCTGCATCTGAAGAAAATGATCGATCCCCCTCACAGTTTATTCTGGCTGAACTCAACGTCATTAAGCAGTTGATTAAAGAAAATAACTTCAATGATGTAAGCACCCGTTTTTCGTCATTAGAAGCGTATGCGAAAGCCCAGAGTTCGTCTTACGACATTGGCTTGGTCTTGCATAGTCGGGGCAATAGTTTATATAAACACAAACAGTACGAAGAGGCTATCCCTGAATACCTTGCCGCGGCGGGATACTTAACAGAGGCGCAAGACGAGACTCGCAAGCTATTGTTATTAGCTAACTGCTATCATCAAATCGGACAGTCTTATAAACACCTAAAAAATGTAAACAAATCGGTTGAATACTATCAGCTCGCTGTCGACATCCACACGCTTATAGGTGATCAAGTTTCAATAGGGAGAGCACTAAAAAATCTCGCTATGAGTGAAAATAAACAAGGTGACTACCTCAAAGCCTTGGATCACGCATTGCAAAGTATAGAAATACAAAAGCGCTATAGTTCTCCTTCTCAGTATGCACAAATTTTGCTCCATACCGGTATTATTTATCGAAATATAGGTAACTACGAGAAATCATTAGTCTATATAAAACAAGCAGAAGCGCTTTACCGGGAAGAAGGGGACATCCCTCATTTAGCGGAGGTAGAAAATCAAACTGGATTGATTTATTCGCAATTAAATCAATATGATAATGCACGTTCGTTTTACAATGAAACGATCGAATTACCGAAAGACAAAGTTAAAGCGGAAACCCGAGCTGCAGCATTTCGCGAACTTGCTAGAATCGAACTTGAGACAGGGAATTTAGTTCGCGCTGGCACTTTCATGGACAATGCTATTTCTATTTACCGAGCGATGGATTCTGTTGAAAAATTAGCGCTGAGTTATTTAATAAAAGGTAAGGTAGAAGTCGCCAGGGGCTATAAGGATCTCGGGATACAATCGTTTCAACAATCATTTAAACTAGCTGTTCAAGTTGGCAGCCTGCCATTGCAGACTCAGTCGCTGACTCAGTTAGCGTCACTTTCACTGCCAGGGGATCCCAAACAATCGGAAACACTATTTACTGAAGCACTAACCCTATCAAAGCAATATTCGTCAAACACCGAGCAGCTCGCCATTTACAAAGGGCTAAAAACAGCAGCAAAAATCACTAATAATTTGCAGGATGCCTTTGAATATTCGGAGGAAGTTAATCGAATTTCTGAAGCTATTTATGCCGAACATGAAGCAAAAAAATTGGCAAAGGAAAAGGCGATCCTTGAATCCTATAAGCTTGAGCAAGAACTGACTGACCTGCAAGAAAAGGTGAAGTTAGAGCAGTTAAAAGTTATACAAAAAAATAGTGAAATAAAAATTATCAAACAAGCCCATAGAATTTCTGATCTGGAGCTAAGTAAAAAGCAAACTCTCAATATATTCTTGTCCGTGTTTCTTTGTGTGATGGTACTTCTCGCATTTCTGTTTTACCGCAGCGTTGTGGTACTGCGTAAGAAAAACTATGAGCTTGATTATTTAGCCATGCATGACTCACTCACTGGCTGTTATAATCGGCGCGCTTTTTTTAGTTATTTACAAAAACAATTTGAAGCCGGGCAGTTAGGACAGCCATGCACTATTATCCTTGCCGATCTTGACTCCTTCAAAAAAGTCAATGATCAATTTGGTCACGGTGTTGGCGATGCAGTTTTATGCGGTGTCGCCGATATTTTAGAACGCAATTTTACCGAACAAGATTGTATTGCCAGAATTGGAGGAGAAGAGTTTTGTATTATCTTGCCTAACACGAACGCAACCCTAGCGATGTCAATGGCAGAGGGCATACGAAAACAAATTGCCGCCAAAACGATTAGCAACGTAAGTGTCACTTGCAGTTTAGGTATTGCCTCTTTAAATGCCTCCGTAGAAACCCCGGACGAGCTTCTTGAGTGTGCTGACAAAGCGCTTTACCAATCAAAAAATGACGGCAGAAACCGCGTTACACTTTGGACATAAATGCTCATCGGATTTAGTGGTACAATTTGCCAGTCGGTAATTACGTCGAGACACCTTGAAAACAAAAGCGTTTTAAAAGTTAGTCATACTTTTCATATTCCAAGACAAAATTTACATAAAGTGCAAGCACATTTTAATCATGTAGTGGAAGCTAATGTCCAAAATCTTTCAGGTTCGGCATTATCTGAAGTGATGCAGTTCGTAAAGTACGGTTCGGGTTTTACGAACTAAGAAGCTTATGTCCAGTAATAAGCTGAACGAGATTTCCAGCAAACTCGCCTTTGCCCCAAACCTCGTTAGTTCATTTGTTCGATGTCGTGGAGTTATAGATGAAATTTGAGATTAGTCGGTTAAATACATCCATCGGTATCTTCAAGTTATCTGGTGAGTTTTCAGATAGTTCCGATATCATTATGGTTAACTACTCTAGTGCTGAGTTTATGGGCAGTGATGGTTGGGTTGCTATTAACATTGATTCTCAGGCAGGATTATTACTACTCAATAAAATCCCAACTGATGTAATCAAACATTTAACGGCATAAAGTCCACCCAGTTAATTAGCAATTTAACGCAATATATAAATAGCTTAAATAAATTCAATTTCACTAAATTAGTAATCAATCGTAAACAAAGTATCCATATATAATTTCATTATTTTAAGCTGATATTATAGGCGACATAATACATTATATTAAGTATCATTCCGCTAGATTAAAGTCGGTATAAATATCAGGTTAGAAATATGAAACATGTTTCATTTTTGGTTCTATCTTTAATAATGTCAGCCAATGCTATTGCTGAAACGTACTTATTTGTAGGAACCTCTTTTCCAAATATATTGGAGGAAAAGCAGGATGGTGAGAGTTATGGTCTAGGCTATGACATCGCAGAGAAAATCGCCCATAGATTAGGACATGAGATCAAAGTTGAAATGTATCCCTTTAAAAGAGCGTTAAAAATGATTGAGCTTGGTGATGCAGATGGGTTGATAGGTCCTTAAAAATCAGCTGATAGAGAACTATTTATGCAGTACAGTAAGCATGCTTTCTATCAAGATCCTATGGTGTTTTATGCCAGAGTGAACAGCTCTTTTACTTGGAACAACAATTATGATTTGCTTAAGGGAATGCATATAGGGGTGACGCGTGGGTGGAGCTACGGTCAGAGATTTGACCAAAATAAACCGAATTTAAGTCTCGAACCTGTTGGTACTGTTAAAGCTAATTTTCAGAAATTAGTAACTGGTAGAATTGATTTGCTTGCTAGTCACCCAAGAAGCGCGGCAAGGGTCATGGAAGAAATGCAAATTGAAGATGATATTAAAATGCTCTTACCACCTATTACTATTAATAAAGGATATTTTGGATTTTCAAGAAAAAAGAATTTGGATGACTTTATATTTCGATTTGATCAGGAATTTGAAAAAATGGTTGAGAGTAAGGAAATAATACAGTTGTCAAAAAAATATAACCTTGACTATACAAATATTCATCAATAATTAGCTCGAATTAGTGAACGAAGTGATAATTTAGTAAAAACGATAGTTTATTTATATTCTCGTTCATTTAGATACCATACTCTAATTTTTGATCAGAACATTTGATTCGAAACTTTGAATGCAACATAGTGTATCAGCTAGTGTTCCACTACAGATTGCTCTTTGTATGACAGAGGTTGAAAATCATGGACAACGTTTACTATGCTGTGAAACTAATTGCGTTATTATGGTTATTGCTGTTAGCAATTCTGCTCATATTTGGGCAACCCACTGAAAATGAACGTAAATCCAAAGACAAGAGCACGTACTTTATTGCGATTACATTGAGTCCGTTTCTACCCATCATTCAATATTTAACAGGTGATTTCGAATACAGCACCACTACTCAGTACTTTTTAGGGTTCCCATATTTAAACTATGTAGGTTTTTTGGTTATTGCTCTTGGTTTGGTCGTACACGCCTCGGGGATGTGGACATTAAAGTCAGAATGGACCGTGTATATCAATATCAAGGAGGAGTCCGAATTAATTCAGAGAGGTGTGTTTAAATTTATACGACACCCTATTTATTGTGGTTTGATAATTGAGTTGATAGGTTTCTGCATTGTTCTGTCCAACTGGATTTCATTTTTCGTTATATTACTACCGAACCTAATGAGTATCCTTTATCGGATGAAGACGGAGGAAAATGCGCTTATAAAGAGATATGGGAATGTATACTTAGAATATATGGCCACTACAAAACGATTTATACCTTTTATCTTATAGATACTGTTAGATAACAAGCTCATTTGATGAACAAAAAATATGGAAACCGCACTGAAACAATCTTGCACAAAAATTTGGCAGCAGGAATTTCACTAATCAGTTTTCTAACTTATACAATGTGACTGACTCACTTCTGTCGGGTGGACGACACTTGTTACCAAGTGCCGTCTCCCTAAGAACCCAGCGTGCAACTTTCACCGCACTAGGCTCAAGCCTCCACAAAGGCATCGTTTGATACCCAGCAACTTATAAAGCAGTGAGAACAGGCTCCTTCCAAGAATTACGAGCTAGCCTTTTAAGTTTTCTCTTCGCCAAGTATTCTTGGTACTGAGGATCAAAAGGCGTTGCTGAACTCCTGATTTTTACATGTCTCTCAATCGGCACTTTGGCTATTTGAAACAGATTGAACTGACAATCCATATTCATGATCTTCTGCCAACCATGAAACTGCCATTGGCCTTTTCGGTTGATGAAGTATTTTAGGGCGATCCAAGTTTTAGACTTTGTTGGATGACGCCTTTTAGCCCAGTGCCATAACGTATGGAATAGCTTGTGGCCTACATATCCGAACACCTGTTTAGCCACGCAATGTCGATAATAGTTCGACCATCCCCTGAGTTTCGGATTTATCAGCTTGATAAGATCGTTCACTGGAAGGGTTACGTGCTTTTTGATGAGTTCTCGCAGATTGCTTAAGAACATCAACGTGTTGGATTTACTCGGTTTAATGAGTAGTTTTCCTTTGTACTTCCTATGGTTAAAACCTAAGAAGTCAAAGCCATCGTTGATATGAGTAATGTACGTTTTCTCTTCGGATAATGTTAAGCCTCTTTTCACTAAGAAATCAGCAATCAACGGTTTGATATCGTTCTCGAGCACTTCCTTTGAAGCGCAAGTGACGACGAAGTCGTCGGCGTAGCCAATAAAGTTGGCTCTAGCGCCCTTTTTTGGGCGGTGGACTTTATCTGCTGTTCAAGGCCTGCGAGAGTCATTAGCATCAAGGTCGGAGATATAACCCCACCTTGTGGTGTGCCCTCATCAGTGCGATAAAACAGCCCTTTATCCATAAAACCAGACTTTAACCATTGTTCTAACATTCGTTTATCAACGGAGATGTTATCCATAAGCCATTGATGTCCGATCTTGTCAAAACAGGCTTTTATATCGCCTTCAAGAACCCATTTAGAGGACTTCTTTAGAGCCAAACATTTGAAGCACTGATCGACTGCGTCAGCAGTGCCGCGATTGGGTCTAAATCCATAGCTATTTGGATCGGCAAGCGTCTCCGATATAGGCTCTAGCGCCTTAAGATAGAGCGCTTGCTGCGCTCTATCTATCATGCACGGGATACCCAGAGGTCTAAGTTTGCCATTCTTTTTAGGGATATAGATACGCTTGAGTGGTTTGGCTTGATATGCCTTTCTACTCAATTGGTTCACTGCTTTCATGCGGCGTGTATCCGTATTCCAGATGACACCGTCTATTCCAGGCGTTTTACTGCCTTTGTTTTGAGATACTCGCTTAACAGCAAGAAGTTTTGCTGAGCGAGAATGAGTCAGTAGCCACTGCAAGGCTTTCGCTTTGCCGTGTTTACCTTCTCGAGTTGCCTTTGCGATACGCATCTGAAGCTTTAATACATGCGATTCAACGGATTTCCAGTCTATTGACTGCCATTGCGCGCTGTCAGGAGAGGCACTAATCTCTTTTGAAATCATCATTTGCATTTCTCCTTGAATAAAGTTCTTCAAATTCTCTCGCAACGAGAGACCAGTTGGAAGTGGGCTCACTTTCGTGATCAGACATAAGTCTGTATCTGCATCGTTACAATGCAGCCTTCGCTTTTTCCAACCTCCTATACCTGCATCACTATCGGCCACAGAGGCTTTCCCAGAGGGAGTGATACAGGCTTACCGTGTTCCGTATGTCGCGCAATATCAGTTTAGATGCCCGCTATGGTGCGGAGAGTTCAATGATCACGAAGGAGCATGGGGCAATCTCTTTCCGACTCTCGTGCCTTTTGGCTACAGCGTATTAACCACTTCCGCTGTTTCATAACATAACGCACCTTAAGCGGATTCACATATGTTCATCATGCTGATTACCTAGCATTCACCCGATTGTGGTTATCAGGAGGATCGTTCTCTCACGATTCAAATCCCGAATGGTCATAACCATTCTTCATTACATTGTCAGGCTCGCTACTTTATTCAGAGCCCTAGGTTCATCTGGTGATACAGATGGTTCACACATTAAGCGGTGAACAGCGCTTCATACGACTTCACGTCGCACGCCCCAAACTTTGTTAGCACCAACGAATTTACTGTCTGGCGAGCATTGCAGTAGACCCAATTAATCTAATCCGTACTTTGGGCACATATACGGAAACTTTTCGTAGTTCTACCGCAAGCCTCTATGTCTATTCACACAACAGGTGATACCTTTAGAGTTTCATCGTGAATGATGGCAACATAGACGGAATGCAAACACGGATTTTTTCGTCGATGAGCATTAGTCTATGAGCGATATGCAGTATGGAGATATATGAGACAACAATATCACTTTAGATACTCGGCAAAGGGCTTACGTGCTTGGGATGTATTTCGGCTAATTGAGCTTTCTCGTGAGCTACCTACCGTAGAAATACAGCTATCCGATATTAAAGAACTCGAAGAAGAGTTTTGGTACGACTTAGGTGGAGCACGTCCAACGTGCAAAAATGTTTTAGAGCATGCATCGCTAATCCAAAATGCAGACCTGTCGTATCCCATTATTATGTGTCACGAAGGGCGAGTGATGGATGGTATGCACAGGGTTTGCAAAGCCGTGATGCTAGGGCACGTTACAATTAATGCGGTTCAGTTTCCGATACACTTAGAGCCAGACTATGTTGGTATTGAAGCAGACGACCTACCTTACTGATGCACTGCAGAACAGACGACTATGGTTTAGCCTTACTCTGAGTAATCCGCAAATAACTAAATTGGCAGATTCACGGACACGGAATTGTCCCTTAACACGCTATATTGCTTCAAATAAATGGATAGCTTCATGATAAAAACGGAAAGGTTGCTTCTAACACCGGTGACAGAACAAGATTTGGATATCTATACGCAGCTCCTTACTTGTCCTGAGACCACTCGCTACTTACCTGGCGGTAAGCCTTTTGGTTTAGACTACATAGAAAAATATATACCTCAAAAGATAGCACATTGGGATAAAGGTTTTGGAACCTGCATTGTTTCCCTAATAGATGAACCATCGGTTAAAATTGGTTACGCTGGAGTGGAGTTAATCCCAGAAATAAATCTTTGTGATATCCGATATGCGATACTTCCCAAATATCAGGGACAAGGTTATGCATTTGAAGCAGCAAAAGCTGTCATAGATTTTGTACTTGAGAATGAATTAGTCACTGAGGTTTATGGTGTTGCAGTTACCGAGAACCAAGCTTCAGTTCAATTGTTGTATAAACTTGGTATGCGTGAGTCAAGTGTGAGACTTTACGATAGTAATGACCTCATTACGTTGTCTACTTAGGCACGCACATACAAACGTTTTAGATTTCAAGATACTTTTTCTAATTTGAACTAAGTGCTTTAGAACAACACACCTAAAACGTTTGTGTCCAGAAGCTTGCTGACGGGGCGACTTAACTCAGAAATGCCCCATTCATTGTTAACGCTGCGCTTTGAAACATTAGGTTGATTTAAGGGTAAGCTATATGTTCTTTTGGTAATTATTTATTTGCTTTTTTGCCATAATGAGAAGCTTAGATAGAAATAAATTAATGAAGACACTACGAAAAGGTACCTAAAACAAAAAGAGTAAAAACTGTCTTTTGATTCACCAGTGAATGGAAAGGCGAACACTAAACATAATGCACCAACTATTAAAAAGGTTAGAGAAAGCATTTCTTTTGCAGCCATACTAATAGCACCTCCTAGCAAGCAATGTATTAATTAATATTTCTTGGTAATTATAATTAAAGTACTTTACAGAATTATTGCCCTTTTCTTGTTAGACCATAAACTCACAACACTTTTTTTAGCTATCTTTGACCGAGTCGAGCTAAATCGTTTAATGAAATTGAGCAATGTTCTGACAGAGGGTGTGTCCATACTATTGCAACTGCTCAAGTTTGGCTTAGAGGGCTGTTAAAATAGAGAATATTCAGTGTACTCAACACACTCGCAGCAAGGACATGGTCGTAACGTTTCAACTTCAGATTTAATGACTTCTATTGCGTAATGGCAACTTTTTACAACTATATACAGCATGAATATGTATTGTTGCTGGCTTAACAATTTTGGTTACGTTTTGTTCTATTAAAGCATCCATAACTCACCAACCTATTTATTAGTTAGAAAAACTGTTTCCGACAAATTACTCATCGTGACTTTCATTTGGAAGTCGATGAACCAACCAATATCCGACGCTCATACTAATCATAACCGCGGCAATCCCTATTAAGTACATTGCACTAAGTGAATCGAAATCAATAATGATCACTTTCCTTGCAATGGCCATTAAAGCAGTAGCCATCACTATCTTAACGTGAATAACATTGTCCCTTAGATAGACAGTGATATTGATAAAAATCTCTATGGCGATTAACACCGCCATGAAAGCGCCAAAAGTAGCGAGCATGTCTGATATGGTTAAAATCAAAAAAGGAGGAGAGGTTAGTTTCTTGTATAAAATCCATGAAACATCGACCACTCCCATAATAATGACAAATACCATGAGAATAGACAAAGCTCTTACGGACCAGTGGATAACGGTTTGAAGACTGCTCGATAATTTATCAGTAGTGTCAATTTTCATAGTATTCACTCCATTTACCTGGTAACAGACATGATTGGAGAGACAAACTCATCGGGCTTAAGAGTAACGACGGTGGCACTCAATTCATTTAACCAATACTCCGCCTTATTACCCATTAAATAACCTGCGATTCCTGTTCGAGACATTGAACCTAAGAACGTGACATCAATGGATTCATGCCTAATAAACTCGGTTAACCTTTCTTTCGCTTGCCCTTGTATCAGCTCAATACGCACTTTGATAGATTGGTCACCTTCTATAAGTCGGTTTGCAAGAGAGTCAATTTTTCTAATGCGCTCAGAACGCATTTTACTGGTTAGCTGGTTAATATCGGTGTCCGTATAACCACTCCACTTTCTCAAGAACCCCTCCGATTCCAACTCCCAGATGTGACACAGTATTAATTCTGAATCAGTGATTTTGCACAGTTCGTATGCTGATTTGATGATTTTTTCACACAATACGGCACTGACTTGTTCATCAAGATCTACGGCGGCTAAGATTTTTTGGATGAATGTATTTCTTGAGTTGTAGACCAGATAGGTATCTCGGACTTTCGCATTAGATGAAGTGTTGTACTCCCTCTCTGACAAGCGTGGGTTTTACTATTTCGATGGCTGTCTATAACGATATAATCCGAGTTTTGCTCTCTAGCACACTGTATTATTTCTATGAATGGAATACCTATTCTGACTTGAACACAGAAATCGATCTGTTTAAAACGACTTTTTAACTCTCTGACAAGAGTTTTTAGCTGCGAGTGATAAATTTTGGTGACTTTATCTAGAATATCTAAGGTTCTCGCAGAATATCGACTGATTTCTTTAAGCTCATCCATGTCTTCTATGACCATCAATAACGTCATTTTGGACTCGAGTTCATTTGCAATTTTCAATATGTTGTTGAGAGAGGGCGTTACTTTTTGCTCTGGTGCTAAAGGAACCAATAAGTGTTTAAACGACATGTTACCTCCAATCAAGCGATGAATTTTTTCTCTTGATAAAAACAATACAATGTACTGAACATAGATAAAAATTAATAATAACTATGAAAATCATAGATAAATATCTATAGTTAGGTTTGAGATCATTTAGTTTGTACTGTTGATTCTTGCTATAGGATTAAGGAAAAGTATGCAGCTATTGAGAAACAGACTATCCAATTTTCGATCTATTAGAGTATTTCTTACCGTTTACGAACAAGGCTCGGTATCAGGAGCTGCAAAAGTTCTAAACCTCACTCAACCAACCATATCAATACAGCTTAAACAGCTTTCCGAGTTATTAGGTGCAGAACTCTATCACTTACAAGGTAAAAAATTAGTATTCACAGAAGTGGGTCATATGACGGCTCGGTACTGTATGAAAATCATACAGAATGTAGATGACTTGGAAATTGAGATTGCTAATTTGGCGCAGCTAAAGTCAGGAACGTTAAAAGTAGCCGCAGTCACATCTTGCGAGTATTTTGTCCCACATTTAATCGGTAGTTTCATTGATAAACACCAAATGGTAGACATTGATTTAAAAGTCGACAATCGAGACAAAATAAAAGAAAGATATCAAAACGGACAAGACGACTTGTACTTATTTAGCCATATTGATAGTGATATGTCAGGAGGTATCGTTCCGCTTTTTCCAAATAACCTATATGCTATTGCCAGTAAAAATCACCCCCTTGCTCGAAAAGATAATATTGATATACGGTCGCTTGTGGGCTTTTCTTGGATTCTACGAGAACAAGGTTCAGGTACTCGTCAGGCGATTGAAAAACACCTCGGACAACACGATATAACGTTAAATCCGAAACTTGTTATGGAGAGCAATGAAGCCATTAAACATTGTGTTATGGCAGGTATGGGGTTGTCTATACTTTCTGAGTATGCCTTGACCCAAGAAAATCCGTCAAACCTAGCGATTCTATCCGTGGACACGTTTCCCATTGAAACTCATTGGAATCTTGTGTTTCCTACTTCGACACGTCAAAGTCCACTCAGCCAAGCGTTTATGGAACACCTTATAGAGTACAAAAAAATACTTAAAGGGAACTTACTAAAGCAAGAAACACCTTTTTTCATTGGTTCATAGTTGCTGAGGTCAACCAAATTTGGCCACAGTTTTGTAAATTTTCCAATAAAGCCTTTCCGATTGGTTCGGAGTGTATTGGATGAGTGAGTCTGGCCACTAGATTAGAGGTTTGCAGTACCTAGGATAATCCATAAATGGTTAAATTTGGTGAAATCACTGACACGGAATTGCCCCATAACGTGCTGACTAGATTTTTGGCCGATAAATTTCGTCACCGACTATTCCCCCTCAAACTTATAGCAACTTAATAGAGCTCCATAACTCCTGTGCAACCGGTCCTAATATGGTCTGTTGTTTTCTGACAACGTGTACTCTGGGGGCTTTCTGCATTGAAAAGCCTTCTACCTCCAACGGAATTAAATGACCTTCCTGAAGTTCTTCAGTGACTAAATGTTCAGGGAGCTGCCCCCACCCCAATCCTGCTAGGATTACTTCCTTCTTACTAAACAGACTATTGACATCCCACCTACGTCCAGTGCGCAGAACGTCATCCGATCGGTCGAGTTCATGGTGATGCTCATTTTTCACAACTATCTGATTGTAGCTTCTCAATTGCTCTAGAGAGCACTTACTAAAAGTAGAAAGTTTAAATTCTTGACTGGCTACTATGAGCATTTTGATATCGTAAAGATAAGCGCTTTTCAGAGTAGGTTCAGTCCCTTCCAAGGGAGTTATTGCTATATCAGCATCTCCGGACTTCAATTCTTCTAAAACGCGTCCCAAAGTATTAATAGAAAGGTTAATACGGGTCTGGGGGTACTTATCCGACAGGGCTTTTATGATGTCTAGTATTCTCGGAAGAGGGCAAAGAGCACTTACCACAATACTTAATTCTGGCTCTACTCCCAAAGATAATTCTTTGGCCACTTCCTCGAACTGATCAAACTGATCAATAACCTCAAGTGCTTTCCTGTAAAGAATCTTTCCTTCCGATGTTAATTCCGGGCGGTAGGAATCACGAGAAAACAGCTGAATTTCCAGCTCTTCTTCCAGTCCTTTTATTGCCTTACTGATAGCGGCCTGACTTTTGTATACACGCTCTGCAGCTCGACTGAAAGTTCCAGTTTCAACAACAGCGATCAGCATTCTTAATTGTTCTTGTTTCATAACAAACACCATAACTAATGGTTATTGAGTTGTACAATTTATTTTCGTTTTTTTGTCTTTCATCCCACCTTTATAATTCGTTAAGACAACAAAATAAGGAGTAAAGAGTGAAGAAGTTAACAACATGGCTTTGCCTGATCATTTCTGTAGCAGTGGTAGGTTCAGCTTCAGCCAATCCTTTTACAAGAGAACAAAGAGAGCGCATCGCTAACTTTCTTGCGATGGATCTTTACGTCTATGAGACCACACTTGTTGGTACTCAAGAAGAGTTCGTTAATACAGTTAGTGACCACCTGAATTATCAAGTAATGCTTGAAGAGAAAGGCATTATGTTTGGAGCTGGCCCTATCGCTGAAGAGAGCGAAAAAGAGCACCCAACATCAGGCATGATCATTATTCGAGCAAAATCTTTCGAAGATGCAAAAGCGATTGCTGATGCTGACCCTTTCCACGCTCGCGGTGTAAGAAAGTACAAACTACGTAAGTGGACACTTAACGAAGGTAGCTTTGATTTTTCTGTAAAGATCTCTGATCAAACAGTTGAAATTAAATAATGGTTAGTTTTATGAAAAAACTTATTCAATTAATCACCAAACCAAACACTCTTGGGTTCCACGAGCTCCTGTTAAGACTGTATATGGGCGCAGCCATGATGTGGCACGGACAGGGAAAACTCTTCAACCTAGACGGTACAGCTATGTTCTTCAGCAAGATTGGTGTAGAGCCTGCTTACCCTATGGCGGTTATGGCATCTCTGGGTGAAACATTCGGTGGTATCGCAGTTATGCTTGGTTTCTTCACTCGACTTGGTGCTTTAGCTAACTGCGTTTCATTAACAGTTGCTTTCGTTCTGCTGGGTTGGCCTAACGGGTTCGATGTACGAGCAGGTGGCTATGAGTATCAGGGAGCTCTTCTGGTGGCCTATATATTCATTCTCGCGAATGGTGCAGGTAGGTTTTCTGTAGACAAGTTCATTTATAGCAAAGCCCAATAAGCACGACTATCTATCTAGATATTAATTATCTACGTCACTATGACTTATTTAGTTTTAGTGATTTCATACCTAAATAAACGAAGACTTAACATTATGTATAAATGCATTCTATATTCAACACTACTAGCACTTTCTGCATCAAGCGCCACTTGTGCCGCTAATACGTATAATGCAGAAAAAGACTTTGACTTAGAAAAAGTAAAAGCTAAGTATACTGACGTAAATTACGTTTACACTTCAATTCCAGAGCGTGGCTATAACTACTACAAAGTAGCAGATAACGCTTACTATATTCACAATGAATTTGACAGTATGGTGTTCTTCATTACAGATGTTGGTGTCGTTGTTTACGATGCCCGTCCAGAACTGACTCCCTCCGTATTAGATCTGATTCCACGACTGACTGATAAAAAAATCACACATGTGATTTACTCACACCATCACCGTGATCATGCTGAAGGTATGCACCTTTATCTTAAGTCCGATCTGCTGGCAAAAGATGCGAAAATCATCTCTCAGAAGGAAACTGAAGAGTTCCTACAAATTGCTCACGAAGATTTACCTGCTGAGAGAGCGGCTCTGCGTCCAATGCCTAATGTGGTATGGGATGATGATTATGTTCTTGAAACCGGTGGACTACGACTGGAATTTAAAAACTATCGTAGAAACTGGCACTCACATGATGACAGCGTAGTGTATGCACCTAAGCAAAACATCCTGTTTGCTATTGATACATTCCACGCTAAATCCGCACCTTGGATTCACTTTGGTGAAGCTACCGATCCAATGATGACCTGGAAGTTGCCACAAATTCTATTAAATGATTACCCTCAAGCAGAGTTTATCATCACCGGCCACGAGAAGATCGTAGCGACACATGCTGATTTAGAGGAATACCGTGACCTGATTAAAGATATGCAAGATATCATGCATGACGTTATGAAGTCGGAAGCATTCCATGCAACGATGAAAGAAGCACATCGTCGTTACAAGGATGGTTCTGAGTGGTGGAACTACCGTGAAGGTATCGACCTGGCGGCTGAAATGGCAGCGCAGAAGTTTATCGAGCGTTGGGCTGCAAGAGTACGCAATGCTAGCCTGAATGCGGAAGAAAACTTTAAGATGATGTTCATGCAGTTTGCGATCCTGAACCCTTAATTGTCGCCTGTGTAGATATCACATAAACACTTAAGCCTGCGGTACTAATGATGTCACATCGGTTAGCACCGCTTTAAAACAGAAACCATCAACCACCGATCCGCACCCGAATGCCATATGAAAAATCTACTCTTTATTCCCTTTACCGTCATTGCTTTGTATGGATGTGTTGACTTAACAGCTACGGACAATGTTGAAGAAGATATTTATCTAAAAATTGAGTCAGTGGAGGATGCAAGGACATACATAACTCTATTCCCAAATGGAAAATATAAGGAACAACTATTAGAAAGAACTTTCTCCTTAGTTTCAAAGATTTCATACAAGCACACCAAATCGAAGCGCTACCAATTACGACAACAAGACTTTATTTACAATGACAAAGGCAAGCTACTCGCACAAAGAGATTCTTTAGGCTTTGGTGAAACTTACACCTACCGCCTTGAATACAATGCTGACCACCAATTAATAAAGAAAACCACGATAAATAACACCAGCCTACAGAACACCGTTACCTACAAATACAACGGTCATGGTCAAAAAATAAAGGAAATCGACAAGTACGCCAATGGCGGGGTAAGTGAGCGCTACTTTGAATATGGTGCTAATGGGTTATTACTAGCCAATTATATTAAAAGAAAGAATAAAAAAATTGAACACTATACCTACAGCTACGATACCAACGGATATAAGCAGTCTAGCAATAACGTATCAATAGCTGGTGTATCCGGTACTTACGCAGACCAGTATGAATTCACCTATGACAGTCAAAATAACCTTGTAAAAGAAACACTTTCTGGCAAGTACATTGTGGAAGGTACACCAATAAGCACAAGCATGGGAACACGTGAGTTTGCATATGATACCAACAGCAATCTTATCGAAGAGAGCTATGAGTATGAGAGCACCCCATTAGATAGCAAGGAAAGCCCATATTATCTTGCCTCTACTACAACCTACATCAGAGATAAGAACGGCTTGTTGTTAGAAGAACAGCACCAAAGAGGGACTAAGAAGAACACTAACAAGCAATTAAATAGAACGTTGAAATATCAATACATCCACATTCAGCTCAAAGACATCTTTTAAACATTCATCTATTTCTAAACTGGAGAATCCAAATGACTCATCCAATCATTCATGATCTTAACCAACGCTATTCAACCAAGAAGTACGATGCAGCCAAGAAAATTTCTGTAAACGATATAGCAGTGATCAAAGAAGCATTGCGGCTGTCTGCATCTTCCGTTAACTCGCAGCCATGGAGGTTTATCGTGATCGAAAGCGATGAAGCTAAACAGCGCTTGCATGATACGTTCGAAAATAAGTTCCAGAACAATCAGCAGCATGCAAAGTCGGCATCACATTCTATTCTGTTTGCTTACAATCCCCGCTTTAATAAAGAAGCTTACAAAATAGTTGTAGATGCAGAAGTAACGTCTGGTCATCTGCCTGAAGCTATGTATGACGAGATGTTGAACAAAGGCATGTACTTTGCGGACATAACAGCTGACGAGAATGGCGTCAATGCTCAGTGGACAAAAGCACAGACCTATCTTGCCCTAGGAAACGCGCTCCATACACTTGCTCGGTTGAGGATAGATTCTACCCCGATGGAAGGTGTGGACTCTGAAATGATTGGTGAAATTTTTAAAGCAGAGTTGGATGGATACGTGTGTGAAACAGTACTTGCTCTGGGTTATCACCAGCAAGATAGTGACTATAACCATGGTCTTCCTAAAGCGCGATTACCACTAAACAAAGTAGTTATTACTCTGTAAATCTCGTGTAAAACATCGTTGAAATTAATAAATTGCTCTATTGAGATTTCAAAAGCGGAGATAACAATGAAATCACTAATTAAGAAAAACAATACTTATCGCGTAACTATTGAAGATGCAAGTTCAGCCAATGGAGAAACACCTAGAATACTGCAGTTTGAAGTAGAAGACCGCGAAGATATGTTCACTATTGTTGAAAAACTTAAACAAGGCAGCGGTCTGGATGAACAGGACGCAACTAAAGTGGGGGTAGCATTACGTCTTGTTGCCCCGGTTATGATGCAGAACAGAAAACACGTTCTGTTTGCTGATTTTATGCCGCACTTCAAACATTTTATGGTGAACCTGAAGAAAGCCATGAAAGGCAATTAATCATCCTTTTCTTAAACTAACACCTGAGAGGCAGAAAGATGGGAATTATCATACCAACCAATAAAAGTGTTGAGAGCTTTAAAGGGCTACACCTTTACCATGCCAACATGTCCAATTGCGCAATGCGTGTCCGTATCGCTCTGGAAGAAAAAGGTCTGGACTGGACAAGCCACCTGCTAGATTTGATGAAGGGTGAAAACCTGACTGATGAGTATTTCGGTATTAACCCTAATGGCGTTGTCCCGACATTGGTTGATGACGGTGTTGTTATTATCGATTCCGCAGACATTATTGACTGTCTTGATAAAAAATATTCACCGGGTTCACTACGCCCTGATTCAGAACAAGATGAACAACAAATGTATTTCTGGATGTATTTAGCCAGGGATAATCACCTTTCAATAAAAACTTACATGTATGGCAACTTAGGTCAGCCGAGCGGAAAAATGAAAAGAACGCCCGATCAAATGGCGGACTATCAGAAGAAACAAACCTATGATCTTGCTCTGCTTGAGTTCCACGAACGCTTTAACTCTAATGAAGGTTTTACTGAGGAAGATTTGGCTAATGCAACAAGAGTTATCGACGATTGCTTCCAGAAAATGGATGACCGTCTGAGAGACAATGACTGGCTAGCTGGCGACAGTTTCTCTCTGGCGGACATTACCTGGATCCCTCAACTGGTAATTCTTAAAGCAGCAAAGTACCCATTTGAAGACTATCCGCACCTAGAAAAGTGGAAAAACGCCATTATTCAGCGTCCGAGCTTTAAGCAAGGCGTTATTGCCTGGTTGCCGTAAAGAGTAAGTACATAATCAGACTAACGTCGTCTTTAACGCGGTGTTATAGCTAAATCAATATAATATGGCATAACAAGATAGCCCCATGCATTACTCGCCAAAAGCCAGCGACGAAACTGGAAATGAACTAACAAGTTAAAGCCATTAGAAGGTCGAAATGTTGTAGCCTTGATGAACTATTTTCTGAGCAGATGTCGTATGCCAATGTATATTGATCCAGCTATATGGAGGGATGTCCGTCAAACTATGGTGGAGCATATCGGGTGCTAGCGAATATAATGTAAACCGGTCAGTCACTTAGTCAACTGGTGCGTGGCTTAAATACACTAGTCGGTGAGTTTAAGGTATCACCTGAGAAAAAGCTAAAGTGTTTCTTAGGTGTGATTGCTGTGGCGAAGTGTTAGTCGGATAGATTACGTGGAGGACTTTCCCTATTTTTTCTCACTTGGGGTGGGGGAGAAGGTAATGCTCACTTTCTCCCTTTTTATCGTACAACAGTGGTGTTCTACATCAGAGGTTACCACCTGCATTGCTATGCAAATTCGCTAGAAAGTATCACGCGCAAAAGGATACTTTATGGTGATTATTTTTTGAATACTGTACTTGTCAGGACGCCCCTTAGTAACATACCAATAGCCTACTGATTCACCGTTAGCTTCACTTTTTGATTATAAGCCTCAACAATGTGTATCTGGGTTAACTAAGGTATTGACCTTCATTGAGACAACACTCATCGCGTAAGAAGCCAATGACACTATTTAGGCACTCATACTCCGCCACGCAGTACAAAGTACGTCCCTCACGTCTCTGACTAATCAATCCCGCTGAAGCAAGATTCGAAACATGATGAGAAAGTGTCGATGCCGGAATGACGAGCTTATCTTGAACATTACCAACGGGGATACCTTGATGGCCTGCTTTCACTACCTCTTTGTAGATGCACAAACGGGTAGGATGCCCAAGTTCTTTTAATGCTTTTGCGACAGCTTCGAGTTCCATAGAGACCACCTAAAATGACAGACAATAGATTTATTTCGATGGTAGTGGAAATAAACAGGAATGGCAACTAGTTACCTGCGTGATTTTAAATTACTGATATATTTACTATTTATTTTATTTCGATAAACATGGAAATAAAATCATTGACGAATATGACTATAGTTCTATAATTCGAGAATAATAGAAATATAGTGTTAAACTTCATTATGCCTTTTACAGTTTTTGATAAAGCATCATTAGGAGAATCGATATGACCCCAGAAACCATGACCATGGCAAAGGAAGCGCTTGATATGTTTGCGTTTCTTGCGACAGAGCTAATTATTCTGTTCTTAGCGATCAGCTATATTGTTGGTGTATTACAAGATTTCCTTACGCCAGAAAAAATTCAATCTATCTTAAGTTCAAAAAAGGGAAAAGGTTACTTTATTTCGGCACTACTAGGTTCAATTACTCCTTTCTGTTCGTGCTCAACCATCCCTTTCTTAAAAGGTTTATTACGTGCCAGAGCGGGTTTCGGCCCAATGATGGTGTTCCTATTTGCAAGCCCACTGCTTAACCCTGTCATCATTGGCTTGTTTGTGGTGACCTTTGGGTGGAAAGTAGCCTTGTTCTACTTTGTTATCGCAATGACCATTTCGGTTGTTGCTGGATATGTACTTGAAAAGCTCGGATTTGAGCGTTATGTCAAACCAGAAGCGTACGAAGCTGCAGACACGCCGGTATCAAACTGTGGCGCAGGTTTATGCAGTGAGTCAGCGCCAGTTGCGGCAAAAGCGACTTGCAGTGATGCTACAAAAGCAGAACCAAAGGTTGAAGTCTCTTGTTGCTCAGTAGACGGTAGTGCGACGGCAACAATCGTTGAAGAAAAAGTATCAAGCCGTTGGATACGTATTTGGTACTCAACTTGGAAAGACTTCAAACAAGTATTCCCTTACTTAATGGTGGGTATCGCAATCGGCTCTTTTATCTACGGTTTCATCCCGACAGATCTAATTGCTGAATATGCAGGTGAAGCAAAATGGTACGCAATTCCAGTTGCAGCAGTCATCGGTATTCCGTTGTACATCCGAGCTGAAGCCGTCATCCCACTAAGTGCCGCACTAGTACAAAAAGGTATGGCGCTAGGCTCAGTAATGGCACTTATAATTGGCAGTGCGGGTGCAAGTCTCACTGAAGTGGTTTTGTTGAAATCTATCTTTAAGAACCAAATGATTGCAACCTTCTTAGGTGTCATCCTAACTATGGCAATGGGTGCCGGTTACCTATACAGTTTTATCTTTGCTTGAGGGTTTCTTGCTTACGGGACACGATAATTATCAGATTGACTAGAAGTTGTGAGTTACAGCTCTTGCATAAAAGGGCTTGAAGCAACCACAGCCTGAATCTTCGAATTTAAGAGTAATAAAACGATGAAAACAGAAAAGATTCCACTTATATCTCAGCAAGCAATTGAAGATGCCTGTGAGTGGACCATCATGCATGGCGTGGCATTCAGACAATCCGACAACACCGCAAGGCACTGTCCGTTCAGTATTGCACCAATGACTATGCAGCGTGATGTGTATGAGCATCTATTGAAGGTGGCACCACTTATCACCAATCTCATCAGCAGTGTCTCGGAAGATCACGATTTTTTGCAAACCACATTGGGTGATATGGCCAAAGCCGATCCGTTCTTTGATCGTTTAATGTCGTTGCACCTAAAAGCGCACGGTGACATCAATGACAGGCGCGTACCTGCACGACAGCCGCTACTTCTGATGCGTACTGATTTTATGGACGATCGACGCCACGGTGCAAAAGTGATTGAGTTTAATGGCATCGCGGCAGGCATGGCACCGTTTGGTCAGCGTGCTACCGAATTTCATGGTTTTATGAAAAATCAGTGGCCAGAAATTTACCATAATAGTCTGGAAGCCAACTCGGCAACACCAGTAGATAACGTAGGGCTAGAGCAGATTGCTTACGGTATTGCGACGACGGCAAGAAAGATTAACACGGACTTGAATGGACAGCGCAAGCCGACGTTTCTAATGGTGGTACAAAAGAACGAAGATAACGTGTATGACCAGCACTTGCTTGAAGTTGAGTTGCAAAAGCTTGGGTTATACACCGTTAGAAGGACCTTTGAGCAACTTAGCAGTCAACTTTCCACTGGAGATAATCAACGTTTAATGTTGGCAGGTGTGGGGGCCATTGACGTTGTTTATCTGCGTGCGGGCTACCAATATATCGACTACTGTGCGCCAGAGTTGAATGAGTCGGTCTGTTGCCATACATTGAGTCAAACTCGGCTCTTCATTGAGCAGCACCACGTGGCAGTGAACGCAACCATTAGTCAGCAGCTTGCCACAAGTAAATCTATGCAGATGTTGCTGACCATGATGCCCGCGGAGGAATACATACGCTGGGGCCTTAACCTTGAAGAGGCACAATTGGTGAAAAGTGTTCTAGCGGATATGAAACCGATCAATACAAGTACGATTGAATGGTTTAACACATCAGCGAACAAGCAAGAATGGGTACTTAAAAATCAAGGAGAAGGTGGTGGGCACTGCGTATTTGGTGAGGGTATCAGCGACAAACTGAGTCAATTGGTCCCAGAAGAGTACGATGCCTGGGCGTTGATGCAGCGTTTGTATCCTCATGAGCGCGAGAAAGCAACCATTGCGGTACGTGATGCTCAGCAAACGCTGGTAGACGATCTGGTCAGTGAAATTGGTTTGTTCACCGCCTACTTTAACGGTGAGCCTGTTACCCAATATGACGGTTATGCGGGGTACTTGATCCGTAGTAAACCAGCAAGCGAAAATGAAGGTGGCATCCACAGTGGAAAAGGTATTTTGGATTCACTGACGATAATCGATTGAATCCAGTCGCTGTTAACTTATATACGTCCCCCTCTAAAAAAGTGTTAGTTCGTCCGGGACAGATACCAGCCCAGTTTCACGTGCCATCATTTCTACATTGGAGTACGAGAACAGTATCGCCATGGGGAACAGTGGTTTGACGCATTTCTGGAGTACACCCAGAAAAACCGAGGCTGGATTATAGATTTTATGCGCGTGCAACTTTCACAAGTAAAGGTTTTCGAACCACAGGGCACGAATCAGATCTGGTTTGGTTTTTCAGGACTTAATCTACCACACGAAGTATTGAATCCCGTGTTGGTTAAAGACGCCTAGCTAGCTCTGGCACCAGATACTTGGTTTGGCGAACCGGATGAGAGCTATTACAGAATGAACTTTGCAGCTTCCATTGAGCAGATCATGGTATCATTCAATCGCCTCAAGCCGGCAGTTGAGCGTTCGCAAAAATAACTTGCACTGAAAAATCGTGTTAAGAAATTAAAATTAAATATCCGATTTTAATGGCGTTTGCGAATCGATGTTCACAACCACTTTTCCGAGGTGCTGTGCCGATAATTGGTATGCATAAGCTTCATTGGCCTGCTCAAACTTAAACACGGTATCAATGATAGGATAAATGTTATGCTCCATCAGTTCATCGTGAAAGCGTTGTTGCATTGCTCGACTACCAACATAAATACCATTGATGCGTAAACTCTTTCCAACAATTGGTAATGGGTTTATTTTCGCATCGAGTCCAGATAGCACACCAATTAAGCTAATCGCACCGGCGACTTTTACGGCGTTCATCGATTTTTCTAACGTACCAGCACCACCGACTTCTAAAACTAAATCAACCCCTTCCCCTCAGTTAATCTAAGTACTTCGTTGTCCCAGTCCGGCGTTTGGCAGTAGTTAATGGTGTGGGTGGCACCCATTTCTGTGGCTCGTGTTAGCTTTTCATCAGAGCTTGAAAGCACAATGGTATTAATTCCCTTTGTTGCTGCCAACTGCAAAGCAAAAATGGATACGCCGCCCGTCCCTTGAATTAATACTGTTTGAGACGGCTGTGCTGGTTGAGCATGCTCAAACAAGCCATGCCATGCAGTGAGGCCTGCACAAGGTAATGTTGATGCTTCTTCGTAAGAAAGGTGAGCAGGGAAAGTTATAAAGCTATCCTCATGGCCAACCACTTCTTGAGCTAACATACCATCAGTACTTCCTCCGCCCCTCGCTACATCGTTGATAGCTTGATTGATAGCGCCAGTGTCCCAAGTCGGAAAAAACAAACCAACTACGCGGTCGCCAACCTGAAGATGTGTCACCTTGCTACCGACTGCAATCACCTCTCCCGCACCGTCAGAAAATGGCACAATTTCTTGAACGGAGTATTTGCGATTGAGAATGTCTCTGTAGTTGAGTGATACGGCTTTAACTTGAACTTTCACCTCATACTCACCAACAGCTGATGAGGCAAACTCAGACATTTGGATAATGTCTCGACTCGGTTTTATTGTGAATTTTTTCATTTTGGACTCGCTATTAAACTGAAAAAAAGGCAGGAGATAACCTCTCCCACCATCAAGAGCATCAATTAGTTGAGTTTGATTCGAAGTACATGGTATGGCTTGGTTGAGCCTTCTTCACCTTCGTTGAAAGCTGGGTGAAAGTGAAGAGAGTTTTGTGTGACGTATAAATAATCACCCTGGATAGAGAAACCATCTGCCCATGACAACATCTTGTCGTTTTGTGCAAAAATTTTGTAGCCATTTTTGTTAGCAATACCAACAGCATTTTTCTCAATGTCGCCTACATAGATATCACCGTTACCAGAGATAATCATGCCATCGCTTGGGCGCTTTTCACTGAAAAATTCTATTTGTTGGGCTAATGCGTCTTCGCTAAGTGCGGCATTAGCAAGTCCGGCCGCTGGTATACGGTAGATAGCGCTCCCGTTAACCGTGCCAAAGTAAAGCCATTCATTATTGGTGTCGATTGTGATTGGATTCAGACCGAGGTAGAGTGCATCAACACTACTATCTTCGCGTTTTGTGGCCATTCGAGACTGATCAATCACGACTTCATGTTCGGGTGAAAGGAGTGCTTTATGACCTTGCAATACGCGGCGTGATTTTCCTGTTTCTAAATCTACGACCACAAAAGCGGGCGCAGCTTCGCCATACAGGTTACCTAAACTCGTATCGGCAATGTACATTTGGTTACGCTTGGTATCTAATGCAAAATCCTGTAAGAACGAATTTCCAACCTGCACGTCTTTTCCTATTTCAATGCGTTTAAATAACTTATCGTTAATGGTGTCCCATGCGACGATTTGGGCAGGCGAGTTTTCACTGCCCATATCTAACACCCACACGACACCATCATCGGTGCTATCAATGCCGATAACCGAGGCTAAGCCCACTTCGCCTTTTTCTGGGCCGTCTGCCCAGTCTTGCGTTGGAAATGCTTTGGTTGAGCCATCTTTCATCAATTCAACAACACGAAGTTCAGGCGCATCAAGAGGTTGCATAGAAAGGAAAGTACGGCCCTGTTTCGTTACGGTGATGTTTCCAGGACGAGTGCCATCAAGCTTGGCAACCACTTCGATATCAGCCGCCTGTGCGGTGTTGACCATCATCACAGACGCAAGTGTTAATAATGTTTTTATATTTTTCATGTTGAGCCTCATTGGTGTTCTTTGATGCCCTGACTGTCGAAGTAAGGGCATAGTGTTATCACGATGTGTTTGATTGAGTCGTTAAGCGATCTTAGTCATTTCATTGACAATGAAACTTGCGACAGAGCCTTCGGTTGCTGTCATGTAGTCAGCAAGGTGCTGGTTACCCATATGAGCCTGCCAAAGTTCACGTGATACCCAGTTTTCATAAAAAGTGAAATGCGCTGGGTTTTCGTTGTCTTGGTGAAGGTCATAGTTGATGCAACCTTCTTCAGCGCGAGTCACCTCGATGAGTTTTAGTAGTTCTGTTTTTACAAGTTCGATTTTGTCGTTATTGGCAACGATGTTTGCAACGATAGTTAATGTAGTCATAGGAGTTTCTTTCGTTCTGGGTTAGTGCTGTGCTTAGTGCGCTGCGTTGTTGGTATGGAGGTATAATAGTGCGAACATTACTAACTATAAACAGCCTATTGATTGAATAATTATCAATTAATATTTGATAACCGTCTTTTAATAATCCATGTGGTGCGTTATAAAGGGATAGTCATTATCAGATTTCGTTAACACACTCATAAAAAGGTAACAGTTATGCTCTTAGAGGATTTGCAGGTCATTTTGAAAGTCGCAGAGTTTCGCAGCATCACTGCTGCTGCGACAAATCTGGATATGCGTACCGCAACGGCAAGTGCGGCGGTGAAACGTGTAGAGGCGTCATTAGGGGCTGAGTTGTTTGTGCGTACTACTCGTCATTTACGTTTATCTTCTGCCGGAGAGCGTTATTTACCCCAGTGTGAAGAAGCGTTGAAGATGCTTGAAAAAGCCAAGATGAACATGCGTGAAGAGCTGGGGATTATCGATGGCGAGATTCGCATCGCCCTTTCGTCAGATTTAGGCCGAAATGTGATCACGCCTTGGCTTGATGAGTTTTTGTTGGATTACCCAAACGTGTCACTCCGCTCAAGTATCAGTGACAGTAACATTGATTTTTATCGAGATTCGGTTGATATGGCGCTGCGTTATGGCTCTCCAACCGATGCCAGCATGTACGGTTTTAAAATTTGTGATGTACCGAGACTGTTATGCGCCAGCCCAGAGTATTTAGAAAAACATGGGATTCCATCTGAGCCAGATGATCTACTCGAACATAATGGCCTGTTTTACCAGCTGCATGATATTTTGCAAAATGAGTGGTTATTTAATGATGGAAAAGAAAACATTAAGGTGAAACTGAAGGGCAATAGAGCATCTAATGATGGTAATCTCGTTCGGCGCTGGTGTGTAGCGGGGAAAGGTTTCGCGATTAAGTCTTGCCTCGATATGGCCGATGACTTGCTAACAGGGAAGGTGGTCAATGTAATGGCCGACTACAAGCCGACATCGACAGAGCTTTGGTTAATATGCCCAAGCCGACAGTCCATTACCCCGACCGTGCGCTTATTAAGAGATATGCTCAGAGAAAAGACCGAACAGATTCTTATCCAAATGAAGGATCAAGGGATACTATTGGGTTAACTGTTGAAGTTGTGAGGGCGTGGCAGATGCCTTTCCCTCATGAAATCGTATTTAGAACGCGGTGAAGCCGGAATAGAGCATCTTTGTTCCAGTCAGAAATAGAACGCTATAACTTATCTTGTAAATCAGGTCTTGAGAGATGATATTCACCATCCACACACCGGTTCTAACTCCTAAAAACGCAATCGGTACTAAAACTAACGAGGTCGTCAGGTTTTGCATATCGAGCTGACCCATATAGCTGTACGGGATCAACTTAATAAAATTAAGCACGGTGAAAAACGCCACACTGGTGCCAATTAACTGTTCTTTAGGCAGGTTTTTTGGCAGTAGATGCATGCTCGCAGGAGGCCCTCCTGCATGGGCAATCGTACTAGAAAAACCAGATAGCATACTCAATGCATAGCCTTTTATCGGGTGGCTAAATTGAACCTGCTTTAGCAAAAACTTTTGTGTTAAAAAGACCAAAGCCAGCCCTCCAATGATAAGTTCAACAACCTGTGTCGGCAGGCTATCCATAAAATAGGCAGCACTAACCACTCCCAAAATAGCAAAGGGCATCATGCTTTTTAGCTCGGTGTAATTGCAGTTTTCACGGTGATAAAACAACGCCATTAAATCCATACCACACAATAATGGTAATAAAATCGCAGCGGCTTGAACTGGCGATACGCTCATTGCC
The DNA here is from genome assembly GCF_028204155.1 of Vibrio algarum. Lineage (NCBI taxonomy): Bacteria > Pseudomonadati > Pseudomonadota > Gammaproteobacteria > Vibrionales > Vibrionaceae > Vibrio > Vibrio algarum. Next base: position 150,577 of record NZ_JAQLOI010000003.1, on the reverse strand, counting down.
ATCAAGGGCACGGACAGCATCCCTAAAATACCGCCAATTCCTCCTTTGCCCATTCCATAGAAAAAAACGGCAGGTACTGCTGCAACATAAAACCAAAGGTCTGTGATCATGACGTGTAAACCAAGAAAATAGGCAGATGAAAACAAGTGTATTTGAGCAAAAAACTTTTAAATCCATTCACTCAAATAGAGGGAAATACAAAGTTGGCTTAAGCTATCTGGGTCATTTCGTTTACAACGAAACTTTCCACACAGCCTTCTGTAGCTGCCATATAATCGGCAAGGTGTTGATTACCCATATGGGCTTGCCAAAGTTCACGTGACTCCCAGTTTTCGTAGAAAGTGAAGTGTGCAGGGTTTTCGTTATCTTGGTGAAGGTCATAATTGATGCAACCGTCTTCGGCACGAGTGATGTCGATTAATTTCAATAGCTCTGCTTTTACCAGTTCAATTTTGTCTACATTGGTCACGATGTTTGCAACGATAGTTAGCTTAGTCATAGGGTATTCCTCTGTATGGAGTTGAAGCAGCTGATGGTGTACTGCGTTGTTGGTATGGATGTATAGTACGGTGAATATTGCGAACTAAAAACAGCTTATAAATTGAATTATTATCAAATATAGATTGAAAATTGATTTTTAAGTATCCCTATAGACAGGGAATGGATCGCGTTGTAGGTGATATGCACATAGTTTATCTATTAATTTTTGATAATTATTCAAAAAATACCGCGTTTTTACCGTGTAAAAATTGCAGTAGCATGGCCAAATTAATTTTAATTCATTGGATAAATAGCCATGTCACAGATACATTTTCAACAGGGCCCAATACGCCCACCATCAGAAGCAGATAGCCTGCTAATCAGAACCACACAAGGGTGCCCGTGGAATAAATGTAAGTTCTGCACCCTTTTTGAAGGCATGGCGTTCTCTATTCGTCCGGTTGAAGATATTAAGCGTGATATCTGGGCGGCGAAGGCGTTTTATAAAAACAGAACCTTTGATAGCTGTTTTTTACAAGATGGCGACTCATTCGCCATGGAAACCCAAGACTTACTTGACGTGCTCAATACACTGAAAGAGGCTTTTCCAGAACTTAAACAGATCAGCTCTTATGGCCGGGCGCAGACCATGACTAAAAAGTCGCCAGCGGAAATGAAAGCAATCTACGACGCTGGGCTAAATATGCTTTACTGCGGTATGGAGTCGGGATCTATCGAGGTTCTAAAACTGATGAAAAAGGGGATCACCCCGAAATCAATCTTGAAGTCAGCCGAATATGCCAAGCAAGCGGGCATGAAAATGATGACCTTCATTATCCTTGGCTTGGGAGGAAAAGAACTGTCAGAGCAACATATCGCAGGAACGGCCAAGCTACTGAATCAAATCAACCCAGACGAAATTCGTATACTCTCGCTGGCGGTTAAATCGGGAACTGAATTGGATGAGATAGTACAAAACGGCCAATTTACACCACTAACCGAACGAGAGATGCTTGAAGAGCAGTATCAGCTTATCAGCAAGCTAGACGGTATGACGGGTAATTATGGGAACTACCACGGCATTAATGTGTTGACGGAACTTAATGGTCAATTACCAAAAGATAAAGAGACATTTTTGCGCACTATTGACCACTTTTTGCAAATGAGTGAAAGCGACCAGAATAACTTTATTTTAGGGCGCCGCACGCACTATTACGCCACACTGAGTGATATGCGTAATCAGCTTATGTATGACAGTGTGCAAAGAGAGCTAGACCGTATTCAACAACAGAAGCTTGGCGATATTGACGACATTTTCTATCAACTTCGCCAACGTATGATCTAATGGTAAGGAACAGACTAATGAACAATCTAGACAACTGGAATATTCAAAACGAAAACCCGAACCACTGGTCGTTAAAAAATGGAGTCCTTACGATGCAGGTTCAAGAAGGCAACATCTTTGGCGCGGGAGCCGCGGATGTGGATAATCTCTTTATTTATCCGGTAAGCAAACCAGATTACAGCGCACAAGTGACGATTAGCCTAGATCCGAATCTCAGTTTCGAGCAGGCAGGGCTGGGAATTTATTGGAACAATGATAACTACATTAAAATCAGTAAAGAGATGTTTATGGCTGAGCGCTCACTGGTGTTTGTTGTAGAGCAAAATGGTCAGCCTGATATTAAACATCGCTTACGATTTGATGAGTCGACAGTATCGGTTAAGCTGGAAAGAAGCGACACTAAAGTTCGAGCTTATTATCGAACGCAAGATAACGACACATGGCAGCCTATTATAAGCACTGCCGTACTATCAGGGCATGAGCAAGGCGTTATGCTTTACACCTTTAGCGGCAGAATCACTATGCCTAATTTCGCTAAATTTAGCGAGTTTGAACTAACTGATTTGAACCAATGAGTAACTCTTACCTGATGAACTTGCTCACTCTTTTCTAGTCACACGGTCGCCATTCTGGTGCGGCACCTGTATCTTCGTAGAGTGGTTTATTAAATGGATCCCTTTCCTCACTGAAATACCAGATGTTCTTTGGAAAGTAATCTCGGTATTCTGGTAGTCGTCGAGCAAACTCTCTCTGACATGGGATTGTGAAGTCTTCTTTCGCTAGGTGGGGAAACTTGGCGATACAGCACTCAACGAGACGAGTGAAGAAGTGATTTCCCATAAAGCGATCATAAGCGATGCTATGAAATGCACTGTTATCCATTCGGTTATATTGGTTGAGTTTGTCACTAGACAGGCCAATATCTCTTCTTCTTCTCATATCAATGCCAACACTTAAGTCGCGATGAACAATACGGGTGATGGTGTTTGATTTATCTAGCTCTATTAGAACGTTCTGTCCGTGAGGCTCAATGATATAGCCAAAGTAACGGAAACAATCGACCCAGTGCCGAACGATGGGTAGCATTATATTGTGCAGTACAAAATCGAGAGGGTTTTGATTGGCGAGCAATCCGTAAAGAATGGGTGGAGTATCGGGTTCGTAAAAGTCCTCTCCGTATAGCGCAAATCCCGGTATTAGTTTGCGATCTTCTGCAACACATGGGAAAGGCTGCATATCTCGTACCACGTAGCCCCAGTTTTCAGCCCGTTGGTCTAACGTTTGTTCTTGTTTATAGCTGATACCGATGACTTCGCGCAAATAGGCGAAATCGTCTTCCATTCTATCAATACCATTTTCTAGCTCCAAAGAGACATTGATCGCTTGCTCTATCACTTCGTCACGCATTTTACGTGTGTATCGGGATACCTTAAAAGGGAAGTGGACTTTTACAGCATGTGGTATCTCATCATCCAAAACAAACAGCGTTCGTGTGGATGAACTTGGAACAACCGATGTTTTACCATTTTGTTGTGGTAACTCTTCAGCTCGCAATGGGGAAGTCTCTTCGCCTAGAGTTTCCAATACTTGCGGATGAACACAGAAATTCACCTCTGAAGAACCAACAAATTTATTTGCAAGCGCTTGTGGTGGGTTGGCGAGGTAGATGTTCACTTTCTCTTTCGGCAGAGTCAGTACCGGAAGTTCAAACTGCTCTCTATCAGAATCCGGTCGATAGCAATCAGAAGCTTCCGTAAATGAAGCATGTGTGCTGTAGGTTCGAGTACCTTTATTGCGATATCTCTCAAGGTAATATAAGTGGGGTATTAACATATTGGTCTAAGCCTGAACTGCGGAAAAAAACTCAATCAAACACCTAGGTCACTATCTGTTGACAGGACCAAGGCAATAAATTTCAAGGACTTGGTACGATTAATTTATAAGTTATTGACCTTGATGTCGATGATTATTTCCATTGTTCTATAGGTGGGAAAGCCTGTCCAACTGGTGGGAAATAGTTCTTCTGATCTGCCCCCATTTCAATTCAAGGCACTTTTCTATAACACTTGAAGGTTGATTATTTGACCTATTTTTTCTTTATACCTATAACTCTAACTATGAGGTCAAATTCAATAAGTCACGACAGTATGGTTATATAAAAATAGGCCCACCATTTTTAGTGGGCCGTGACAAATATCTACTTTAAAGCCCTGATAAGTTCATGACATAGTAGAACACGACTTCAAAGAAGCCGCTTTTTGTGATTTGGTGGATAAGTACGTTTTCTCAGTATTTTCTCTTAAGAATATAATGCCTTAAACTTGCAAAGGCACCTGTGTAGTGCTAATGCCGTTCGGTTAGTGCTAAATACTTCGTCATTCCCGTGAAAACGGGAATCTTGGCTGTACTAGATCCCCATTTTCATGGGGATGACGTCGGTTTTCGTCGGGATTACAGGTATAAATGACCTTAACCGAACAGCATTACCTGTGTAGTGCAGAGTTTTATAAAAACCGAAGAACGGAAACTTTTGCAATATGGGGTAATACGACCACTGGTTAAGAGAGAATCTACTGGGAAATTACGACTCTATTTAGATAAGTTGACTGTACCCTGAATACATTACTGTACAATACCAAACTAAAAGCTTACGCGGTATTCCTAACAATCAATTCGCCCGCGTAACGGTGTGTTTGTCCGGTTGCTTCCTCGCTTGTTTCTATTCTTTCGAGGATTTCATCTATAGCGTCATTTATCATTATTTCTAATGGCTGTCGGTACGAAGTTAACTGGAAAGAGGGCCATGAGGCCATAGAAATATCATCAACACCAATGACAGCCACTGATTTGTATTCCGGGTAACCCTTTAACCCTTCTAGCAGCCCTACAGCGATAATATCGTTTGCACAAAAGATCGCGTCTATATCCTTAAACTGGTTCATTATAGTGTTAGCTGCATTTAACCCTGATTGAAATGAGAATGTCCCCTGAACATATAGTGGAGGGTTTGCTCCGTGCTTGAGCAATCTATCCCTGAAGCCTACCCAACGTTCTTCATTTACCATGCTACCTTTATCACCGGCAAGGTAGGCCATGTGTTGATAGCCAGTGGCTTTTAGATAGTCTGCTATCTGCTCTCCGACAAGAAGGTTATCGGTACAAAAACAATTGCCTTTCACTTCATTAAGATATTGATTGATAAATGTAAGTTGGATCCCATAATCAAGGCATTTTTCCAGTAGTTTTCCACTTAGATGGCTGGTAGCGATGATGAGACCGTCGACCTGGTACTCAATAGCTTTATTGACCGCTCGTTCCATATTGTGGTTATCAGCAAGACAGAGTACTGGCTGTCCACCTTTTTCTTGAACAGCATAGGAAAGCTTACGGGTTATCTCATCATAGATCGGGTTTGTTTCGCTATCAGTGACGATTGCTATCAGACCAGAGCGTTTAGACGTTAAGCTTCGTGCAATTGCGTTTGGGGTATAACCTAGTTTTCGGGCTCCCTCTAGTACCATCTCTCGTTTCTTACTTGAAATACTGGCATTTGGATTAAAGGCTCTTGATACCGTTGACTGCGATACGCCTAAAATTCGGGCGATGTCTGTAGACGTGACTTTTCTTGGTCTCATTCGGTTTCCGTTCATTTTTATTATCCGCTTAACTGTAGCAGAAGTGAGTTCTTTTGTTTCATTACTTTTTTAAGCAAGAGTAATACCAGTTAGACAAATACTACTGGAGTTTGGGGTTATATAGGAAAGAGAACCCTAAGCTGGTTTATTTCGCATCATTTTAGTTCATGTCTGCCTTTCTCTGGTGCGACAAATGAATACGTATTCAATATATTTCATTCGTAATATTCATTGTCTACAAAAACCATTTATAACTTGTTGATATGTATGTATCTATCTGTATTTAAATAAAGTTATTTTTAGTTGGTACGCAACTTGCTTTAGGTAACGTAACGAGGCCTCACTGTAGTTTTGACTACGAATTCATATTTTAATGAATGGTGAGAGAAAGGATTTTAAAGATGCTAAGGGAGCACGTATGGCGTCCATATCATTAAGCAAGATTGATAAAACCTGGGATAGCACTAAGGTAATTGAAGACCTTAACCTTGAAATTAAAGATAAGGAATTTCTGGTACTACTTGGACCTTCTGGTTGTGGCAAAACAACAACCATGAGAATGATCGCTGGGTTAGATGAGCCTACTGAAGGTGACGTAGTTATCGATGGTGAATTGGTCAACGATGTCCATCCTCGCGATCGTGATATCGCCATGGTTTTTCAGAATTACGGTTTGTACCCACAAAAAACGGTTTACGGAAACATCGCTTTCCCTTTACTGATGAAAAAAGTGGAGAAAGAAGAACTCCATGCACGAGTAATCAAAGCGGCTAAACGTGTTGAATTGGATCAGCTATTAGAGCGTAAGCCTTCTCAGCTTTCAGGTGGTCAACGGCAAAGGGTCGCATTAGCTCGAGCTATCGTTCGTGAACCGAGGCTCTTTCTGATGGATGAGCCACTGTCGAACCTCGATGCTAAATTGCGTGTTTCTATGCGAGCTTTGCTTAAGAACCTACATCACGAGTTTCAACGAACTACAGTTTACGTTACTCATGACCAGATAGAAGCTATGACTTTAGCAGACAGAGTTGCCGTTCTTTATCAGGGGAAGATTCAACAACTTGATACTCCAAAAAACATTTATAACAACCCACGTAATTTGTTTGTGGCCAGTTTTATAGGGTCTCCTTCAATGAATTTTATAGAGGGCTCCGCGAAACGGGGAGTGTTTACCAGTAAAAACTGCAAAGTATCCGGTCTTGCGAATGTTTCTAATAGCATGGTGACCTTGGGTATTCGCCCGGAAGATATTCAAGTTGTGCCTTTAGCCGACGCGAGTCTTACTGGTGAGATCTATTCAATTGAAATGACAGGGGAGTCAACACTGGTAACACTTGGTGTAGAGGGAAACTTGGTGGTTGCACGAACTGACAAAAATTTCGAGGCAGAAATAGGCGACCCTATTGGATACAAATTCGATCACGACCACATTTTTTTATTTAATACAAAAACCGAGCAGCGAATTGATTTTGAACACAATTCACAACTGACCGAACTCACGGCATAAAATTTAAGGGACTAAATTATGAAAATGGGATTGACTAAATTAGCACTTTTTACTTCTCTGGTTTTCGCTGGCAGTTCAGCTGCTAGTTGTGACCTATCGGGTGTTGACGCTAAAGGGGAGCTCTCTTTGCTTTCAAACAGCTATCCGGTACTAAAATATTTTTCCGACAAAATGGAAAGTTGTGAGTCAGATTCACTACAGGTAAACAATAAGTTGGTGAGTGGAAGCTCGGTACAGGAACAGGCGCGTATTGTTTTATCAAGTCGTAGAGGTAATTCACCTTATGACCTCATTCAAGTATCTGCAAGTAGCTTTCACGAATTTCAGGCAAAAGAACAACTCCAACCAATCACCGATTTGGTGAAGAAGTATTGGGATGAGTATGAGTTAGCGGATATTTCACCAGAAGTCTGGGATTTGGCTACTGTTGACGGTGAGATTTATGCTGTTCCTTTACAGATGAACATGCAGCAGTTCTTTTACCGTGAGGATGTTTTGCAGCAATATGGGCTTAAAGTACCCGAGACTTACGACAATGTAGTAGAGGTTGCGGCTAAGCTACAGGAGGCTGGCATCAAATACCCAATATCTCAAGCCATGGGTAAGGGGTGGAATCTGGCGACAGAATTTACCAATATCTATCTCTCTCTCGGTGGTGAGTATTTCGATAAAGATGGTAAGCCTTTATTTAACAGTGAAAAAGGTGTGAAGGCAGCTGAAATACTTAAGTCACTTCTTCCTTATATGTCTCCAAATGCGCTCTCTATGTCAAACGATCTTGTGATGGTTAATTTCCAGCAAGAGAAAGCAATTATGGGTAACGTATGGGCGACCCGTGCAGCTGAAATGGATAATGCTGAAGTTTCAAAGGTTGTGGGAAAGGTTCAATATTCCTCGGCTCCGGTAGCCAACAACATGACAACAATTCCATCCACCAGTATTTTCTGGGACGGGTATGTTATTCCAAAACGTGTCGAAGAAGATCGCGAACTTATCTTTAAAGTACTGATGGAAATGTTGAAGAAAGACTCTATGGCAGGCGCGAGTCATTTGGCATTTTTAACACGTAACTCGGCTAGTTCAGTGGAAGGTGAAAAGTACCGTTACCTCGAAGCAATGCGTGACATGGTGGCAAAAGGTGCCAAAGCCTTCCCAACTCAGCCTTATTATACTTTGGCGCACAACGAGATAGGCAGTAAGTTACCGGAGGCTTTGAAAGGTAACAAAGATATCAAGCTCGTTTTGAATGATGCGGCGAAAGCATATTATAAAGAAGCGAAAGCGAAGGGCTTTTGGAGTAAGACTGATGATGAAGTTACGCAACTTTCTTGCGTTTTCCGGTCCTTCAATCATATCGATGGTGCTGTTGATGACAGCGCCACTGATCATGACACTTTACTTATCGTTGTATCGCTTTAATTTTAAAGGGAACCTTCGCTGGGTAGGGTTGGAAAACTATGTTGATATTTTGTCTGATCCGGAGTTCTGGCAGGCGTTTGAATTTACGTTCATTTATACCATTACAGTTACATTGAGTGTTCTGGTATTTGGTTTCCTAATTGCTTTAGCTTTAGGACGTTTACAAGGAAAAATCCGCGGATTCTTTATGGCGGCGACATTGCTTCCATTTGTGGTTACCCCGGTGGTAGGTACTCTGATTTTCTCTTGGTTGTTCCAGGATTTTGGATATTTTACCTACCTCTTGAACCTATTAGGGATTGAAGTGTACTGGTTCAGCGGGACGCTGGAATCAAGAATGTTGATAATTTTCTATGGCATATGGCAGGTAACCCCTTTTGCCGCGATCGTTTTCTTTGCTGGTTTGCAGGCGATACCACAGGACACCATTGAGTCATCGGTATTAGATGGCGCACAAAGTCTTGATCAGATAAAGCATGTGGTGATACCGGCAATACAGCCTTTAATTCTGTTTGTTTCCATGATTTGCATAATGGACGCTTATCGTTTGTTTGATGCGGTCGCCATTATGACTGGCGGGCTGAACAACACAGAAACACTGATGTATTACAACTACCGTATCGGTATCGTTCAGGACGCAGTGGCTAAGGGAAGTGCTGTATCTGTACTCACTATGGTAGGAATCTTTGTTTTCCTGATTCCGTTTTTATATATGACCTATAAAGAGCAAAAGGGGATTCGCCAATGATGTCACGTCTGTTTAAAGATAAAACTATCTTTGTTTATACCGCGTTATTGGTATGGTTGGTTTACTGCACATTCCCGTTCTTCTGGACCATTATGACGTCCATAAAGGATCCTGTAGATGCTTTTTCGACACCTCCTGTTTGGGTTTTCGAGCCAACAGCTGCGAGCTATGCTGCGCTCTGGTTGGAGTTTGGATTCAGCACTTTTTTATGGAACTCAGTGATTGTCACAACTGGCGTGGTTGTTATCTCGCTTTCTATTGGTTGTCTGGCTGGATATGCCTTGGCGAGGTATCCGGGGAAGCTAGGTTTTTGGCTGCTGATGATCGCATTAGTGTTTCGATCGCTTCCACATACGGTATTTTTGATCCCATATTATGAATTTACCCGTATGGTCGGTCTTTATGATACCCATATCGTTTTGATTATGATTTTGGTTGCAATTAACCAGCCGTTTACAATTTGGATGATGCGTTCATTTTTTATGAATATTCCAAAAGAGCTGGAAGAGTCGGCCATGATGGATGGTTGCAATCAGTTTCAATCTTTTATAAAAGCCATCGTACCCGTAATGTGGCCAGGCATTATCACCACAGGTCTATTTACTTTCCTGCTGGCGTATAACGAATTTCTCATTCCACTGACTTTAACCGCAACGAATGCGTCAACTATGCCAGTTGCGATCTCTCAATTTGGCGCTGACGACATCAAATACTGGTCAATGAGTGCAGCGGGTGCAGTCTCAATTACATTACCGATAGTCGTGCTTATTGTGATATTCCAGAAACGCATTGTTTCCGGATTGGTCGCTGGGGCAGTGAAAGGATAATTTGACAGGAGTGAATATGAAACGTCCAGAACAGGCAATTTTAACCAAGGACAATGACCTATCCAAAACCGAAGAGACTCTTCAGGTTATCGACGCCATGGTCGACGGTTTGAATGACCATGATATCGAGAATATGGGCCGCTTTTTTGCAGAGTCTTTTCGCTGGATGGGTAATGGTGGATGCGGGTTTAAAAACGGTCTAAAAGAGTTTCAGCAGCATTGGCAAAAACCGTTTCAGGCTGCGTTTTCAGACAAGGTGTGCATTGACGAAGCCCGCTTAACTCAAGGGCAATGGTGTGCAGCATTTGGTCGACAGGAAGCGATACACTCGGGGCCGTTTATGGGCATTGAACCTACGGGTAAAAAGGTGATTATTCGTTACATGGATTTTTGGAAGGTTGAAGACGGTAAAATTGTCGATAACTATGTCACTGTAGATTTCCCAAGCATAATGATGCAACTTGGCGTAGACCCATTTAATGGTCATGGCTGGGAAAATATGGATAGTGAACAAGGGCCTTTGATGCATACCGATAAGGTTCTTTGATGAGCATTCACAAAAAAACCGTGAAGTTATTGATCGTCTCAATTCTGCTATGTATGACTTTGAGTCAGAAAAAGTAAAAACACAGTTATATGAAACTTTTACAGCAGACGCGGTAATTCAATTAGCTTACCCTTTTGAGACTCTTTCTAGTGCTTCAGCGCTTTGGTCAGACGTGTATAGATCACTTAACAATGCGATACCCGACCTTGAAAAGCGAACTTACATAACAATGGCCGGAAGTTCTAATGATGCCGACTGGGTAGGTTGTGCTGGTTATTATACCGGGGCGTTTCTCAATAGCTGGCTAGATATTCCACCGAACGGGCATCAGGTATCTATGCGTTTTCATGAGTTCTATCGTATTGAAGGCGGGAAAGTCGTTGAGATGCAAGGCTTATGGGATATTCCAGAGCTAATGATGCAAGCAAGAGCCTGGCCGATGGCTCCAAGCCTTGGTAAAGAATGGAATCCGCCTGCTCCCGCAACATGCGATGGCATTATTACTTCAGAATATGATGCAGTACAGGCTGAGCAAAGTCTAACTCTGGTTGGAGAGATGCTCACAGGTTTGTCGCGTTTTGCAGAAGGCGGTGTAGAAGCGATGGAACTGGAAAAATACTGGCATCCAAAGTGTAGTTGGTATGGCCCTTCCGGTATTGGAACATGTCGAGGTATTTCTGGGTTCCGTAATTGGCATCAAATCCCTTTCTTAAAAGCAATGCCAAATCGTAGAACCATTGAGAATAATGGTTACTTATTTGCTGATCAGAACTATGTGGCATTTACAGGTTGGCCAGGTATGGCAATGACGGTTTCCAACGATGGTTGGTTAGGGATTGCCCCTTCAAGTAAAGAAATAACCCTAAGAAGTCTCGATTTTTGGCGTTGTGAAAATGGGATGATTAGGGAGAACTGGGTACTTGTAGATATTCTCCATGCCTATGCTCAGTTAGGTGTTGATGTACTTTCACGGATGCGTGAGTTTAATAAAGCACGTTACCAACAGTTTGAACAGTAGTAAGGATAGTCCGTTATGATGAAAGGATTTGATGAAAAGTGGAAAGATTTTCCCGATTATATTTTGGGGATCACTAAAGAAATTTGGGAAGACAGACAATTACACACCTTAAATCGCTACTATGCTAAAGATGTTATTGTCCGTACACCTCTAACGATATCTCAGGGTAATACGGGAGTGATAAACAGTACTATGGAAGTATTGGCTGAATTCCCTGATAGGACATTATTAGGTGAGGATGTTATCTGGTCTGGTGACGATGAGTCCGGCCTGTATTCCTCACATCGTATTATTTCTACAGCAACTCACCGGGAAACCAATAAAAAAATCTTTTTCCGTATCATTGCCGATTGTCACGCTCTGAATAACCAAATTGATGATGAATGGTTGATTCGTGATCATGGGGCTATCGCAAAGCACCTTGGGATGACAGCTAAAGAACAAGCCATTAAGGCTATTGAAGAGTCTGGTGGTTTGGAACAATGTCCGTTCCCGTTTACTCCAGAGAAAGATTTTCAGGGTCCTTACACTGGTGTCGGTAACGATAACGAGTGGGGAGAAAAGTACCAGTCAATTCTACAACGAATCATGAATGCTGAGTTCTCTGTGATTCCCCAAGAATATGATCGAGCTTGTCTTGCTGAATACCCTAGTGGTACACAAGCGTGCTCTCATCTACAAATTGACGATTTTTGGATGCGGTTGAGATCAGCATTTCCTAATGCAGAATTCAAGATTCATAACCGAATAGGACGAAACGATGAAATGATGTCTCCCCGGGCTGCAATCCGTTGGTCGCTTCAAGGTAAGCACGAGGGGTATGGGCATTTTGGTGCTCCTACAGGAGCACAGGTTTATATCATGGGGGCGGCACACGCTGAATTTGGTCCCTGGGGGGTTCGTCGTGAGTATGTCTTGTTTGATGAAGTGGCTATTTGGAAACAGATCTTATTGAATTCAAGGCATAGAACAAATAGCTGACTGATTTTCTCAGTCAAACCACGCATAAAATGTCCTAACCTGAGTTTCTGGCAATACGGTTGGTTATTAAACATATCGGAAACGAAATTACTGACATGATTACAGACCCATTATTTTACCTGACAGCGGTTCCCGCTGTCCTAATCTATGGTATTGGAAAAGGCGGACTTGGCGGTGCTCTGGGCATAATATCAGTGCCTTTGATGGCCTTGACGACGTCACCAATAGAGGCGGCGGCGATTTTGCTACCACTTCTGTTTTTTATGGATATTATTGCTATCTATCATCACGCTCGTAACTGTGATTATCAGCAGTTAATGGTCATGCTGCCTTCTGCTGTGGTGGGTATTTTTATCGCCGGGTACTTTCTTAGTGTCACTCCAGAGTATGGTCTGGAAATTTTGATTGGTATCCTTTCTGTTCTGTTTAGCCTCCAGTATGTTTTTTTCAGTAAAGCTAAAGCTGTACCTGGGAAAAAACAGGGCTATTTTTGGAGTTTGTTAAGCGGATTTTCTAGCACAACGATTCATGCCGGAGGTGGGCCAATAAGTATTTACCTCCTACCGCAGCAGTTAGGAAAAATGCAGATGATTGGCACTATGGCCGTGCTGTTTGGGGCGATGAACTTTTTTAAACTGATTCCTTATATCTGGTTAGGGAAAATGAACACAACTAATCTTTCGACTGCTCTAGTTTTGTTTCCTGTCGCACCTATTGGTGTCATGCTCGGAATATGGATGTTAAACAGAGTCAGCCAAAAGATGATATATCAGATGTGTTATTTCTTTCTATTTATATCGGGAATTAAGTTGTTCTGGGATGGCATTCAAGAGCTTCCTTTTTAGTCCTCTTAGTTCTGTGGCCAAAGATTTTAAATGGATTGCATTATGAGTAAATATAGAGAAATAAAACGTATCGTCCTTGGGTATTTCGATGCTATGGAAAACGCAACACCGGAATCAGTTGCCTCCGTCTTAAAGGAATATGTCAGCGAAGACTATCTGTGGCGTGGCGTTTATCCATTCCGTGAACAACAAGGTGCTGATGCTGTTGCTGAAGTATTTTGGACACCAATGATGAAATCTATTACACGTTTGCAACGTCGTCAGGATATTTTCATCGGTGGTACTAATGAAATCAGCGGTGAACAATGGGTAATGAGTATGGGTCACTTTATGGGACTCTTCGATGCTGGTTGGTTAGGCATTCGTGCGACAGGTAAAATGATGAGTATTCGTTATGCCGAATTTACCTGTGTTGAGAATGGTAAAATCACAAAGTCTGGTTTGTTTATGGATCTTCTTGGTGTAATGGAACAGGCTGGTTGCTATCCGCTACCGCCATCAACAGGTCGCCACTTTGTTTATCCTGGTCCACGTGATCATAACGGTTTGTTGTTTGAAGATGCACCTGAAGAAGAAGGCGTTGCGACATTAGATCTTGTGAACAAGATGGTTGATGATCTGAGTGCACTGAACGATAGCGGTGCAATGGGTTGTCCTCCTGAAGTACTTGAAAAAAGCTGGTCGAAAGACATGATCTGGTATGGTCCTTGTGGTATTGGTGCGTCTTATACTATTCCTCGTTACCAGCAGCAGCACCAATTACCGTTCCGCAATAACCTGACCGACAAGAAGTTTAATGGTCATGTTTGTCGATTTGCTGAAGGTAACTTTGCTTGTTTCTTTGGTTGGCCAAATCTGTCAAATACACCGATAGGTGGCTTTCTTGGTCTGCCTGGTGGTGAGATTCGCGCAGACATGCAGGTGGTAGATGTATATTATCGCAAGGGGGATAAGTTATCTGAAAACTGGGTATTTATCGATCTTCCTTATTGGCTAAAACAGCAAGGTTTAGATGTGTTTGAGCGTACACAACAGATCATGAACCCAGAACTTTAAAGTTAGAGAGGTAGCTTGATTGATCACGCCCTTTAACAAGGGAGTTACTTGCGCTTTATCCCTATCTAGGAAGTTTGCAATTTCAACCACAGTATATTGTGGTTTTTGTCCATAATTTTACGCACTCGAACGTGCATTGGCGCAATATCTAATTCAAGAGCTTGTATTTACACTTTCTGATGACTTTTAACGTCGTGTAGCCGTTTAAACAAGCAATCTAGCAATTTGTTGTCAGGTGAGATAATACTCCAAAACACATTGGTTGACATTGTCAACCAATGTGTTTATAGTTGACAATATCAACTTAATTGAAAGCTAGTTAAAGACTGGAGAGCGCGATGACGGCACAAGCTGTGATGAATGATTCATTTGTTGGTCAAAAGAAGACACCTTTTGTCCAAAAGATATTGGTTATGTTAGGCATGATAAGCCTTATGGGTGGCTCGATCACCGGTACAATGACATTCCTTAATCTCGGATTCACGGACACTTTCTATATTGATTGGGCGACGAATTTTTTAACTGCACTGGTGACGGTGATTCCATTAGGTTTTATGATGATGGCGCTGTTAACCAAAGGTGCAGAGGTACTACTACCAAAAGTCACAGAAAAGGTACGCGATGTACTAGTAGGTGTATCTATGGCTCTGATCATGGAATCAGGTATGGCTTTTATTAGTGCATATAACCATGTTGGTTTGGATAACCAACATGAATTTGTCAATGCATGGATGGATGGAGTACTGGGAGCGCTCCCTGTAGCTCTGGTTCTTATGATCTCTATTTCACTGACGATTAAGCCGAAAGTTGAGAAGTTCCTAAAGAGCTAACTCTAGATTGTATACCATCATACAAAAGACAAAGGTTGCGAAAACGGCTAAGTTTTTTAAAAGTCTGGCAATATATTGGGATAAATTACCTTCTCCGTTAAAGCCAATATTAGGTACTGTCAAGTTAACCGAACCTGAGGCAGTATTTCAATATACACAGATATAAAAGACATCGATTGCCCTTGATACCATTTGATATTCTATCTGGTTGTACTACCGTTATAGCCAGGTACTGCCATGAATTATCGTGTGCGCATCAATCCAACCTTCACAACACACTACGATAATACCCGATATTTAAATGCCTCTAGAGATTGAGAACTGGCCTAGTTTACCTCTTTGCATCAGAGTCGTTAGTCTGTTTTTAGAGGTCAGAGTTACTTATACATGTGCTCATACCCATCAATATAACTTTCCCACTTTGGAGGTGTTCCAATAACTTCCCGTACCGTTTCTATGAATAATTTAACAGCAGGGGTTGGGTTTCTATGTGGATAAACGGCATATATTCCCCATTCATCGTTTGGCAATTGATAGTTAGTCAGCAATGGAACCAGTCCAAGATCTTTGATATTCCTATCTAACGTGAACAGCGGTCTGAGAAGGTAGCCTAATCCCATATCTACTGCTTTGGTCCACGCGTTGACATCATTTACTTCAAATCGACCTTGCAGATCGTGCGTTTGCATGACGCCGCTATGGGGAGAGCTTGAAATAGTGAGTCTGTTCAGTTTGTATTCACCATTGTTATAGATAACTGATGGCAGTTTGATTAGCTCATCTGGCGTCTTAGGGTACCCATACTTGTTTATAAAGTCTTGTGAGGCAAGTATTGCCATTTTATTGTCAGCCAACTTTCTAGCAATTAAGTTTGAGTCTCTCGGTGGGCCTATTCGAAAAGCAATATCGAATCTCTCCCTAATGAGGTCAGAGCGTTTGTCTTCCAAATCCAGTTTGATATCGATGTCAGGGTATTTGTCGATAAAAATATGTACAGCTTTCTGAAGGTACATATTCCCAAACTGAGTAGGACTGGTGATTCGAAGTAACCCTTTGGGCTTTTCATGATATGACTTTGCTATTCGAACGGTGTTAATCAGCGTTTTTCGAATAACCTCAGCCTGTTTGGCTATTTTGTCACCCGCATCGGTTGTTGAAATGGATCGCGTAGAGCGATTGAGCAGGCGCACGCCTAATTCACGTTCTAGCGATATAATTTGTTTGGAGACGACTGAAGGGTCTATATTTTGAGCATTCGCGGCTTTTACAAACGAGTTTTTTTGTACCACTTCTAGAAATAAATCGAGCTTGCGGGCTCTATCCATAAAAACCTCGAAACACAAAATCCGTGCAATATCATAAGGAGAGCAAATGAGAAGAAATGATGGCTTAAATATAACCAATTGATAAAACTGTCTAAATTTAAGCGTTATTCAATGTGCCATCTAGTCGTGACTGGCACATGTTGTTTACAATTCTGGATTTTTAGCCGTCCACGCTTTATCCAGTTCATCCGTGCTATGGTTGAGGTCTCTCTTCATCAGAGTTTCCAGATCCGCGTGCCTTTTTTGGTAGTGAGAAATGTAGCTTTCCTTTTCACTTTGCAGTTTGTGTAATTCTGGCATCATTTCTTCATCTTTTTTATTGAATATACGAGCCAAACGATAAGCTTCGTATGGGTCAGTACCAAGTTGTTGCAATGCATCTTGCCCTAAAGCGATGGCGCTACCAAACGTTTCTCTTCGGATGTTGTCTATATGTAAGTCCATTAACTCAAACGCGGCTTGCCGATCGTCGGCGTTAACGATTATTTTTAAGTGGGGGTAGTGTTTCTTAGCAAGTTCGATTAATGACCGTGACTTCTCAATATCACCAATAGTTATGATTAGAAGCTCGGCTTCGCCAGCACCTGCAGCCTCGAGAAGATCCAAGCGCGTAATATCACCATAGTAGACCTCAAAACCTAATTTCCTTAATACATCTATGTTGGAAGCGTTATGATCAACTATGACTGGCTTGATACCTGCGGACAGTAAGAATCGCCCCAGATCAGTACCTAAGCGTCCAAATCCAGCAAGAATAACTTTATGGCCATTATGTTCAATTGTGTCATCATTCTGGCAGGCATTATCTTCATCTCTGCTGCTCTTGACAGATTTTTCGTAAGCCATAAATATAAGAGGGGTAAGGAACATTGATATCGCTACCGCAGAGATAAATGGTTCGATCGTTTCTGCAGGCAGGACGCCATTCGTTTTGGAGAACTGAAATAACACGAAGGCAAACTCACCTCCCTGTGCCAATGCAACGGCAAATAGCGATCGTTCTTTGCTTGGCATTTTGAAAGCTAAACCTGTCACGACTAGCACAAGCCATTTGATAAAGATAAGTCCGGCGGTAATTCCAGCAATGAATATGGCGTCGTCAGCTATAAGGGTAAAGTTCAAGCTTGCCCCGATAGAGATAAAGAAGATACCAAGCAATAGGCCTTTGAAAGGCTCGATATCACTTTCTAATTCATGACGATATTCGCTGTCTGCTAGTACTACGCCTGCTAAAAAAGTCCCAAGCGCTGGAGACAAGCCAACGACCGTCATTAGTAACGAAATACCAACAACCAATGCAAGCGCTGCTGCGACAAATATTTCTCTAACCTGCGTTGCCGCAATTGCTCTGAAAATAGGCCTTGTGGCGTATTTACCTAAAAGGAAGATAGAAAAAACAGCGAGTAGAGTAGTGATGAGTTGGAGAGAACCAGGCAGCGAGCCGATATCAATCAACACCGATGCATGATGACCTTCATCGTGAGAGGTTTCCGTCGCTAGCAGCGGCAAAAAAGCCAACATAGGTATAACGGCAAGATCTTGAAAAAGTAGTACGGAAAAAATAGAACGTCCTGAACCCGTATTCATCAAACCTTTTTCTTTTAAGGTTTGAAGCACAATCGCCGTAGAAGACAGAGACAAAATGAGACCAACCGCCACCGCTTGCTTCCATGGCAGGAAAATAAACGTCGCGACAATGATCGCGATACTCGACAGTGCCACCTGTATTCCACCCATACCCAGTATCGGAGTTTTCATCTGCCAAAGTAGGGATGGTTTCAACTCTAGACCAACGAGAAACAGCATCATTACGACACCAAACTCCGTGAGGTGCATGACATCTTCAACATCGCCGATAAGAGATAGGCCAAATGGACCAATCAAGATCCCTGCGATTAGGTACCCAAGTACAGATCCCAGCCCCAACTTTTTTGCGATTGGTACGGCAATAGCAGAGGCCGCTAGGAAAATAAACAGTTGTAATAAGAAGTATTCCATATTAAGGCCTTAGGATCAGGTTATCGAGACGGTGGTTGAGCAGTGGTTCATCTTTAGCTTGCGCAATATCAAACCTATCATCACGCAGGGCAATGATTAAACGGCAGTACTCTTCAGCGTACGCTTTTAATTGTTCTTCTGGTAACCCTCGGTGTACGCCCATCACGGCAAAGGGTGGAAGGGCAGTCATATGGCAGAGATTAGCGGTTGCGCTAAATGGAGAAGTCAGTTCCCCAATAGTAAACAGGTTTGCACCGTTAGGCTGGTATGTAGTGGTATCCCCACCAGCGGTAAGAGCTTGAAAGAAAATCTTCCCTTCTAGTGCTTTACCTTTCGAACCGTAGGCCCAACCGTGCTCTAGCACTAGGTCTAACCACTCTTTTATGATTGCAGGGGCTTGATACCAGTAAAATGGATGTTGAAAGATTATCACGTCATGCTCTTCGCATAGTTGTTGCTCACGAGCTATATCAATGTGAAAATCAGGATAGGTTGAGTAGAGATCATTGACGATCACGCCTTCTAAATTCTCGACCGCAACCTTAAGCGCAGCATTGATTTTGGAACGCCCTTTAGCCGGGTGGGCAAAGTTGATTAAGATTTTTTTCATCATAGTCTCCAAAATAAAGCGAACTTAAGTTAATACCTAGTTCGGCTAGTGATGAGTTATTGGATGCCAAATATTGTTTGGCGAATCAACTACCACGCAAATGTTTCAATGACGTTTTTCTCTGTCACAGGATTGTAGGCAATCTGCTTATTTATATTTTCCAAAAATGGTTCTCGTGCAGCAGGCCATGCGCCCCGCATCGAAGAAATATTGTTTCCGTGATCACCCCAGTAATAACAATCGAAATCGTCCATATTTTCCAGAAGGTATTTTTCTTCTTCTAAGATCTGTAGTGGGCTTGGTAATGTAAATTCATTGCGTGCAATCTCTTTTTCTAGCTCTGAGCCGGGTTGTACTGCTAGTGCCATTGGTGCTATTGCATCAGGCTTCATGATATTTAGTAGGCTAGTGGTATTGACTATGTGGTCTGTTGAGCGCTCTTTGCCACCCATACCAAAAATAAATGACGCCAAAACTCTGATATCGGCCTCTCTGGCCATTTCCATGCCTTCAATAGCATTTTCTCTGGTCATACGCTTTTTAATACGCTGTAACACGATAGGATCGCCAGATTCAAGACCAGAATAGGCAGTGGTTAGTCCTGCAGAACGCATCTCTTTTAATTCAGAGACACTCTTACGGCGAAAGTCGTTGAAACCTGAATAGAGAGCAAGATTCTTAAGCTCTGGGAACAACAATTTTATCTTATCCAACACCTTGAGCAGATTCTCTGTACGCATCGCCATTACGTTGCCATCAATGAGGAAGATTGACTCTACGTGCGGGTTAGCTCGTCTTGCTTCTTCGATATCGAGAAAGATATCCTCTATGTCTCTTACACTAAAGCGTTTATCGTCGAACATGGTGCAAAACGTACATTGATTGTTACTACAGCCCAATGTTGTTTGAATGAGTAAACTGTGTGCTTCCATCCAAGGGCGATAAATTTTACCTTCGTAATGCATAATAAATCTCTGATGTAATAAATGATTGCACAGATGTTAGCAGTAGGAGGGCTCTGTGATAATTGAGCGAAATAGCGAATCAGTTTTAAAAAATATTTAATAATGATTGTAACTTGTTGTTTATTAATAATTAGCGCGATGTATACCAAATGGATAGCCGATAAACACCTTCGTTAAATAATAATATTGGTATGGAAATGCTCGATCATAATTATATAAAAATGCAGAACATTGTTTTTAATTACACACTATTTTAGTGTTGTCTTTACATAAAAAACTGGACCGTTTAGTTCTTCAGTTTCCTCTATTTTAATTTTTTACCCAAGTTTTCTTTACCAATAAATTACCTGTAAAGTAGAGGGAGGGTTTAACTCTTCCTACTTTACAGGTGATTATTTACTTAATCACGACCCATCATAAAAAACTGGTCATCTGGGCGCACCGCCAGTAAGTCCATCATACGATTTGAGAGATTGAAAAACGCAGTTATACTACCTATATCCCAAATATCTTCATCGTTGAGGCCATGAGAGCGCAGAATTTCAAAATCTTCTGCTCCTATGGTTGAAGGCTCCTTAGTAATTTGCATCGCAAAGTTAATCATGGCTTTTTGGCGAGGAGTAATATTGGCTTCGCGGTAATTCACCGCAATTTTTTCTGCAAGGTATTTGTCGCCAGATTCAAGGCGAAGTACTGCACCGTGAGACATTACACAATATGTACAGCCATTATAGTTAGAGAATGCGATAATAAGCATCTCTTTTTCTGCAGCAGTAAGCCCACTTTCTTTGCCCATTGTTGCTTCATTGTAAGCGAGGAAAGCACGTAATTCTGCTGGGCGATGCGCAAGAGCAAAAAATACATTAGGAACAAATCCAAGCTTTTCTTGGAAAGCTAAAAATGTGTCTTTAATATCTTGAGGAAGAGTATTAAATTCTGGTACAGAAAAGCGGCTGATTTTGGTTTCTGGTTGATTCATTATTTGGTCCTTTGACGTTGAAAAACCTGCAATAGCGCAGAGGCACTTATTATAATTACTATCACAATAATAATAATAAGGTTCAAAGTTAAATCAGTTTTTAAAATTTATTGATAATCCTTATTGTTAATAGTGTTATTAATATAAGTAAAATATCATGATAAATTATTTAGTTCATTTATTGAGTAGTGTGAAAAATAACATATAAGATAATGGTTTTATTATTACTGCTAGTTAAGAAGTGGTCTATTGGGAAACCACGTTCCAATTAAGTTAAGTTGACATTACCTTATTTAGAGTTGAGCCGCTCGTCAAAAAGATTAATGGCGGAAGGCTTTGCTCAAAACCTAAGATCTCGAAATGGAGTAATGGTATTGAAACCTGGCGGTTTGTTATGCCATAGCATATCCGAAAGCATTAATGAGTAGCCAAAATGGTAGAGGCTCTGCATGAACTCCGAATCGAATAGTTTGTCTTTAGACTCCTTTTTGTTTAGAGACTCGTCAACAAAGGCGAAGTGAAAATTCATATTGGCTGCTGTTGCTTTCTCATAAATCCTAAGTACGTCACTGCGACCTTGGTATTTCATCAGTGTATAAATGGACCGCTCAACTACATATGACAGGCTATGTTTTGAGGTAGACCATTGCGGAAGAAATTCGCCATTGGTAATGACATACACATTGGCATTTTCTCTCTCACCAGTATCGGGGGTCCAGTCTCCTTCGAAAGTTACAGCATCATTGAAACAGAATACCTGACGGGTTACGCCGCCATCTACGTGGAGTTCCTGATAAGTTTGTCCGTTAATTTCTATATCCACTTGAACTGGTGGAAATAGACCTGGAATTGCAGCTGAAGCCAATATGATATCTTCAAATAATTTTTCAGAAACTTCTGTTCCTATCATGGCAATTTCGCCCAGGTTCCAGATAGACAATCGTTGACTATCTAAATGTGTTGAACCTACTAATAGCAAGCGACCTTTTTGGTACTCTTGTGCGACTTTTTTTAATATCTCTGGCGTTAACGTCTCTCTGACTTTATCTTGCAATGGTGCGGTATCTAGAAGCGAACTTTTGTTTAAGATCGAAAAAATGTTATGTGCATTAAAGATATCTTTATCTTCAGTCTTGGTATAAAGATCGGTTAACACATGATCATATTCCAAACCTAAATAGGCAAATACAGCAACGATTGCTCCAGTACTGATACCCGTTACCGTGTCGAATTCGGGGCGTTCTTCACTATCGCTCCATGCATTCAATATTCCGCTTGAGAACGCACCATTTCCGCCGCCGCCTGAGATTGCGAGAAAATTGTACTCTTTCCCTGGGTGCCAACGTAGGTTGTTTTGATATGCATATAGTTCGAAGATGCCGTCCTCAACGTCTCCCCAGTATCGAATATTGTTGTTATTGAACACGCGTGCATCAGACTGAAGATATTCAGGTACAGGAGTATGTTTTGGTTTTGAGCTACATCCCGATAGAAATATAGCCAGAATCAGGTAACCAAAAACGGATCTTATTTTCATTTGTTAACCCTAGTAGCGTCAGCAGCCTAATCTTTTTAGAGTTAGGCTGCTTTTGTCTTATTTATTGCTTGATTTACTTTTCATAAGACGCTGATATAACGAATCTTTTAAAACTGAACGCTGGTGTTTTAATTGATGCATAGACTCATCAATAATTGGTGCATCTTCTAGCTCTAGTGTACGGATTTCATTGTCTATTGAGTCGTATTTTTTTGTATCTTCAGCAAACGTACTGTTGCTTTCTACAAGTTTAGCTATGAGCTTTTTAAGCTCGGGAAATTCGTTAACTAATGAGTGGTTTTCGCCTAACATGGTTTGTCTCTTTCTTATTGGTGAATTGAAATACTTGCTTGCGTTCGTTGAAAATACTGGAACTGTCGGTTGCGTTATTACTTAGTTATTAATACTTAACGATTAGTATTTAGTAGCTAGTCAGCGAAACTTATCTTGTCTATTCCCAGTATATTTTTGTTATAGCGTTTTCTCCGCCAGAATTTTATCTAGAACAGCAACAAGTTTTTGATTTTTTGTTGAGTTAAGAGCATCAGGATGTGGTGCTGTAAATTGGTTAGAATCATTGTCGTAGTATTTACCTGAAGCATTAGAAAACTCCTCAGAAAGCGCAGCACGACAAAGAATATCAGCTCCGATACTTAGGTCACCGCCAGCTACGCCGTAAGCTTCTTTAACTAACTTGCTCCCAAGGAAAGAAGCGGGATTAACTGCAATGATCACAGGTCCTTTCTCTTTTAGTGAAGTAGCCATATCAACAGACCACATGGTAAGTGCTAGCTTACTCTGTGCGTAAATCGGACCATCAGATGGACCTGCATTGGGGCTGGCCAGAGCGCTTAGATTCACCGGTGATTGCGCAGCAGATGATAGGTTAACTATTCGACCTGAACTGCCAAATAGGTGTAATAGGCGTTGAGTTAGAAGGTACGGGGCAATGGTGTTTACAACAAAACGCACATCTAACCCATCTTTTGTTGTTACCTGAGGTACCTTGTAGACACCAGCATTGTTGATCAGGATATCTAGCTTTTGATGCTTAGCCATAACTGCAACAGCTAGCGCTTCAACGTCAGCGATATAAGAAAGGTCTGATACGTAGCTTTCAACTTTTCCGTTACCAGGAAGTTCAGATAGCAATTTCTCAACCTTTGCTAGTTTTTGAGGATTTCGACCGTGAATGAGCACATGGTGACCCTTTGAAACCAGCATTTTTGCCGTCTCAAGACCGATGCCATCAGTTGAACCGGTAACAAGAATAACTTTTTGCATATTGTTTTCTCCGTTTATTGCTATACCTAAACTATCTCTCTAGGCTTCCGGAGAAATAGCTTGGGTATATTCCGGGAAGTGTGGCTCCCCGGAATAAAGTTTAAGGTTAAACTAGTGTTAGTTTATTTCCTGAACATTAACAACTAAATCTTCCCAGTTGCGTTGGTTTTCAATATCGTGCTCCATACCTTTCACATCAGCTACAGTGAAACGTTTGATCGCAGGAGTTTGGCTAGTAGCCTGATATAGCCAGTAAGCCTCTGCTCTTAGAGCTTCAGCAATTGGCTTGTCGATGGATTCGTATACCGCTTGCTTACAAGCGTTGATAGATTCTGCCGGGAACAGAGCGATACGTTTCGCAAGTGTATCTACGTATTCGCCGATCTCTTCAGGGTCAAGTGCTTTGTTGATAGTGCCGTAAGCTTCAGCTTCATCTGCAGTGAAATCGCGTGCACTTAGGATTATCTCTAGAGCGCGACCAAGTCCAGCCTGACGAGCCATACGAGATGCACCACCACCACATGGTAAGATACCCATGCCAACTTCCATCTGCATTAGTTTATATTTACCACGAGCAGCAAAACGCATGTCACATGCTAGAGCAAACTCATGGCCGCCCCCGCGAGCAAAGCCTTCTAGTTTCGCGATTGTTGCTTGAGGTAATTTGCTGATGCGCTCAAGTACAACCTGAAGGTCTAGCAGTTTTACATCTTCGCGAGATACTGCCTGCGTAGACATATCTTTAAGAAGGTTAGTGTCGTAGTGACAAACCCAGATTTCAGGATTTGCAGATTGAAACACAACTACTTTTACAGTGCGGTCGCGCTCTAAGCGCATTGCAAGGCCCATAAGGTCTTCCAGCATCTCCTGACCTTGTACGTTTACAGGTCCGAAGTCGAAAGTTACTGTAAGGATTGCGCCTTCTTGCTCTGCGTTGAATGTTGTATAGCCTGTATAAGCCATCTTTATATTCCTTGTTCAAAATTGTTTCATACCCGTCATACATGGATCTGCTGTTGTGCTACTTGCATTTCCTATATTAAGGGTGGATAAAAGTTAAGAGTGTTTGCCCCTTGAGTTCGAAATTAGATTAGCAAGGCTTTGGGTCACTGATAATTGGGCAAATCGCCAAAAGAGTATTAAAGAAAATTTAATAATCTGAATAAAATTACATTTTATATAATAAATTTATTAATAATTAATCTTGTCCCTCATTAGATGAAGTGAAGAAGTATTGATGCTCTTTTGATTATTAAAAAAAGTTAAAACTGATTCTTCACTATGGTGAATTATCATTTGATCTGTGCTGCATATACTTAGTCCCACGCAATCAAAACAAAGGTTATTTCTTATGAAAGCTATGGTAATTCGTGAATTTGGTGGTACTGAGGTATTTGAATCAGCTGAACTGGCTAAGCCGGAAGCAAAAGCAGGACAAGTATTAGTACGCGTAGCAGCAACTAGTGTTAATACCATCGATATGATGATTCGTGATATGGGTGATGCATTACCATTCCATCCTAAAACCCCTGCAATTCTGGGTATGGATTTCGCGGGTACAATTGAAGCTATCGGTGAAGGAGTGACGGACTTTATTGTAGGTGATGAAGTCTTTGGCTGTGCGGGTGGCTTGGGTGATCTTCCAGGTGCACTTGCTGAATATATTCCAGCAGACGCTAGGCTTGTTGCTCATAAGCCGAAAAATCTTTCAATGAAAGAGGCTGCTGCACTTCCGCTAGTAGGTATTACGGCTTACGAAGGGTTGCAACGCTCTGGTATTAGTAAGGGCCAGAAAGTTTTGGTTCACGGTGGCGCTGGTGGTGTTGGTCACATCGCACTACAATTGGCTAAATACTTTGGTGCAGAGGTTTATGCAACGGGTGCAACTGGAGAGCAGGTAGAATTAATTGAAAGACTTGGCGCAACCGCTATTGATTTCAAAGCTGAAGCAGTTACTGACTATGTTACAAAGTATACTAAAGGTGAAGGTTTTGATGTTGTTTTCGACTCTGTTGGTGGTGCCAATATCAATAACTCCATTGAAGCCGCAAAGCTAAACGGTCAAATTGCAACAACGTTAGCATTTCTTGAGCAAGATTTGACGATGATTCATATGAAAGGATTATCACTACACGTTGTGTTTATGCTTATCCCAATGATTCATGACTTTAAGCGTGAAGCACACGGTAATATCCTGAGCGAATTGGCTAAGATTGCTGAAGAAGGAGCGCTCTCCCCGGTAGTTGATGAAAAGAGTTTTACTCTATCTGAAGTTGCAGACGCTCATGCTTATTTGGCTAGTGGCCAGGCTATTGGCAAAGTTGTTGTTGAAGTAGAATAATACTTAGACCTAGCGCTTATAGTGAATGTTCTGGCTGGAATTTTTGCTTGGATTAAGCTCAACGTGAGTTGTTCTTGCACACTATAACTCGACATCAGGGTCAACAGACCTTAGGTTAATTGGTAAAATAGATGAATATTGAATATCTCAAATTGTTTGTAAGACTTGCTTCTACGCATAATATTAGTCAAGCAGGACAGGAGTTAGGGCTTTCTCCGCCTGTTGCTAGTATGCATGTTAGCAAGCTTGAAGAAAGCCTAGGAGCTCGTCTCGTTCACCGAACGACTCGTAAAGTATCGTTAACGGAAGAAGGTATGGCATTTTTACCTCATGCAGAAGAGATTCTTATGTGTGTCGATGCTGGCCGTGCTTCTGTCGGCTCTGGAGACTCTCAGCCTAAAGGTACATTAAGAATTACTGCGCCTGCTTCGTTTGGTCGTATGCACCTTATGCCTGCACTAAAAGGTTTTTTGGCAAAGTATCCGGGTCTTTCTGTTGATATACGTCTGACGGATTCGATTGTTGATTTGGTTGAGGGTGGATTCGACGTTGCTATTCGTAATTCTGAGCTTCAAGATTCCAGCCTAATTGCGAGAAAACTAGCGACTGACAAAAGAATAATGTGTGTATCATCGGACTATATTGCGGAGTACGGTACACCAACTACACCAGAAGATTTGCGAAATCATAAATGCATAAACCAGGCTGGGTTGGAAACATGGACGTTTAACTCACCTAATGGGCCGCTAAATATCAAGGTTAAAGGAAATATCCGAGTGGATCATGGTGAGGCGGTCAGAGACGCTTGCGCTAATGGCATGGGTATTGCTAAGTGCGCGACTTGGATAGCGTACGAGCATCTGGAACGAGGAGACCTTGTTAGGATTCTTGAAGATTACACATTGATTGATGATGCTGCTATCTGGGCAGTTTACCCTAGCTCAAGGCTCGTTGCCCCAAAAGTTCGAGCGTTAATTGATTACTTCGCGCAATATTATGGCACACCCCCATATTGGGATATGTGGCTAGAAGCTAAAGATTGAATTTCAATCAGACGAAATATGTGCTCCTGTAAGTGCACCGAACCTGAGGCAGTATTTCAATATACACAGATATAAAAGACATCGGTGTCTACTTCATATTCTGGTACAGAAAAAACGGGATGGAAATGCTATAAAGCGTTTCCTCCGTTTAGTTAAGAAAACAGCCCCTATATTGATGTTCTTGAAAGCATCGATTTTATTTGTGGCATAGCCTGTTTCGTTGCAATGTAACCTGCTTCTATCGCTTGCGCTTTTTCATCAAAAGCGGCGCTGCCACTAGGCTCATAATTTGGTGTAATTACAATATCAGCGTTGTCGAGCTCTTGTTGAGATAATCGGCAGCTTTGCATTCGAAATGCTGCAAGGGTTATTTTGCTTGCTGATATTTCTGGCTTTGGCTGATTGTGACAGTATATATCGATAGCAATCACTTTTTTGCACCCAATTTTCTGGCGGTGTAAACGGGGACAACACTGAACACACCACCATCAACAAGGATATCTCCATTATTTTCTATGGGGACAAAAGCACCTGGGATTGTGGATGAAGCTTGAACGGCATGACCAGGATTTCCAGAACGAATCATGACAGTTTCCTTAGTTGTCATGTTGGTTGCTGTCACTGCTACTGGAATGGGCATTTCTGACAAGTCATCGTAATCTATGTACGAGTTTATCCACGCAGATAACTTTTTGCCGTTCACTAAGCCCTTAGAAGAAAACACAAAGTCAGCAATATCAGACATATGGACTTTCTCGATGGCTAGCTCTATCTCTTCAAGTTTCATTCCTGAAGCGTAAAGTGTTGCTGCGATAGAGCCCGCTGACGTACCACTGACAACATCTGGCTTGATGCCTTCTTCTTCAAGAGCTTTGAGCACTCCTAAGTGTATAAAGCCACGAATACCGCCTCCACCAAACGCAATTCCCAGTTCATATTTCTCCCTTTCTACAGGCGTAAGGGGCATGGTATTAAGATCTTGATAGATATTTGGTGATGAACAACCTATTAGTAAGTACATCGCGAGAGCCAGCGTCAGATTCTTAAACATAACAGGTCCCATGCGCATTGCTTAAAGCGGCCAATTGAGAGACGTTTTTTCGAGTGATAGTTGCCAAAGCCTTGTTGCCGCCTCTTCATCAAGAGCAACGTCATCAAGCTTGTTTTCACCAACAGGCCCAACAGTATCAGCTCGTTTAGTCGGCCCATAAAGCTTTGCGTTTTCTAACCCTTGTTCGGTTGCACACATTACTTCAGGCCATGCTCCTTTTTCCGCTGATTGAGCGACGACTCGAGACATGACAGACCATAGAACCTTATTAAAGGTACTTGCTGTGTCCATTAGTAAGTTCGTGCGGGAAGCGCCAGGATGACAGACTTGAACTTGCACATTTTTCCCTGCTAGCTCAATGCGGCGTTGAAGCTCATAGCCAAACATCATCTGAGCTAGTTTACTTTGTGAGTATGACTCCCAGGCTGTGTATTTACTATCAAAGTTAAGATCTTCGAACTTGATTCTCTTCAGCCCCATTTTGTAACCGTTACTGCCAACTATAACGATGCGCCCTTTAGACTCTTCAAGGCGATCAAAGACAAGACCACAAAGCAAGAAGTGGCCAAAGTGGTTGACTCCGAGTTGACTCTCAAATCCGTCAATAGTGATCTCTTGCTTTGCTACCTGCGCAATAGCGCCATTACAGATCAGTGCATCTATGGTTGTCGTTGCTTCTAAGAGTTCTTCTGCTGCCTTGCGCACTGAATCAAGCTTACTTAAATCAATATGTATAAAATGTACATCGATCTGATTGCCTAAAGAGCCCTTCAAATCGGCGATAGCTGTTGCGGATTTACTTGGGTTTCGGTTCATCATGATGACTCTTGCACCCTTAGAAAGTAAGATTCGCGATGCTTCAAAACCAGCGCCGCTATTTGCACCAGTGATGACATATGTCTTACCTGCAAGTGAGCCAATATGCTCTGGAGTCCAACCTTTATTCTCAAATTTATTTATCGCCATAATGTGTACCTTTGTGGTTATGTTGAGCGTTTTGATAGTGCAGCAATTTAATGTACATGGAACTATCAGTGGTGGTATTTTTGTCTGGAATGTAATATAACTCTCAATGATGCATTAAAATAGGCGAAATTATCGCTAAAATATGCCTATTTGTATCAGTTTGTTCTTATGGGGGAGGTTATGAAGCAGGAAATAAAGGAATTGGTAAACAGCCGTATCACTGAAGATGGCATGGTCGAGACAGGCATAAAGGGCGTTAGCCTTTTTAAAGTAACCAATGCCATTCCATGTGCACCTGCGGTTTATGAGCCTACGGTTATCGTTATCTTAAGCGGTAAAAAGGAAGCGATATTGGATGGTGAGTATTATGTCTATGACAACAGCCAATATTTGTGTTGTACGGTTTCTCTTCCTGTCGAAGCGGGTACACCTAACGCATCACCTGATGAGCCACTGCTAGGTATATATATTTCATTGGACACGAAAGTAATGACGGAATTAGCTATCGAGATGGAAAGCTCGACTAGTGTCGTTAAGTTGCCCAAAAATAGCTCACAATCACCGGGAATGTCTTTAGCTGATTGGGATGATACATTTTCTGATGCTTTATTACGTTTGCTTCAGTTAGGCGAAAACAAGGCAGATATCGCTATCTTAGGTGAGAGCCGCCTGCGCGAACTATACTATGCTGTGCTCAAAGGGAATGCGGGTATCTCAGCAAGAAGAGCTTTTGGCATAGGTAATCAAATTACACGTTCGATCGAGTACATTGCCCAATATATTGAGAAAAACGTGACCATAGATGAATTGGCTTCGTTAGTAGGAATGAGCCGTGCTGTGTTCCATCGCAAGTTTAAACAAGCCACTAGAATGTCGCCTATCCAGTTTATTAAGTCGATGCGTTTGAACAAAGCTGCAATGAAAATCGCAGAGGGTATGAATGTAAGCGAAGCTGCTCTGGCAGTGGGTTATGTGAGTTCCTCGCAATTCAGTCGTGATTTTAAGCGTATGTATGGCCAATCACCCAAGCAGTGGCGTCAATCAACCGACTTAATAGAAAATATCGTATAGCGCTTTGTTAGATAAATAATAATAGTGATATAAATAGGCATGTTTTAGAGAGGAAACCGCCTAGATTGCCATTAGTTTGAGAGTTAGAGTATTTGCATATAGTTAACGAAGGTAACGCGTTGTGAATAAGCTCATTTTATCTATAGGAGTCGGTATGGTTCTTTCTGCTACATCATCTGCTAATGACATTAATCAAAAATTAAGCCAATCTACCGTTCAAGATGTGGAAGGTAACACTTACCATACCGTTAAAATTGGTGATCAAGTTTGGTTAGCAGAAAACTTAATAAGCACCAAATTTCAAGATGGCTCAGACGTTGAGACTGGCTTTATCCCTAAGGATGATGAAGACAACCTTGCTAAATACGGTCGTTTGTATGATTGGCACGACGTGTCTGACGCTCGAAACTTATGCCCTAAAGGTTGGCGGGTGGCAACTGATGATGATTGGAAAGCATTAGAAAGCGCGATGGGAATGTCGGAAGAAGACCTTAACAAAGAGGGTTGGCGTGGCAAAGACCAATATATAGGCCTTCAATTAAAAGAAACTCAACGCAATGGCTTGTTTAAGAAGTTTGACCCATCTCTAGTGAACAAACATAATTTCTCGGCCCGTCCAGCAGGCGTAAAGTGGAATGGATATTATATCACCCAAGGTGCTTATACTGAGTTTTGGACAGCAACAAGCGCAACAGATAAGCAAGCTATTATCCGTACACTCGCTTATTCTTGGTGGAACACACATAAAACAGAAATCAGACGCGCTACAAGCTCGAAAGACTATATGTTTTCGGTTCGATGCGTAAAAGTAACGGACAATTAGTGTGAATTTGTTGAATAGGGCACTGTTAAGTCAACCGATGCTATCGCAGTAACTTTATATGTGAATATATTAAAGACAACATTTCCCCTTCGAAATTATCCAATACACTGCATGGTTGTAATACCGCTTTAGCCTAAGCGTTAGGAATGTATAACAAGGGGGAGTCCACATCAGTAGACAGTACTATATGTTAAGTATTCAAAACTGATGTTAGTTACCAATGTTATAACAGATGAAAAGTCATCATAATGAAATGGGTGCCGCTTTCGACACCCAGTTTTAAAGGCAGTCAATTACTTAGGTATAGATTCAAATTCCATTACAAACGCATAGGTGCGGCCTGGTAAGCGGTCATTGCCATAAGTGCCTACTGCATCCATATAGTCACCCCATGTAGGCACAGGTAAGTTCATTTCCCCAAAACCCATTATGCGCTGACCGTTACCTGAATCATTAGGTTGATCATTTGGGCGAGGGTCTTTATCAACGATACCATCGTCTAGGTTTACCGCCCAATTACTGTAGGTCCAAACTTCACCACTTAACCAACTCCATCCGCCTGCAGGTTCTTTTGACCCTTCTGGTTGATATCCACCAAGAAATGGGCCAATCGATATTTCATAGTGGTTGTTCTGGCTTTTACCTTCAATATATTTAGGAAATCTCCAAAAATATTTCTGATCATTTACCATATTAAATATGAAATTATTCTCTTCTTCAGAAGTAATAGAAGCGAGATAACCTCCCGCATCATCAGCAAGGTATGCAGCCTGGAACCAGTTTAAATTTCCATCCGGCATATAAACGACCTGGTAATAATGTGTTTTACCTTCTGGAGAAGTGAATGCCTTGATCGGCAACTTATTAAGCGTTAAATCCTTCGGAAGCTCGTTCCAACCAAAAAAGGCATACATAGTATCGAACGAAAATTGAATACCATTGATAGTGACCTTATCCATCATTGTTAGATTTGAGTCCATCGCTGGACCAGAATTCATACTAGGCGGTGGAAGTGTGTCTCGGGTCGGTGCTTCAACCAGTTCTATTACACCATCTCCATTTTTGTCGAATAAACTGAAATCGCTATCCGGACCTTTAAATTCACTCTGCGTTACTTTGCCGTCTCCATTACTGTCTTCCTCCTTAATAAATGCCGCAGGAATATCATCTGCGTTCATCCATGCAGGACCAGAAGGCGCTGCAAATACATTACTAAGCGGCGATAGCAGCATTGGTACACCTGCTGCAGCAGTTATTATTAGTTTTTTAACCATGTTGAACTCCATATATAAATAATGAATCTTGACGACAAAATAATGGACTCAAGAATAGCTGCTCAAACTCCGTCACTGGTTTAGAAACGGTTTAGCCATGATTAAAAATATCTATCTATAATTTTGGTTAGAATAGCGACGCACTAGTTAGTCACTGGAAATTCAATAATAATGTGGCTGTGTGATCTACCATCACTTTCTGCTCGTATTGTTCCGCCTTGCATTTCAATAATCCCACGAGAAATACTAAGTCCAAGCCCCATTTTGCCAGAGACGCCACTTCTTGATCTATCTGAGCGATAGAAGCGGGCAAAAATAAAAGGTAAATCATCCGGGTGTATACCACTTCCGTTATCGCTAACCTTGATCGCTACCACATTGTGCTCATAATATGAGGTGATATCGATATTTCCACCTTTAGAAACATAACGAATCGAGTTACTAATCAGATTACTTAAAACCTGTATCATTCTCTCTTCATCTAGATCCAGCAGAGGCAAATTGGACGCGCAACGATAATTGAGGTCAATCTGCTTTTCGTGGCAAGAAAGTTGATGCATACGGATAACTCTTTGAATAAGTGATGGTATTTCAATAGATTCGGTATGAATAGAGAGTGTTTTTGCATCGGTTTGAGCCAATAAGCTCATGTCCTTTAGGAGTCTTTGAATTTGTTCCAATTCATTGGCAATAATCTCAACTCGTTCTGGATTTAGCGCCAACTCACCGTCTTGGGCCATCTCTATATATCCAGATATAACCTGTACTGGTGTTCCTAAATCATGAGTAATATCCGCCGTCAACTGACGTCTTTGTTGATCGGCGGCGACCAAGTCTTGGCTCATTTTATTAAATGAGCGAGATAGATCACCGATTTCATCATCACGATAGGATTCGATTTTCTGATAAAGATCACCCGATGCGATCTCTGATGCTGCAGTCGTTAGAGTCTCTATTGGCTTTAGGACCACTTTTGCAAAGATCACACCTAAAAAAAGAGCGGCTAAGATACTGACAGCAACAGATGATAATAAAACATCCAAAGTGTTGTCTAAAAAGACTTGAAGCTGTGAACTGAGGTTGATACCGGTTGCTTCTGGGGGAATAATCCATGCGATGACATCTCCACGATATTTCACCTGCCGAGCATTAGAGAGATAAGCTTTAGGTATAAATTCCCCTGGCTGGAAATCAAGATATTTTAACAATACACGCTGGTCTGAAGTTACTAGCCCAGCTTTTTTCGAGCCACCATTTTTAGCCTTATTCAACCCAAGATCCTTGTCATCAGGCAGAGGTGGGTGAAGCGATTTAAAATACGCAGCAAAGCCCTCCCAGGATTGTTCGGCGGCA
Organism: Vibrio algarum; assembly: GCF_028204155.1. Taxonomy (NCBI): domain Bacteria; kingdom Pseudomonadati; phylum Pseudomonadota; class Gammaproteobacteria; order Vibrionales; family Vibrionaceae; genus Vibrio; species Vibrio algarum. Next base: position 116,719 of record NZ_JAQLOI010000003.1, on the reverse strand, counting down.
TACCAATGATGGACTTCCTGGCTCATCTCTTGCAACATATAGTTTTCAGCCAATTTTTCTATACGTTTTTCAGAAGTAGCATAAGTAAGCACATAAATGATCAACGCAGTAAAAATACTGATCATTAAATAAGTTGAGATAAGTTTATTTCGTACCGAAATTCTCACGATGAAATGGTCCTTAATCGGTATCCAACACCAAAGACGGACTCTATCTCTAGTTGCTCTTTTATCAATGGTTCGAGTTTATTGCGAAGATTTCGAATATGGATCTTTAGTGTCGATTCCGAGCCACTATAACCCTCTTCAATAAGGTAACGACATATCTCTGCTTTATTCACAGTATGCTCTACCGACTTCATCAATAAGCCTAAAAGGGTTAATTCAGCAAGTGTCAATTCAACAGGTCTATTAGCTACCGTCAACTCTTTAGTTGTTGTATCTAAAGAAAGAGGGGGAACCTTAAGTAAAGGATTAGTAGTAAGCATTCGGGATGTTCTTCTGAGAACGGCTTGTATCCTTGCTAATAACTCACTCATTTTAAATGGCTTGCAGATATAATCATCTGCTCCTAACTCAAACCCTTTTACAATATCTTGCTCATGCTGCTTTGCAGTGATCATGATTACGGGTAAATCACTGCTATTTCGATGTTCGGTAATAAACTGATAACCATCCATTTGAGGCATCATGACATCAAGGAGTATTAGGTCAGGAGTGTACTTCTTGAGAACAAGCAGTGCATCACGCCCATTAGACGCGCATAGAACTTGAAATCCTTTGCTGGTAAGAACTTCTGTTAGTAATGTTTGTACATTGAGCTTGTCGTCGACAACTAGAATTGTTTGGGTCATTGTTTGTCTCAATAAGTCGCTAATGACAGAAAGTTTTCTGAAGTATAAGTTTATAATGATACTCTGCCAAAAAGTTTAGATTCGGTTTATAGGTAGCAAAAGTTATTTTATTCAGTTTAGCCCATTAGGTGCTGACATCTTAACCTCACTCTTGCATAGCGATCCCATATAAACGGAAGGAAAGAGTATGTGAGTGCTGTAATATTTTGATTAGATAAAATTTATCACCTACGACAAATTTTTGATGATTTTTATCTTTGAGTGACAAACTATAACCAAGATTATTCGACCAAAATGATAAATTTTCTCTATCAGCCAGTATGGAAACATGGAGAAAACAATGATCAACGAGAACACGAAAAAATCAGGTTTAGGGACTGAAGCCGTTTGGGCAGGAGAACAAGAGCAAAGAGTGCATCGAGCCACTCAAGTTCCTGTCGTAGTCAGTGTCGCCTACGCTTATGATGATATGGATGAGTGGTATGATGTTGCTATTGGCAAAAAACCAGGCCATATATATGGACGTAATACCAACCCTACAGTAACCGCTTTTGAGAGCAAAATTCGTATTCTTGAGCGAGCAGAAGCAGCGACAAGTTTTTCTACAGGCATGGCAGCTATTAGTAATACCCTTTATACCTTTCTAAGACCGGGTGATAGTGTCGTATCAATCAAAGACACTTACGGTGGCACAAACAAAATTTTCACTGAGTTTCTCCCAAATATAAATGTTGATGTCACTTTGGTAGATACAGGGGATCACGACGCTCTTGAGCAAGAGATCAGAAAAGGTTGTCAGGTTGTTTATATTGAAACACCGACCAATCCAACCTTAAAGATTACCGATATCGAACGTATCGTGAAAGTAGCAAAGGAAGTCGGCGCGTTGGTCATTGCGGACAACACCGTTGCCAGTCCCGTTAATCAGACTCCACTTACTCTTGGGGTTGATCTTGTGCTTCATAGCGCAACAAAATTCTTAGGTGGACATGCCGATGCGTTAGGTGGGGTCGTGTGCGGTAGCAAGAAATTGGTAGAAAAAATCTATCACTACAGGGAAATTAACGGAGCATCTCTTGCACCATGGGATGCTTATCTTTTGTTGAGAGGTGTTAAAACACTAAAGCTTCGAGTTCTGCAACAGGCGGAAAATGCTATGCAAATTGCAAACTATTTAGATAAGCATGAACTAGTGGAAGCTGTATATTATCCGGGACTTGAAACTCACACTCATCATGATATTGCTAAAAAACAAATGCGAGGATTTGGTGGATTGTTGAGTTTTGCATTGAAAGGTGGAATGGAATCTGTTTCGATTCTTTTACCCGCATTAAAATATGCAAACTGCGCAGCTAACCTGGGCTCAGTTGAAACCACTTTCGGCCCAGCCAGAACAACAAGCCATGTTGAAGTTACTCCTGAAGAACGCAAGGCGCTTGGTATTCCGGAAGGATTAGTTAGAGTCTCTGCGGGAATAGAAGATAGTGAGGATCTATTAGCCGATTTGGAGCAAGCATTTAATCACCTAGCAAAGGAAATGAGTAAAAAGTAGTTCGTTTCAGTCAAGCGCTGGTGGTATGGGGCCTACTATCTTTGAGTGCCTCATAACAACCAGCGTTTTAACACTTTTCACACTATCGTCTTTATGTAAAACCTGTTGGGTAAATTCGTCAAAGGTTTCCATATCAGTTGCGATCACCTGCAAAACAACATCGAAATCACCAGTAACATACCATGTATCGAGTACTTCCGGAGTATTGTTTATTCTGTCGATAAATTGATTGACAGCGAAACCGTTGTCTCGTTCTAACTGAACCAAAAGCAACATGCTTAAAGGCCAACCCATGGTCTTAGGTTTGACTATCGCAACTTCTTTCTCTATATGGTTGCTGCTGCGTAGTTGTCTTACCCGCCGATAGCAAGCTGGTTCCGAAAGTCCTACTTTTTCCGCCAAACTGCCCATAGAGGTTTTAGTGTCAATTTGCAGTTGTTCTAGTATCTTTAGATCGATCGTGTCCATTATTTTTGCACTAGTTGAGAGTTTATATTGATAATTTTTATCATCAAACACTATTCTCTAGCAACATTTACTCGATTTGAATCATAAAAGCTTTAAAAATGAATTAGGCCTCGAAACGCTAGACTCAAGTGAATAAATTGATTAAAACAACCGGTTCACGTTCGATTTTTACAGTTATAATGTGATGTTCTAAGATCACTTGTTGGATTTATGAAAGCCAGTTTAAGTATTCGCACATATACCAAACGCATGAACCGTCATATTCATGGGAACTATCATCAACTAGTGTTACCTACTCAAGGTAACATTTATATAGATATGGACGGGTTTGTTGGTAAAGTGGCGGTTGGGAATTGTATAGTGATTCCCCAAGGAGTTGCCCACGGGTTTAACGCGGATGAGGCTTCACGTTTTATCGTCGCGGATATGGAAGAGTTACCATCTCATTTGCTTGGCGGTAATGTGGCCGTTTTCTCCGTGACATCCCCGTTACTTAGCTTTATTCAATTTGTAGAGAAGCAGCTCGAGTATCAGGTAAATCGTAAGTTAGAAACCTCGATCGTAGAAACTTTCTTCCTACTATTGGAACAACAGGAGTTATCTCGAACCGTTGACTCACGTATTCGAGCTGTACAATCATTGATTGCAGATCAACTTGAACAGTCACTGACAATCACTATTTTAGCTAATGCCGCCTATTTGAGTCCCACACAGTTTAAAAAGCTATTTAAAGACAATTTAAGAATGAGCGTTCATAAATACATCACTTTGCAGCGTATGGAGAAAGCGAAAGCATTACTGTCTCATACGGATCTCCCAGTTCAACTGATTGCCGAACGAGTTGGCTATAGTGATCTCTCAGCTTTTAGTCGAAGGTTTTCAAAACACTTCGGTGTTTCACCAAGAGAGTTTTCTCGAACTTGAATTAAATAGTCTAAACAAACAACTATTCCGTCTTTTTAGCACAAATTTATCCTTTCTTTTCTTTTATGATTTCTACTTAATAAAGGCTATTCAACTAGGTAGTAATGCTGTTCGGTTAAGGTCATTTAAACCTGTAATCCCGACGAAAACCGACGTCATCCCCATGAAAATGGGGATCTAGTACAGCCAAGATTCCCGTTTTGACGGGAATGACGAAGTATTTAGCATTAACCGAACGGCATTAAATCAACTAGGTAGAAAATTGCATGTTAAAATATCGTTTCACCAGTTATCAATTTGGTATCTTATCAATACTCTTTGCCGCTACCTTATGGGGGACAACCGGTACGGTAGCCAGTTTTGCACCCAATATTAGTTCTCTGGCAATTGGTGCTTTCTCCATGGGGATTGGGGGGATTTTTCAGGCATGTTTATCACTTAAGTCAGTCAGAAAAGACTTTGTAAAAGTCATACACCAGAAGAAGACGTTAATAGTTAGTATTATCGCCTTAGTTGTTTATCCATTAGCTTTTTATTCATCGATGAGATTAGCCGGAGTGGCAATAGGCACTGTTATATCTATCTCTACTGCACCTTTCTTTTCTGTTTTGTTAGAGTGTCTATTTAGCAACAACAATAAAGTCACTAAACAGTGGTTGCTTAGCTTCGTAGTAGGAGTGATAGGAATTATATTGTTGGTAACTTCTGGGTCTTCCTTAATCAACAACATTGATCAAGATATGAGGTTTTTTGGTATCTTACTCGGCTTCGTTTCAGGTATGACCTATGCGACCTACTCATGGGGAGTGAAAGCGATGATTGATCGAGGTGTGCAGTCGCAAGCAGCGATGGGCTGCACTTTTGGTTTTGGTGCTATTTTGCTTCTCCCAACACTATTTATTACGGGAGAGAATCTGTTTGCTTCATCGACGAATGTAATGGTTATTTTCTATATGGCACTGATTCCAATGGGGGTTGGCTATATAGCTTATGGGTTTGGTTTAAGGTTTGTGACAGCAAGTAGTGCTAACCTGCTCACTTTGTTTGAACCAGTTATTGCTGCTGTTTTAGCCGTTATGATAGTGGGCGAATCTATCCCTTTGATTGGGTGGATTGGTATTGTATTGATACTGGTTTGTTTGTTACTGCAGTCTAAAACCTGAATGGTGTTAAGCGAACTTGCTATACCTGAACGGATTTAGTGGATAAATTATTAAATATGAAAGTAATATAAAGAGTTTAAATTAAATGGAAATAGTATTTGTTCGTCATGGAGTTCCAGACTATAGACTTTCCGATGAACGAAAAATGACACAATTAGAAAAAGACTACGCACCTATAACACGCGAGTGTATTCCGTTCATTAAGTCTCAATCTCAACTACCCGCATTTTCAGGTGCTGATATCATAATTTCATCTCCGTACACTCGAGCGCTTCAAACCGCAGAAATCATCAATAGGAAGCATAGACTGGAGCTGTTTGTTGAACATGATTTACGAGAGTGGGTTGCAGATTTATCTGGAGGTTTTATTGAATTGGCGGAAAGAGATAGGCGCTGGAAGGAATATCGCGACGCATTAAAAAGCGGCAAGAGTATCAACAACACTGCGTATGAAACAGCCGACAGCCTTCAATCTAGAGTGATTTCAGTTCTAGAGCGTTATCGAGATTTCAAAAAAGTAGTGATTGTTGCTCATTTTAATGTACTCGAAAGTTTACTTGGTTATCAGGAAAGAGGGATAGGGTGCGGAGAATACCGAATTTTTAATGTTGAAGAATTCACTTGAAAACATAGAAATAATGGAAGGTTTGCCAAAAACATGAAAATTTCGTTTCTGGCAAATAAGCTCAAGGTCAGCTATTAGCTATTGGAGTAGAAGAACTATATTCCAAGTCCTATATTTACCTAATTGATTGACGGTTTGCTGCACTTTTTACAGATTTGACCTACTATTAAATTCGGATTGTTATAGACTGAAAGAACGCTCGACAAAAGATATAATTGTGTTTAGAAATGGTACCAATACAAAGTCTTAAAATAGCCATTTGTATAATGTGCTCTTTTTATGAATAGTATTGTTATCAAGAGGCCAGCTTTTATGGAAGAAAGTAAACTTGAAGAGTTCGAAGCGATCATTACATCTTTACCTGACATGGTTTTCGTTCTTACTGAATCGGGTCGTTATGCTGCTGTGTTAGGAGGGGAAAGCTCAGAGCAATATCACGATGGTGCTTTTTTAGAAGATTTTAATCTATTTGATATATTGCCAAAACAAAAAGCGATTTGGTTTATTGAAAGGATTAAAGATACACTTTCGGCGAACAAATTGATGATCTTTGAATATTCACTTGCGGCTAGTGATGTTGACAATATTAATCCGAGTTCTGGCCCCACAGGAGAGCTTAGATTTGAGGGACGAGTGAGTCCGTTGAAATCTTTGCGATACGGAGAACGTGCTGTTGTATGGGTCGCGCGAAATATAACCGAACGCTATCGACTAGAACAAAAGTTAACCTATCAGGCAGAAATAGATCCTCTTTCGAATGCATTTAATCGAAGAAAGCTATTTGAAAGCATGGATGAAGCATTCTACAATTTCGAACGGTATAAAGAAAACATAAGTTTCCTACTGTTAGACATTGATGACTTTAAGCAAATTAACGATATATACGGCCACCAAGCAGGTGATAATGTTATACGAAGCATTGCTGAGTTATGTCAATCTGAGATTAGGCATACTGATGTCTTTGGTCGTATTGGTGGAGATGAGTTTGGGATCATTTACAGAAGTACGGTAGAGACCTCATTAGCCTTTGGGGAACGACTAACGGCTCTAATAGCATTAAGTTCTTCTCAAATAAATGTATCTATCAGTATTGGTGTTAGTGAATTTAAAGAGAATGACACGAATATCGAACAAATCTACCAACGAGCTGATCTCGCTTTGTACCAATCGAAGCAGGCGGGTAAAAGCATGTGCACAACGTATTGATTCGCATTATTGTCCAAATTCGTTTATATCCATTCTAAAATAAATGATGCGTCAATGACTAAACTTGTTATTGTTGCCCCCTCACACATCGTCTTAGACTATCCCTATCAAACTATCAAACTATCAAACTATCAAACTATCAAACTATCAAACTATCAAACTATCAAACCATAGTGCTTATTGGAATGTGAAAAGTTGTTTGAAGGGTAAATTCCGTCCGATAGACGCAACTCAAAAATGCCCCATTCGGTGTAAACGTAATTACTCAGTGGCGGATCGTACCAATGAAATCACAATACTTTTGCTCTAAGTCAGCAGGATCTAGATTAGATTATGTGGATCAGTTTTCGGTGCAAATCAGGGGATAAAGTGGATCAATTTTGGCTGCAATTTAACACACCTTGGGCATTCAAGTATAAAAAACACGTTGAGAAACATGCACTGGATTGGCCACTATAAAGAAAACTCTCGAGGCAATGAATTCGATTTAGTTGGAAAGCTATGGGAGGTCGAATGAATATGTTATCCCCTTACCAAACTGTTTTGACCAAAGGTATAGAAGAGATTGATAAATTAACCATTAGACCAAGACAATGGCAAGTACTTCACCATCTTCGAGATTGTCGCACGGAGAGAATGGGAAGTTATGATTGGCGTTGTGAACATTGCGGTTATGAAACGACATGGTACTGCTCGTGCCGAGATCGACATTGTCCAAGTTGTCAGGAATAAATAAGACAACAATGGTTGATAAAACGAAGTCAGGATATTCTGCCCGTCGCGTATCACCATTTGGTTTTTACTTTACCTCACGAGTTTAACGCTCTAGTTAAAGTATATCCTAGAGAGGTTTATCGATGTTTGTTTCACTCTGTGTGAGCAATACTGACAGCCTTCGCAAATGAACGTCATCATCTAGCTGGACAACTCGGTGCTCTGATGGTGTTGCATACTTGGGGGCGAAATCTAAGTCAGCATACTCACATACATTGCCTGTTACCTAGCGGAGTACTGACACAAGATAGGCAGTGGCAGCCAACAAGGAAAGATAGTTATCTGTTTCCTGTAAAAGCGATGTCAGTTCGTTTTAAGAAAGAGATGTTGCGTCGGATCAATCAGAGTAAAGATACCCATGGAAACTTATTAGCTGATGCTAAAGAAAAAGCATGGGTTGTCTACAGCAAACCCGTATTACAAACAACAGAGTCAGTTGTGGGCTATCTGTCGAGGTATTGCAATCGATTAGGACTAAATCCAAGCCAACTTACCCACCAAGAAGGTGGTCGAATAAACATGAACTACAAAGATTACCGCACAAAACGGATACAGAAAATGTGTTGTAGTGTTGGCGAACTATTGAGGCGGTTACTTTTACATGTACTTCCTAAAGGGATGATGCGTACCCGTTATTATGGGTTTATGGCAAATGCAGTAGGAGTTAAGGCTATAGTTCAGATTAGACAGAACTTAAATGAACAACCAGTAGAAAAGGCAGAGCATGCAAAAGAACGTCCATGCTATCCTAACTGTAAAAGCAAAGTAATGGTGTTGATTAGTATTAAGGTGAGACCGTAGATATAATTTTTAAGTTATCGAACGACCTAGGTTATTGATTACTAGGAATAAGAGCATCGCAACATTATTGCGAGAGAGGAGGCTTAGTTCGCTTTAAAAATGGTTATGCAACGAGTATAGTCGTTAAAGTTTAGTCGACTATAACGATGGAAAATGATGTTATTGACCAACTCAGCATACGTAAATAGGCTTCGAAAGAAATGGGCTTGAAAAAACAAATTCCATAGATAGAAACGGCTCAGTTCAACAGGCATTTATCCAATGTGCTACGACAATGGATAAATGCTTAAGCATTAAATTGCAATCGAGGATGGTAAATTATCAAATTAGAAATATATGATGTGTTTGGTGGTGAGTCGGCTTCTGGTAACCCTTGCGGTGTATTGGAGCTTGATAGTTGGCTTTCTGATGAAGAGTTGCAGAAAATAACTTGTGAAGCAAGACTTCCAGTTACCTCTTTTGTTATAAAAATTAATGGACAGTTTCACATTCGTTGGTTTGCGCTGGATGGAGAAATTAACCTGTGTGGGCATGGTAGCTTAGGAGCTGGTGCTGCAATCATCTCTAAGTACAAACTCGATAGTGTACTTTTTAGTAGCAAATACGGAGACGTCTCAATTGCCCAAAAGAATGGGGTGTATACTCTTGAGTTGCCTAGCTGGCAAGGTGAAACATGTGTCGTTCCACCAGAAATAGCGGATTTGGCTGTTGATGTTATTGACGTATTTTCAACTCGAGACTTAGTTATAGTCTTACCTTCTATAGAATCTGTAAGAGATTTTAAGCCTGATGATATGCGCTTTAAACAGCTTGGTAAGTACCATGCTTTAATCGTGACAGCAGCGAATGGTGAAAATGGGTATGTATTAAGATATTTTGCGCCCAAAATTGGTATATCTGAAGATCTGGCGACAGGTTCTGCTCAATGCTCTTTAGCTCCATACTGGTTTGACAGGCTTGACTCAGATTCACTTCAGGTACATCAACTTTCGTCGTCAGGTGGCTACTTTAGCGTAAGGCGTATTTCAAGTTGGTCAATCGTGTTGTCAGCGAATGCAAAGCTCCAGAAAATAACAATTTTACAAAACGTTTAAGACGAATTTCTTACGCTTGTGATTTTTGGTGCTGATGTTGAGTGTAGTGTTTACGGTGATTTGGTCAAAATTCGTAGTGGCGTTGCTCACTACTTAACGCGACGCTACTTTTTCATACGTGAGCTAATCCGTTACATCCTAATTTAGTAATGTAACTGACTGAGTTTTGTCCCAAAGTTTGTTTGAACGTTATTGAGAGCCATAAGAAAATATAAATTAAAAGCCTCGCATAAGTGAGGCTTCGAACTACGATATAGTAACGCTAGTATTTGATCGCTGTGTTGTTGTCTTTATGAACATATAAAGACAACAACATGAATTGAGGCTATAAAATTGGTAGGTAAACCTCGGTCAAGAGATCGCATTCGTCCACTTCGTGCACAAAGTTTAGGTAGCGGAAGAATACTGGAAACTCTCTAAGCTCCTTACCGCTTGTTGGTAGCCATTGTTGATAGAGCTGATAGATAGTCTCTCCAATCGTATTCTGACTTCCTTTGTGTAATACCATTGCACAACGTCCTGCTGGAATAAAACCTGCTCTTACACCAAAAGGGTTTTCTGGCACTTCTCCACCATGACTGCCGCAGATATCAAATCGAAATTCGTCTTCTAGCGCTTGGCTTGGATCTCCATAAGGAATACCAAAGGTTTTGCTGGTTTTTATTGGCGAAAGCCCTGTTGATTTTCGCCATTCAATAAACTTAGCAGCCGTTTCAAAAACTCTTTTAGGGTTTCCTCGGTGCTCAATAAAAGCAATAGGTTGTTCTTCAAAATCTATAATGTTCACATCCACGATGTATTCTCCTAGTATAGGTGGACTAAATTCATACTTCGAGTGCCAGTGCTGCCACTCTGGTTGCCTTCTAAATTCTGATGGAGTTTGACCAAAAGTCCGAGAAAACGCTCTGCTAAAAGCTTCAGAGCTATCAAATTGCGCTTCAAAAGCGATATCAGTGATTGTAATGTTCTTTTCAAATGCTAAACGAAATGAGGCTCGTTTAAGCCTTGCAAGCAGCACATATTGCGTGGCACTAATCCCCATAAATGCAGAGAACATTCGCTGAAAATGATATTTGGAGCAAATAGCAATCTGGCTCAGTTGCTCTAATCTCAACTCTTGGTCAAGGTGCGTATCTATGTACTGACAGACACTTTGAACTTGTTGCTTTCGGCGCTTGTTAGCTTTTGTCATGGGGCAAATTTGTCTCAATTCAGAAGGTATGGACATAATATGGTTGTGTTGAATGGATTACATGACCAAAGTTGCGCACTTACTACCATACCAATGGGCAGTGATGGGATGATACGGTGTTGCTCTATGTAAATACACCAATGTTGATAGAAGTGTGTTTGAGGTTAGGGTAAATAAGAAGGCTCGAAGTCAACACACCTTTGCCTAGTTAAGAGGTAGTTCAAATATTTGACTGCTAGTTTTATCATTAATGGACAACTTTCCACCTAGTCTGTAGGCTGACGTTCTAATTTTTGATAGGTATTGATACTAGTGTTAATTAAGATCCTGCTGAGTGCCGTTGTCTTGTCGTGCGTTCTCGCTGAAATTTACTACGATGATAGAAAAGTTGATATTTCGGGACGTTACCAGCTAGAAAACTCTGTATGTGACCGTTAACTAACACCATTTACTTTCCTTACTTTCCTTACTTACTTGCATGACCACAAGTTAAGGCGCGATGCTTTTAAACTCTAAAAAGTAACCGTCACTCGAATTTTTCTCACGAAACATGAAATGCATATTGGTTCAAACTGAAGACTAATATGCTTTGTAATTATTTTCACGTTTCTCCACATTCGCTCCAACTTTTATCATTAATATCGGTGCTAATCTACGTGAACAGCGATATCGGCACTGGATCGGAAATCGTTTGTTTGTTTTAGCCACGCATCTTTCGTCAGAAATGTAGAAGTTAGGGTCAAAAATGTTTATACAAAAAACGAAACCACTCGGTGTTTTATTGATTTCAGTAATGCTTTTAAGTATTACTAGTTGCGATTCAGAATCAGAATCAGACTCTTCTACGGATTCTTTATCGGTTAATGAGTTATATGTTGTGGTGGATACCATGCAGGCCGATTGCTATGACCTCGATGGAGAGGTGATCACCTGTAGCACAGAATACATTGGTCAAGATGCTGAATATGACACAACGGTAGCTGACTACTCAAGAGACAATGAAACAGTTACGGACAATAATACCGAGCTTATGTGGGAGTACAATCAAGCTGACGCTCAGTATGATTTTGATGAGGCGGTTGAATATTGTGAAGCTCAGACGACTGGTGGTTATGATGATTGGCGACTTCCATCGATTAAGGAGTTGTACTCTATCGCTGATTTTAATGGTGCCATGTCTACTGATGCCGATGTGGATGATGTCCCCTATATCGATGAGGACTATTTTGGTTTCGACTATGATTCGGCCCAACCATTTGCTACCCAATTTTGGTCAAGCACCGAATATCTAATCAATATGGTTGCGGGTTCTAACGACGAAGAAGATGACGATGCGGGTTATTGGGCTGCTTTAGGTTTTAATTTCGCTGACGGCCATATCAAGTCATATTCTGAGGACTCAAGTCCTAGTGGATTATATGTTCGCTGTGTAAGGGGGATCAATATGGCGTTAATGATTTCTCTTTGAATGAAGATGAAACCATCGTTGCCGACAACGCAACAGAGCTTATGTGGGAGAAAAGTGATGGTGGAGTGACCTATACTTGGTCTCAGGCTCTAGAACACTGTGAAGATTTAGAACTCGGGTATTACACGGATTGGCGTCTACCTGACAACAAAGAACTTCAAAGTATTGTTAAATACGTTACAACAGATGTTCCAGCTATAAATACCGATTATTTTGATATCACATTCAATGAAGACTATGACATAGATAACATCTATGGTGACGGTGGTGATTATGGGTGGTTTTGGTCTAGCACCACGCTAGGGATTTCCCTCAGAATGGCAGTTACATCGCATTTGGTCGGGCATATTCCTATTCTAATAGTAGCGATAGTGATGGAACTTATTATGACTATCATGGTGCTGGTGCTCAGAGAAGTGATCCCAAAAATGCTGCAGATATCAATGATGGAAGTGGGTGTTCTGATTTTGCCTGTGATGAAGAGCGTAGCTATAACTATGCGCGTTGTGTTCGTGGTGTAGCAACTGCTGCAGAATAACAAGGAATTCTTATTTTGACCGTTTTGCTCCACTAATGAAAACGGTTTTCATAGCGTTATACCTTTTGTTATTTTGGGATTGATTTTAAGTAAGAATGAGTTGGTCAATGCTGTTGCATTGACCAGTTTGTAACGGTAATAGTGAAAGTTATTTCACAAGTACACGTTCTTGTGGATACAGATTTTCTGTTCGTTTATCAAGGTGTCCACTCACACGAGTCAGGCCAAGTGCCACAAGAACGATCACGGCACCAATCCAAGGTGTATGCATCAAGCCCATTTCTGACACAATCACACCGCCCCCCAAGAGCCGAGAGCAATACCAACGTTAAACGCCGCGATGTTTAAACCCGATGCAACGTCCACCGCATCTGGCGTGTATTTTTCAGCCAGTTTCACTACGTAAACTTGGAGACCAGGAACATTGCCGAAGGCAAAGGCACCCCAAACTAAAATCGTGGTGACCGCAGCGATCGGGTGAACGGCAGTAAAGTTAAATACGATTAGGATCGTTGCGAGTCCTGCAAAAATAATGGTCAACGCTTTTATCGGCCCCATTTTATCGGCCATTTTACCACCCGAAATATTACCAATTGCCACTGATACACCGTATACCAACATGATTAAGCTAATTGCATTCGCACTAAATCCCGTTTCCTGCTGCAAAATTGGAGCAAGGAAAGTAAACGCTGTAAAAGTGCCTCCATAACCCAGTGCTGTGATCGCATAAACCAGTAATAATCTAGGTTGAGTTAATACCTTAAGCTGTGATGAAAGCTTTGCAGCCGCAGGTTGCTTTAAGTTATTTGGCACTAATAGAGCACTGCCAATCAACGCGATTAAACCTAATAAAGCAACAATAAGGAAGGTTGATTGCCAGCCAAAAGTTTGGCCTATGTATGTGCCTAATGGAACTCCTGTGACCAAAGCAACGGTTAATCCCGTAAACATTATCGCGATCGCACTTGCTGTTTTTTCTTTAGGTACGAGTCCTGTAGCGATAGTGGAACCAATGGAAAAAAACACACCATGGGCTAAACCAGTTAAAATGCGAGCGACGATAAGGGTGTTGTAACCAGGGGCTTGCCAAGCCAATAAATTGCCAATCACAAACAGTGACATAACCGTAACTAATACGTGTTTACGGTTCCACTTTCCGGTTAAAGCGGTTAAAACGGGGGCGCCAATAGCAACACCAAGTGCATAAAGGCTAACCAGCAGTCCTGCTGAAGGTAGTGATACATTTAAGTCAGAAGCCATGGTCGGGAGTAGCCCAACGATCACAAACTCTGTCGTTCCAATAGCAAAGGCGCTGAGCGTCAATGCAAGTAGTGCTAAAGGCATAATATTTACTCTTTGTTGTTTGAAAATGACAAGCGATAGCTGATGTGCTCGTCGCAATGCTGTTGCGTTGTTTGATGGGGGACATTTTGCATTAAAGCTATTTTGTGAAAAATAGAGGTTTTTACAAATGATATTTGTTATAAATGCAATAAAGTTGATTGGGCTTAGATGAAATTTAGGGGTATGTCATGCGAACAAAATCTGATGATTTAGGTATTTTACTTGCCGTGGTCGATGCTGGTGGTTTTTCAGCGGCTGCAGAGAGCTTAGATATACAGGTTGCGCGAGTATCAAGAGCGGTAAGTAAGGTGGAGAGTCAACTTGGGGTCACTATTTTAAACCGAACCACGAGGCGCATTGAATTAACCGATGAAGGGCGGCAGTTCATAGAATCAGTGCGGGTGGGTTTAATGCAGTTACAACAGGCGGAAGAAGAGATTATTTCCCGTGGGGAATTGCCTAAAGGTCGTTTACGTGTCGATGCGGCTAGTCCGTTTGTATTTCACCAACTGGTGCCATTGATGAAGTCATTTAATCAAGCCTATCCTGATATTGAGCTGGAAATAACTTCCAATGAAGGCATCGTGGATTTGCTAGAAAAGAAAACAGACTTAGCGATTCGTATTGGTGCTTTAAGCGATTCGACGTTACATGCTAGGCTACTAGGGCGAAGTCCCTTATATATTGTGGCTTCACCAGAATATATAGCAAAAAGAGGTCTCCCTGAAAATACTAGCGATCTCGCTCAGCATAATCTCATTGGATTTGTCGCCCCCAAGATTTTGAATGACTGGCCTTTAAAAGGCTTTACTCAGTTGAACACTTTGATGTCATCAAGTAACGGCGAAACAATTCGGCAAATCGTTTTGGCTGGCAATGGCATTGCATGTCTATCAGGGTTTATGGTGAATAAAGATATTGCCGATGGACGTTTAATTCCGCTGTTGGAGAGCGAAAAAATTAGCGACCCAAGAAGAGAACAAATTAACGCGGTGTATTATAAGTCTTCTTCTGTGGCGAAGCGGATCTCCGCTTTTATTGATTTTATTCAGCCAAAGTTAACCCTTTAGACACCTTAAATAAGGTCATTATTGCAAATTTAGCAAATATTATTTGTGTTTGTTGCTATAAATGCTCAGTGATTCATTTGGTAGTATGCCCCTATCAAATGAAGAGGGCTCAACTATGTCACTATCACTATTTCAACCATTCACACTGGGTAGACTCACACCCAAAAACCGAATTGTTATGCCTCCTATGACTCGTTCAAGAGCCAGTCAGCCTGGTGATGTCGCTAATGACATAATGGCAACCTATTACGCACAGCGTGCAAGTGCAGGGTTGATTGTGTCTGAAGGCACGCAAATTTCAGCTACCGCAAAAGGTTATGCTTGGACGCCTGGCATTTATACACAAGAGCAGATTGCAGGTTGGCGTAAAGTGACAGATGCTGTGCATGCAAAAGATGGGGCGATTTTTGCACAGTTATGGCATGTAGGTAGAGTGACTCATCCAGATAATATAGGTGGTGAACAACCCATTTCTTCATCAGCGATAAGAGCAGAAAATGTCAAAGTCTTTGTCGATAACGGAAGTGATGAGCCTGGTTTTGTTGATGTTGTAGAACCAAGAGCGATGACTAAAGACGATATTCAGCAAGTGACTGAAGATTACCGTCAAGCCGCATTGAACGCGATTGAGGCAGGCTTTGATGGTATTGAACTGCATGCCGCTAATGGTTATTTAATTAACCAATTTATTGATTCAGAAGCGAATGATCGCAGTGATGAGTACGGTGGCTGCCAAGAAAATCGTCTTCGTTTTCTTGATGAAGTTGTCACTGCAATGGTGGATGCCATTGGCGCTGATCGCGTTGGTGTGCGTTTGGCACCGTTAACAACCCTCAATGGTACTGTTGATGCTAACCCTATTGAGACCTATACCGCCGCTGCAGCGTTACTGAATAAACATAGCATCGTATACCTACATATTGCTGAAGTAGATTGGGATGATGCACCAGATACGCCAGTCTCATTCAAACGTGCAATGCGCAAGGCTTTTCAAGGCGTGCTGATCTACGCTGGTCGTTATAACGCTGACAAAGCAGAACACGCTATTAATGATGGATTGGCGGATATGATTGGTTTTGGTCGACCTTTTGTTGCTAACCCCGATCTTCCTGAGCGTCTATTTCACGGCTACCCATTAGAAGAGCACGATCCAAACACCTTGTTTGGTGGCGGTGAGAAAGGGCTAATTGATTATCCAACGTATAAAGCTTAGGGGAAAGTATGTTTAATGTATTTAAAGGTCAAGTACTAGAGACCAGAAACCGTATTGCGATGGCTCCGATGACACGCTCACGAACATCTCAACCTGGTGATGTACCAAACGAAATTATGGCAACTTATTATCGTCAGCGTGCCAGTGCAGGTCTAATTGTTACCGAAGGTGCCCCTGTATCAGCGGTCGGTCGTGGGTATTCTATGACTCCAGGCATATATACAGAAGAGCACATTGAAGGCTGGAAAAAAGTGACTCAGGCTGTCCATGAGGAAGGCGGTAAAATCTTTATCCAACTCTGGCATGTTGGGCGTCGTAGCCATTCCGATATTTCAGGAATGCAACCCCTTGCACCTGCAGCGATTAAAATAGCAGATCAGGTATTTGGACCATTGCCTGAAGGTGGGTTTGGGATGATTGAAACTGAAACGCCACGAGAGATGACGCTTCAAGATATCAAAGACACGACAGCTGCTTTTGTACAAGCTGCCAAGAACGCCATTGAAGCGGGGTTTGATGGTATTGAAGTGCATGCTGCACATGGTTACTTGTTCGACACCTTTTTGCGTTCAGAAAGCAACCAAAGAAATGACCAATATGGTGGCAGCCAAGAGAATCGTATGCGTTTTCTGGTTGATACGTTACAAGCTCTTACTAATGAAATCGGGGGTGGGAGAGTAGCTGTCCGGCTATCGCCGCATATCGGAGAAGGTTTTGCTGGAGATGACGCTGAAATTGTTCCATTAACGCTAACATTATTGGAAAAATTGCAACCAATGAACCTTGCGTATGTGCATTTTTCAGAAAACATTTCGCGTTATGTAGAGGTACCTGAAGAATTTCGTGAGCAGGTACGCCGCATATACACTAATCCGATAATGGTTGCAGGAAAATTGACCAAGCAATCTGCACAACGATTACTTGATAAGCAGTATGTAGATTTCGTTGCCTTTGGTACTCCTTTTGTAACGAACCCAGATTTAGTCGCCCGTTTTACTCATGATTTGGCATTGGCTGAGTTTGATGCCGATGCAAGGTTAACCTTATATGGTGGTGGAGAAGAGGGCTACATCAATTACTCTACTTATCAGGCCTAATACACTATTGGCACCAAGCACATTTCCTTGGTGCCACGTTTCTCTGAAAAACATGCACATTGCTTTGAGCAAACTACTTCCATCCTTGAAAGGTCCTAATGCCTTTATCTTCTCTGCATAACTTGATTTTCAGCGACACCAAACACAACGGCAACGCCTTTAACACGTTGAGTAATTGCCTGTGGCCATAAATAGCTAAAGAAAAGCACCGAGAAGCGATACAATACTCGAGTTGCTAGATCGCAGCATGAGATACTCATTCACAGAAAACCTTAAAGTAGCCACATATGTCTAAAGATTTTGATTTCACCACAGAATACACCCTCGATAAGACCTTTTTTGCAGAGTGTTATGATCAAACTAGCCTTCCTGCTAAATTTCCAAAAGCCTATTTAAAAGGAACACTTTTTCTTCTTTTTGGTGTGGCTTTATTACAATTTGAGTTATTACCTAGCGGTTACGTTGGTTGGTTCTTTATTGTATGGAGTATTATTGAGGCGTTCAGTGTTTATTATAAGAGAAGCTGGTGGTTATGGCGACAAACATTCAGCATGAGCTCAGGCAGCAGAGTAGTATTTCAGGTTGACTCTAACGGTGTGAGTTATAAAAGCGGTAAAAACACCCGTAGCATCGCCTGGAGTGAAATTGATCAACTTGAACAAAGCGATTTAGGTTTTATTTTTCATATGGGTAAACAGCGTCAATATGTCAGTAAATCTTGCTTAAATGATGAAACGATCGCTTTCATGGTCGATCAGCATGCAATATCAAAAAGGAACTAACGTTAATGGGCGAAGTTAGTTCAATTTGTATTTATGCAACATAGATTGCTGATGCTCTACAATATTCGATACTTCAACTACATTATCGAGCATAGAGTCAAGTTGTGTTTTAGTTTTAGCACCAAGATTATTAATGTGGTTGACATTTTTTTGTACATTCTTGGTTGCGTCTTCTTGTTGATGAGTTGCGAT
Organism: Vibrio algarum; assembly: GCF_028204155.1. Taxonomy (NCBI): domain Bacteria; kingdom Pseudomonadati; phylum Pseudomonadota; class Gammaproteobacteria; order Vibrionales; family Vibrionaceae; genus Vibrio; species Vibrio algarum. The sequence goes on along the minus strand of NZ_JAQLOI010000003.1, from coordinate 98,363 downwards.
AGAAACTTGCTCGATAAAACTTTTTATATTATTGACGGTGGACTCTATTTGACTAAATGTGGTGATGACAACGCTATTTGATTCTTTAGCCGAAGCCATCTCTTTACGTGTCTCGACTACTGATTTTTTAGAGCGTTTAGCTGCGAAGGTGAGTTCTGTCATTGTTTGACGAATACTCTCTGTTTGCTCGCTAGTGCTACTAGCAAGTTTCCTTACTTCGTCGGCCACTACCGCAAAGCCACGACCGTGATTACCCGCTCTAGCTGCTTCAATTGCAGCGTTTAAAGCAAGTAGGTTAGTGGCTTCTGCGATACCACTGATAACATCAACCATACTGCTTATTTGTGTTACTTTACTATTAAGCTCTGCCATGACTTCTTCATTGATTTCTAATGTTTTTTCCAATGTTTCAATATGTTGAGTGTTCTTTTTTAATACGGATATACCATTCTCTGTATGCTGTACGGCGACCTGGCTTTCAGAAAAGGAGTCTCGTGTGACAAGGGCAATGTCATTGATAGAAGTTCTAAGTTGACCAATAGCAGTGACCATATCAGCAAGTGAATCGTTTTGGGCTGAAAGACTTACATTGCTCTCTTCTGCAGAGGCATTGCAATTATTTGTCATGGTATACAACTTGTCACAGTTATTAGTGACAAGAGATATTGAATTGTGGGTAGAGTCGATGACCTGATTTAGTTTACGCGTAATTTCTTTCATTTCGAATGGCCCAGTTGCGTCGGCCTTTTGAGATAAATCATGTCCCGTTATTAGGGTTAATTGGTTTTTTAAATTGTACAGTCCCTTACGCACCCATACATGCAAAAATAACCCGCAAGCCGCGATGAATATTGCTAGTGCAACAGTTATCGAGGTTATTAAAGAGATAATATTGCTCATAGTGTTATTCACCACCTTTTTACTTGAGGTGATTAACTGTTCTGCTGTGGTTGATATTTGATTCAAAACCAAGATAACTGATGTTGAAGTTTCGGTGGCTCGTGCTAGCTGTTTTTGTTGCTCTTCTATAAGTTCGATTCTTGTGAGGATTAGGGGAAGTAGATTGTTGTCGTCGAACCCATCTTTAACCATTTCAATAGAAGCAGTTAAACTGATATATTCTGAAATCTCTGGATACCACTCCGCAAAATCACTAAACGCGAGATCGATACCTGAATAGCGGGTTTTCATGGTATTAATCTGTGTTGTAGCCATTTCAAGATTACTCTGCGTCATCAATTCTAGGTACTTACTTTCTAATTTAGTCGACAGAGAAACAAATCGATTGGTCGCGTCTGATGCTTCGGGATTATTTTGGTTTAAAAATGATGAAATTCTATTCATCTCTGGGCCAATAGAATTAAGAGCATATCGAAATGAGGGCGTCAATTCGTCAATTTGATGACTTAATTCAATGGTCTGTTTTTTAGAGTTGATGATTGATGTTGTTAGCGTATTGAGTTGTGATAGATGATTTTGTAGTTGCTGCTGCTCTTCGGGCAGAATTGCGTGATTAAATTGGTCTGCGGTAATCAATAAAGAGGCTATTTCTTTTTTAGAACTTGTTACTAAGGCGTCAATAGCCATAACATTAAGGTTGAGCTCTTCAATTGAATTGGCTTTTATTCCCTGATTCAGTACCTTTACCTGCTGTAAAACATTTTGTGTAAGTGATGCATTCCCCATTGCTAAGGGTAGCGCGTGATCAGACAATTTATTAAATTCTTCACCTATTCTATTTACCCCTTGCTTATTTAATAAGAATGAGCTGGTAAGTAGAATGAGAATAGCGATAAAAACAATCACTATAGTCTGTATAAGAGAAAGAGAAAAACGAAATTTAGTTGAATTGTTCATACTGTCCAAATTGGGTCAAATCTAACACGCAATGAATGTTAGAATATATTTATGACAGAAATATGGCAGGGTGTGCTAGGGCAAGTTATAGCATGCATAGTAAATATTTATAAAAACATGCACGATATTAATAAAGTGATATTTTTACTTTATTTAAAAGCTCGTTGTGATTGTCTAAGAGTGTAGTCAAGTTACCTTGGCGAAGATAGAATCAGAAAATTTGTTTCTTACACTGCATTTGTCGGAATTAACCCTAAAAAACCGAAACAGCTTTTCTACATGTCTTTGCATCGAGCTAAGTTTTTTGAACTATTAATTGGCCATACTCGATTCAAAAAACTAAAAAATGAAGCTTATTTATGTGGCATGTTATCGCTAATAGATAGGATATTGGACAGTGAACTTTCAGAATAGATTAGTACTACTTAACTGTATTGCGATGTTCTTTACGAAACACAGCGGGTGTGACACCCACTCGTTGTTTAAATTGCTGCGAAAGGTGTTGTTGCGAAGAAAAACCACATGACAATGCTATGTCTGTTAACGGCATGTTATGACTAGAAAGCAATTTCTTCGCCATTTCAACACGTTGGGAAAGAACATATTGATGAGGTGAGCAGCCAAAGCTTACTTTAAACATTCTTGCAAAATGAAAGTCACTCAAATTTGCAAGCGTTGCCAAATCACTCAAAGTAAAAGAGGTTGAGAGGTTTGCTTGGATATAATCCACTATTCGTCGCTGATTAAATATCGCTAAACCACCTGAATTTAGGACTGTTTTAGGTGCATTATGACAATACTGACGAATAAGGTGGAGCAACAATAATTGTTGGGAGTGTGAGATCATGAGTTTGTCGGTTGAGTTATCCCAATCGAGCTTTAATATCGTCTCACGGACCAATTGATTTATGAATTTGTCTTCAACATAAGTTTGTTCTGTTAACTCAATATGGCGACCTTCTTTGTCAAACACTTGCTCAGCGAAATTTTGAAGATGAGTCTGTTCGAAATAGAAATGGAAGAAGCGAAATGGTACAGAGAACGTCCAGTCTGAGCGGTGGCCTTTAGGCATCAGGCAAAGCTTGTTCGCTCCACCATGTATGTTACCCGACTTCATAACTCGTTGCGTATCTTGACCGCCTTGCAAATAAAAACTCAGAGTGTGGTGGCTAGGTTTGTCATAGCTAGCACTTCCGTGACTGTTACTCCAGATAGCCGAACCCATGCCGTTATTCTGCCATAGTTCTTTATGTAGCTGTGCGGTATTATCAGTCAGCACATTGAATACGCGTTGCTTTTTAATCCCTGCAAGAATCCCTTTATCCATTTACGCTCCTTTAGCCATTTATCTAATAAATATACTGGTATTTTTCATCCGTGAACACTTTCCGTAAAAAAATGCGCAAGAATCTATAAAAACAGCAACAATTTGAACGCTTGAAAACACGACTAGCGATATCGTTGAGAGTAACTATCAGTAGAAACAAAGAGCAATATAATGAACAGTATTTTATATACCTCAACCGTCCTCATCTGGGGGTCGACGTGGCTTGCAATTGCCTATCAACTTGGTGATACCCCAGTAATCGTATCTGTCGCATGGCGGTTTGCTCTAGCGTCTATTGTACTGTTTGCTGTATTAATTTTCAGAAACTCATTACCTCGGCTTTCCGTAAATAATCACAAGGTGGCAGCTCTTTTAGCTTTATGCCTGTTTTCAAACAATTTTCTATGTTTCTACTCTGCTACGGAGTACCTACCAAGTGGTTTGAATGCGGTTGTGTTCTCACTTGCACCCATACTAAATGCGTTTAATCTCTGGGTGCTGGATAAACGTCGCCCATCAAGTATCTTTTTACAAGGTGCGTTAATGGGGTTTGTTGGCGTGGTTCTCCTCTTTACCTCGCAATTTATGAGTGCAGAAATGGATTGGAACATTTTGCATGGGCTATTGTTAAGCTTGTTAGGAACATATTTCTTTTCTATGGGGAATATGGTTTCTGCTAGAGCACAAAGTAAGGGAATGCCACTACTACCAACTACTGCTTGGGCTATGGCATACGGTTCAATTTATCTAATTATCATTGCTCTGGTATCAGGGATATCACTTTCTGTGACCATGACGCCTATGTATCTATCAGCTTTGGTTTATCTTGCCGTTATAGGTTCTGTTATCGGTTTTAATACTTACCTTGCACTTGTTGGAAGGATAGGTGCTTCCAAGGCAGCATATTGCACGGTTCTTTTTCCTTTGGTTGCTTTATCACTATCTACTCTGTTTGAAGGGTATGAGTGGACGTGGTTGTCTGCTTTGGGAGTCGTCCTTGTATTAACAGGCAACCTGAGGGTATTTGGAACACCTGCACTTTTGAGAGGTTGGTATCGAACTCTTATTACTAAGAGGGAACACAATTAAAATTGGTTCATTTAGAATGTCGATGCACAATAACGATTTAGGATATTAGAAGTTATTTAATATAGCCTCCTGGATCACTGTGGCTACATCAAAAATACCCCATTTGTATTACGTTTAATCAAGTAGCTATTTGATTATCGCGATGTTTAAGATACTTTCTTAATGTATATAAATAATGATATAAACCGGTATTTCGAACGGCTAAGGACACATGAAATGAAGAATTCCGTTAGGGTTGCTTTAGCTCAATTTAGAGCTGAAAGAGGGAATATTTCAAACAATATTGAAGCCCACAAAAAACTATGTGCTAGTGCAGCAAGCCAGGGTGCGAAGATCATCATGTTCCCAGAGCTGTCATTGACTGGATATGAGCCAGATTTGCTACCAGAACTCGCTATAGGTCGCTCATCACCATTAATCAAAGAACTTTCCAATACTGCTGTTGAAAATCGTTTAACGGTTATTGCTGGATGCCCGTTGAGAAGTGGGCGAGTAAAGCCTTATATAGGAGCTGTAATTTCTCATCCTAACGAAGAAGTAAATTACTACAAAAAGCAGTATCTTCATCAGGGCGAAAATGAATACAGCGTTGCTGGCGATGAAAATTACAGCTTTAGCGTTGATCAAGTGAAGTTTACGCTCGCTGTTTGTGCGGATTTTACAGAGCCTCAACATTTTAATGATGCTAAAGCCTCAAATACAGATGTATATTTAGTAAGCGCCTTGATTTCAAAAAGAGGTTTCTTAAAAGATAGTGGTTTGCTATCAAGCATTGCAAACACTCTCAACATACCTGTTTTGCTTTCAAATTTTGTCGGGGAAACCGGTGGATGGGATACGGCGGGTCAAAGCAGCGTGTGGGATCATGAGGGAGAAATTGTTATTCAAGGCGATGAAAGTCACGAGGGGATAACGGTCTGTACAATTAGCAATGGAAAAATTAGTGACGTGAGATTTCAGATGTTAAAGAGAACTAATTGGCCTGACTAGCTCAAAACCGTTTAGAGAGGCTAGCTTTAATATCTGTTGTTCAGGTTGATAAAAGTCATCAATTGATATCACAAGCACTGAATTCGTAGCAGATTAAAAAACTAAACCTCTAAGGTACGTTAGAGGTTTAGTTAAAGGGACCTTAAAAATTAAGATTGGCAGTCTTTATTACCTTCTTCTTGAGGGGCTAACTTTTGTCGATTTTCTTCAGGCTTCATCTTTTTTGGTTTGGGCGGCTGCATCACTGGCTGTGCTTCTAAAAATTCCAGTTTAGAAATAGTGCCATCATTGTCTGCATCTAGCTTATTGAATAACTCTCCAGCTGTCATTGGTTCCTTCATTTTACTGGTTGGTTTCTCTAAAGGTTCCGTCTTATTTGTATCGGATGCGAGAGCTGTTACCGGTATTAATATGGCTAACGACAGAGTCATAATTACTTTCTTCATTGTATCTTCCTTGTGTTGTTTTTTACCTATGGATAAGCAAAGTTGCTTTCGTCCTAATATTTTAACAACACTGAACTCCACAAGGATTACAAGTTTGTCATATGACAAATTTGTAATGTTACAAAATGGCCACCCAAACATGTGTTAGTAATTTATGATCAACAGACTTATTCAAATACAATGATTGTTAAATTGGCGATAGTAATGGGTAAGCGAGTTCGACTAGTTATCTGCAAGCAAGCAGTACGTTTTTCTGCTATTTTGGGGTATTGAACCTATCATTGATCAGCGCAATGATTTCTTGCGATGAAGCGTAGTAGTCTCGCCATTTCGGTCTATTAGCAAATAACAGTTCAGTGGTGATCTCATTTAGAACTGATGGAATGACAGATAATTGGTCGCAAGCGTACTCACTTCTATCTGTTAAGCCAAATTGATGTGATATTGCTTGGCTTAAATCAGGGCGATCATTATCATTGAAGTACTCCCTAAGCGCATGAAAAAATGTATGATAACCAACAGTCGTATGTATCTGCTCTGCTCTCCAAAACGTGATGAGCACAGTTTGGAAAGGTACGATAACGTCACCATTTTTATTTAGATGCCGAGAAATAAATCCGTCGTCATCTTCATAGTAATCATCTATTTCATATTCTCTATCGTCATCGGTGTTGAAACGTATAGCATACCGGCTCTCATTACCGATAAAATCCACCATTGAGAGGCAATTTTTGGCTAATTGGTCGTCTTCGCAGTCTATGGATTTGAATACTTCGTAACAGAACTCGCGTATATTACGGTTTCCATTCTGACCGTCGTCAATCGTACACGCTCCCTTAAATGGGCCCGCTTTATTTCCTAATTTTAGCCACTGCCTTAATCCTTCTATGACAGTGAATTTAGATGAATGCCGAGCGCACTGATACAGTTCGCACTCTATATCTGAGGCTATTTTTAGTGTGCGATCAATAATCTCATCTACATCAATTGGTGTTATGGTCATATTCTCTTTTTTCTCCATGGATTAGCGATGTGCTCGACACTTCATTTTGTCCACGAGGGTTATTCTTTTATGCTGACAAAGACACACTCGCCATTTTTATCCCTACCGGTACATTCCCAAGTTCTACCTTTGTATTCTTGAGAACCTTTTTTCTTGGGTTGTTCCAAATGCACGGACAAGGTATTGCTTTCGACGCTTCAATAAAACCTAATTCGTGAAGTGCGATTTTGTGATCCCAAGAATAGCGAACATCCTCTCTGATAATTGATTTCTTAGCGCCGAACGCAACGCCACTCAAGGACAAGCTAATTAATGCAATCAACGAAAATAAGTTAAAAAGATGAGAAAGTTTCATATTCATACATTCCTTAAATGTGTAGGTAAAATTACCAATGGATCTATTCTTCAAGAAACTACAGTTTGAGATTGTGTGACCAAACAAAAGACAGTTCACCTATTTTAACAATTATGGCCTCTATAAATACTGATCTAATCCAAAAAATTGTGGCTCTATTTAAGTGAGTTTTGGTTCATTCAATAATGGTGCGAAAAACGGGGTATATCGATAATAAACGTTTGAAGAAAAATACCGTTGAGTTTGGTGATGCGTAGTATTTAAAAGAGATGGAAAAGCCGCAAATGTGAAGGTTAAAGAGTAGGGCATACGCGCGTGCTTGCTCAGTTTAGCTAATTTGACGGAACCCGATCTCTCCTTAAAATTAAATTGATCTTTTTTCGATATTTAATCGTATAGATTCATTGATGATGATGAGTAAGTAAAGGAAAACCAATGTCTTTAAATCGAATCAAGAAGCAAAACCTGTTGCTGGTTTTTAATTTAATTGTGACAAAAGGAAACCCAAAAGAGGGTGTTTATGCACTTTCAGATATTACTGCATGGCAAGACTTCGATGGTTATACCTGTTGGTTAGCTTACAAAGATTTGACTATCACTCTTTTGTTTCATGGTAGCTATGATGTTGATTACCTTGAAGAGAATACTTTAGAAGTTTTCTTTAACAAAATTGAAAACTTGTTGTCTGATCAAAATATGAGGCGCTAATGAACATTTTCATTCTAGACACTAATATTCAAAAATGTGCACGGTACCACTGTGATCAACATGTGGTGAAAATGCTCTTAGAAAGTGTTCAGTTGCTCTGCACTGCTTTGAATAAAAAAGGTTTCGTAACTCCTTATAAGTCGACCCATGTAAATCATCCTTCGGTATTATGGGTTGAGGAATCTTATGACAATTTTTTGTGGCTTAAACAATTAACGTTGGAACTCAATAAAGAATATAAATATCGATATGGTAAACAAGTAGACCATAAGTCAATAACAATACTCAATGAAATTAGTCACTACTCATTCTCATCCTTCGGTTTAACCACTTTTCCGCAAGCGATGCCAGATAAATATAAAGTAGATAACGACGCGGTCAGTGCTTACAGAGCTTTTTATATCGGGGATAAAGCCAAATTTGCCAAGTGGACTAAACGTGTAGCACCAAATTGGTTTATACAAGGTTAATTTATAGGTTATGAGCATGTATCTAAAAGAAACTCACCAATGGCATCTCTTGGTGCTACAGTCGTTGGGGCGGACCCACTTGAGGGGAATATTACCCTAGTGCGGTTCCATGCCCAACAATCAAGGTTAGACAATGATTATCGTCATAGCAGCACAAATGAACTCATCGAAAATACAGAGTTTTTTAATGTGGTTTTAAATGTTCCGTCATTGTTAGGGAAATAAAATGAAACAGTTTAATAGAGATAAAAATAAGCAGGATAAATTAACTATTTATTATGATGGAAACTGTCCTTTATGTCGTTTAGAAATGCAAAAACTAAAGCGCTGTGATGACAATCAACGTATTATTTTAGTTGATTTACAGCAAGATAATTTCAACGCACGGTTTCCACATATTGACGTTACTAGAGCATTGCAAATTTTGCATGGCGAATACCAAGGTAAGGTACTACTGGCTCTCGATGTTACCCACCGCGCATGGACATTAGTAGGGCGCGGAGCTTTTGTAGCGCCTCTGCAGTTTCCTATCATTAAACAGGTGGCTCATGTGAGTTACTTGTTGTTGGCAAAATACCGTAATCCTATCTCTAATTTTTTATATCGGCGTTTTGGTATTGGTATCAAAACCTGCGATGAAGGATCTTGTTATGCGAACCCAAACAACATTAATCGTTGGCGCTAATAGTGAAATTGCAAAAGCGATAGCATCGGAGGTAATCAACTTAGCGGTTCAACAGTTGATCATCGTAAGCCGTGATACTGAATTTTATAAGCATTCAAAGTTTCGTGATACAAAAGTAATTAAAGTAAAAAATTACCAAGAGAAAACGATTAATAGCGTGGTTAAAAGTATTGGGCAATTGAACACGCTTAATATCAGCAAGGTTTTTGTTTGTCATGGTTTATTGCATAACGACAATATACAACCAGAAAAACGGTTATCAGAATTTTCCTCGGACAATTTTGTAGAACTATTAACAGCAAATACTGTTACGCCCATGCTATGGCTAAAGTGCTTGGTGCCATTATTATCTGGTAAACAGGCATGTAAAATAGTCGTGTTTAGTGCCAGGGTCGGTAGTATTAATGATAATAACCTAGGGGGTTGGTACAGCTACCGCGCTTCTAAAGCCGCTGTCAATATGTTACTAAAATCGGCCGCTGTAGAACTGGCTAGAAGCGCAAAAAATATTAAGCTTATTTCCTTTCATCCAGGTACAACGGATAGCCCACTTTCTAAACCTTTTCATAAAAATGTTCCCGTTAACAAGTTATTTAAAAGCGAGTTTGTTGCAAAACAATTGATTGATATAGTACAGAAAACACCTCTGGATGGGGAAGTGAGTTTTGTTGACTGGCAAGGTAAATCAATTCCTTGGTAAGTTTACTATAAATTATAGAGCTAATTGTCTACTCCTTCGCCGCCAGATACCTGCTCAAGAATAGAGGGTTAGTGTATCTTCGCAAGATTCTGACAAGCTGTTGTTCTATTATGTACAGGCGTAGGTAGTAAAGATGCCTAATACGGTATTACCAAACAGCCATACACAATACGATGGTGTATGGCTGTTTGGCCAAGCAGAGATAACACTTTGTAAAGGTTTACTTGACTTCGTATCTCAGTAAAACTTCATTATCTAGCACAACATTCGATGACCAAATAAAGCTAGCTCCTGCACCACTGAATTTTTCAATAAAGTTCATGTAGGACTTTTTGTTATTTACACCGATTTCATCTTCTGTATATAACGTTGCTTGAGGCCAAGAGGCTGAATTAAATTCCTTACTCATCCAATTGCTAGGCGTCTTCCAATGGGCTGCATAAGCATTCTCACCATGATCTGTACCTTCTGTGGAACACTTAGCAGATAGTCGTTGGCCTTCAACTTCACTTAAACAAGTTAGATCATAAATTGGTGCGGTATAGAATGTTTGAGCTTGCCAGTCTGAACCTGTCACTGTTCCATCACTGAAGCTTGCAATAAAGCCACCGTCTCCAGGGTGGTATCCCTTTCCTCGGTTATTCTCTGTACCCAAACCTAAGTTTTCTTCCCAATCGATAACTTTCACGGCTATTGTATAAGGCTTTTTAACTTTAAACTTTACGATGCTTGAGTTAAATGGTGTGAATGGCACGGTATCTACCACTGTAAGAGTGCCATTGATGTATAACTCAAAGTAGTTGTCAGCAAAAATATAGCCAGTGATCTCTTCCCCATCAGTATCAATTACAGTAACAGGTACGGAGGTTTCGTCTTTGTCAGTAAGGTTTTTGGGGGTGATTTTTGCACATTCTTCGTATAAATCGGTAGCTTTTGGTGCCGTAGTAAAATGGTTGTTGGCAGGAACAGTCCAAACGTTTCCTTCTGAATCTGTTATTTCACCAATACCAGCAACTCGACTGCGTCCATTCTCACACTCAAAAAGGTTTGACACTACAGTTTTTGCGAGGCCTTGAGTAATAGTTGCAGAGCCTTGGTAATCGCTGATGCTGCTGCTAGAAGCTGCGTCAGAAGATGGCGAACACCCTGTAGCCAGTAATATGATGGACGAAAGGGCAATATAGTGTTTATTTCTATTGAGCATTGACTTGATATCCTATCTAAGGAGGTGCTTTAAATTTAACGGTAGCATTAAAATTACACAAAGTAACCAAACGCTATACTTATAGAAGGCGCGAATTGTAATGATTTTCAGGTAAAATAGTGTAAAGACAGGTAAATATTCAGTAAAAACTAGCAAGCTAATGAAGCGATATTATATTCTTATCACAATAGTTACGTTTCTAAACTCATTTTTTATGCTTATCTGCATTGGGAAGAACGGACAGAATCTCTGCCTCTAAATCGTTTTTCCCAACACTGAGCGAGAGACACTTTTTTTGATGGTTTGGGCGTTTGATGCATCAGTTAGGATATGGAATTCTACCTATATTAAAGTTCTATTTTGCTGTCAATGCATCACCATCGAAGCGAATTCCAGCCCAACCGTGTTGGATAAAATTGCGAATGTTGGCATGGTCGTGCCCATTCGGATTATTTAAAACGTCGTCACGATAGAACTGGCCAAAACATGCCAGTGTTGATGATTCATCTAACCCTAGCACCTGACCAAAAGCAAAAATCTTGCAAGAGCCATTATTCTGTCCTGCTTGGTTTTCTGTTTCTCCGTTTACGAAGCTGACTGGGGTAAATTCAAAATTTTCGTCAATAACTTGCATTGTCTGCTCAAACATCACTTCATTGGGTGCTGAAGCCAGTAATTCTAGGAATTGTTTCATATGACATTTTCCGTCTCTATTTAACTGTGTTCGCACTATATCATCAGATAAAAAGAATGTGACTATTTGTAGTTAAAAGACTATAAACAGTTAGTTGTATTCGTCGGTTCTTAGGTTTTATTTACGCCTCTAATCATATTGCTGTTATGACCAATTTATGGGGCTGCAATTCGGATATAATTTGTAAAAATACGTCTAGCATGTCACTATTTGATTGAAAAATGCGCAATCACGTTAATAATTAGTGGAAAATACCAATGACGAGCTTAGATAGGATTGATCGACATATGCTGACCATATTGCAACAAAATGGCCGTATCTCGACAGCGGAATTAGCTGAAACGGTTGGTTTATCGGCTTCTCCTTGCGCTAGGCGATTAAAGCGATTGGAAGATGAAGGTTATATCGATGGCTATCACGCAACAATAAATAAGGCGAAAGCAGGCATTACGATGAAGTTTTTTGTCGAGATAAGCCTTAGTCGTCATCAGGTCGACTCGATACAAGAGTTCGAACACGCCGTCATGGATATGGAAGAGGTGATTAACTGTCATATTGTTTCTGGTGGCTATGATTATCTTCTTGAAGTGGTGAGTCGGGATCTAGAAAGCTATGAACTGTTTACTCGACAGTTACACCGATTAGAGAACATTAAAGATATCCATACCCATCTTTCAATAAGGCAGATAAACGATAGAAGTGTAGTTCCTGTTTACGCGTAATGTCGTTCAGTTAGTGCTAAATTCTTTTAGCTATTAAAGTGATTCATATACAAGGATGTTACATGAAGATCAAAAACGACTTTTCACATCAAGCGATAGATGCAGCGATTAAAATTGTAGCGGTCGCTCTACTTGTCTATTGGTGTTTTTCTATTTTGCGGCCCTTTATTATGTTGTTGGTATGGGGTGGAATTATCGCTACGGCATTATACCCCGTAGCGGTGGCTATCCATAACAAGACTGGCTTGTCTAAAGGTAAGGCGAGTGGGCTATTAAGCTTTATTGGTGTCTTATTGTTATTGATTCCACTAGTTGCTGTGTCTTCCGGTATCTATACCAGTGCCTCCGAAGTATTTGCTGCCCTGCAAGACGGTTCTTTAGTATTGCCTAAACCAAATACATCTATTCAAGAAATCCCAGTGGTGGGTGAAAAGCTTTACACCGCGTTGTCATCTGCTTCTTCGAATATCGAGGGGGTATTTAGTAAATATTCTAATGAGATAAAAGACTTGGCGGCTCAAACAGCATCTATTGTTGGATCTGTTGGTGGCGGGTTTGTACAGTTCATTATCTCGACCATTATTGCTGGTGCGTTTATGACTAACGCAGATAAATGCTTGCTCGGCATTACTAAGCTTGCTGAACGTTTAACCGGAGATAAAGGTGAAGAGTTAGTTCAGCTTTCAAAATCAACCGTACGCAGTGTGGTGCAGGGTGTCATTGGTGTGGCTGTTATTCAGTCTATTTTTGCGGGGCTTGGTTTAGTTGTCGCAGGGGTACCTGCTGCGGCGTTTTGGGCTTTGGCTGTGTTACTTGTTGCTATTATTCAACTCCCGCCTATTCTGGCACTGTTACCTGCCATTATTTATATGTTTAGTGGTGACTCGACGTTGGCCGCGAGCCTATTTCTGGTTTGGTGCATCGTTATCAGTGGTAGTGATGCCATTTTAAAACCAATGTTACTAAGCCGTGGGTCAGAAATTCCTATGCTTGTTATTTTGCTTGGTGCCTTAGGCGGCATGGCTATGTCCGGTATTGTGGGCTTATTTGTAGGGGCCGTTGTTTTAAGTCTTACCTATCAATTGTTTGTTGCTTGGTTAGCTAGCGAAGAAGAAAACCAAGAAGAGGCGAAATAGATAAAAGGGATATCAAAAGACGATAATTTTCACTTTGTCACTAACCAAACAGCGTCACACTTTCGCGGTGCAACGGCAATACATACTAATGCTCAGCATTCTATCTTTTATATCAACATTTACTCATGCGCAAAGGGGCAGTACTGAATAGGTCATCAATCATTTCATTGCCAGCTGACACGTTATTATTGGCACGAATATAAGTTCTTAAACCAATGATCTGAACTTGGAGGTAACGGGCAAGTTTTGCAGGGTCGCTTGATTTATCTAATTCACCTTTGTCAATTGCCTGTTGGATGATCTTAGTGAACTCAGTTTCTACAGCCGCCATTTTTTCTTTGGCAAAACTCAATAATTCTTGGTGCTCGTCGGTAAGTTCTGCAATCGTTTTGACTAGCATGCACATACCACTTGGAGCCGTGTTTTGGCTTCCGATTACTATACATTTAATAAAGCTTTTTAGGGCCTCTAGCGGCGAGTCTGAATCGACTAAACATTGGCGTAGCTGTGCACCACTGGTGTCTGCGTAGTGTTGAATGGCCTCTTTAAATAAGCACTCTTTACTGCCAAAACTGGCGTAAATACTACCGGGACGAAGGTCCACTACATCTTGTAGATTTCGCATCGATGTTCCGTGAAAGCCTTTTTCCCAATATAAATTAGTGGCTTTTTCGATAACATCCTCTCTATTAAACTTGGCGTATTTACTCATAATACAAACCTCTCCCCAAAGGCATGAACGACCGTTCATGATACCTTGAAGTGTCTGGTAAATCTATAATAAAAGTATGCCTATTTATAGCAGTGATTATAAGGAGATATCTTTTTGTGTTACAATAGTATCTTTGTGAATTATTGATAATTAGACACTGGAATGACCCTTTCAAGAACGTATATCAAAGATAACCTTACCTTAGCATGGCCTTTAGCCCTAAACGCATTGTTAATGCAGTCGATGCTTATGATCGATACTCTGTTAGTTTCGCCATTGGGAGAAGAATCGGTTGCTGCAATGGGTGTGGCAACAACGATCGTTGCGTTTGTACTTGGTATTCAAATGGCGCTTTCTAATGGTACGCAGATGATTCTTAGTCGTGCTTTTGGAAGTGGTCGAACGAAGAGTTTAAGTAATGCCTTTTTTGGTGGGCTAGCTATCGCTTCTTGTTTCGCTGCGGTGTTTATGTCTCTCATTCTTATTTTTGGGGATGAACTGGTCGCATTGATTGTTGATTCAGAGTCATTAATTACGAAAGCAGAAAGCTATCTCAGTATTTCAGTTTTTATCATCCTTTTTACTTCTATTACACAAACTATCGTTACGCTGTTTAACAGTACGGGAAAAACATCCGTTCCATTTAAAGGTTACTTGATTGAATTGCCTTTCAATTGTGCAGTGTCTTATATGCTCATCTATCAGTTTGATATGGGCGTTTCAGGAGCGGCGCTTGGCAGTTTGTCGGCTATCATGTTGCGAACGGTATACCTTGCATATTCGGTACTCTCAGATGACAGCATTAGTTTACCATTGCCTGAAGAGCTTAGCGCCTTCATTAAGACAACGCGTCATCATTTAGGTGAAATACTTCCTTTTGCCGCAAATATTACGATTCTAGCCATTGGTATCACTATCTATCAGTTGATGTTTTCTCAGCTTAATATTAATGAATACGTAGCAATTACCTTACTGTATCCATGGATACGTACAGGCAGTCAGTTCATTACTTCTTGGTCTCATGCTTCTGCTATATTAATTAGCCAGAGAATAGGGGCAGGGAAGTTGGATGACCTTAAACAGTGTGTTGATACCAGTATTGATGTTGCAGTCGGAATATCGTTTATAAGTTGCTTGTTCTTTGTTTGTCTTCATTTCTCCTTTGGTCATATTTACCCAGGTCTTGCATCAGAAACCTATTTAGCGATGGCGACGATTGCGCCACTTTATATATTGCTTCCTTTTGTACGCGGGTATAACACAGTACACGGAAATATCCTTAGAGCTGTAGGTAAAACTAAGTCTGTTTTCAAGATTAACTTTACTGGCCAGTGGGTGGTATCGCTACCATTACTGGCGATAATCATCTTCGTTTTGGATGGTTCAATCTTCTGGGCGTTTGCAATTCAGCCATTTGAAGAGCTAATTAAGGCGATTCCGTTCAGAACATTAGCACGAAGAACCGTACGTGAATTCGACTTAGAAGCCGCGAAAAAAATGAATTACGATTAGTTTTTATTACACAAATTTTACATTTTTTAAAAAGCCCCGGTATAACGAATCGCTTAAAAACAGCCAGTTTTAAAGTAATGTTCACGGGAACATGTTTCAAAATGTTTCCATGTGAGGGTTTTGCATTCACAAGAGCTATGGATGCACTCTTTTTTTAACTTATTTCTAAGGGTCCCTCCCTAAGCCTTATATTTCCACGCCTTTATATTACAGCATTCTAAATGAGTGTTGTAATTCATTATATATCTTAAATTAACGTAGCTATGTTTCTCGTAAACATAATATGGGCGTTAAGATGTAAATAATAGCTTTTACTTCTCTTACAATTGGTGTATTCGTTTACACAAAATTGTTAATTTATAATGTTAAAATAATTAATATCAATATGGTAATTTCATTTTTAATAATACAAATATTATTAATTATAAATTTTGAAAATTTTTAAGCTGTAATTAGTTAATTTTTATACCTTCAAAAACAAAGACTTAAACCATGTAATTCATGTTAAACAATATAATACAGGCAGTGCAACCTATAGTGATAATTTAAATAATATAATATCGATCACATTTTTTATTATATTGGTAAGTATAGTAAATAGGGTAAACGTTTACACAAAAGATCTGATAAATATAAAATTGACAGAATTAGGATTTGTTAAATGAAAAAAATTACCTTGTTAGCGACTTTAATCGCAGGTGCTTGTTTAGGTGGCCAAGTGGCAGCTGAAACAACTGTCGGTGTAACGGTCTATAAATACGATGATAACTTTATGTCTGTTGTGAGACAGGAGATAGAAAAAGTTGCAGATGCAGATTCAGATACCGAAGTATTGATGAACGATTCGCAGAATAACCAATCTATTCAGAACGACCAAGTAGATGTAATGCTTGCTCGTGGTGTGAAAGCGTTGGCAATAAATCTTGTTGATCCGGCTTCTGCTCCAACAATCATTAAAAAAGCAAAAATGGATGATGTACCTGTTGTTTTTTATAACAAAGAACCAAGTGCAAAAGCGTTAGCCAGTTATGATAAAGCGTTTTTCGTTGGTACTGTTTCTAAAGAATCCGGCATCATTCAAGGTGAGTTAATTGCTAACCAATGGAAAGCGAATCCAGCATGGGATTTAAACGGTGACGGGGTCCTTCAATACGTAATGCTAAAAGGTGAACCAGGACATCCTGATGCTGAAGCTCGTACCTCTTATTCTGTTAAAACCTTAAACGACAATGGCATAAAAACCGAAGAGCTGCATATGGATACAGGTATGTGGGATACCGCCATGGCAAAAGATAAAGTGGATGCATGGTTATCTGGACCAAACGGAAGCAAAATTGAAGTCGTGATTGCCAATAATGATGGTATGGCGATGGGTGCTGTAGAAGCCTTACGCGGCGCGGGTGTAAAACTTCCTGTCTATGGTGTTGATGCTCTTGCTGAAGCGCTCGCTTTGGTGAAATCAGGAGCAATGGCTGGAACAGTCCTTAACGATGCGTCAGCTCAGGCTAAAGCAACATTTGAGTTGGCACGAAACTTAGCAAATGGTAAAGCACCAGCCGAAGGTACTCAGTGGACAATTAGCAACAAAATTGTACGCGTACCTTATGTTGGCGTGGATAAGTCAACGCTTAAGTAAGACGATAAATAGTTATTGTGTATGGAAGCACACCCCTCCTGAATAACGCTTTCATGCACAATCATTTAATTGTTTCACATGATATATAAACCTCCAAATGAAGTGATTTTATGGCCGAGCATACACATGAATTCTTGTTAGAAATGACAGGGATTAGTAAGGAATTTCCGGGCGTTAAGGCACTAGATAAAGTTAATTTGAAAGTCAGACCTCATTCAATTCATGCGCTAATGGGTGAAAATGGGGCAGGCAAATCAACTTTATTAAAATGTCTGTTTGGGATGTACGAAAAAAACGAAGGTGAAATTGTTTTTCTAGGTAAAAATATCAGTTTTAGTTCTTCAAAAGAAGCGTTGGAATCAGGCGTTTCTATGGTGCACCAAGAACTTAATCAGGTACTTCAATGTACGGTTATGGACAATATCTGGCTGGGACGTTATCCCAAAAAGGGCTTATTTGTTGACCATGACAAAATGTACACGGATACGTTAGAAATCTTTAAAGATCTCGACATTGATATTGACCCCAGAGTTAAGGTATCTACGCTTTCTGTTTCGCAAATGCAGATGTTGGAGATAGCAAAAGCGTTCTCTTACGAAGCGAAAATAGTCATTATGGATGAACCCACTTCTTCTTTAACCGAAAAAGAAGTCAATCATCTATTTACCATAATTAACAAACTGAAAGAACGGGGTTGTGGCGTCGTTTATATCTCACACAAAATGGAAGAAATATTCGCCATTTGTGATGAGATCACTATTCTACGAGATGGTGTTTGGGTAACGACTCAACCACTAGAAGGGTTAGATATGGATTCAATCATCGCTATGATGGTTGGACGAGAACTAACTCAACGTTTTCCTGAAAAAACCAATACACCGAAAGAAAAAATTCTGGACGTGAAAAATCTTAGCGCATTAAACCAACCTTCCATTCAAGATGTCTCTTTTGAATTACGTGAAGGTGAAATATTAGGTATTGCTGGGCTTGTTGGATCCCGTCGAACTGACATTGTTGAAACTATTTTTGGTATTCGAGAAAAAAGCGAGGGTGAAATCTTGCTTCATGGTCGAACCATGAAAAATAGAGACGCACATGAAGCTATACAAAATGGATTTGCGCTTGTAACCGAAGAGCGCCGAGCCACTGGAATTTATAGTGGTTTAGACATTACTTTCAACTCTTTAGTTGCCAATGTAGAAGAGTATAAAACCAGTATTGGATTACTCAGCAACAAAAAAATGCGTGGTGATACTCAGTGGGTCATCGACTCCATGAGTGTTAAAACACCGTCACATGAAACACCTATTGGTTCTCTTTCTGGTGGTAATCAACAAAAAGTCATTATAGGCCGTTGGTTACTTACTCAACCAGAAATTTTAATGCTTGATGAACCAACACGCGGTATAGACGTCGGTGCAAAATTCGAAATCTATCAACTGATCCTCGACCTCGCTAATAAGAACAAAGGCATCATTATTATCTCGTCTGAGATGCCGGAACTTCTTGGTATTACCGACCGAATAATGGTTATGAGCAATGGTCGTGCAGCGGGCATTGTTGAAACTAAAAACACTTCTCAGAATGAAATATTAGAGCTGGCCTCTCGTTATCTCTAAAGGAATAATTATGGATACCTTAAAAAACTTTGCAATGAAGCACCTAAAAGAGGGTGCAATATATGCGGTACTGTTTATTTTATTAGCAGTGATTATTATTCAAGAGCCTTCGTTCTTGAGCCTAAGAAACTTCAGTAACATCCTGACTCAATCTTCTGTTCGCGTCATTATTGCGTTAGGTGTTGCTGGTCTAATCGTAACTCAAGGGACGGATTTATCCGCGGGTCGACAAGTTGGTTTAGCCGCGGTAATTTCCGCTACTCTTTTACAAGCGATGGACAACGTCAATAAGGTTTTTCCAGACCTAATTGAAGTGCCAATCATTGGTGTGGTGATTGTTGTTTGTTTAGTTGGTGCAATCATCGGTCTTATGAACGGTATCATTGTTGCTTACCTAAAGGTAACCCCGTTTATAGCGACCTTAGGCACAATGATTATCGTTTATGGCTTAAATTCACTTTATTACGATAGCGTAGGGGCTTCACCTATTGCAGGGTTTGATGAAGGGTTTTCAGAGTTCACACAAGGGTTTATTCGATTTGGTGACCTGAGACTTTCTTATATTACCTTTTACGCCATTATTGCGATTGGTTTTATGTGGATATTATGGAATAAAACGGTCTTTGGTAAAAATATCTTTGCAGTCGGCGGCAATCCAGAAGCAGCGAAAGTGTCCGGTGTCAACGTACCTCTAACTTTACTTAAAGTTTATGCTTTATCAGGTGTTTTCTATGCATTTGGCGGCATGTTAGAAGCAGGTCGAATCGGTAGTGCAACAAATAATTTGGGTTTTTTATACGAACTTGATGCAATAGCAGCATGTGTCGTGGGTGGTGTGTCATTCGCAGGTGGTGTGGGTAGCATTGCTGGCGTGGTAACTGGGGTACTAATTTTTACAGTTATTAACTACGGTATGACATACATTGGCGTAAGTCCTTATTGGCAATACATTATTAAAGGTTCGATAATCGTATTTGCTGTCGCAATAGATTCAATGAAACACGCGAATAAAAAATAAGGCGTTCTTAAACTTAGGCAAAATTCACTGTTGCCTAAGATTTTGATACATATTTGCAGGTTGTGGGGGCAACCTGCTTTTTTCTACTAAGCATAAATTGCGATTTTCTTAATAAGCTCACCGAATCACCGTTGATAAGTAATATGAAAAACGCTTGGTTGTTGACTACACTAAACTAAAATGAGAAAAAGATCATTGATAACCATTTTATTGCTTATAGGGCTCAAATTTTACAAAGATGGATAATTTTACGTTACTTGCAACCATGTTTATAGTGGCTGGCGTTAATGCGGTATTTACATTTGCTAGCTCTAAAAATGCGGGGGAAACAGTGTCCACAGAGTGGAGACGCTCATCAATTTTGTTATTGATCGCTTTTAGCTTGATATTAACTCAGTCGAGCTGGCCAAAATTCATTTCGATTATTATTGCAAATTATCTACTTCTTCTTGGTTTCTACTTTCAAATTTATACCGCGTTGTGTTTTGAGTTTAAAAAGATGGCGGAGTCTAAGCCTTACTTAAAGATTATCACCATTGTTTATGCGTTGAGCTTTCTCTATTTTACTTATATCGACTTCCATACCACCTATAGAATTATCATTATTTCCAGTCTTCTTGCTCTGTGTTATGGCTATGCAGTGGTCAAAACGAGGAAAAACTGGAAGGAGAGTAAAAACTTACTTAGAACAAAAGAGGTGTTCTATCTTTTTGGTGTTGCTTGCCTTTTCTATATAGGGCGCACGGTTGTCACTATCATCGAATTTGGCCAAGTCAATTCATTGTTCGACAAAAACACAATGACCACGGTCGCCTTTCTGTTTCTCATCTTCTTCAATCTAGTGTTTTTAATGGGGATGTTTAATGCAACGATTAGAGAAAAAAATGTCCTTATAAATAGAGAGAAGGAAAAGCTTAACCATCTATTTGATTTTTTGAGTGACACTGCTAAGCACCTTAAACTCGAAGATTTATACCCTTCTATTGAAAAGGTATTGAGAAAGTCATTTAAGGTGAACACGGCCGCTATCTTTTTGAAGGACGAAGGAGAAAATAGCCACTCAATGAATTATGTCTTCAACGATTTGGATTTGCCCCTTGATGAAGTAAAACATTTTAATAAAGGTGAGGGGTTATCTGGAAAGGCGATGGAAGAAAACCGGGTAATTACCATCGATATTGACACGTACCCCAACCGTCATGTTGCTGATGCGTACAAGTCTATGGGGGTCACTAATTTGGTTGGTATCCCACTGAAAACCGCAGAAGGTGTGATGGGGGCAATAACTGTGGTTTATTCAACGGACCTCAAAAAACAAAATGTCTTCAATAGCGAACTTTTCTATTACTTAGGCGAACAGATCGCTCTCGTATTACAGAATGCGTTACTCTATAAAAAACTGACTCAGCTTGCAGAAACAGACTCAATGACAGGCTTACTTAATCGTCGCAAGATGCAAGAGATGTTCGACCTAGAGTTAAAAAAAGCTAAGCGCAGCAATCAAAGTCTAACCGTCGCGATCATAGATTTAGATAACTTTAAAAATGTGAACGATAACTATGGGCACGATTGTGGCGATAGAGTGATAAAAAATGCGGCGAGGGTGTTTCAAAAAGAGTGTCGAGAAACCGACTATATTTCTCGCTGGGGGGAAGAGTTTTTATGTCTTTATGCTAGTAGCGATATGTCTGCTGGCTTACTTGTGACAGAACGAGTACGAAAAGCGTTTGAAAAACAGAGCTATCCTTGTCTCGACAAGGCAAATGTCACTATTAGTGCAGGTATGGCTGAATACCACGAAGGAATGACTATGGACCAATTAATAGCCCAAGCGGATAAAGCACTGTATGAAGCCAAACGAAAAGGGCGAAATAGAATCGAGCAAGCGGTTATTGAAAATACCTAATCAGCGAGGTTGTCGCATAAATCAGCGCAGAAAGAACGATTAAAGCACTCAGGATTTTTTTCGCTCTGATGTCCCTTTCTTCTACTGTTTCGTCATATCTTAACAACTCGGTAAATCGCTTACGGCTATAATACAAGCCGATAAACGCGCAAATAAGTAAAGCCACACCATTTATCAGTAACAGTAAATTATCGCTGTGTTTACCCATTCTGGTTAATAGCGCACCTACACCAAGTATTAACATATGGGTTCGTAACCAAGACATTGACGTTCTTTCTGGCTGTAAACCTGGATCTCGCTGGTTATGTTTCATATGGCGATGGTTAATACGATGGTGACGGTAAGAAATAACATGACTGCGCTAATCAGTTTTAAGAAACCAGTGTAGGGAAGTTCACGTTTGTTGCGCATGGCTTTCTCATTTGAAGACCATCTTTTGTAGGCAAATACGGCCAATAAACCAGAACACAAGCAAAGAAACACAGACAATAAAATACGCACAGAAGGGTTAGCGAGATCTGGTGTTAGTTGGTCAATTGCAATTGCACCAGCTAATAGCGCTAATGCCGTTCTTATCCAGGCCAAATAGGTGCGTTCATTGGCCAATGAGAATCGATAATCTGGCGCTTCACCTAATCGTCTCCAGTTTGTTTTTGCTGCCTTGCGTTTACTTGTCATAGTATTTAAATATCAACCAAGATTTGAATTAATTCATTGTAATGTAAAGATAAAGGCTCTTAAAGCCTGATTTCGTATAACCTACGTGTAATTATTGATAATACAGAGAAATTGTAACTAAAACAGAAAATTAAAATTGAACAATTGACTAGTTTGTCTTAATTTTAATTATATAAATAAAAGATTATAAGAAAGCTCGCGTGAAAGTAACGATGAAATCAACTTAACTGCTTTTATCGTAATAGTCAGATATTGCGGGACTTAACTAAACTTAGAAGGCATGAATGAACGATATCGAACAATTGCTGTTGCCGATTTTGTTAGTAGAAAAAGGCCTTATTCGCTCTTGTAACCAAGTGTTCACTGAACAAGTAGGTTATAACGAAATGGAGATCGTCGGAAGAGAACTCCAAGAAATCATTACACTTTCTGAACAAAGTAATGAAGCGGGCGGTTCGCTAGATGCCTTATTAGCGCGTGTGGGCCTGAGCAATCAAATTTCTTTGATATCCGCGACTGTAACCAATAATTACTTCTACGATATGCCTATTCAGCTACATTGCCAAGCCATAGAAGGGAGGAGCGATTCATTTCGTGTGTGCTTTCGAATATTGGAAAATAAATCTATCGATCCGATCACTACTTTACCTAATGGGTGGGCAATATCTTCGAGGTCTAAGCACCTGTTAAAGAATCAAGATGATCGCAAAAACAACTTCGTCCTGATCTTTTTTAATGTAGATAATTTTTCAACGATAAATTTTCGTTACGGCTTTGATATTGGTGATGACTACCTCCAGGTTATTGCTAAAAAACTTCAATCGGTTGTAGAAAATGACAACCTAGTTGTTCGCTTTAATAATGCGAAATTTGGAATACTAGTAGAAAATCATGCTTGTCTTTCTACCGAAAAGTTCAATACACA
This sequence comes from Vibrio algarum, assembly GCF_028204155.1. Taxonomy (NCBI): domain Bacteria; kingdom Pseudomonadati; phylum Pseudomonadota; class Gammaproteobacteria; order Vibrionales; family Vibrionaceae; genus Vibrio; species Vibrio algarum. Next base: position 74,971 of record NZ_JAQLOI010000003.1, on the reverse strand, counting down.
TATTAGAAATATCTGCCAAAGGCTTTGCCAAATCTCAGAGGAACCATTGAAACTATTAAGAGGGGTAGAGGTTTGTAAGTCGTTTAGCATTGGGGTAAGTGAACAGAGTATCCATTACAATAACTTTCATGCGATAGAGATAGCTGGTGAGACAGCGATGCTACAGGCCAAAAAATACAGCGAATCAAAATACCATTTTTCAACGTCTCAAACTCTTGTAGATATGCTTTCCCATAAATTGATTATCGACGCTCTTCCAAGTGCCATAGAGCAGAATAAAATTCAGATATATTATCAGCCGCAATATGAAATTAAATCAGACAAGCTTATTGGATTTGAAGCGTTATCGCGTTGGCACCACGAGGCTTTGGGAAATATAACACCGGATGTATTTGTGGGTATTGCTGAAGAAATAGGTTTGCATTTTGACTTCGATCTTTGGGTTTTTAGACAGGTCTGTTCACAAATAGTGACGTGGAGAAAACAAGGGTTACAGATCCCCAAAATAGCCATTAATATTTCCTTTAAAACCTTAGAGATGACCACTTTTGTCGATAGATTGAAAACGGTAATAGAGCAAACTCAGTGCCCCACTGAATTCGTAGAACTTGAAATAACCGAAACTGCGTCAGCCAAAAACCTAGCCTCATTAAATAACAATATCGTGCGAGTTAAAGAGCTAGGGATAAGTATTGCGATAGATGATTTTGGTGCAGGATATTCCTCTTTAAGTATGATTCGAGAGTTCCACGCTTCGTTAGATAAACTTAAATTAGACAGGTCGTTGATTCGTAATATTTGTAATACGGAAGTAGACAGAGAATTCACTAGGCAGATTATTAAATTGAGTCAGGTACTAGATGTTCACATACTGGCTGAAGGAGTGGAAGACAAAGAGCAAAAGGACATGTTACATAGTCTGGATTGCGATCAAGCTCAGGGGTATTACTTTGCTAAGCCGATGACTAAATCAGGCGCAGAACAGCTAATAAAAGAGATAACCAATTAAGCCAGTTCTGGGCCTAATTGGTTATTCTTGTCGGTAGGGTTGTCGGTATTGTGGCGTTGGATTAGTTACAATCGAGTACCGACTGCTTTATAACGGTGAGCACACCAGAATCACGGTTGCAGGGCGCGCTGAATCGTGCATATTTTTTAACGCCCTCATGAGCGTTTTCCATGGCATAGGAATAGTAGCTGGTTTCAAGCATTTCCACGTCATTAAAGTAATCACCAAAGCTCATTGTTTCGTTAAATCCAAAACCTAACGTTTTTTGTAGGTGTTCTATTGCTGCGCCTTTTGATGCCTTTGCATTCATGACATCTAGCCATATTTTTGCACTAACAACGACTTTGTGATCGTGACCAAATTTTTCGTTAATCGATGGGTAAACATGGGCTTCTGAACCGTCAAAATGACAGATAGCCACTTTAATAAAGTCGTCTTCAACATTGAGTAAATCTTCAACGTATTCACAACGATGGTAATACTTTTGGATCTCTTCGATAGCATTGGGTGCTTGTGTTTCTACGTAGGCTGATTTTTTACCACATAAAACAATATGTGCATTATCAATTGAGCGTGCTTGAGTAATAATATCGACAATCGAACTTTTACCTATCGTGCAGCTATAAAGCTCTTTTTCTTGATGCATAACGAGTGTTCCGTTTTCTGCTATAAACATCATGTCATTTTTAATTGGGGAAAATGTTTGCATCAAGCTGTAATACTGGCGTCCGGATGCTGCTGCGAAAATAATGCCTTTCTCTGAGAGTTGTTGGTAAACGTTGAAAAACTCAGGGTCTAACGCACCCATTTCATTGAGTAACGTTCCGTCCATATCGGCTGCGATAAATTTAACATTGTTCTGTGACATTAATGAACATCCACTTGAAGGTAAGGTTATGAAGAGGTATTGAACGGCTGTATTGAACCAATTATAGGTCGAAATTGCTACCTGTTTCGTGTCAATTGAAAGACAGTATTTTGACTAGGCTGCTCACGTGTTTATCATCAACATTCTCTTCGAACTAGTCGAGTTGGTACTTTAGCAGTATCCTCTTACCACTCTCACCTTTTCAAGAACGTTGCTTTATCTAACCTGAGCTAAATTATGTCTGTACTAGAATCCGTAATCTTGATGACCAGTTTGATATTTTGTCTAAATTTACTCTATTGGAGTAAGCAAACTTGGGGTCTGCTTCTTACTATCGGATCACTATTGGGAAATACATCCATCAAATAAGTCACTAGAGCCTTCTTTCTTAATTAATTCAATCAACTACTGTTTTTAGTGCCGTTTAATTCTGAATCCCCCTAAAGTGAACAATCGTTCAAAAAGCCTTGATCAATTGTTGTTAACAGGCTACATTTTTATCACGTAAAGGCGATGCAAACGTCAAATACAAATTCAACGATACAGATAAGGCTAATTATGGGAAACGAATACACACCACCTAAAGTTTGGGTCCATAACACTGATGGCGGTAACAAGTGGGCAAGTATCAATCGCCCCGTTTCAGGCTCAACACATGATAAAGAACTAGAAGTAGGAGAACATCCACTTCAACTTCACTCTCTTGGTACTCCTAACGGACAAAAAGTAACGATTCTTTTAGAAGAGTTACTCGCGTTGGGCATTAAAGAAGCTGAATACGATGCTTACCTAATTAACATTGGCGAGGGGGATCAATTCTCTTCTGGTTTTGTGGCTGTTAATCCAAACTCAAAGATCCCTGCTTTAGTTGATAAGTCGGGTGATGAGGATGTCAATGTATTCGAATCCGCTTCTATTCTTGTCCACCTTGCTGAGAAGTTTGGACAATTTTTACCAAAAGAAGGCAGTGCACGAACTCAAACGTTTAATTGGCTATTCTGGGCACAAGGTTCGGCTCCGTTTTTAGGCGGTGGTTTTGGCCATTTTTATGCCTATGCTGATGAAAAATTGGAGTACCCAATAAACCGTTTTGCGATGGAAGCGAAACGTCAGCTAGATGTATTAGATAAGCAACTAGCTAAAAATACCTATGTCGCAGGTGAAGAATACAGTATTGCTGATATGGCTATTTGGCCTTGGTATGGCAATTTAGTGCTTGGCAAACTGTATGATGCTGCTGAATTCTTACAAGTTGAAAGCTATACCCACGTAATGCGATGGGCAAAAATGATTGAAGCGCGCGAAGGCGTTCAGCGTGGACGCGTGGTTAACCGTTCATTTGGTGAAGAGTGGGAACAAGTTCCTGAACGTCATGCTGCAGACGATATTGATAGAGTTCTAAAACTTAAACCTTAGCTTTCTATTATTGGGAAACTACAACTAATCCAATGAAGACTCGATATAACGGGTGCTAATTGCATCTGCTACGTCGGGTCTTTTTTGCATAGCAACACCATTTGGTTATTATCTCTTCAACCTTTTTAGTTAAAAATTTTCTTTTTATGAAATTATTTGTTCTTCTCACCTTTCTAATTAAAAGTCAGAGCGAGAAATTGATAAAGCCATTGTTTACTTTGAGTTTAAAACAGTAGATAACATTAATATTCTCCAGCGACGGTAAAGTCTTGATGCCAAAAAAACTACAAATGCTATTGGTACTAATGACCTTACTCTGTTTAGCAATTTATTTTGACATGCAGGCTTTATTCACACTGGGTGAACTTAAAGGATCAATTGCTGAATTTAGACAATGGCGAACTGATTCACCAGTTTTGGTTATTGGTGGATTTATTTTGCTCTATGTTTTAGTTACGACGCTGTCATTGCCCGGCTCCGCGATGTTGACGATGACTTCCGGTGCACTGTTTGGATTAACAGAGGGTGTAGGTATCGCAATAGTTGCGTCGAGTACTGGAGCACTGTTTGCTTTTTTGATTTCTCGATACCTATTTAGAGGATTTTTAGAAGACCGTTTTCCAGAACAATTAATCATGATAAATCATGGAATAGAGAAAGAAGGAGCGTACTATTTGCTCTCTACAAGGTTGATACCAGTATTTCCCTTTTTTATCGTAAATATTTTAATGAGTGTGACAGCAATAAGGGCTTGGACATTTTATTGGGTTAGCGCGTTAGGGATGATTCCCGTGACCTCGGCTTATGTAAATGCAGGAACACAACTTTCTCAAATAGAGAGTGTTTCTAACGTACTTTCCTTAGAATTGATTTTGTCATTTTCACTATTGGGCTTGATCCCATTCATTACAAAAATGGTAGTTAATAAAATGAAAAAAGATGCAGTAAGCAACGATTGGACAAAACCGAAGAAATTTGACCGTAACCTTATTGTTATTGGCGCTGGGGCTGGCGGTTTAGTAACGAGTTATATCGCAGCGGCTGTGAAAGCAAAAGTGACTTTGATTGAAGCAGGAGAGATGGGTGGGGATTGTCTGAACTACGGTTGTGTGCCAAGTAAAGCTATCATTAAGAGCGCCAAAATGGCGAATCAGTTTAAAAACGCTCATCACTATGGATTAGAAGATTCGATACCTCAGTTTTCATTCAAAAAAGTAATGCAGAGGGTGCATGATGTTGTTGCTGAAGTAGCCCCTCATGACAGTGTTGAACGCTATACCGATCTTGGCGTAGAAGTACTTAAAGGTTACGGAAGGTTACTCGACCCGTGGACGGTAGAAATTTCGTATGAAGATGGAACATCAAGCAAACTCACGGCTCGAAGTATTGTTATCGCTACTGGGGCAAGGCCATTTGTTCCGCCTTTGCCTGGTATAGAAGAAACTGGATACGTCACCAGTGATACTCTTTGGACAGAGTTTGCAAAACTTGATACAGCACCAGAAAAATTAGTCGTATTAGGCGGTGGGCCAATCGGTTCGGAACTGGCACAATCTTTCGCCCGCTTAGGTTCTAATGTGACGCAGATTGAGATGGCGGATCGCATTATGATCCGAGAAGATCTTGAGGTGTCAGAATTCGCTACCAAAGCATTGCAAAAAAGCGGTGTTGATATTCTTACCTCACATCAGGCGCTTCGATGCGAACTGAAAGAAGGTAAAAAAATCATTGTTGTTAAACATCAAGATGAAGAAATAGAAATCGAATATGACCAGCTTCTATGTGCAGTTGGCCGCAGTGCGCGCCTTGAAGGCTATGGTTTGGAAGAGCTGGGCATTGAGACCAATCGTACCATAGTAACCAATGAATACTTAGAAACACTTCATCCAAATATTTTTGCTGCAGGTGATATTGTCGGGCCATATCAGTTTACTCATGTTGCGGCGCACCAAGGGTGGTATGCGGCAGTGAATGCCTTATTTGGACAGTTAAAAAAGTTTAAAGTGGATTATCGCGTTATTCCTTGGGTAACCTTTATTGACCCAGAAGTGGCACGTGTAGGTATCAATGAATATGAAGCGAAAGAGAAGGGCATAGACTACGAAGTCACGCGTTTCGAGTTCAAAGAACTTGACCGAGCGATAACGGAAAGCTCAACCGACGGTTTTATTAAAGTGATTACGCCGAAAGGGAAAGACAAGATATTAGGTGTAACAATTGTATCGGAACATGCTGGCGATTTAATTGCAGAGTTTGTATTAGCCATGAAACACGGTCTAGGTTTAAATAAAATACTGGGCACGATACATAGCTATCCAACCTGGGCAGAAGCGAACAAATACGCAGCAGGTGAGTGGAAGCGCGCCCATGCTCCTCAGACTATCTTACGTTTATTAGAGAAATATCATACTTGGCGACGGGGTTAACGGCATTGAGGCTCTCAAATTGATATAGTTTATATGAACTGCTAATCGCATTGATATTTAATAGGCCATACTATTTCGCGTGATTGACTGCATCGCGAACCTAGTGTGGCCAAATTATTTTTTGAAGGACTGAAAAGTGAAGAAATTTGTTAGCCTTGTTACCATCATTTATACCCTTACCTTATCGAGTGCGTTTGCCTCGCAGAATGTAAATCTCAAGGGAACCGTAGTAGAGGCAATGAACTCAGGCGGTTATGCCTACGTTCTCGTTGAACTGGAGTCAGAGCACAGATGGTTTGCTGGCCCTAGCGCGCAGATCAATGTTGGTGACGTGGTTTCGTTTAACGAAGAAGGAATTGCTATGACTGAATTCCATAGTAAAAGCCTAAATCGTGACTTTGACGTTATCTACTTCGTAAATGCCATTCAAAATGGTAATACCGTATCAGCGGTAGCAGGGAAAAAATCGATGGCGGGTATGGTAACAGAAAAGATAACTCCTGCAGAAGGTGGACAAACTTTAGCTGAAATCGTGGCGCAGAAAGAAGCAATGTCTGGTAAAACCGTTATGCTACGTGGCAAGGTGGTGAAATTTAGCCCACATATTATGAAAACTAATTGGTTACATATCCAAGATGGCACTAGTGACGCCGTAACAGGTGTGGGTGATTTAACTATCACTACTTCTGACTCTGCAAAAGTAGGCGATATTGTCACCATTACCGGTAAGCTAACTCTGAACAAAGACTTCGGTTATGGCTATAAATACGATCTCATTATTGAAGACGCGACCGTTGTAACAGAGTAGTTTGTCTATTTATCTGCTAATCCGTTTAACCCTAATGCTAAGGCTGAACAGTTTTCGTTTAAAGGACAACATATGAACAATAGTTTAAAGCTAGTTTTGGCGGCTTCATTCTCTATTATACTTACTGGCTGTTTTAGTGAGACAAATAATTTACCTGATCAGAAGCCAGATTACGCTTATGAGCTGGATACGTGGCAGGAAAATTCGGAAATTTATGAGTTCACGATGAAAGCGAACCCAGAAAAGGCCTGCGTGATGTTAATGTTGGACTCAGGCAAAGACATGGGGTTGTCCTGTATCCCTAAAGGGCCGCAAGGTGAAAGAAAGAGCTTGTTACCCGCTGATTACGCCTATGAGCTTGATACTTGGGCCGCTAACTCGGAGATTTACGAATTCACGCCGCGATCAAATACGGACTATTCGTGCATTATGTACATGCTTGATTCAGGCAATGCAATGGGGTTACGTTGTGAACCCAAAGCGATGAACACTTTGAGCTCTCAAGCAGCTAAAGAATAGTAGCTATCCATTATCTATGGATGCAGGCTATTTTTGCGCAAGCTCTGTTAATACTTGCTTAAACGTTTCTACCGGATGAGCGCCAGTTACAGCACTTTCGTGATTGAACACCACAGTTGGAACGCTAGAAACACCCAATTGAGTCCAATAACGTTGTGCTGTGCGTGTTTCTTCTCGGCGTTGCATATCATCTAATATTTTAATTGCTTCAGCGCCATCTAGGCCGATGCTGTTAAGTTCTTCAGTCAGAATATTTCTATCTGACACGTCTTTTTGTTCCGTGAAAAAAGCACTGAATAGGCGTAATTTAAGCTCTGTTTGTTTACCTTTTTCTTTGGCATATTCGAGTAAAATATGTGCATCAAAGGTATTTACCATCTTCATATCATCGAAATACTTAAACTCAAAGCCGCTCTCTGCACCTTGCTTCGTGATGTTATCCTTTGCACGTGCACTGTCTTCTGCTGACGAACCGTATTTTCTTGCCACGTGTTGTCTTAATCCTTCGCCTTCTGCTGGCATATCTGGATTCAGTTCGAAAGGTTGCCATTCTATCTCTACTTGATCCTGCATCCCTAATTCATTGATGGCGGTTTCTAAATGTTTATAACCTACAATGCACCAAGGACAGACAACATCAGATACAATATCGAGCTTTATTTTGTTTTTCATTTTTATCCTTAATTTTACTTCGCAAAGGTTAATTTATTGAGTTGCCATCTAGAAATTGTTGATTGAACGATTGTTCATGTCTCGATTATATTACACTTGAAATACTATTTTCAACAGTAGATTGGTGCCGTTATAGCAATTGCCTATTGGAGAAAATGAACACAATGTCACGCTTTGAATGTGAACAGAAAGTGATCTAGCGTAGCTTTCTTAAAAAAGCATTGCACGAGATTACATTTTGTTCATAAAAACCATAGTGTTTATTTTTATTATAAACTTATGGATGTGTGTCAAAGCATAATTTTACCTTATGGTTACTCTATGGCAACGGGCTATCGAGTAATGAGTCAATAGTATTTGTCTTTCAATGTTCTCTGTATGCGAGTAAATGAACATCAGGTCGGCATGTGCTAAAAAGAGTGCAATAGAAGATCTGGTTTGACCATATAGCGCATTGAAGTAAGAATTATGTGTGGAAGAGTGTTTTACGTTTTCCATAAACATCATACTCGTCAGGCATCCAGTAAAACTAACAAGGTCTACGTACAATGTTTAAAATACCTGTTCTGATTGTTGAAGATATTAAAGAGATGTCAAGTTTGCTCTCAGAGCATATATCTACACTTTATCCCTACCAAGTCGTTGGTATTGCGCCAACTATTGCTGATGCTCGAATGATGATAAACCACTTAAAACCCTCGTTAATTATTTTGGATAATTACTTGCCCGATGGAACAGGACTAAGCTTGATTAAAAGCCTCAGAGCCAAAGATAACCCTATAGACGTTATTTTTGTCACGGCGGCTAATGATTCAGAGACAGCAGTTTCAGCGATTCGTTTTGGTGCGTTCGATTACCTTTTAAAACCATTTTCACTTTCCCAAATAAGTGATTCACTTGAACGGTACTTTGAATTTAATCGAAGCATTTTTATAGAAAAAGATGAGAACATTAATCAATCGTTTGTTAAGCGGATATATAATACCCATTTAATCTCGGATAATGTTACCAATTATCCTAAAGGAATCGATTCAATCACTTTGCAAAAGGTGTTGTCTGCGTTTGGTGAAAGCGATGTATTTACTGCTGATATGATAAGTGAAAACACAGCAATTAGTCGAACCACCGCTAGACGCTATTTAGAATATGCAACCAATACAGGTCAGCTTTTTGCTGACATAGAACATGGCAAAGTAGGAAGACCTCAACGTACTTTTCGTTTATCGTCTAATAAGCACACTCATTCTGCTGAATAGAGAGATTAAACAAAGCGTTTTTTGTCTATTTGGCGTTAACGGTTAAATTGTATTTTACTAGTGCTATTCCCAACCGGTATCACAACATACCAAACTCTTTATTTGCGTAAAACTAACTTATAAACAGAGAGTTTGGTATGAGTAAATTCTTGGTAATAAAACGAAGGATTTCGTTGATACATGGTGTCGGCAATGAATGCTACGTTTCGTATTTAAAAAGCGTGTCAGTGAGGTTTCTTGTTAATGTAGGGCCGACTTGATATGCAGGGGAGTTTACTAAAATGTGCCAAGAATGGGATCAAGTACTTGCTTGTCGTAATTGGGGTCTGTAGTTTTATCATTATGGTGTATCAAGTCTGGCGTATACCCAATTTCGACGGTGCAACTATATACAAGGTGAGCTATTCTCCCGATGGCTTGTATAAAATGAGTGGAGTGTATTCTAAGTCATTGTCGAATAAATCTTATTCTTTGTTAACGTCGCTAAAAGATAATCGGCTAGTGGCAATTGTTCCGTCTGGTCAGCTTGGTACAGGCGAAAAGGACTCATGGACTTGCAGCCAAATTGTAGAGATACCCTGCGCAACGTTTTTTCCAAAGTCACACCCCAAACATAACGCATCATCCTGCATAGTTAACTCACTTATTGAGTTAGAAAGCTGTGTCGAATACGTAGCTGATATTAATGACAAACACCACACGATCTCTCTACCACCTTCTTATTGGCAGCAATTGCACGCTTGGTTTGTTGTGATGCTTCAAGGAAAAAACAATGGGGTAATGTCAGAAAACTAAGTCGTTAACGTCGCTACAATCTTATCTAAATCATCTTTAATATCTCTGAGTAAAAGCCTCAGAGATATTTGCATATTAGAGAGCGAAATTAGGTGAACATTACAAAGAAAGGTTACCTTCAAAGATCTTTTTAGCTGTACGTATAAGTGATATTGAAGATACTTTGCCTTCGGTTCTTGCTACTTTTAGGTCGATAAAACCTGAAGGGTGTTCAATACAACAGTCGACCAGTTGTTCACCTTGCTCTAACAGGTTAGAGCTAACCGTATCTGGATGGCATAGCGACATGGTCAACGCTATGCTACCGGTGACTGCAATAGCTTTGTGGCAACGAGCTGGGACATAATAGCGTGCAGAAATAGTACCTCTATCCGTCGCGGGTTTAGAAATTAGGATTGGTTTTGGAATGACCTTGTCTGAAACATCACCTAAACCCATCATCTCGCCGGCTTGTCGGCGTATCTCTTCGAGTTTTTCAGTGAAGTTGGTGTCCGCATCTAATTCTGCTGGGCTTTCATAACCTGTCTTACCAAATTGTGTTGCATCAACAATCATAACTGGGATGGCGGCATCAATGCAGGTGACATCTAAGCCTTTGATAACATCTTGCACATTTCCTGTTGGAAATAGCTTGCCTGTTTTCGCACCCTCAACATCTAAAAATGTCAGTTCGATTGGGGCTCCGGGGCTGTTTACACCACTTATATAGGTCTCGCCATCATAATTTACTTTTTGGTTCGGTGTTTGAACGTTGGCGTGAATGATCTTGTTGGTATTGACGTTTCTGATGCGGATAAGGGTTGTATCACCGGTGGTCTCTACTAATCCTTTTTCAATGGCAAAGGGGCCAACGCCGGAAAGAATGTTTCCGCAGTTTGGTAGGAAATCGACATTCTTCTTTTCTATACCTACTTGAGCAAATAGGTAGTCTACGTCTACATTTGGATCTTCCGATGGCCCAACAATGGCTATCTTACTGGTTAAGCTGTTACCTCCACCAATGCCTTCAATTTGCAGTTCGTGGCCCGATCCCATTGCTTTCATAAGAACTTCTGCAATATCTTCACGATCTTGTGGTAAATCGGACGCGAGGAAATAGGGGCCGCGAGATGTGCCACCACGCATTAACGTACAAGGTAAATTAGTTAGCTGATTCATAAGGTTCTCTTTTCAATCTAGTTACTTGAAGGGTCGAAACCTATCTTGTTTTAAATTGAAAAGAGGTTGTGGGAAGGGAGTTACCTGTTGCGGTGAAAATAAAAGACAGTATGGTGATAATGGACATTATTCCGCAACGGTTAGGACGATTTTCCCTATGTGTTCTTTTTTTATGAACTGAATCTGTGCGGTATTGATTTCTTTAAGCGGAAATGTATTTGCCACTAGTGGGGCAAGATCTCCTGACTCGATATGATTAACTAGATTTTGAAAGACCTCAGGGGCCAAAACCGTGCAACCAAAAAAGCTCAGATCTTTTAGATACAGCGTCCTAATGTCTAATTCAACGAAAGCGCCACCAATAGCACCAGATACGGCGTAACGACCACCAGGGCGTAATATCTCTAAGTATTGTGGCCATTGCTTTCCTGCTACGAGATCAATTACGACATCAACACTATTTTCACCAACTATTTTGCTCAGGTCTGCGTTACGATCTACTACTTGGTCGGCTCCAATATCCAGCAATTGTTGGTCTTTATTGGGACTAGTGATGGCAATAACGTACGCCCCGCGAGCTTTGGCTAATTGAATGGCCGCAGACCCAACACCGCCAGAAGCACCAGAAATGATGACTCGGTCAGATGTCTTAATTACAGCTCGGGTGAGCATGTTTTCTGCCGTTGAATAAGAGCAAGGAAACGAAGCCAGATCAGTATCCGATAAATGACTATTAATACGGTATGCATGCTGAGATGCGACAACGGTAAACTCAGCAAAGCCACCGTCACATTCAGAACCAAAATACCAAGGGGAACTTAGGGTCTGTCCATTAACTTCATTCAAACATGGTTCGATAAGGACACGCTCACCAATACGTTGTGTATCGATATTTTTTCAGACTGCAACAATCTCACCACAAACGTCGGCACCTTGTATCCAAGGAAACTGGAGCGAATTGCCAGACCAACTCGCCTTATCGTCAAGGTTGTCATCTTTTGCGTACCAGCTAATTCGCGTATTAATATCGGTATTGTTTACTCCCGCAGCCAAAACTCGAATGAGCACTTCGTTGTCTGAGGGCGTAGGAACGGCAATGTCATCTCGGTACTTAAGCTTTTCAGAGCCACCGTAACCAATGAGTTGTATTCCTTTCATTTTTTCTGGAATGTTCGCCATGATGAGTATCCTTAAGCTTTATTATTTAATTGTTGTAGTTAAAGGTGGCTGCTCACTCAGTAAACATAAAGCCGCTTTCTCCGCTGATTTCACGACATCACCGCCCAGTACTGGCCATGCGCTTGATACTCCTTCATGAAGCAAGTACAAAGCGGTAGCGAGATCTTCTCTTTCACTCTGCGTTCCCAAAAAGCGGCGAATTTCAGTTTTGTGTGTTTTTACCGCTTGGTTTACCAATGGGTTATCAGGAAAAGCAGAAATGGCATTCATCGACATACAACCATTCGGTGCGTAGTTCATCATCCATATTTCAAGCCTAGCGAATATATGGGGGATTGATTTGTTTTTGTCTTCGGGTAAACCTTCGGAAAGAAAATGAAGGTACCGGTGGTGGCGATGCTCTAACGCGCCAGCAATCATGGCCTCTTTAGACGGATAATATTTGTAAAGCGTGCGTAAACTTACATTGCAGGCTGTTTTTAACTTTGCCACGCTCGGTTCGGCAAAACCATGTTGACTGAACGCTTCTTCAAGGCTTTTCGCGATTTGTTCTTTAGACATACTGCCTCTGTAATTTGATATTCTCCTACGCGAAGTAGAACGTTTATTCTACCGCGTGGTAGAGTGATCGTTCTACCGTGTCAAGGTCATCAAACTAGCGAGAATTAATTGTGTGGAAATGAACCTTGCAGTACAAAATAGATCAAAATAAAAAAGCCACTACAGTGAGTAGTGGCTAGGGTGTGATTTTATCTATAATACATTGTGCAAAGCATTAAGCCGTTAAGCAGTAGCTGCTTTTTGTGCTTTCTTTTTTCTTTCATGTTGCTGATTATTGGGAACAAAACAACAGCCACAACCGCAATCAAAATCACCACAGTAATTGGTCTTTCAAAGAAAGACATAAAGTTACCGTCCGAGATGAGCAATTGTCTTCTGAAACTCTCCTCCATCATGTTACCTAAGACAATGCCTAAGATTAATGATGCAGCAGAGAACTTAAATTTACTAAAGAAGTAACCCAAAATACCAAATGCAAGCATGACCCAGATTTGGAACATGTCGTTTGACCTTGCGTAAGCACCAATAATAGAGAACATTACAATCATTGGAGCGATCAGGCCGTATGGTAATTTAAGAACCGCTGCAAACGCTTTAACTGCATAACGACCGCTGAAGAATACAACGATACTTGCAATCAGCATTGAAAAGAAAATGCAATAAAGTAGTAGCGGCTGTTCAGCCATCAACTGTGGGCCCGGTTGTAAGCCTTGTAAAACAAGTGCAGCAAGGATAATTGCTGTTGTTGGCGACCCAGGGATCCCCAGCACTAGCGTTGGAATCATTGCACCACCACCAGCAGCATTGTTTGCTGTTTCAGGAGCAAGTACCCCTTCTTCTGCACCTTTACCAAACATCTCTTTATTCTTGCTAGATCGTGCCGCTTCGCCATAACTTACAATAGAAGCGATGGAACCACCAGTACCGGGCAAGATACCAACACAAGTACCGATAACTGCAGACTTGATAACAGTAGCTTTGTACTTGAAAAACTCTTTAAGGCTAATACTTTCTAGGGATACTTTACCAGCATCACCAGTGGTTTTTTCATTTTTAGTTTTGCGGTTGATAACTTGTTTGAATACTTCTGCCATAGCAAAAGAACCAATCATGATTGGGATGTACTCAATGCCGTTTAGGAAGTTTAGTTGACCAAAAGTGAGCCTTGAGACGCCCGTCATTGGATCCATACCGATTAACGCAATAAGAATACCAATTAGACCTGTAGAGAGTGCTTTCGGTAGATCTTTAGAACCAACAGATGAGATGCAAGCCATACCAAGAAGGGTTAGTGCAAAGTATTCAGGGCTTTGGATCTCAAGGGCAATGACGGACAGAGCTGGCGCGAGCAATAACATAACCAATACAGAGAAGATACCGCCAAACGATGAGCCAGACATAGCGAGACCAAGAGCCTTACCTGCTTTCCCGCTTTGCGCCATGGGATAGCCATCAAATGTTGTTGCTACCGATTCTGCAGTACCTGGAGTATTGAACAGAATAGCGGTTATCGAGCCACCGTAAGCCGAGCCAGCATATACAGCTACTAGCATAATGATTGATGCATTAATACCCATATAGTAAGTAAATGGGATCATTAAAACGATGCCCATTGAAGAGCTAATGCCGGGCAGTGTGCCAAAGCAGACTCCTAAGCACATACCCATAATGATCAGGGCGAAGTTAGTCGGAAGAAACACTACCTGGAGTGCTTCCACTAATAAATTAAAATCCATTATTTCTCTCCAGAGATTAGTAGATAAGGTAACTTAGTGATTCGAAGATACCGATACCGCGAGGTAGGGGAATACTGAGTATATTTCCGAAAACAAACGTAAATGCTAAAGAAGCAATGACCGTAGTTAATATCAATTTTTTTGGTTTTCTCTCGTTCAAAATGAACATGACCAAAGAAATGATGACGACAGCACCAAACCAGAAACCCACATAACCGATGGTTAACGCAAAAAGAACGATTGTGCCGAGAAGGGCTATGAAACCAGGGTCCAATTCTTTAATTTTGCTATTTTTTTCTTCTTGTGAGCTCTCTTTATATTTTTTCACTGCTTTATAAAGCGAGGGAACTAATAATAAGACTGCCAAAATAATTACGGCTTGAGGGAATCCAGCAGGACCAATAGGGTCTGTCATTCTTGCGGTATTAATATCCAGTGTCTCATTAAAAAATAGCCCCATTACGGCCAGAAGGAACACGTGAAAGATTATTTCGCCCATTTTAAATTACTCCATTTATATAGCCTCTATTGAGGCTATATATATTATTTTAAACTTTATTATTTTAATCCGACTTGTTTAGCTACAGCGTCAAACTTTTTATATTCGCTTTCCCACTGGGTATAAAATCCAGCTGCATCTAAATAGCCTGGACGTATATCTACAAGATTAAGTGCCGCGAAATCTTTATATTCTTTTGTGTTATAAGCCGACTGCATTTTGTCGATTAAGTAAGATTTAATCTCAGGTGCGGTTCCTTTTCTAACAACAAAACCGCGCCATGAACCTATGGTTACGTCGTAGCCAAGTTCTTGAGATGTCGGTACTTCTTTAAATACATCAAGCTGAGTGATTCGTTCTTCGTTGAGTACTAGCACGGGCTTAACTTTGCCATCTTTAATGTAATTAACGGCGGAAACGATTTTATCCAGATAGATATCTACTTCGCCACCAAGTACGGCTGCTTTTACTTCAGAACCAGATTTGTAAGGGATAAATTTAATGTTAACACCTGTTGCTGCTGCTAACGCATTCAGTGTTAAGTCATCAAGGCCACCTGGGCTTACACCACCAAAGGTAATTGGGTGATCCTGACCATATTTGACGAGGTCCTCAAACGATGTGAACTGACTTTCACCAGGTAGACAAAGTACATAGATGTCCGATTGGATGCGAGCTAGAGGTTCAAAGTCACGCATGAATTTAACGGCATCACTTACTTCTAGTGCGTCAGAGATTACCATTGAAGGCGTGACTTCAAGAACCGTATAACCATCTGCTGGTTTTTGAGCAGCGTACACCATGCCAACCAGACCGCTGCTGCCTTTTTTGTTTACCGCTTGAATAGGTTGGTTCATATCTTTTGCCATTAGTTCAGAGAACTTTCTTGCAAAAGTATCACTCGCGCCGCCTTCACCAAATGGGATGATTAGCTCAATCGGTTTTTCAGGGTAATTCGCTGTATCTTGCACTTTATTTGATTCTGGTCCGCAACCAGCAAGCACTACTACGCCTGCTAAAGCCATAATCTTTTTCATGTTAAAATGTCCTTAAATCTCATTATAAAAAGTCGATATCAAAATGTGGGTCAAAATTCCTATAGATGAATTTTGTTGCCTGAGATGGATATTAGTTAAAAATAGAATCACTCTATGTGATGCCTACGTATTTAGATTCGAGCCACAAAAGTTGTTATGGTTTTAATGGACAAAACATAGAATGGACTAAATTATTATCTAGTTAGAATTAGATAAGATATTAAAGATTGATGTTTGAGTGGTTTTTGGAATTTACTTCCTTCTTTAAGTAAATATTTTATGTATACTTATGTTGTTAGTTAATTAACTGGAATGCCATATTTTGAAGCCAATTTCTTTTTTCAGCGTATATTTGTTGTTATGTCCTTATCGGCCATACTTATCGTACTTTCATTCGAGGTTATTCTTTACGATAATATTAAATCGGTACGCATTGAAAGTATGCAAAGTCTTGCATTAACTCAAGCTCAACTTATTGCTTCTAACCAAGATTTACAGTTTGCTGTCTTTAAGCAAGATGGTAAATCGGTCAGTGGATTAATGGAAAATTACAATCCGCCACCAGATATTGATTATGTTTCTATTACCAATGATAAACAGGTTCGTATCTACCATAGTGAAGGACGTGGTATTGGTAAGAAGCTGATAGATGCAAACCTTGAAAGAATCTTGAATGGTGAAATAGTGACGCTAGTCAGCGCTGGAATCGAAAAAGAGTTACTAATAAAGGCGAGGGTTCCGGTTTTATACAAAGGTGATTATGCAGGTATTGTTTCCGTTGGCATGAATTATGAACAAGCTCTGAGTAAATTAAACCAGCGTTTTCAAATAACCATCATTCTATCCATTTTAATACTTGGTGGCTCAACGTTATTTAATCAACGGTTTACGGGTTATATCAGTCGAAAAATGCAGCACCAAAGCCCGCAGCAAATTGAAATGGCACTCAAGTTAAGGCAAGGAATTCTAAATACAGTATTTGAAGGTGTCATTGCTGTCGATAGTAAAAATCGTATATTGGTGATCAATGATTCAGCCCTTAAAGACCTTCATATCTTGGATGAAAGAGAGGACGTTCACAATACCTATATAGACCAATATCTCTATCCAACCGACTTTTTCAATGCCTCTAATGAGAGTGAGGTGAGCGATCAAACCATTAGTTGCAATGGCGAAACTTTAGTGGCTAACCGTCGATTTATGTTTAACGACCAAGGTGAAAAAACCGGTGCGGTTATCAGTTTTCGTTTACGTCGCGAAAAGGAAGCGTTGGAACAAGAGATAAATGCAGTAACCAGTGATAAAGAGAATTTAAGAGCGATAATCCATGAGTTTAATAACCAGATGTCGGTGATTTATGGCTTATTACAGATGGAAAAATATGAAAAAGCGATGGACTTTATACAGTCAGAGCACAGCAGTAAACAGAGTGATATTTACAGTGTGTCAAAAGCATTCAGAACGCCAACGCTGGTCGCCCTTGTGTTAAGTAAAATGTCACGAGCCAAAGAGTTAGGTGTTAGATTAGAGATTGACCCAATGAGCAGTATCCAAACCGATGACCTGCCTTTTAGCGAAAACAAGTTAACATGTATTGTTGGTAATCTTATTAATAATGCATTTGAAGCTATTGTGCGTTCTGAAGTTGAAGAGAAGCTGGTTAGGCTTTTTGTGCATCAAGGTGAAAATCTATTGATTGAAGTAGAAGACAGTGGTGATGGTATTAAAGAAGAGGATATCGATAAGATATTTGAGCGAAAATACACTAAGAAGACAGAACCTAATCACGGTATTGGCCTTAACCTAATTCATACTATCGTTAATAAAGCAAACGGCACGATTATCGTAGAACAGTCTGAATTAGGCGGAGCGCTATTTAATATTTATATTCCTAAGCAAAAAATAAAAGCAAAAATAGAAGAGGAGTTGGCTAACGTAAGTACTCGTTAGGCGAATAACGCGTCCACGATATAAATGTACCTTTGTTTAACACGGTATCGTTTTGTTCGTACGTTGACTTTGAATTAGTGTATATCCACCGGACATTACGATAAGTAGACTACCTAATAGAGTCATCAAGTCTGGTGATTCGCCAAAAATCGACACCCCGATGATCAACGCAAAAAGAAGTCGAGTATATCGAAAAGGTGCAACAACGGAGACATCTCCAGTGCGCATCGCGATGGTTAATGCGTTATAGGCTGCTACACCAAATACGACGGCTCCAATTATTTTAGAACCCGCGATAACGTCAAGGTGTAATGGTTCTCCACTGTAGACAAACATCCCAATACCAGTAGGGATCAGGACAAAAAAACCATAAATACCCAGTTGTGTATTCGACAGTGTTGGAGGCGCGGCTCGAGTAGCAAGGTCTCGGCCTGCAAATCCTAATGTTGCGACAACGGCAAACACCGACGCCGTTTCAAACCCTTCAAGGCCAGGACGAATGATCATTAACACCCCAATCAAGCCGACTAAAACTGCAAGCCAACGTTTTACCCCGATATTTTCACCAAAGAAAAACGCAGCACCCAGCATGGCGATTAAAGGGGTAGCTTGTAATATCGCAGAGGCACTAGAGAGTGCGGTTAGTGTGATGGCTAATGCAAAAGAGAGCCGACCAATCACTTCACAAAAAGCTCGCACAATTATCGGTCGAGACAGAATGGCAGGGTGGAAGATGATATCTCCATTTCTTTTGGATAACACGGCGAAAACTAAGGTACCACCTAAACCAAATAGTACCAGTATCAAACCAACATTAGTGCTGCTCGCTGCCGCTTTTATGAACATATCTTCTATGGAGAATGCCGCCATGGCGAGCACCATAAAAATGCTTCCTCTAGTATTATTCAAAAATGTGCTCCAATCCTTCCTTGAATTTGCTTACGAGCATAACTCAATCTATTACGTTCATTAAACCCATACTGTCTTTTTTCTTAAATAGTCATGCTGTTATAAGTCACGTTACTCGTTCTAGAAAGCATGAAAGATGTCTGTATTACGTTAAAAACCGATCATCAAGACAGGAACCGGAAGAATGAAAGCAATTTATGACCAGTATCTCAGCAAGTGTTCAGAAAGAGCTACACAAGGCATCGAAAAAGCAAGCCTAAACAGTGAAGAAGTAGAAGCTTGCTTTGCTATCTTACAGTCAGAAAACGATAAGCAGCTTATCGATACTGTCGTCGAACTTTTATGGCATCAAACACCGGCTGGTGTTGATGAGGCTGCGAAAACCAAAGCGGATATTTTGCAAGAAATTGCGCAAAGTGAAAGAACGGTACCGGGTATTTCACCCGTTGACGCAACCAAGATGTTGGGGAGCATGGTTGGAGGGTATTGTGTCGATAAGTTGATCGAATTGTTAGAAGATGAAAAATTGGCAACTACCGCAGCGAAAGCACTGCAAGAAATGATTTTAGTGTATGAGAAAGCAGACGAGGTAGTTGAGAAAGCAAACCGTTCTAATATGTATGCTAAAGCGGTTGTAGACAGTTGGGCGAATGAAGAGTGGTTTACTAAACGCCCTGCGGTGGCCGAGTGTATTACCATGACGGTCTTTAAGGTTTCGGGTGAAAGTACCACAGATGATTTTTCACCAGCACCTGATGCGTGGTCTCGGCCTGATATTCCTATGCATGCGAAAAGCATGTACAAGAATCGCCGTGATGGTGTTGAGCCTAACGAAGAAGGTGCAATTGGACCTGTGGCCCAAATTGATGTTCTGAAATCAAAAGGGTATCCGCTATGCTTTGTTGGCGACGTAGTAGGGACAGGTTCATCACGCAAGTCCGCAGCAAATTCATTACTTTGGTATATCGGTGACAATATTCCCTTTGTTCCAAACAAGAAAACTGGTGGTGTAGTATTAGGTGGCAAGATAGCACCAATTTTTTTCAACACACTTGAGGATTCAGGTGCTATGCCGATAGAAGCAGACGTTTCATCGCTTGAGACGGGTGATGTCATTGATATCTACCCTTATCAGTGTGTAATTAAACGCAATGGCTCTGAAGAAATACTAGTCCGGTATGAATACAAACACGACGCGATACTTTCTCAGGTAAGGGCTGGTGGTCGCATCCCGTACCTAATTGGTCAGTCGCTAACGAAACGAGTTAGAGCTTCGCTTAACATGCCAGCCAAAGAGAGCAATCAGGATATAGCACAAGGTCCGTTTACTTTAGCTCAAAAAATGGTGGGTAAAGCTTGTGGTGTTGATGGTGTAAAACCCGGCATGTTCTGCACTCCAACCGTCACAACGGTAGGCTCACAAGATACCACTGGCGGAATGACGCGTGATGAGATAAAAGACCTTGCTTGCACTCATTTTAATGCCAGCCTTGTGATGCAATCCTTTTGCCATACATCGGCTTACCCTCGTGTCATCGATAGCAAACTGCATGCAACATTACCGGGCTTTTTTGAGTCTCGTGGTGGTATTGCATTGCGTCCGGGTGATGGTGTGATTCATTCGTGGTTAAACCGAATGTTAGTTCCCGATACATTAGGAACGGGTGGTGATAGCCATACACGTTTTCCTGTCGGCATCTCTTTTCCTGCGGGATCTGGCTTGGTGGCTTATGCTGCGACCACGGGCACCATGCCTATCGACATGCCGGAATCGGTATTGGTCAAGTTTAGCGGGGAGATGCAACCAGGTATCACCTTACGGGACTTGGTACACGCGCTTCCCTATGTTGCAAAGAAAAAAGGGTTACTCACATTAGAAAAAGCAAATAAAGTGAATGTTTTTTCTGGTCGCATCATAGAGATTCAGGGTTTGGAACATCTCAGCGTTGACGAAGCGTTTGAGTTGACAGATGCCTCTGCTGAACGCTCATCTGCGGCATGCACGATTGCACTATCTGAAGAGAAAGTGATTGAAAATATGCAATCTAACGTCACGTTACTTTATTGGATGATTGAAAACGGATACGGCGATAGGGCAGCCCTACAAAA
Organism: Vibrio algarum; assembly: GCF_028204155.1. Lineage (NCBI taxonomy): Bacteria > Pseudomonadati > Pseudomonadota > Gammaproteobacteria > Vibrionales > Vibrionaceae > Vibrio > Vibrio algarum. The sequence goes on along the minus strand of NZ_JAQLOI010000003.1, from coordinate 54,064 downwards.
CCGCGTGGATGCGATCAAAACGTGGTTATTAAACCCGGTATTGCTTAAAGCGGATGAAGGGGCGCAATATGCTGAAGTTATAGAGATAGATCTGAATAACATTAGCGAACCTATCTTATGTTGCCCCAATGACCCTGATGATGCGCGATTGCTTTCGGAAGTGACTGGCACGGAGATTGATGAAGTATTTGTGGGGTCATGTATGACTAATATTGGTCATTTCCGTGCAACTGCTAAGTTACTTGAAGCGCAAGGTGATATTGCTAAATCAAAATTGTGGTTAGCGCCACCGACAAAGATGGATGATATGAAACTTCGTCAAGAAGGCTGTTTTAATGCTTACGTTCGTTATGGTGCGCGTGTTGAAGAACCGGGTTGCTCGTTATGTATGGGCAATCAAGCAAGAGTAGGTGAAGGAACGACAGTTGTGTCTACTTCCACCCGTAATTTCCCGAATCGTCTTGGTACGGGAGCTAATGTATACCTAGCCTCTGCAGAATTGGCAACAGTGAGTGCAATATTAGGGAAACTACCTAGTGTAGAGCAGTACCAGAAAGCTGCCGTTAATTTAGACGAGACAAAAGAGCGTATCTACTCCTACTTATCGTTTGATAAAGACCCGATGTATAACCGTGAGCTGAATTTGTTAGTGAGTTAGCAGTTCGTTTTGCTTACAAACTAAACCTTCGCTATTACTCTTAATTCGAGCGCCTTCGGGTGCTCTTTTTTTGCGTAATAACGTACGGCATGTCTAATAACCCACTTTAATTCTTTATTCGCGGAGGTTAGCCATGCATCGCATAGGTCGAACACCAAATCCGGGTGATCTTTTGCAATATCCCCTAAGCTATTGGCGACACTCCTTTGGACATAAAGACTAGGATCATTTTTTAATGACTCTAATATCGGAATGATAGGCGAAGGGTCATTTATAAAGTTTGGAATATTCTTTCCCCATGGCAATTTAGGACGTGATCCTTCAGAACAAAGCCTACGCACATCTTCACTGGGGTGATCTAACCAGTTGTTAAATACGTCTAGCGTTCGTTCTTGCTGCTCAATTAGAAAAGGACGTATAGAAAACTCAGCTGTAAAACGTTTGGTCAATTCGACTTGTGCTTGAATGGATACATCAAATGGGTCATCGCCGTTATTATTGTTAGAGTCGAGTCCAAACTCGGCTATATAAGAACTGAAGGGGAGATAGTAAAAAGCGGCTATACCTAAGGTTTCATCAGGTTTTGAAGGCGGCAACATGCTTGCGACTATGACTTCTATTGCATCACTGTAGTTGCTCGGTAAAGTTTGTCGTAAGCATATGGCAATGTGTTTGGCACGTGCCATGATTGAAAGTGGCTCTATTCCATCGTTAGCATTTTGAGCGAAGGTTTGTACATCAAACTCAGGGTAAACCAACTCAATGTTACGGGCCATAAAACCGATGGCTCTTTCGTTCAACTGCTCTTTTAGTGGGACACCTTTGACAATACCACGTGACGACGATGGAATTTGAGCGCGTTTATAGTTTGGAATTTCAATCATGGGTTTAACCTAAAGAAAAGTAAGTGATGTCACTCAGCCTAACATGGGGTTGCTAGACCGAGTATATCGAGTCTATAAGATTAAACTATATTGGCATTATTTGCTTAGTGCGTCTTTTAAAAGCTCTAATCTATCTTGGCCCCAGAATTGCTCTCCATTAAAGTAATAGGCAGGCACTCCAAGTACACTTTTTTCGATTGCTTCGGCTGTATTGGCTTCATATATACTTTGGACTTCATCGGTTTTAGCTTTTGTCATGATGGTATCGGCGTCGAATTTTAATTCAGTTAAAATGTCATGTATCACCGTCTCTTCTGAAATGTTTTTTTCCTGTGACCAACAGGCTGCCATTACTACGTTGGCAAACTTACCTGCACTGATGCCAGATTCTTGCAATGCAATGACGCATTTATCGGCGAGCGCTGGGTTAGTTGGAAAGAAGGCGGGTTTCAAGATCAGTGGTAGTGATCGCTTTACTGACCAACGCGTTAATTCAACTAATCGATAGGCTTGTCGACTGTTTGAACGTTCACCGAGTGGAAGCGTGCCATTAACCGCAAAAATTTGCCCTAGTATTACAGGCTTATAGTGAATCTTTGCGTTGGCTTTTTCACTTGTTTGCAATAGAAGTGAATGTCCAAGATAGGTAAATGGCGAGATGCTAGTGAAGTAGTAATTGATGGTTTTGCTCATGATGTTCATATCCTTTATGTTTTTTTGAATTCAATTTCTATTTTTACTTGAGGTCTGATTGTTAGAGTGCGATAAAAATGTCATCATTATGTCCAATTAATATGATAATTAATCCGATTTTCAATATTTGGCTTAAGTATTTCGCACTAATATCAATAGAACACTGAGGTTTTTATGGTAAAGCTTGACCGACTTTCTGCTCTTATTGCTCGATTTGAACTTCAGGCGGAAGTGGCCTGTGATTTAAAAAGTGCCAATTTATTTCTATTGGCTGATGCGGAAAGTGGTGAACTAAATAGAATTGAGTTTTGGCCTATAGCCAGAGAAGAGCTCGACTTTGTTCCTATGAAGGGCGAGTTAATGGTTGCTGCCTCGATAAATTTAGGGGGAGCAAGTAACCCTCTTGCTAGAGCTTTACCTAGCCGCGTTACACTTTCTATTGAAGAAGAGAGTAATCTACAAGATCTCGCGCAACTTATTATTGGCGAAATTAATGACCAACGTTGCGGTCAAGCTACAACGTTACAAAAATTGTTTGAGGTTATGGTTATTATACTTCTGAGAAAGGTAATGAGGCAGCATGCCGACAATCCAGGTTTAGTTGCAGGCCTTGCCGACGAGCGCCTTAGCAAAGCATTGGTCGCTATCCATGAGAAACCAGAGTTTGATTGGAAAGTAGAAGATCTAGCTGACACCGCTGGTCTATCACGTAGCCAATTTATGCAACGTTTTAAGACCTGTGTTGGACATACACCGGCTCAGTATCTACGTGAATGGCGACTGTCTCTTGCTAGACAAGATCTAGAGAAAGGTGATCGTGTAAAAGCGGTAGCCCAGCGGTATTGCTATGGCAGTCAAGAGGCGTTGAGCCGAGCATTTAGCCAACGTTACGAATGCAGTCCAGCTCAAGTTCGAAGAGGGCAGATATAACCTTTTCTCGCTGTGGCATAGTTAAATCAGACAATCTTTGTGAATAAATTCATAAACACCACTTAAAGGTTTTAACACCGCAGAAGAGCATGATTTCTATCATGCTTTTTCTTTTCAATAAATAGGATAGTTACTGAGTAAATCTATTATTGAGATGTATCGGTGCAGCATTCATATTATTTCCAAAAAATTAGCGCAAGTAACGTTAAGAAAATGGCTAAAGTAGAACAGTTTCTAACTCAAATTGGGTTGGGGATAGATGACGATGTCGAGATTTTCGTTGTCGCTTATGAGGACGCAGAAATTGTTGGTTGCGGCGCATTAGCAGGGCATATGTTGAAGTCGGTTGCTGTTAGTGATGCACACCAAGGTTATGGGTTATCAACAAAGCTACTTACGGAACTGGTTACTATGGCATACGATCTCGGCCGGTATAACCTATTCATTTACACTAAGCCTGAAAATTATGAGATGTTCCATGCTGCAGGCTTTTATCTTCTTACATCGGTAAAAGACCGTGTCATTCTTCTAGAGAACAGCAAAACACGACTCAGCAATTATAGTAAAAACCTTGCCAAACAGAAAAGAGCCGGCGGGAGGATTGGTAGTATCGTTATGAATGCAAATCCATTCACCAAGGGCCATCTTTATCTTGTAGATAAAGCATCTAAAGAGTGCGATTGGGTACATCTATTTGTCGTAAAAGAAGATAATTCATTTTTTTCGTATCATGACAGAATGAAAATGATACAAGCAGGTGTCGAGCATTTTAATAACGTTATCGTTCATGAAGGCTCAGATTATATGATCTCAAGAGCAACGTTTCCTAGTTATTTTCTAAAGGATGAAGGTGTTATTAATTACAGTCATACTGCGATTGATCTACAGTTGTTTCGTAATTTTATCGCTCCATCTTTAGGAATTACCCACCGCTATGTTGGTACAGAACCTATTTGTAAAGTGACTCGGTTTTATAATCAACAAATGCATCAATGGCTTGATACTCCAACGTTAGAATTACCTCCAATATCTCTGGTAGAAATACCGAGGCAGGAACTGAGTAATCAACCTATATCCGCATCTTTAGTTCGTCGTTTACTTTTTCAAAATAGATGGGACGAGATAGAACCAATAGTGCCAAAAAGTACCTACAAATATATGAAGAATCTTTTTGATGAAGAAATCTCTGTTTATCAAACGAAGAGAGAAAATGCTAAACGTACTTCTACTACACCCCAAGTTGGTTTGCATGCTTAGGCGTTTATGATTTATTGACTCGTGAGGTTTTTCTGACCGATGCCAAGCTTTTGCTTGGCATTTTTATTTCCTAATTCATACCTTTATAAACGAACAAGTTTAATACTTGATTATGTTGTTTTAGTTTTTAATGTTCTCAATGAATTTAATATTAAATCAGATAGATATAACTATTAGTTAAGTTTATTAAAGCCATATTAGTTGTTTAGTAGTTGAAATTGAATGATGGACTTCACGGAGTTGAATTCGGCTAGTCAGATAGAATTCGTGGACACTAATCACCAACAGGTTTGGAATTTTCATGAATGAAGGTCCAATTATTCTCGAAGGCGTAACACTAATGCTACTCGGCATGGGGTTCGTTTTCTGTTTCTTAGCGTTATTAGTAGGTGCAACACGCTTACTGTCCACTATCGCTATGAAACTCGAACCAGCGGCTCCGGCATCTACTTCAATTACAAGTACTGTACCAGTCGCGTCAGACGATTCAATGGTTGCTGCAATCACGGCGGCGCTTCATCACCATAAGAAAAAATCAGTCAATAACTGTAAGACTACAGGGAATTTCTAATGTCCAAAATTATTAATCCGTTAGGTATCACAGATGTGGTATTGCGCGATGCACATCAATCACTATTTGCTACTCGTCTTCGCATAGACGATATGCTACCTATTGCTTCAAAACTCGATGAAATCGGGTACTGGTCTCTAGAATCTTGGGGCGGAGCGACATTCGACTCATGTATTCGCTTTCTTGGTGAAGACCCTTGGGAGCGTCTAAGAGAGCTAAAAAAGGTGATGCCGAATACAAAGCAGCAGATGCTTTTCCGAGGTCAGAATATCTTGGGTTATCGTCACTATGCTGATGATGTAGTGGACAAATTTGTTGAGCGAGCGGTAGTCAACGGCATGGATGTGTTCCGTGTATTCGATGCATTGAATGATGTTCGTAATATGAAGCAAGCGATTCAAGCGGTAAACCGTCAAGGTGCTCACGCTCAAGGGACTATCTGCTACACAACTAGCCCTGTGCATACGATGCAATCTTGGGTTGATGTTGCTGAACAGCTAGTTGAGTGTGGCGTCAACTCTATCGCTTTAAAAGATATGTCGGGAGTGATGTCTCCATATGAAGCGTATGAATTGGTCTCAACACTTAAAAAACAGTTGGATGTTGAACTGCACCTTCATTGTCATTCGACGGCTGGCATAGCCGATATGACGGTACTTAAAGCTATTGAAGCAGGTGTCGACCGGGTAGATACGGCCATTTCATCCATGAGTGGCACTTACGGGCATCCAGCAACAGAATCTATTGTTGCCGCTTTAAAAGGTACAGAACGAGATACGGGGTTAGATATTGAAAAGCTGGAAAATATCGCCGCGTATTTTCGTGAAGTCCGCAAGAAATACCACGCTTTCGAAGGTCAAATGAAGGGTGCAGATTCTCGTATCTTAGTTGCTCAAGTCCCTGGCGGAATGTTGACTAACATGGAAGGCCAACTGAAGCAGCAAAATGCGCTAGATAAAATAGACGAAGTACTAGAAGAGATCCCGCGTGTTCGCAAGGATCTTGGTTATATTCCACTGGTTACGCCTACGTCTCAAATTGTCGGTACTCAAGCGGTGATTAACGTAATGATGGGCGAACGCTATAAATCTATTACTAAAGAAACCGCAGGAGTCTTAAAAGGCGAGTATGGTAAAACCCCGGCACCAATGGATGCAGAGCTGCAAGCGCGTGTTTTAGATGGTGCAGAAGCGATAGTTTGTCGTCCAGCTGACTTAATAGATCCAGAAGTGAATAGCCTGACAGAGTCCGTTATTGCTAAAGCAAATGAGAAAGGAATTACACTGGCAGAAAATGCCATTGATGATGTCCTCACGGTGGCTTTGTTTGATCAGGTCGCTTGGAAGTTTCTCGAAAATCGTAATAATCCAGATGCTTTTGAGCCTTTACCAACCGTTGCGGAGCCAACACCAAAGGCGGATACAAAATCGAATAAAGACGATAGTGCCGTGTATACCGTTAACGTGAATAACCAGTCTTATGTGGTGCAAATAAACGAAGGTGCTGATGCGGAAGTATTAGCCGTTGCGAATACAGCGCCTATTTCTGCACCTACTGCAACTGCTGCGACACCGTCTGGAAACGCTGAAACTGTTTCTGCTCCTCTCGCGGGTAATATTTGGAAAATACATTCTAAAATAGGCCAACTGGTTAAAGAGGGAGACATTCTTCTTATCCTAGAAGCGATGAAGATGGAAACAGAGATCAGAGCTGCACGCGATGGTGTTATCGAAAGCGTTACTGTTTCTGAAGGCGATGCCGTTCAGGTTGGCGATGCACTAGTTGCAATTGCATAAGGGTTAAAAATGGACAGCGTTTTAGGACTAGTAAGAGACTTTGGTTTCCTGCACCTCACGTGGGGTCAGGCAACCATGATTATAGTGGGGCTTGTACTTCTGTACCTCGCGATCGTGAAGAACTTTGAGCCACTGCTTCTTGTTCCCATTGGTTTAGGTGGAATATTAGCGAATCTGCCAGAGGCAAACCTTGCGATCAATGCTATTGAAGCGGCGATCCATGTGGGTAATGCGGAAGTGATGCAGTCGTTTGCAAATGTTCTCGGTATGCCTGATACAGCGCCTAAAGCGATTAAAGGTGCATTAACTTTAGCAACACCAGAACAAAAAATGCAGCTTCACCTTTTGGCTGAGCAGTACAAATATTCTGATGGTATGTTATACACCTTTTACAATGTTTCTATTGCATCAGGTGTTGCTCCGCTAGTGATCTTTATGGGTGTAGGCGCGATGACTGACTTTGGTCCGTTATTAGCAAACCCTAAAACTCTACTGCTTGGGGCCGCCGCTCAATTTGGTATATTTGCGACCGTTTTGGGTGCTCTCGCACTGAGTCAATTCGGTATCATGGATTTCAGTGTGGCGCAGGCCGCAGCCATCGGTATTATTGGTGGTGCGGATGGTCCAACGGCAATATACGTGTCTAGCTTATTGGCACCTGAACTTCTTGGTGCTATTGCGGTTGCTGCATACTCATATATGGCGTTAGTTCCTATGATACAACCACCAATTATGAGAGCGCTGACAACAGAAGCTGAACGAAAAATAGAAATGAAGCAGCTTCGTATGGTAAGCAAAATTGAGAAAGTCTGCTTTCCATTGATGCTGTTGATTTTAATCGCGATGCTACTTCCCTCAGCGACGCCGCTACTCGGAATGTTCTGCTTTGGTAATCTTATGCGTGAATGTGGGGTAGTGGAGCGTCTGTCAGATACTGCTCAAAATGGTCTGATTAATATTGTGACTATCTTCCTTGGGTTGTCGGTTGGTTCTAAGTTAATGGCAGATAAGTTCTTGCAACCACAAACGTTGGGTATTTTGGCATTAGGTATTGCTGCATTTTGTGTAGGTACGGCAGCGGGCTTATTAATGGCTAAGCTAATGAACAGAGTATTTGAAGATAAGGTAAATCCTTTGCTAGGTTCGGCTGGGGTTTCTGCTGTGCCTATGGCCGCGCGAGTGTCTAATAAAATTGGCTTAGAAGCGAACCCTCAAAACTTTCTTCTTATGCATGCTATGGGACCAAACGTAGCTGGTGTTATTGGATCTGCAGTTGCGGCAGGTGTGATGATTAAGTATGTGATGGGCGGTTAATCATAGAGTTTGATTAATTCGACGTTGTGAGAGAGAACTATGTTCTCTCTTTTTTTGTTTGATGACTTTTACCGCCCTTTAATTGTATTCATTAAAACCATAAATGATGTTTAACCTGCATGGAAATATGATTGCTATCGCTATCTGATTTATCTGTATAGGAAACAATAATAATCAATAAAATGTTCTTACAGAGCAATTATCACTAGCTGGAAAAGAAATTGAGTGAGATTATCCATGATTGCAAGTAATTCTATTCGATGGCTACTAAATGATTGTTGCTTATATGACCAAACTGCTAGCGGTATGTTAGAGCTTAATGTATGTGAATTAGCAGGAAATTTAGCGTATCACGCGATGATGCTAGAAGCCCATTTAACACCTAAGCCGGGTTTAGTGGACTGCATCTCTAGCGGTGCCCATTCTGATATGGATATTGATACATTCATATTAAGTTCAGACGCGTTAAGACCTTTTATGAAACAGTTTGTCCGTGTTGGATTCGAGAAATACCAACTGTCTGAAGATGAATTGCTACCACATCTTCGTCGTATCGGTATTGAGGCGGAACGAGCTATGTTTGATGTAACCAACGGCGTTAACACTCATAAAGGAATGATCTTTACGCTAGGTCTAATTTGCGGTTCGGTTGGCTGGTTACACCGGAAAGGACTTTCATACGATGCTTTACATATCCGTAGCGTTATTACGAAATGCTGTGGAAGCTTGGTTTCAGATGATTTAAAAGCGTCGACGAAAATACCAGTGACAGCAGGAGAAAGGTTGTTTAAAGAACATGGTCTTACAGGGATTCGTGGTGAGGCTGCTCAGGGGTACCCAACTATTTTTTTGTACGGGCTGCCAGTTTATGAAAACAGCGTGTTAAACGGTGAGTCGGAAGAGCAAGCGATGTCCAAAACATTGTTCTCATTGATGGCAAACAATAGCGATACGAATCTAGTAAATAGGGGCGGGATGCAAGGATTAGCTTACGTTCAGAAACAATCTCGTCAACTTCTTAATAGTTCAGAGCGTACGGATATTGAATGGGAAAACGCGATTTCGAAGTTTGATAGACAACTAGTAGAAAGAAACTTGAGTCCAGGCGGAAGCGCAGATTTACTTGCTGCTACTTGGTTATTAGCACAGCTCAATATATGTTCAAATTCAAACCAGCAATATTTAGGTTAACTGTATATTTTATAATGATAAATTATCACTCATTGTGTGTTCGACGTGATAAATAAGCGCCACAAATAACAATCTTTAATTATCCCTATAGTCCCTCGCTATGGGGACTTTTTTATGTAAGGAAAAACATGACTTCAAGTATATGTATCGGAATTATTGGCAACTACTTTGGACACCTAAGTGGGGCAGAGAAGGTTCAAGAACATCCGTTGCCAAACGGTATCTTTATTATCCATCAAGAGCATAAAGAAACGGTTTCGAGTAACGGACAAGCCAAATACCCTGAAGCCGGCTCTAATGTTGATATCGAGCCAGAGTTCGTTGTTAGATTTAAAGTCAATTACGAAAATGGCAAAGTTGCTGATTTAGAACCGTTACAAATGACCATTGGTAACGACTTTACTATTAGAAAGTTAGATGGTTCTAAAAAAATATCAGAACGCAAATCTTGGGGAGAAAAATCAAAAGGGATTAACCAACTTTGGTGGGATATGAAGCCGTTTACACCTGACAACTATGGAAATCAAATTAAATTAATTTCTTACATAGAAAGAGACGGGGAGTTTTACTGTTCAACGCCATTAGTGGATTGTACTGAAACTAAGGTTTTCTGTTCAGAATTGGAAACTTGGATTATCAACCAAATAAATACTCAGAAGAGCGAAGGCATGTATGAAGAAATCTTGCCGTCTATTGTGGAAAGTAATTATCCAGAAGAGTTGATTTTATATACAGGAGCACCAAATTACACTAAATGGGGTGAAGAAAATTTTATAAAACTGGGTGATAAAGTACATGTTGGTGCCTGTAATTCACTGGCGTGGGATGAAAATAGATTTGAAGAATTATTCCGAGCTGGAGATGTTTTGAATAATCAAGATGTAATCATGTTTACACAAGAAATCGTATAATCAATAAGTTCTAGTGTGTAAAAAAAGAGCAATGAAAAAGCTTCATTGCTCTGTTCCAATAAAATCCCTACAAACAGAGCTCCGCCGGTATAATGTCAACTCTTTCGTCTATCTCAAGCTGACTTTGGTAGCCATAACTATGTTCTTTACACAAAGGAACAACAAAAAGTTTTTCAGAAGTCGGTGACCGATGTTTAACCAATACACCGTGGTCGTGTTTTTCGGTGCAGTTTGCTTCAGAACAGTAAGTGTATTCTTCTTTCGTAAAATGTTTCCAGTATTTTAGCCAGTGATTTCTAGCTTCTTCAGTAACAGTGTCATCTGATATGTTGGTAACGATCATATTTATTATCTCGTGGCTGTGGAACGAGAGTAATATTAAAGACATTGATGATAAGTTTATTTGACCAGTTACTCATCTGTTAGTGGAATAAAAGTATTTAGTGGTGTTTTTGATTAAAACGTATAAGTTATTAATAATACATAAATTTAGCTTTATTGGAGTAAATAGAAATGACCGCTTATGACGTGACGTTATTACAGTCAGAATTTCCATTACTTAAACGCATGATAGCGTTAGAGCAGGTAAACTGGTTTAACCCAAATAGCACAAGCCTCGATGCAGCACGGCCTTTTATAGGCCTAGATGACAAGGATATTAAAGACGCCAGTGAGCGTCTATCTCGTTTTGCTCCGTATATTGCAAAAGCTTTTCCAGAAACACGTCTTTCTGGTGGCATTATCGAGTCCGAAGTTGCTGAAATTTCTCATATGAAAGCCAATCTGGAAACAGAGTATAGCATTAAGATTCCTGGTCGCTTGATGCTTAAAAAAGACAGTCACCTTCCGATTTCTGGGTCGATTAAGGCCCGTGGTGGTATCTATGAGGTTTTAACCCATGCAGAAAAGCTTGCTATCAATGCTGGAATGCTCTCTGAAGTAGATGATTACAGTAAACTGTGTTCGGAAACGTTCAGAACATTCTTTAGTCAATACAGTATAGCCGTGGGCTCTACAGGGAATTTGGGGATGTCGATTGGCATTATTAGCGCCAAACTGGGTTTTTCGGTCTCTGTTCATATGTCCGCTGACGCGCGCGAGTGGAAGAAGAAAAAACTTCGAGAGCATGGTGTGAATGTTATTGAATATACGCAAGATTATGGTGTTGCTGTCGAACAAGGCCGCAAAGAAGCAGAAAAAGATCCGAATTGTTTTTTTATTGATGACGAAAATTCTCAAACATTATTTCTTGGTTATTCTGTTGCGGGAGAAAGGGTTAAGGCTCAGTTTAAACAGATGGGTATAGCGGTAGATAAACAACATCCTTTGTTTGTCTATTTACCGTGCGGTGTTGGTGGTGGTCCCGGTGGTGTGGCATTCGGCCTTAAAATGGCTTTTGGTGATAATGTGCATTGTGTGTTTGCCGAGCCGACTCATTCCCCATGTATGTTATTAGGCGTACATACGGGTCTGCATGATAAAATTTGCGTACAGGATATTGGGATAGATAACGTCACTGCAGCGGACGGACTAGCCGTAGGGAGAGCATCGGGTTTTGTAGGTCGAGCAATGCAACGCTTGTTAGACGGTTATTACACAATCTCAGATGAGACAATGTATCATTTATTGGGGCAGCTAAATAAAAGTGAGAATATTCAACTCGAACCTTCAGCGTTGGCCGGAATGTTGGGGCCAGTAATAGTTTCTGACGCGGCCGATTATCAAAAATTTTCGGATTTAACTTATGTGATGGCAGATGCTACACATCTGGTTTGGGCGACAGGCGGAGGAATGGTGCCGGATGTTGAGATGAAGTCCTATTTGTCGTTTGCAAATAACCTAACTGAGGTGTGTAACAATACTTGATTAGTGCGATATAATTTCTATTTTCAGTATCTTTAAAGGCCTCGTATATATCGAGGCCTTGTTGTCTGTTAAACAATCTAGAATCTATTACGCTTTTGGTGGCGTGCCTTCGCAATTTGAAATAACAGCATCAATTTGCACCAACGCATCCATAGCAATCGAGGAAACGCCAACGGTAGTTCTTGCTGGAAGATCTTTTTCAAAGAAAGTAGTGTAAACATCGTCTACAGCATCTAAATCTGCGATGTTTTTAAGTTGTATATTAATTTTGACAACGTCGTCCATCACATGGCCGACACTTTCCACAATCGCTTTAATGTTATTAAGGCATTGTCTTGCTTGATCGTTTACACCACCTGCGACTACTTTTCCTGTGCATGGTTCGACAGGTAGTTGACCAGCAATATGATTGTAGTGAGAAAAAGCCACGGTTTGTGTATAAAATGTGCTTTTTGGTGCATTTTCGGTATTTTTTGCTCGAATGACAATGCCATGTCTATCTTCAATAGCTTGTGGCGGTGTTCCGTCTCCGTGTGATACAACAGCGTCAATCTGTACTAATGCACCCATAGGTAAAGCTGCTACAGCAACCGTTGTTCTCGCCGGCACATAGGCAACGCTTCTTGCGATGGCAGAATCAGGGAAGTAGGTGGAATAAACTTCGTTTACAGCGTCAATATCGGAGAGGTCATTGACGAATATATTGATTTTAACAATATCATCAAAAGGAACGTCGATACTCGTCAAAATTTCCTTGATATTTTTTAGACATTGCCCAGTTTGTTCCTTAATACCACCGGATACAATATCTCCTGTTTTAGGATCAACAGGCAGCTGAGCAGAAATATTGTTGTAGTGAGAAAAAGCAACGGTTTGTGTAGAAACTGAACTTGTCGGAGCATTTTCAGTATTTTTTGCTATTTTTATAAGATCACAAGGTGCTTGGGGTGTGGTTCCTTCACCGTTAGAAATAAGTGCGTCCATTTGTACTAAAGCGTCAGCCATTGGTAGCTCAGCTACTGCGACGGTCGTACGTGTAGGGAAGTAGTTTTGAAAGAATGTTGAGTAAACTTCATCAACAGCAGCAACATCTGAGATATTTTTAAGGAATATATTGATTTTTACAACGTCACCCATTATGTGGTCGATACTTTCTACAATGGCTTTAATATTTGTTAAGCATTGTCTGGCCTGATCTTTTACTCCACCATCGACAGTTTTACCTGTTTTTGCGTCTACAGGTAATTGAGCAGAAATATTGTTGTAATGAGAAAAAGCTACTGTTTGTGTAGACATAGAGTTTATTGGTGCGTTCTCTGTATTTCTCGAAAACTTTATAATGTTGCCAGTCATAACGAATTATCTCCTATTGGAATCACTGTTTAGTTAAATTCAGCTGAACCAAATTCCTATCAATTATTGGTTTTTAATATTAATTAGAACTGAATAAAGCTGTGTTTTTTTAGTTTTAACTTTCAAACCTTGACGCTCATACTAGCAATATATTAGCTAAATAAAACAAATAACAGAAAGAGTGTTGATTAGAACTAATTATCGAGATTTGGTTGAATTTTTGGCAATAAATGGTTGTTTATAATCAGTAAGTACACACGAGATTAGTTTTAATTTCGATAAGTGATCTTGATCTCTGAATGTTATGGATATACACGAATTGAACCGTGAATAATTGAAAGGGAATATTTTATTTTAATATGGCAGGTAAAGACATGCGGATAGAAATAAACCTTAGGTAGACACGAAAGTATTTTAATTAGAATATATTTTACTTTGCTTTATAATAAAATCTTGTATGATGTTAGATAATAGTATTTGTTACTTTTAATAATGGTTGCGTCTCTAACTTATATATGCATATCAGATAATTGGATAGACTTTTTATATCTTGTTATGTGCCCGTATGTAAAAAAATGGTTTTCTGTAACCGTTTTGGCCACAATGAGGCGTTAGCTAGTGTTAGTCAGATAAATGAACAAACAAATGAAGTGTTGTTGGTCAAAACTCAAGTACTTAGTGCTTTAGGAAAAAACAAACAGGCACTGCAATTTACCACGCACTGGCATAAATTGGCCCCCAACAATGAAAGTTTTCACTGGATTCAGTATTTAAGTAAAAAATGATATTCATTGTTGAACTTTGTCTAAACGAAGCTTGCTACCTTAGAAGTGGATTTTAATAATAAAGGCGCTACACTGTGCGGCAATTAACATGTTTTAATGCTCATAAGCTATGGTGCTTGTGAGCTAACAATTTACTAGAGACCGACAATGTCATTTTCTAAGCTTGGTTTAAGCGACCCTATTCTAAAAGCGGTATCCGACTTAGGTTACTCATCTCCAACGACAATTCAGAAACAAGCGATTCCTGTGATCTTAAAAGGTGAAAACCTGATCGCGGCAGCACAAACCGGTACGGGTAAAACGGCGGGTTTTGTCTTACCTATATTAGAGATGCTGAGTAAAGGGGAAACGCAGAAAAAGAAACGTTTCCGTGCGCTTATTCTTGTTCCTACGCGGGAACTGGCTATTCAGGTGAACAGCAGTATTGTGGACTACGGTAAGCACCTTGGGCTTAAATCATTGGCCATGTATGGTGGAGTTGATTATCAGCCTCAGAAACAAGCGTTAGTCGATGGTATTGATATTTTAGTTGCCACGCCAGGTCGCTTGATAGATCTATATGGTCAACATTCTGTTTATTTTGAAGAAGCTGAAATTTTGGTTTTAGATGAAGCCGACAGAATGCTTGATATGGGTTTCATTGAAGATATCAACAAGATCATCGGACGTTTACCAAATAACATTCAAAATTTGCTATTCTCGGCAACAATGTCTAATCCTGTTCGTGAACTAGCAAGAACCGCCATCAATGACGCCACAGAGATTGCTATCACTAAGCATTCAGCCTCTAAAAGTAATATTAAACAGTGGTTAGTGACCGTGGACAAAGACAAAAAATCGGCACTGTTAAGTCATTTGCTAACAGAAAATTCATGGCCTCAGGCATTGATTTTTATAGAAACCAAACACGGTTCAGCTAAGCTTGTAGCACAACTTGAGAAGCGTGGAATTGCGGCTGAAGCTTTCCATAGTGGAAGAAATCAAGCTTCCCGTGCGAGGGTACTAGAAGCTTTTAAAGATGGTTCAATTAAGTATCTCGTCGCTACTGGTGTGGCTGCACGTGGTATTGATATAGATGATCTACCTTGTGTTATCAATTATGATCTCCCGTATCCGGCAGATGAATACGTTCATAGAATAGGCCGAACAGGCCGTGCTGGGGCGGAAGGTGAGGCCGTTTCTTTAGTCTCGAGAGATAACTTCAAGCACCTCTGTATGATTGAGAGCCGTTTAGGGCAATTGATTGAACGAAGAACGATTGAGGGCTTTGTACCGAGCAAAGAAGTGCCTATCTCGATTCTTAATTATGTACCTAAACATAAAAGAGAATCGAATAATTAAATGGTGAGAAGCGTAGACCAATAACGTTATGCAGATAGATATTAACGTTTCGCTCTTTCTATTTGTAATTGATAGTGATGTGGTTCACAAAAGCTGTTAGAATCGCCACAAATTTGGAAAGCTGGTTACTGACCGGCTTTTTTGTGTATTAAAGAAAATTATTGGGTGTCCCGTGCTTACAACTGCAAACATCACCATGCAATTTGGCGATAAGCCATTGTTTGAAAATATCTCCGTTAAATTTGGTAACGGTAATCGTTATGGCCTAATTGGTGCCAACGGTAGTGGCAAATCGACGTTCATGAAAATTCTAGGCAATGAACTAGAACAGTCAGCGGGTGTCGTTTCTTGTGATCCTAATGAGCGTATGGCGAAATTAGGGCAAGACCAGTTTGCATTTGAAGAGTATACCGTTATTGATACGGTAATAATGGGGCACAAAGAGCTTTGGACCATCAAAGAAGAGCGTGACCGTATATATTCGTTGCCTGAAATGTCAGATGAAGACGGTATGCGTGTTGGTGACCTTGAAACTGAATTTGCTGAAATGGATGGTTACTCAGCCGAAGCGAGAGCAGGAGAACTGTTATTAGGCTTAGGTATTCCTGAGTCGCAGCACTTTGGTTTGATGAGTGAAGTAGCTCCAGGCCTGAAAGTTCGTGTGCTTTTAGCGCAAGTGCTTTTTGCAGAACCAGAAATAATGCTTCTTGATGAACCAACCAACAACTTGGACATGCACACCATTGCGTGGCTAGAAGATATATTGTTGGCTCGAAATTGCACAATGATTATCATTTCCCATGACCGTCATTTCCTTAATACCGTATGTACACACATGGCTGACCTCGATTATGGTGAGTTGCGTATGTTCCATGGTAACTATGATGAATACATGATTGCTGCAGAGCAAGCGCGTGATCGTTTACAAGCAGATAACGCGAAGAAAAAAGCTCAGATGGCCGAATTACAAACGTTTGTGAGCCGTTTCTCAGCAAATGCATCGAAAGCTAAGCAAGCGACTTCTCGTCAAAAGCAATTAGATAAAATTCAGCTAGATGAAGTAAAACCATCTAGCCGCCAATCTCCATTTATCCGCTTTGAGCAAGAAAAAGAACTATTCCGAAACGCGTTAGAAGTTGAAGGTTTAAAGCAAGGTTACGGTGAAAACATCTTGTTTAATGGTGTTGACCTAATGGTTGAAGTTGGCGAACGAATAGCGATAATCGGTGAAAATGGTATCGGTAAATCAACGCTATTGAATACGCTTGCAGGTGCGATGGAACCAATGGGTGGGATGATCAAGTGGTCTGAAAACAATAATATTGGTTACTACGCGCAAGACCATGCACATGATTTTGAAGAAGATCTAAACCTTCTAGATTGGATGGGTCAGTGGAAGAATGAAGGTGACGACGAGCAAGTGGTTCGCGGTATTTTAGGTCGTATGCTGTTTTCACAAAATGACATTAAAAAGTCAGTGAAAGTTATTTCAGGTGGTGAGCAAGGGCGTATGTTGTTTGGTAAGTTAATCATGCAGAAAGCTAATATTCTGTTGATGGATGAACCAACTAACCACATGGATATGGAATCTATCGAAGCACTGAACTTAGCATTAGAAAACTATAAGGGTACACTGTTTTTCGTGTCTCATGACCGCCAGTTTGTATCTTCTATTGCAACTCGTATTATCGAAATAACAAAAGATGGAATCAGCGATTTCCATGGTAGTTATGAAGAGTATTTGAATAAGCTTGGTGTTAAAGGTTAATCCTTTTATAGCTTAGTTATCATTTAAGTGAATACGTAAAGAGCCCAATCGGGCTCTTTTTTGATCTTATAAGAAATAAACTATTTGGAAATTCGAATTGTCCAACCACTCGATAAAACAGTGAACGAATGAAATTGATATAAAATGCTTCAGGTGGATTGCACGGGTGATGACTTTGATTGTTCGTATGATCAAAAAAGAGCCAAGAAAACAGACAGCTTTTGTCTACTTTCTTGGCTCTTCTTTTGAAGATCTTAACTAAGAATTTACCTTACATTAAAATTGCGAGTACCGTTGAAATTGAAACCACAATAAGGCCGGCAACTCTAAATAGAATAGGTGCTTCGCTCATTTCAGTAAGCTCGCTCTTTTTCCATGTTTTTAGGGCATCTCTTAAATCGTTATTCACAGTCATACTTATTTCCCCTTACATTGCATTGCCAATCTCGATTAAATGCATTGTATATACATTGTATTTTCAATGCAACCCTTTTGTGTCACTTTTATTTCAGTTTTATTAATTTAAGATATTTTATATAAGATTGAGGGCACAAATCTGTCATGTTTCTATGGGGCAGCCATCAATTTAGATGTTTAAATTGCAGTTCTACCAGTCGTTGATACAACGAACAATTTTTCATGAGAGCGTCGTGATCGCCCATTTCTATTAACTTCCCATTTTCTAAAACTGCGATTTGATCTGCATGTTGAATCGTTGACAATCGATGAGCAATTATTAAGGTTGTTCGATTTCTCATTAGTTCTTCTAGTGCTTTCTGTACATGATGTTCGCTTTCACTATCGAGTGCAGAAGTTGCTTCATCAAGCAGCAGAATCGTCGGGTTTTTGAGTATCGCTCGTGCAATGGCGATACGTTGACGCTGGCCTCCAGATAGTCGAACACCTTTTTCACCAAGGAAACTATGGTAACCCTCAGGTAGGTTGACGATAAACTCATGGGCATGGGCTTTTTTCGCGGCTTCTATAATTTCTTTATCGGTGGCATCGGGTTTTCCGTAGCGAATATTGTGGAACACATCGCTGCTAAAAAGAGCTGGGTGCTGAGGGACTAGCGCCATCTGTTGCCGAAGATCCTTAGGATCCAGATCTTTGATATTTATTCCTCCTAAGGTAACTCGTCCAGCTTGAGGATCATAAAATCGCTGCAGCAGTTCGAACAAAGTGGTTTTTCCGGCGCCGGATGGACCGACGAGCGCAAGAACTTTTCCTTTTTCAGCGATGAGTGAAAGTTTATCCGTTGCCGATTGGTCAGGCCGTGAAGGGTAATGAAATGTTACCTGATCAAATCCAATTTCTGAACGTAAACTATCCGCTTTAACGGCATATTCGACAGGAGCTAATATATGGCTTTCAACCTGGAGTATTTCGATTAGTCTCTCTGTCGCACCAGCTGCTCTCTGCAATTCCCCAAGAACTTCAGATATGGTTGCTAGGGAAGAAGCCAGAATGATCGAATAAAAGACAAATGCACCTAAATCACCACCGGACATTTGGCCGTTAATTACATCGCTACCTCCAACCCAAAGCATGCTTGTTATTGCTCCGAATACGATGATAATGACAGCGGCAACCAGAATAGCTCGGTGCTGGATACGTTGTTTTCCTATATCAAACGCTTTTTCAACTTCAATGGCGAATGAAGATCGTTCTTCTTTTTCGCGAGTATAGCTCTGTACTGTTTTAATGTGCTCTATCGCTTCGCCTGCGTAACTGCCGACATCTGACATGGAATCTTGACTCCGGCGAGATAATGCTCGTACGCGTCGTCCATAAACGAGGATAGGAATAAGTATAAATGGAACCAATATCATCACAACGAGAGTGAGTTTAATATTGGTCGCAAATAGCATAACCAAAGCACCCATAAACATTAACGCGCTTCGCATTGCCATTGAAAATGATGAACCAATAATACTTTGAAGTAGTGTTGTATCGGTTGTAATGCGCGACATGATGTCACCACTACCACTGGTTTCAAAATAGCTTGGATGTAGTGTTATGACGTGATTGAAAACGGCAATGCGAATATCTGCGCTAACCCTTTCACCAAGCCAAGAGACAAGGTAGAAACGGATGTAGGTTCCCGCTGCAATAAAAACAGTGATGGTAAGCAGAAAAATAATTGCTTTTTTCAATTCAGTTAATGAATTTTGGGCGAAACCGCCGTCAATAAGAAAACGGACACCTTGCCCTACAGACAACATAATAGCCGATGTTAAAAGCAGAGCGACAAGCGCAAGAACCACACGACCTTTATATGGTCGGATAAATTGAATTAGCTCCAATAGTACAGTCAGTTTTTTACGCTCCATTTTTGATGGAGAGGTGCTTGTGTTGGGGCTGTGAGTTTGGTCAGGTTGCATTTAGGGTACAGCTCTAATTATCTAATAACTTTATGATAGCATTACAATAGGAATGAGATATCGCTTTCTTATAAATGATAATTCTATACGCAAACTTTGAAGGGTAGTTAGCTAATAACCGTAAAGACAAAAAGCCATTAGGCGTTCCTTGCCCCTTGGCTTTTTTGTACTTTTTCGAGCTAATCTATTAGTCTCTTTCTTTTGCTTCGAAGTGGTAATTTACATTAACTACTGCACGGTACTGGATGTCGCCACGAACAACCGCGAACTCTTCTACGGACACTTGTGTATCATCTATAGTGATGTCTCTGACTTTACTGTAAGTTTGAATAGGCAACTCACTACGTAGTTGGGCCACAGACAATCTTTGTAGAGAATCTGTGATATCGAAACCGGCTTCTAGTGCTTCTGCTTTAGTTTGATAAGATGCAGATTCGATAGAAGTTTGGCTGTGCGTAGTATGAATTGATGCGAATGTTGTAGAAGTAACTAATAAACCTGCAGCAAGAGTGATAATTTTTTTCATTTTATGTACCTTCCAATTGGATAATTGTTTAAATGTTTGTTCTGAATAGACATTGAGGATGTTTAGTTTCTTTCTTTAGCGTCAAATCTGTAATCTATATCAACAACCGCACGGTATTGAATGTCACCTCGATTGGCTGCGATTTCTTCTACTTTTACTTCCGTTCCTTCAAGTGCAATATTGCGTACTCTGCTCTGTGTAAAGCTTGGTAACTCACTGCGAAGTTGGCTTTGTGTCATTGATTGAAGAGACTCTGCAATATCAAAACCAGCATCATATGCCTCTGCTTTAGTTAGATAAGTTGAAGTCGTTACAGATGTTTCGTTGTAAGTTGTATGTACAGATGCAAATGCAGAAGAAGCAACGAGTAGTCCGGCAGTAACAGCAATTAATTTTGTCATTATGTAGTCCTTTGTAAGTAATTCACTTGGTAAATCTGATGTGTTTAGTTAGGACAGATAAGCTCTTCTTCATCTCGTCCGACGGGATGTATTATTATGCTGTACGTCTGTGTAGTAAATAGCCGCGTAGTCCATTGATTATGGAATATTTGGCACTAATAAAAGTATAAAAACACATAATTTAAACTGATATAAATTTTATGTATTTACTTATCATGTACTTATAGATTATGTGATGAATGTCAAAAAGTGCTTAAATGAGAATAATTGGCGGTTTTTTTAGTGGTTATTTTAGAAAAAACATAATAAAAAAATAATAAAATGGCTCGTAGATACGTTTTTACGCGACATTGACAGAATGAATAAAAGAATTTGAGAGATCGAAGTTAAATATGTGGTTGGGATGTATGGGTTAATAAGTAAAGGAATGTTGCAATAGAATATACTTTCGAAGATTTTGGTTTACCTAGATTCATAAAGTCTCCAAATTTAATGGTTATGGCATCAAGTAATAGTAAGATACGTAACTTGAAACTACGTTAAGTAAAAAGAGGATAGCTCGTTTAAGTAGGTTCTAGCCATTGCGCAACTTCTTTGTGGCTGCCTTTGAAAATAATGCGTGCCGATTTTTTATTTAGTTGGTATTCGTACATAGGGTCATAATACTGCTCTAGCAAAGGTACTAACCAATCAGCGTGTTGAGTAATGGTTCCAGAGCTTTGCATTATGTCTATAGCATTCTGTTGAATTTGAACAAGGCTAGCATACCGTTCAAGTCCTAATCTTCTGCGTATTTTAAACAGGCCTTGAGCTAGGTAGTCAGAAAACTTTGTCCATCCTAGTTCCTCACCAAAACGTTGGATATGTTCGCGTTGCATCTTGACGATATATTCATCAATCAATCGTTCAAGTCGAACATCCAGAGAATCTGCAATAACGACCATATCTGATTGGTTTATAGCATTTCTTATCGCGGTAGGTAACGAAGCACATCCGATGGTTTTCCCTTCATCTTCAAAAACAAATCGTTGACAACGATTTTCAAGCTTTTTAACTATTTGAATAGCGAGTTGATTCTCAAAGTTAATCTGTGTTCGTTGCTGAGTAACATATTGTCCAAAAGAAGAACCGCGATGGTGTGCAGCACCTTCTATATCTATGCCATTTTGAAGAGACTTAATAAGGTCTGTTTTACCACAACCGGTGTTTCCGCCGATGACGACGCTTGGCATTGCGGCACCGATTTCGATGTTATCGATTAAGTATCGACGCAGGGCTTTATAACCACCAGTAATAAAAGGGTAGTCAATACCGACTTCTTTAAGCCACTGCTGAGTAATTTGTGATCGCATTCCACCGCGAAAGCAGTATAGGTAGCCGTCTGGATTGGAATTACAAAAGCGTTGCCACTGAGCGACTCGTTGTGCTTTTACTGCACCATTAACCAATTGGTGACCTAGCCTGATAGCTTTGCTTTGCCCTTGCTGCTTGTAGCAAGTCCCAACGGCTGCTCGTTCATCGTCCGTCATCAACGGAATGTTTTGGGACAGAGGAAAAGCGCCTTGATTAAATTCTATAGGTGCACGTGTATCGAGTAACGGTGTATCATTGACAAACAGAGCTTTGTAATCGTGGCTATTATTACGTGGCATCAAATAACCTCAATTAACGCGTGAAGATTTTGATTGTCTGAGTCGGTCGATTGGTGATACAACTTGCCGATTGAAACAAGTTCTATCCCGTGTTCTTTAGCTAAGGTAGTGACGGACTGTTTACCTTCTTGTGAAACTGCGAGCAGTAAACCACCAGAGGTTTGTGGATCGCACAGAATCGCCTTTTGTTTTTCGTTGATTGTGCCTATTTTATCACCGTAACTATCAAAATTTCTTTGAGTCCCACCCGGAACACACCCCTGAGCAATATAGTCGAACACCCCAGGAAGCGTTGGAATGTTAGCAAAGGTTATTTCTGCCTTAAGCCTACTCCCTTCGCAGATTTCACTCAGATGCCCAAGTAAACCAAAGCCGGTAACATCTGTCATTGCTTTTACCGCGTCAATATTGGCAAAATCAGCGCCAACCTTGTTGAGCTTGCACATCCAGTCTCTTGCTAAACCCTGATGTTTTTCGCTTAGCTTAGCTTGTTTTTCTGCTGTGGTTAGTACACCTATACCTAAAGGTTTGGTTAGATAAAGTTCACAGTCACTTTCGGCTTTATTATTGCGTTTGACTCTGGCTGTGTCGACAGTTCCCGTAACGGCTAACCCAAATATCGGTTCAGGTGCATCAATAGAATGTCCGCCTGCAAGAGAAATACCGGCTTCAGCGCAGACTGCTCTGCCACCTTCAATGACTTTCTGGGCGATTTCTGGTGCGAGAATGTTAATTGGCCAACCTAAAATCGCGATAGCCATAATGGGTTTTCCACCCATGGCGTAAATATCACTGATCGCGTTTGTGGCCGCAATACGACCGAAGTCATAGGGGTCGTCTACGATGGGCATAAAAAAATCCGTCGTGCTAACGATGGCTGTGCCGTTGCCGAGATCGTAAACAGCTGCATCATCTTTACTTTCATTACCGACCAGCAGGTTGGGGTCGTTAAATGGAGTTATCTGAGTTTTAAGAATAGTATCGAGGACTTGAGGCGAAATTTTACAACCACAACCAGCGCCGTGACTATATTGAGTGAGCCGAATACGTTCCATGTTAACTCCGTTTCATAAAGAGAAATAATACTACTCTTGATTACGCACCTAGTCACTGATCAAATCATGGTTCATCGGGTTCAGGCTTTATTATTATGAAATATAAGAATTAATGTGTGAGATTTATTAAATTTGATGTTCAAGAGTGTCGTAAATAGAGTGAATTTTTCTAGGCTAAAGAAAAATAGAAAAACATGATATGCCATAAAGTAGACTTTCTATCGTATGGCATAAATCTGGTTTTTTAAGATTCAGTCAATGCTTTTAGCGCGAGATCCCAATCCTCGAGTTTATTATAAAACTGGGTATGCGGTACTCGTTTTAGTCCTTTTTCGGTTTCTAAAATTAGTGTTGGAAATCCTTGAACCTGCCATTGCTGCATAAGTGCCTGACTTTCTGAAATCAGTGAGGTTATATTTGTGTCTTTATTAGCCATTACCTCGTGCCAACGAGAATCATCGATCTTTAGTTCAGTTACTATGAGTTTGAGTGTATCAAGCGAGCTTACATCCAACCCTTTTTGGAAGTGCGCTGTTTGAATACCTTTTAACATTGCAAACCCAGCTTTAGAAACACTTTGTGCTGCGGCCACCGCTTTTGCAGTGATATAAGAGTCTAGAATGACGGACTGTTCACTGGTGACTCTATCTTTATACGATTGTCCAAATTTTTGCCCTGTTAAAGCTTCTATTTTCTTATCATGACTCAATACCATTTGACGAAAGGAAGGGTCCATTTCGCGTCGTTGAATCATACCGCCAGGGTGCATTTCAAGATCAATGCTTTCATGTGCATTTACCGCTTCCATCAGAGATGTTGCTCCAAAACACCAACCACACATAGGGTCATAAAAATAATGTATCTTTACCATTTCATTTCTCCCATATGAACCTTAGCACCAATGCCTAGTGCAAGAGGTACTTTGCTTGAAGGGTAACTTGTCATCATTTTATTGATAAGTTCGTTGCTATCTTTACTGTTAGCTTTAGCCGTTGCAAATGTCGTTAGGTACTCTGCTGTATGCTTAATAGTACTTGCATCCAGTGAGGTGCCAGCCTCCATGTGTCCAGGTATAACAACCTCTGGATCGAGCGCAAGCATCTCATTTAATTGCGCTGTCCATGCATCGAGCTGTGGTTGGGTTTGCGTATCGGCAGTCCATGCATGTAGTCCACCAAATACCGCAACGTTGCCTAAGATAGTCTTTTGGGAAGGAATCCATAAGTAAGGGCGATGAGCAAGTACACCCTCTGTTCCTTTTATTTCTACTTCGTGTCCTTCGATAGAAAAAGACGACAGAGCATACTCCTCAGGAAGAACAGGTTTCATTGGTGCATTGGTACCCATTTTCGGTGCCCATACTTTCAATTTCATCGCCATTTTCTTCTCGATGATACGACGTACTTCTGGCGTCGCCAGTACTTTAGCGTCTGGGAAAAACTGTTTTAATGTCTCTACACCAAAGTAATAATCTGGGTCTGCCTGGCTTACAAAAATAATAGTTAGTTTTCTACCTGAATCCAAGACGTTAGCAGCAATTCTGAGTGCGTCGGCTTTCGTAAAACCAGCATCGACAATGACGGCTTCTGATTCGCCGTAGACTAGAGTTGAGTTAACGCTGAAGCTTGCAGGGTCGGCGTTATACACTTTTAGTGTTAGTGGATTTATGTCTGCCGCGATAGCCGAAGTCGCCAATAAAAGGGATGTAGCTAAAAGAGTGAATTTTTTCATTGTTAATTCCTAAGTCAGTTGTTTTTTAGAGCAGGAGAAGTTTAACTAATTGAGTTGTTCGAATATATAGGTAATAATGTGCAACATTGTTTCTTATTTCGAACAAATAATGGATGGCAAGCAATGGATAAAGTGACGGCTGCAAAAGTGTTCGTTGATGTTGCCCATACAGGGAGTTTTACTGCGACTTCTGAGAGGCTGAATATGTCTCGGCCGATGGTGACAAGATACATAGAAGCGATGGAAGCGTGGCTTGACGCACGACTATTACATCGAACGACTAGGAAAGTGTCACTAACAAATATAGGTGCTCAGTGTCTCGATGATGTAGAGCAGTGGGTTGATGCTGGTGATAGAATGGTCAGCTTAATAAAACCGAGCAACGAGCTTAGTGGCTCAGTGCGTATTGCAACGAGTATGTCTTTTGGGCATTCGCGCTTAATGGCAGCAGTGAGCACCTTTATGAATTTACATCCTAAGGTGGCTATTGATATTGATCTACAAGATAGCGAAGCCGATTTAGTAAAAAGTCGCATTGATCTTGCAATCCGTATTGCGTCAGCTCCTGACCCTTCATTAACGGGTAAACCTATAGCAAAATGTCATTCCGCTTTAGTAGCCAGTTCTGATTACTTGAATCAGAACTCTATCATCGATAATCCTGAAGACCTTACCCGCCATCAATGTTTGGGTTATAACCATTTTGAGCGTCATGTTTGGCATTTAGTTCAAGGTAAAAAGCGCGAATCGATCGAAGTAAACTGTCGTTTGACTGCCAATGAAGCTACTGCTTTAATGCAAGCGGCGGTACATGGTGCTGGTATAGCGATGCAACCGACCTATCTAGTTAACCCGCTTATAGAGAGTGGTAAACTTATTCAAGTACTAGGAAACTGGCAACCCCTAGATCTTGACATTTATGTGCTTTATCCTTCCCGAAAACATCTATCGCCAACGGTTCGTGCGTTGATAGATTTTTTTGATGACTATTTCAAAGAAAATAGTTGGGATGTTGGTTGCTGAATCGTTAATCAACAGTCTAAAGGAAGAGAAAATCAAGAAACGGTTATTTAAAACGCGAATAATGCCGCGCGACGTTCTGTTTGATTATATCGCAATGCTCTACAATCAAATAAAGCGTCTTTCTACGTTGATAGTATGATGCCAAGTTGTATGAGTCAGCCCCATCATGAGTCTGTAAAATGTCTACGAGTTTCTGAATATTCCATTGGTATAATATAATCACATGAGATTTTAATAGATTTTATAAGGAAATATATCTATGTCACGAATAATGTTCATTTGTTTTTTTATTTTTCATATTCCATCTTACTCTCAATCGTTAATAGAAAATGAAATTGTGGTCGATGGGTTAACTGTTTATAGTTTCAAAGAGGCAGAGAAGCACATTGTCGATGGGAGCACTGTCTACTTAGGACCTGGGATCTATACGAATGGCTTAGAAATAAAGCACAATAATGTCGTATTATCAGGAGGGAAGGAGACGCACTTTGTTAATGCAGCAATAGAGGGTAAAGCTGCAATTATTACATCTGGCGATAATATAACCATAGAGAATATTGAATGCAGTGAAATTAGAGTATCCTCTAACAACGGCTCATGTATCAGACATGAAGGAGAGAACCTTACTGTTGTTGGAGTTTATTTCCACGATAGTCAACAAGGGATACTTGAAGCTAGCAATGATGGTCGTTTGGTTATTCAACATAGTCGCTTTGAACGATTAGGGTTCAAAGGTAGAGCACACGGTATCTATACCAACGGTGCTGAGCTTTTGGTTGAGGATTCCACCTTTTCATCCACAGTTAGCCAAGGGCACTCTATTAAATCTCGTTCTAAAAAAAACACTATTAGAAACACGTTAATTTCATCTGGTAATGGTGATGATAGTCGACTGATTGATATTCCTAATGGTGGAGTATTGATTATCGAAAATTCAATATTACATCAGAGCAAGACGACTAAAAACAGGCAGGTTATTGGTTTTGGATTAGAAAAATTAGAAACAGGAAGACAAAATAGTGTCACTGTTGAAGATAGCCTTATTATTATGGAACGAGAAAAAGGAAACGAGTTTATTGGATTACCTAAAAATGATAATAAAAACGTTCCATTAGATATGAATGTTAAAAACAATGTGCTTGTAGGGAAACACATCGACTCTAAAAGTTGGACATCTCGTAACTCCTATTTTGAGAGCAGATTCAATGCAGGGTTGAAAGAAGACGTACTGCCATCTGTATCCGCTCTACCAAAATTAATGGATTTATTGTCAATTAAATAGCTACTCCATAATCAGTGTGTCGAAACCTATGGCGTCAGAAGATAAATGCAAAAAATCCATGATTTATATAATTCTTATCTCTGACGAAAAATTAAGTGAACAGAAATGTACCTCAGATACAGAGTTAAGACGCAAACTCGTTCAAGGCATCGAGCGCTAATTCCGCTTTTTCTTTCTGTACAAAAATATGGTCGTGATAATAAGCGGCAATAACGTTAGCGCTAATACCACGTGACGCGAGTTTATTTGCGACAGCAGCGGTAAGACCAACAGCCTCTAAACTTGAGTGGACGGTTAAGGTAATTAGGCTAAATATTTCGTCGAATTCTAGACTCGCTTGAACTGCATTTTGTTTATCTAATACTAAGGTAAGGCCTTCACTTTCGCGAAATGTCGCTATGGGATCGAGTGGAAGGTAGTCAGAGATGCCACCTTGGGTGGTACAAAACACGTAGTCGCCGGTAACTAATTCTGGTGACATTGTTTTTAATAGTACGTCTAGTTCTGTAATGGCTGTCATTTTGTTTTCCTTTTCGTTTGGAACAAAGAGAATAGCCATTACATGATAATAAGTATAATTAATGAATTTAATATATTATTAGACATGCTAATGAAGGGCATCTAGTTTTACGAGTGATTGATATCTAATTCATTGTGTATTAAAACCACGCATTGGGAAGCAAATAGCATTCTCGGTCCAAGGCTTATCTTGACTGCGCCTAGTCTTTTTAAACTATTAAAGCTTTTCTTCGGCATTGGGATATGATCAGTCAACAAAAAACAGGGGTTACCCACGAACTCTTGTTCTCGAATAGGTGTCCCTTTTTTGTCCATCATGAACAGTTGGTAGTCTTCGGAGAGTTCTTGTACTAATTTTTCAAAACTAACGGTGCGGACAGTGATGCCGGGTTCAACTTGGCGTTCCTGTTCTTTGGTCATACCCTTGGACTTGTCTAGGGCATTGGCAACTTTATCTAGTAACGCTTGCTCATGAAAGCCGCCGAAGTTGCTTATTTCGTTAGGGGTAAAGCAGATCGTACGAGAAAAATCATGCGTTTTTTCTAATACAAGGTAAACGACGACATCGTCACGATGAGATTGCGCTACAAAAATGGTGTTCATAAGAGTATGAGCCAAAATTTCGCCGTGTGCCTCTTGTCCAACCGATGCCAATAGTTGCTGGCTGTCAGTGGAAGCAGCTCTAGCTCTTAATACAAACGCGCGCATAGATGATTGTCCTACTTAATAAAAATGGTTGTTTATAGCTGTTTTTGGTTATGGGGTAATCTCCCCCAATAACGGGTCAGCATTATTACAGTTTTAGCAAATTATGTAACGGGTAATAACCCTAAACAACCAAATTTTAATAGGGGTCTAAATAACGGTAAGTACTTCGTTTAACGCTAATCGAGATTTCGGTAGGCTCGCGTTATAGTCTTCTTCTGTATGGTGGTAGCCTATAGCTAATGCAACATCGCAGACGTATCCATCGAGTTCGTCTTTGAAGATTTCACCAATCAACTCGCTATCGATACCTTCCATTGTGGTTGAGTCAATTCCTAACCGAGCAAGAACATGCAACGTATTACCAAGTGCTAAGTAAGTTTGGGCTTTTGTCCAACTTGATGTGTCACCGTTTTCGTCTGTATTTAGCCCTACAAATGCAAAACCGCCAAAAGCAGCTTCTCTATCTTCTGGTTTTGTACGACCGTCTTCGATGCCTTTATCTACGACCTTTGCATAGTCTTCACGAGTGTAAGCTGGATTGTGTGCAAATAAAATAATGTGCGATGCCGATTTTACGTGTGGCTGGTTGAATTGAAATTTATTGGCAAAGGTGTCATCCATGCGCTGTTTTGCTGTATCACTCTCAATCACCACAAACTTCCATGGTTGAGAGTTAATTGACGACGCAGAAAGTTGAATAGCTTCGTAGATGACATCTAGTTCTTCTTGCGGAATGCGCTTAGCTGCATCGTAGCGTTTGGCTGTGTAACGATTTTTAAGGTCAGTAATTATAGGGTGAGACATGTTTTACTCCGGTAATATTATTATTTATTAATATGATACGCACTAGATGGGGGCCAACAGTAAGTAATTCAAATAATTATTATGGAAAATTTCTTTGCAAGAATAGTGTGGGAGGCGCTATTTATAAACAGCGTGACTTTTGAAAGATTATCAATTGTAATTTGATAATCTTTTTGTAATTTGGCACCCATTTGTTTGATCTCGGATAAAAGCGTCGTCGCATTATCAAAAATATCGTGAAAATGTTTCAACGGAAAGAGAGTGTTTGTGCTGGGAGAACTAGGCTATATTTTCGTCAATCCGAAAAACAAAAAATATGAGGTGTCTATGTTAGGTGAAAACCATGCATTTTCGATTGAATTTCCAGCGTTGAAAGAACTATTGGTGGAGTTGTCTGCTAGAGATCCTGATTTTGATACGCAGAACAAAAGTTACTGTCGACTTGATGAGGAAATCCGAAACTTAGAATTAGGTGGTGCACCTATCAATGACGAAACGATGCACCAATTGAAGCATGATAGAGCGGTATTAAAAGATAAGTTATACACGCGCCTAATTAATGAGAAAAATGAATAACATCAGTTCCCACTATCTTAATTGAACAACCAACACTTCTATAGGTATTGATTTCAATACCTTTTTAGCAGAAGATTTTATGTTGTGCCAAAACCCTTGATGGTGTCCACATACGATGAGGTCGATTTCGTATTCTTTTACAGCGTCTTCTAGCTCTTGAGAAAGACCACCAAATCCAACTAAAGTCTGCTCTACTGGGTAGGATGTATTTTCAACGAGCCTATTTAACTGGTCTTTTGAGTTTTGCAGTACATTGTTATTTTCACTCGCTCTTACGAATGAATTTACAATTTGTTGCGTAAATTCATCGTCTTTCATTACGTCGATATAGATCAATGAAAGCTTAGCGTGGGTTGCTTTGGCAAGATCAGCGGCTTTGTCTAGGAGTAACTGACTATCGTCGCTTAAATCTACTGCAACGAGTATATGTTGATAACTCATCATGAATTCTCCTTATAATTATCTACTATAAGTGTAGGGTGTTTTTGCTTATTAATTCAGTGCGACCTCACATAAATACAGCAATTTATTCAGCAATTTTATATTTGGGCTTTAAATGATTTGAGCGAGGAATTTTGTCATTTCCTGTTGCAGATCTGAACACAATTTCTCCGTATCTAACTGGGTGAATTCACCTTTTGTAATAATTGGTTTGCCATTAATAAAACTATGGTAGACCTTCATTGGTTCTCCGCACATAACAGGTGCCAAAAGACGTTCATGTACGGTACAAACCCTTGGTTCATCCACTCGGTAAAGGACTAGATCAGCGGCATAACCAATTTCAATTTTACCTGTTTTTAATCCTAGAATTTTTGCACCGTTTTCGCTTCCCCACTGAACAACTTTATCAACAGTAACCCTCTCCGCACCATTTTGAGATCGTTGAAGCAACCATGCTAAATTAAGCTCTTGTAACATGGACCCTGATTCGGATGAAGCTGACCCATCCACACCCATCGAAACAGTCATCCCTTTTTCATCCATTTGATAGGCGGGTGAAATACCGCTCCCCAATCGGCAATTAGAAGTAGGGCAATGTGACATGCCAGTTTTGGTTTCAGCGAGTATCGATATTGCTGCTTGATCTGCCTTCACTAAATGAGCGAACCACACATCTTCTCCTAACCATTCGCTGTTGGCGGCGTATTCAACGGCACTTATCTGATGATTGAGTTTTGCTTGCGCTTGATCAAACTCGACTTCAAGTAAGTGCGAGTGCATTTTTAGTTTATGCTTACGAGCAAAACGAGACAATTCTATTAGGTCATTTTGAGGCGCGGAGTGGATAAGACTGGTAGGGGCAACACAAAGTTTCTTCATCGAGTATGGGCTCGAATCGTGTTGTTGGCTTCGCGTTATTGTCATTTTATCTAACACTCTATCAAGAGATTCAGGTTGAATATTTAGACTTTTCATTCCCTTGTGGTTGCCTGTCGCTGTTGCACTTCCTCTACAGAGCGAGAACCTAACCCCCATATCTTCGGCAGCCTGCCATACTGCCTGCTCTAGTTCATCTGAGGTATTTTCGTGATACAAGTAGTGATGATCTGCACAAGTAGTAGTACCAGAGCGGATTAACTCATATAAGCCCAGTTTCGCTGATAAATACATGAGATTGGGTGGAATCTTTGGCCAAAAACGATAGGGTACTGCTGCTAACCATTCTCCTAATCCTTTGTTTAACCCCTCAGGTACACCTTTTAATACGGATTGTGCTAAGTGATGGTGAGTATTGACAAAACCCGGATAGATTACACAATTAGATGCGTCGATAACTGATTCGGTTTCGTTAACAGAAGGGCGCAGGTTAGTGCCAATTTCTGAGATAATGCCTTCGCGAATACGAATGTCGGTAGATAAATGGCCTGTCTTCCCTTGGTTGGTTAGGTATACCGAATCTGCATTTTTTATTAAATATCCCACGTTATTTACTCCTATTGAGCAATGTCCCGGGGAATCCCTGACCGCTTATACTCTGTTTGAATTAGGTTGTTTACAGAAAACATTTTCGCAAATCAGATACAGCAATAACTGAGCCATAATGGCGATCTATCATAATGTTAGGTGACGTTTTGGTCGAGGGTAATGGTTATAAAGGATTTCTGTTTATAAGTTAACGCACCCTTTGGATACATTTTTTTTACAAGAGCACAACAATTGTGCATCGATGAACCATTTTGTTTCAATCATTATTTAATGAGATGTATTCTTTGTAAGCCATATCAACACGACGGTTAACGGAAAGGTCAATGAAGGCAATGCCTCCAGTACCAATGTAAATAAATTGTTTCAGTTTGGCACGCGGTTTGCAAAATCTCTTATAACCATTGTGAATTAATTCTTATTAAGATCTCAACAGCGTCAGAATGGCATAACAATAAAAAAGCAAAGTAAAGTAAAAGAGTAGAAGCGGTATCTTGCTTTGAATAAAGGAGTCTGAAGTCCCTATATTCAAAGCAAGAGAGACATTGCTCGCAACAGCCGGAAAGAAATCTGCTTGATGCAGTTCGGGTGGGCGGCGAGCGTCCCTCAATTTCTTTCCAATCTTCATAAAACAGTATTGTGAAAGGAATCATACCTATGTTTAAGACTTTTAGTTCAACTCTTCTATTGACAACAATGAGTTTTTCAACGCTGGCTGCGGATAAAGTGAATTTTCAATTAGATTGGCTACCAGGTGGTGATAAAGCGCCTGTTTATGTAGGAATAGACAAAGGCATATTTGAAAAATACGACTTAGAAGTGTCAATTAACCAAGGACGTGGTTCTACTGAAGCGATAACTAAACTCGCAACAGGTATTTCAGATGTCGGAATCGCAGATATTTCAGCTCTAATGGTGGCCAAAGCCAATAATGACGTGCCTGTTTCGGCTGTCTACTCGATATTTAGTCAGGCTCCTCATGCCTTTTTTGTTATTGATAATGGTGAGATTAATTCCATCGCTGATATTAAAGGCAAGAAAGTCGCTACCTCGCCATTTACTTCTTCAAACCTCTATTTACCACTAGTACTTGAGCAAAGTGGTTTTTCAGAAGACGAAATTCAACTTGTTAAAGCCGACCCTGGTGCTTTGGGTCCTATGTTAGCAACCGAAAATACAGACGTACTCATTTCTTGGGTCACCAGTAAAGAGCGCTTAATCAGTCAAGCGAAGCAAGCAGGGAAGACATTAAAAGTAATGCCATGGCATGAAGCTGGATTAGAGCAGTATGCGACATCCGTGATCGCTAGTGACCGTTTTTTAGCAGAAAAACCAGATGTAGCGAAACGTTTTATCAAAGCTTATGCAGAAGCAGTTGAGTATACATGGGCAAATCCTTTAGAAAGTGCAAAATCCATCAATAAAATTGTACCAGAGGTGGATGTTAAGGTTGCAGAAGATACCATCACTTCTATCTATGAACTTGTTTATAACCCAATCAGCATGGCGAGCAGTGTCGGTCAATTTGATGTGAAACACCTAGCATCAACATGGAAGTGGACATCAGCAGCACAAGGCATAGAAGAAAGCAGTTTTGACCCAGAAAAAACACTTAATCGAGGTTTCCTACCGGAGGCAAAATAATGGCTAAGTTTGTTGAGTTTGAACAGGTATCTCATACATACATTACTGACCAAGGTAAGGCGGTTCCTGCCTTACAAGATGTAAACTTTAGTATAGAAAGGAATCAATTTATTGCGGTAGTTGGCCCATCTGGTTGTGGCAAATCGACATTACTTCGATTGCTTTCTGGGCTAATTCCTGCATCTGAAGGGAAAGTCTCAGTTTTTGGGCATCAAGTGACAGAGCCGAGAGATGATGTAGGGATAGTGTTTCAGAAACCGACATTGTTGCCATGGTTAAGTATCCTCGACAATGTGTTGTTTCCACTCAAGCACAAATATAATTATGTAAGTGCAAAGGATAGGGCTCGTGGGATCGATTTGATCAACATGGTGGGACTTGGGGATTTCTTATCTCAGCGTCCTGATGAGCTTTCAGGAGGTATGCAACAGCGTATCGGTATTGCCAGAGCTTTGTTACTGGACCCTGATATATTGATTATGGATGAACCTTTTTCTGCGTTAGATGCATTAAGCCGCGAAGAAATGGGTTTTGAATTGCAACGTATCTGGCAGGAGAAACCGAAAACCGTCCTGTTTATTACGCATTCAATATCAGAAGCGGTGCTATTAGCTGATAAGGTACTTATTATGAGTCACCGGCCTGGCACGATAGCAGAGGAATTAGAAATTGAATTAGCAAGACCCCGCGATATCGATACTATCAATGATCCCAAGTTCGCTGCTTATACAAGCGTTATTCGTAAGCATATTTATCAGCCGAAATTGAAAGCGGATGACAAGCAATTTAATAATGTCTCTCCTCTAAAAACGGTCGCTTAGGAGTCTATTATGATTAAGTTTTATCAAACCTACATGCCCGTGATAACCCTTGCGCTATTGCTGCCATTCTGGGAATTTATTTGTTTCGCTGGAAATATTCCCTCTTACATATTGCCAGCACCTAGCACAATATTTGAGGCGTTTATTAACGTTGATGCGAATCGTTGGTTTGGGCATTTATGGGCGACATTGTATATAGCGATATTAGGCTTTGTTATCTCGATTGTTGTGAGTATACCGATTGCTATTGCAATGGTACGCTCAAACTACCTAAACAAAACGGTGTATCCACTGCTTGTGGTCATTCAATCTACGCCCGTGGTAGCAATAGCGCCGTTACTAATCGTTGTGTTGGGTACAGGTGATGCGCCAAGGTTGGCTATTACATTTTTGATAACGTTCTTTCCATTGGTGGTGGCGGCGACAACGGGAATGCAAGCAACACCTAAAGAGTTGATAGAGCTTTCTAAGTCACTGAGAGCTAAACCAAGTCGAGAGATTTGGCAGATACGACTCCCTTATGCGATTCCATATATATTTAGCGGCCTAAAAGTAGCCATTACTTTAGCGATAATAGGCGCTGTTATTGCTGAATTTGTGGCGGCTGAGAAGGGGCTAGGTTACTTTATTCAATTTTCTACTTCTTATTTTAAGATCCCACAAGCTTTCGCTTCACTGTTTTTACTTTCTATTGTCAGCCTTTTACTTTTCCACAGTATCAAGGTGGTACAAAAGACTTTTTTCAGTTGGAGCATAGGAAAATAACATAACGGTACAATGGGAGTAGAAGCGGCAAATCATTTTGATTGGCATTGCTCCATTCAATTAGTAATAATGAAATGGAGATACAATGAGTTATATCCTTGATGAACTAAATCTTGAGTCTACGATTGGGCACTATGGTGAGGTCGATAACAGTCGTGCAATTCCTGTTATTGATCTTACTGATTTTGACAATCGACGTGAAGAAATAAAAGAGTCCCTCTGGAAAGCCGCAACTGAGGTTGGCTTTTTCCAATTAAGCAATCATTCCATCCCTATCAGTTTAATAACAGATGCTTTTGAACAATCGGCTCTTTTCTTTTCCCAAGATCCGTCTGAAAAACGATCTGTTGCCCTTCTTGAGGGGCAAAACGCTGGCTGGGAGTACAAAAATCAAGTGCGCCCTTCAACGGGCACACCTGATGAGAAAGAGTCATATCAAATAACGTTACCCAAAATGGAAGGGATATGGCCAAAGTCTGAACTCCTACCAATGTTCCAACCTGTAATGCTGTATTTAGAGCAGCAAGCATGGAAATTAGGTATGGAGATCCTTTCTTGCTTTGCTGAAAAGCTGTCGATGGAGCGTGATTTTTTTACCCAAGCTCATGATAGGCAGGCTAACGAATATCAGTCTACTCTTCGTCTTATACATTATTTGCCCTTTCCAGAAGGTGAAGTGCCTAAAAAAGGAGTATGGCGAGCCGGCGCGCATACGGACTTTGATTGCCTAACCATGGTTTTTCAAAAAGAGGGGGAAGGGGGATTACAAGCTTGTCCCGGTAAAGACGCGCAAGGTCATCAGGTATGGACCGACGTTGAACCGAAACAGAGCTTAATTACCTGTAACATAGGTGACATGCTTATGAGGTGGAGTGACGATAAGCTCAAATCGACGCTACACCGGGTGCGAATGCCTACAGAGGCAGAAAGCAGTAAAGCTAGATATAGTATGGCGTTTTTCTGCCAAGCGAATAAGGATAAGGTAATACAAGGGCCAGAAAAAAATATGATGCGATAACCGCGCAGGATTACCTCAGGCATCGTATAAACGCGAATTTTGCAGATTGAATAATTGTTAACTGAGTACGGATTGAAACACATTTGTAGTGTAAAAATGTGCTTCAAGATGTCTCTATGAGCGAGCAATCGAATTTGAGTGCATGGTCTTCGAGTGTCTTATGAATAGATGTAAGATACTCGTGTGCGGAATCCTTGTCTGAAACATCTGAAAGTTCACCTATAGTGGACATCACTTCTATATGATGCTGTATGTGTTCTTCAGTCATATTCAAACCAAGTTTATTACTTACTTCAACCTCATTGTTAAAGTGCTGTTTTATTCGTTCTTCGACTAAAGCTTTAACAGCAGAAAAATCATAGTTTCCGTCACGTAATGATTGTAGTAAGTCATCTAATAGTTGGTGTTCTTCATCAATTTCAGTAATGCCGATTTTCGCAATATTGTAGTTTGTTTTTGGCGCTGTGTTTGAGAAACTGATACTACCTCTCTTAGTGTTTTTTGAAAGGTACATAGCATTATCTGCTTCTCTTAGCGCTACGTGAGCACCTGGTGAAGTTGGTAAAAGCATATGAACACCTATACTACAATCGA
This sequence comes from Vibrio algarum, assembly GCF_028204155.1. Classification (NCBI taxonomy): domain Bacteria; kingdom Pseudomonadati; phylum Pseudomonadota; class Gammaproteobacteria; order Vibrionales; family Vibrionaceae; genus Vibrio; species Vibrio algarum. The sequence goes on along the minus strand of NZ_JAQLOI010000003.1, from coordinate 17,317 downwards.
CCTGTAGTATTAATCCGTGAGTGTGAATTGGTTCCTTTATCAGTTGTTGAATATTCTGCGCAATATCGTTGGCCTTATTTTGGGCTTCATCTATTTGGCTGCCCAAATCGTATATAATGATGGCAAATTCATCACCTCCAAGCCGCGCAACAATTTGACCTGAACAGCACATCTTTTTTAATCGGGCACTAAGTTCAACCAGAACTTTATCGCCAACATAATGGCCATATCTGTCATTTATTGGTTTGAAACCATCCAAATCAAGGTAAATCAACGTACCTATACTTTTGGTTTGCGATAGAGTTTCAATGGTATGTTTTAGTTGATTGTCAAACATACGGCGATTGTGTATTCCCGTAAGTTGATCTGTATGTGACTCTAATGCGAGTTTATCCTGTACTTCTTCGGTATAACTTAGCAGCGTAAATACACCGATAATTGAACAAAAGGCAGGCCAAATAATTTGAGAGTACATACTGGAACGAGCAAATAAGTCAGGTGATATTTCCATTAGCAAAGATCGTCCAACGATAACCAAGGACATAGCTAGAAACGCATATCCAACGATCCTATCGGACGGATACCGTTTCTTTTTATTTTGCAGAAACATATAGCTAATAGACACAAAGGCGATGGGCAGAAAAATACCACTGATATGTAGATAATGAGTAAGGTTACCATGTAGGATAAAATAGAGTTGAGCAGCGCAATTAAAACTAAAAAGAGCGATAATTTACGATATTGGGACTTTAGTTTCGGTCCGTTTGCAGCCAAATATGACCATTCCCCATACAAAAATAGTAGAGGATAAAGCAGAAAGCATTTCTAGTAACGTATTGACTTCGAAAACATAGATAAACCAGCTAACAAAGTAAGCAAAGAAAGAAAGCATGAAATAAATAATCGAGTTAGCGCGATTTTCTAGCTCTTTAACTCTTGCGCCCGCTAAGGCAAACACCAAGTTAATTAGTGCAACACTGAAAAAGTAAGCTTGCTCAATGCTCATTATTCGAAATCCCTACAAACGTTAACAAAGTAGTGCCTTTTTCTCACAAATATCATGCAAATATATAACATTAGAGGGTGATATGCTTGGCAGAAGTCACGAAAATGTTAGGTATATGCATTTTTATGTGAATATAGTTGAGTAAGGCTCTAGTTCATGGAACTGCTAAATCGTAATAATGAAGTGTTACTTCGAGAATCTCTCAAAACTTAGCATGGCGCACAATGAGATAAATACTGAAAATAGAGACAGTAATAACGGAGATTTGAAACCAAAAAACTGAGACATTAAACCCATACTGCTGGTTCCAATCATGGTTCCTAATAACATTGCATTTGAGTAAATCGCCGAGGCTTTACCAATACCATTTGGTGCAAAATCTTGCATGAGTGTAATACCCAACCCTACAAATATGCCAAAGAACAAGCCATTTAATAATTGCAATATGATAAATGCAGCAAGAGAGGTCGAAAAATACATACTTGCGTAAAATAGTAACGCGACGACAAAGCCCCACTTCATGACAGTCACTTTTCCAAAGCGCTGTGCCCATGTTACAGAGTAAAGCATTGCAGGTATTTCTATTGCGGCAGTAATACCAAATAAAATACCTGGAAAAGAAGTGGCAACCCCTAACTCCTTGGTTAGATAAATAGGGATAGCGTTGATATAAGCGCTATTTGCCATGTTTGCAAACATGATTGAAATGACCAGAAACCAAATATGACGTGGCAGTTTGTCAGTTTGCACTGCCTCGTTATTACCGATGGGCTTCTGTGGTTGTTTCAACTGAAATAATACAAATATAATAACTATCATTGCGATTGTAGCGGAGACATAGAAGTTGTAATCAAATCCTAGTCTTGCAACAGAAAGGAACGCGAGTGGGGGCCGAATATCCATAAAAGCGAGACAGAGGACCGCATTTGGGAATTAAGTTTGGCGCTGTTTTTCCCCGTAGAATCTGCGTAGTTACGAATAATAGTAAGTATCAGTGGCACCGATGATGATGCGATTGGCATTAATAAGCCACCAATGACAAGTGCGTGCCAAAATTCAACCGCGAATGAAAAGCCAATAGAGGCCGCCGCGATGCCACAAAGCGAAATGACAAATAGAACCTTGCTAGAAATACCTTTGTCTATTAAACCAGTTAGCTTTTGACTAACTAGAACGGTCATAAGTGCAGTTATCGTCGTATATAGGCCAATCAAAGCTGGTTTTGCATGTAACTCGGTGACAAGAAATAGGCTCATTATCGGCAATATAAAAGCGAATGCTAATGCGGTGAGACCATTGGTAATGAATAAACTGCTCGTCTGACTTTTAAACAAACTATATCCCTTAGACTGATTATTGGGTTACCCAGTATGAAACCTGCTTGAACAGATGGTTACTGTAACTGTCTTCTATCCGAATTACTCGACTATCTTTCCATTATTAATCATTTTTAGTTTTCTAGCTAAGAGGCGTCTTACCGAGAACATAGTACCCCTTAATGAATTGTGGGACGGGTATTTTTGGTATTGACGATTTACGGTATTAATTCACATTTTCTTGGTGGTAAATGGCTAAGGTTTGCTGATATATACCAAAAATGGGCGTATTAATGCGTAAAACATGAGGGATAATAGCTATAGGAGAATGTGTTTTTAAGCGAAGGATTTTAAATGAATAAAGTAGTGGCCCAACAGGTAATCGCGCCTGAACCTCGTATTTTATCGCCAATAGTAATGGGTTATATCGCCATCGGCATAGTGTTACTGGTTTGGTCTGGATTTTCCCTTACTGTTCGAGCAATAGGTGCTTCCAACCTGACTACAGCTGACGTTGCCCTCATACGATTTGGTGTTCCTTTAATCCTTCTACTTCCTTTGTTACCGAAACGTATTGCACCAATCAAAACAGTAAGCCTTTCAAATTTACTACTCATCTTACTAGGCGGTATTCCGTTTTTCTTTCTAGCGGCGACTGGTGCTAAATCGGTACCGACAGCATACGTCGGAACTATTTTAGCGGGCACACCACCATTTTTTGTCGCAGTTTTAGGATACTGTTTTTTTCATCAGTTAGTTTCTAAAACGAAACTCGTAGCACTTTTGCTAATAATGCTTGGTGTGTTTTCGATGATTTTAGGTCAGTCAGGACCAATATCCACAAGCGTATTGGATGGTGTCTTTTGGTTAATGTTAGGGAGTATTGTTTGGGCGAGTTATACCATCGGTTTGAAACAAGCAGGACTTGACCCGATATCTATAGCACTAATTTTGTCTATGGTTTCGTTTTTCGTGCTAGGTATCCTTATCTGTTTCGGATTGTTAGACAGTAACTTTGGGCAGTTTTCCTTGTTGCAGGCCATGCCGTTTTTGTTAATTCAAGGCTTGGGAGTCGGGGTGATTGCAACGTTAGGTTATTCATACGCTGTTAGTCAACTTGGGTCGTCTCAATCTTCTGTTATTGGCTCTCTCTCGCCGGGAGTGACAGCCATGCTAGCTGTCCCAGTTTTCGGGGAATCGCTCTCACTAGCGATTGTATTTGGGATATTCCTTACTACGTGCGGAGTAGTTTTTTCGAATCGTTAACCATTTAATCGGTTTAATGATAAAAAAACCAGAAACATGTCGGTCTCTGGTTTTTGGGAAAAACAAAAAGCGGTAATCTTAGTTAAAAGCGCGGGCTACACGGCCTTTTGAAGTAATTTGATACTTTCCTGCGAAGGCTGGAATAAATACTGATTCGCCTTTGTTAAAAGTAACGCTTTCACCACTAAGATGCGTTAAGGTGACTTGCGAATCTAACGCGAGTAGGATTTCAGCGCTGTCTGTGCGAAGTGTTAAATCAAAGATATCTTCAAACACAGCGAATTTGAAATCGTCAACGGGCACTGGGTAAAAAAGGCCACCGTCTTGCTTGATAGGCGTAGCAAGTAATGTACTGGCGGGTTTTTCTTTGAATATAGTGCATTTGACGAGCTCGTCAACATCGATAAATTTTGGCGTTAATCCAGCACGTAATACGTTATCTGAGTTGGCCATGATCTCTAAACCAGTCCCTTTTAGATAAGCGTGAGGTGTACATGCGTCTAGATACATTGCTTCACGGGGTTGAAGTGTGATGACGTTTAGCATCAATGGTGCAAATAGGCCGATATCACCAGGGTAAAGCTCAGAAAGTTCGAGGATTAGACCAAATAATTTGTCATTTGCATTTGCTTTTGCGTATTCCAGAAGTTCAGCTACCGCTGTTTCCTTAATATCGCCTTCTAAAGAAAGCATTGCAGAGAAGAAAACCTCAAGTCCAGTTTCGTTTACTGAGCCTTTAAAAGTATCAACGACCGTCTGGATAGCCTTCACATTTACTTTATCAAACAACGCTACAACTTCTGAGATTTCTCGGAAACCATTCATCGCTTGATAGGGCGTTAGCGCATAAACCAACTCTGGCTTGTGGTTTGGATCTTTATAGTTACGGTTTCCTGCATTACGTGGGATTCCAGCTTGCTCTTCCTTCTCAAAACCAATCTCTGCCTGTTCTTTACTTGGATGTACTTGAATAGAAAGTGCGCTTTCTGCGGCGAGTACTTTAAATAAATAAGGCAGTTCACCAAATTGAATGTCAGTACCGGTAGTTAAAATACCCGACTTATCTAAGTTGATAAAATCAGAAAGGAGTTGTTCCTCACCATTTTCTACAATCTTTGAACAACCATTTGGGTGTGCACCCATCCAGATTTCTGCTTGAGGTTTGCTCTCTGGGTTTTCGATGTCGAATAATTGATTGATCGAAGTTCGGCTGCCCCATGCATAGTCTTGAATAACGTTTTGCATAGGGAAAAAGCATTGAGTGTTTGCCTGAGTCATGTTGTTCCCTTCCGAATATCTAGATTTATTTTGAGTGGTGAAATTAACATTAGTGTACGCGATTTTTTTCAAAATTGCAGTAATAGTACGAAATAAATACATTTATAGTAATTGTATTGATTGATGTCAAATTTGTATCTAACAAAAGCCCCTCTTATTAAAGAGGGGCTAAATTGAACTCGAGTTCTGTTGTTTATTTTATAATATATAAATCAGAAGCCTAGTAGAACTATCTATTTTTAATGTTCTGTTTTATGCCAAAGCTGCTTCAGTTTTTCCTTGACGAATTTTTTTCAAGGTAATACAAACTAACGCTGTAACGACCGAACCTGTGGCCATACATACAAGTGCAAGTAGTGGTTTATTCATAGCGCCTAGCAACGCGACTACAGGGCCACCGTGTGCAACGGCATTTGTAATTCCGAATGAGAAGGCCATTACCGCAGCTACCATAGAACCAAGCACGTTTGCTGGTATTACGGACAGTGGATCTTGGGCTGCAAAAGGAATCGCACCTTCAGAAATACCAACTAACCCCATCGCTCCAGCCGCTTTACCCGCTTCTGTTTCAGACGCTTCAAAAAGGTCCAATTTACGACCAAGAACCGTTGCCAAACCCATACCTAAAGGTGCTACAGGTATTGCACAAGCCATTGCTCCCATAAATTGAGTCTGCCCGCTTGCAATCATACCTACTGAGAACAAGAACGCGACTTTATTAAATGGACCGCCCATATCAAAGCCTGCCATTCCACCGAGAACTATGCCGAGTAGAACTACGTTACCAGTACTCATACTTGTCAATAACGCGTTTAGGCTATCCATTAAGCCAGCAATCGGCGCACCAATCACAAAGATAAATAACGAAGATATGAACAACGAACCAAGGAGCGGTGCGATCATGATAGGAACGAGAGGCTGAATAAATTTATGATAATTAATACTAGTTAACCACCTAACAAAATAACCAACCAGCAGACCAGCAATGATTGCTCCAATAAATCCGGTTCCCGCTTCAGCGCCATAGAATGAACCGTTATTAGCAATCCAACCACCGATTAATCCAGGTGCAAGTCCAGGGCGATCAGCAATAGCATAAGCGATGTAACCGGCCAAAATTGGTATCATTAATGTAAAGGCGACAACACCTACATCGAGTACTTTATTCCATAGACTGTCAGCTGGAATAGCCATACCGGCTTCTGTCGGCTCACCACCAATAGCAAGTGATAAAGCAATCAATAAACCACCTGTTACGACAAATGGAATCATGTGAGACACGCCATTCATTAAATAGCGATAAAGTTCGCCTCTGGTTTTTGAGGCAGGGCTTGATGCGTCGTCCCTTTGCTTTCCATCAGCTACGTAAGCTGGAGCACTAAGGGCTTTCTCAATTAAACCTTTAGCATCACTAATTGGTGCTTTTACCCCTGTCTCAATGACTTTTTTTCCTGCGAAACGAGTCATGTCAACTTGCTTGTCACAGGCCACGACTATTGCATCCGCTTTCTCGATCTCTTCTGCTGTCGGTGCGTTTTTAACACCAATAGAACCATTTGTTTCTACCTTGATCTTATATCCTAACTCAGCGGCACCTTTTTCTAGCGCTTCAGCGGCAAGATAGGTGTGAGCAACGCCTGCTGGGCAGCCAGTTACACCGATTAGAAAACCGTTGTTGGCTTCAGGGTTATTTTGTGTAGGTTCCACCTTTTGAAGTAAAAGTTCCAACGCTTCATGCTCAGTTGTTGCTTTTAGAAATTGCTCAATAAAGCCTTCTTGAATAAGTTTAGATGAAAGCTCTGCAAGAACTTCTATATGATGGTTTGACCCACCATCTGGAGAGGCAATCATAAAGAAAAGTTTAGAAGGTTTACCATCTTCAGCACCGTAATCGATACCTAACTTGCTGATTCCAATGACAACTGCAGGTTCTGCAACTGCTGAACTTTTTGCGTGCGGAAGCGCAACGCCATCCTCAAATCCGGTATTGCCTAGTTCTTCCCGTGCTTTAATATCGACCAAAAATTGTTCTTTATTGCTGATACGTCCTTGTGCGTGTAGCACGTCAATTAACTCTACGAATACATCTTCTTTGCTCGTAGCTTTAAGATCAAGACGAATCAATTTTTCATTGATTAACTCGGTGATCATAATATTGTCCTCATGATATTTACCATTAAAATCGTTCCCGATTCGTTAACACTAGTTTGGTAGAATGCAGTCAAAACGGATAGTGTATTAGGAAGACATTTACTGGATTATTGTAACCCACAATATGTTGTGTGATCAAAATCACAAAAGAATGTTAATGCGGTTTTTCTAGCGAACGGATAATAAAGGTGTTTATATACAATTAGTTATTAATATTATCTGAATGTATTTTCTAAGCTAAGTATTATTTGTTATCTTTAGTTTTATTATTATATGGACTAAAGTGACGTCAATCGGCGCGCTAAAAGTGTGCGTTGTTTCACGAAATATTCCAGTTTTGAGCATTTTTACTGGATGTTTATTAAGTCGAGTAGAGTGATGAGTGCTGTTTTTCATAGTTTAATAGAAACATTGTTGTCTGAGCGTGAGAGTTTTAATCGAATATGGTTTGCTACCGATAACTTAACGCCACCACAGTTTAGCTATCAAGTGAACTTTCCTCGGCTTGAGTTGGTATTGAGTGGTGAGTACGTCAATCAGATAGAAGACCCAGAACAAGGTATTGTAAGCGTAAAGGTATTGACTGGAGACGCGTTGTATATACCACCAAACTGCTGGAACAAACCGGATTGGGATACGGATTGCTCGGTACTAAGCCTATTATTTGGTCGTCGTCAGTTAGGTTTTAGTTTGGTAAGTAAAAATAAAAATGAAACGGGCTTTTTCGACGTGCAGAAACACAGTATTCAAACTCGAACTGGTCATGCGATAGACCATATATTGGAAGCTCTTAACGCATTAGGACAAGAGCCAAGAAAAAGTCCGATGGACGAGCATTTACTCTCTGCTTTAATGAGTTATGCACAATCCATGCTTTCTGACCCTGCACATGCTGTTAAAAAACGTGGCGAAGATGTATATCAGGCTATCTGTATTTATATTCAAGAAAATTTTCACCGCACTATTACTCGCTCAAGTATAGCTGAACGTTTTAATGTTTCGCCAAATCACCTGTCTCGTTTATTTCGTCAGCAAGGTCATATGACATTGGCCGATTACATAACCTGGGTAAGGATAGATCGAGCAAAGTTTATGCTACGTCGGTATGATTTTCGGTTAGCAGAAGTGGCGACTCGATGCGGATTTCAGGACGCAAACTATTTTTTTAGAGTCTTTAAGAATAAAACAGGCCACACGCCAAGTGAATACCGCAGTATGGGTTGATGCTACCAGTCATATTCTTAATTCTGGATTGTATAAAATGAATACGGGAAATAATATTGAACGTTCAGTGAGTCGATTAAGTTTACCCATTTTTTGCCATGATATGGAGCAAAATGGCCTTTAACGCTTCTGGCTCTGTTGTTGAAGTGATTAAATGACAAAACTCTTTGTTTAGTAACTGTCGAGTCAATTGCGTACAAGCTTTAATAATAGGCATTTCTGCTGGCGTGGGAATAGCTATACCAATTACAGTGTTTATATTGCCTCTTTTGGAATACCAATCAACAGGTGTAGTTAGTTTTATAATAGCCATTGACGGTTGGCTTACCCCTTCGACGATAATATGCGGTAAAGCAATGCCATTTCCTATGCAGGTAGACGAGATTGCTTCTCGTTGAACCATTGCATCAAACAGTGGCTGAGCATGTCTAGCGTTTAACATGCTGCATAATTTAGAAATAAGGGCGTATTTTTCCATAGAGGTAGAAGATGGAATCTCTTTATAACCGTATGTAATAGAGAAAGGTAAAGAGAATGTCGGGTGTTTTTCGATGACGGAATAACTAAATTCTTCTGTTTTTTTGTGTGATGTATTTACTATCTCGAACTGATCGGCAATAAAGTCAGTTAATACCATACAGGCCAGTTCGGCGTCCGAGCCTTCGATCCAAAGCTGACATAGTTGATTGCATTGGCTACCAATACTGATCACCTGAAGGGTATGTTCCGCGTTGGCACTTCCACCATTTGAGATGTTTTTTAAGATAACGACGGAACGAAAATAGCTAGATAATGTTTTTAGCCTATTTAACTTCCATGCAGCAAATCCTTCGGTTCCAATTATAAAAGTAATTCTTCTTTCTATGCGCATAGTAAATATTTACAACTCTTTACAGCGATTCAAAACACGGTATGCATCAACCAATACTTCTTCTGTAGTGACGCAATGTATTGTACTGCCTGTAAACCTAGCGCGTTGCTTAATCTCAATATCTGAGGCAATTAATACGACATCCGCATTCGCAATATCTGACAGACTCAATTGATTTTCGATGCCCATTGCACCTTGTGTCTCCACTTTGATTGAGATGTTTTGTTTGCTGGCTTCTTTTTGTAGCTCGTCGGCAGCCATATAGGTATGGGCTATGCCAGTTGGGCAAGCGGTTACTGCAACTATTTTCATTTGACTAATGATTGGTGATTTGAGTTATCTGTATCTTATAGCATGCCAATTTAACGGGGAAGGGATTATCACAAGCTAAATGAAAACTGTGACAGTGGCGGTGAATCACACAATGAAACACTCAAATTGGATGTTTTGTTAGAGCGTGACTGAGTTTTGGGTGGCTAGGACTTTAAAATCGATCAATTTGAAATTAAGTAACACAGCTTTATAGAACAAAAAATTTGATCTCAATCAAATTTTATATTTTATAAAAATCCCTTATAACTTATAAGCAATATTTCGGCCATATCGTAGCATTGACTATTATTCTAAATATTAAAAATATAATTATCACTTGTAAGTATTAATATATATAACTTCGTACTAATAAAATAAATTAACAAACAATAAATATTATTTAATGTACAAAATAAATACATTATTATTGATTTGTGAATGTGATTGCTGTCAAGTAAATCAACCACCCTATGAGTTAGGATAACCCATATCGAAATTTAATATTTTTTAATAAATTTTTTAATGTACATGTTAAGGGATATGTTGACAGTTTGGCCGTAAGGATTGTTGACAATAGTCTAAGGTAAATAGGTATAGAGGTAAGAATGAAGTTATCGGAACAAGCATACGTACAATTAAAAACCATGATACTTAAAAACAAATTCCATATAAATCAAAGGTTTTTGGTTGACGAGATGGTGGAAATATGTGGCTTTAGCCGTACGCCAGTACGCGAAGCATTGCTCCGATTACAAGAAGACGGTCTGATTGAAATTACACCAAGGCATGGCGTAAAGATATGCGCATTGTCAAAAAAAGACATAATAGAACTCTATGAAATCATGGGTTACTTGGAAGTAACAGCAATAGATTTGTGTATCAGTAAGGGACTGACAGATGAGCAGATAGCCACTTTACGTAGCTATATGAGCCAAATGGAACAAGCTCTTCATGATGATGATATAGAGAAATGGGGCGAGATAGATAAGATTTTCCATGAAACTATTTTCGAATACACAGAAAATTCTCGCCTTATTGAAACAGCACGGAAATACAGTGAGCAAGGTCGACGTTGCAAAGATATTGTATTAAAAATACGTCCAAAACCTTGGGACTCTATTGAAGAACATAATTTAATTGTAGATACAATTATATCTAGAGATATTTTGAAAGCACGTAATACGCACTTGGAACATTGGCGACAGGTTTCTAAACAGTTCGTTGGTTTCTTAGAAAACTATAACTTTCTTGATAATTAATCGTCGTTATTTATTTAAATAAATCTTAACGACTAAATAAATTTTTATATGACGTAATCCTATATTTCTTAAGGAGATACACCTATGTCTGCTCTAAATCTACAAGTAGAGTCAGTTGATGAATTAGCTAAAATAGCCAATGAAGTACGAATTGATATTTTAAATATGGTTCATAAAGCCCAATCGGGTCATATTGGCGGAGCATATTCCGCGGCTGAAATTGTAACAACCCTTTATTTTAATGAAATGAAGAACTTGGATCCTAGTGACCCGAGAAAGCCAAATCGAGATAGATTTGTATTATCAAAAGGGCATGCCTGTCCTGTTTGGTATTCTTGTTTGTCAAAGCTAGGCTATTTTGATCGTGAAAACTTAGATCATCTTCGCCAATTAAATAGCATGCTCCAAGGTCACCCTGATATGAAAAGTACTCCGGGTATTGATATTACGACCGGGTCACTTGGACATGGATGCGCCTCAGCGACAGGTATGGCCCTAGAGGGGCGTCTTACTGGAGATGGTCGTAGAGTATATTCTGTACTTGGTGACGGTGAAATCAATGAGGGTGTTGTTTGGGAAACCGCAATGGCAGCAGGTAAGTACAAACTTGATAACCTGGTATTTATCGTTGATAAGAATAACCTTCAGATGGACGGTACTAGTGATCAGATAATGCCTTTGTTGAGCGTAGAAGATAAGTTTGAATCATTTGGTTGGAATGTTGTTTCAATTGATGGACACGATATTTCGCAAGTTATGAAAGCTTTCGAGGCCGCGAGAAACTACAAAGGCAAACCAACCTGTATTGTCGCATCGACGATAAAAGGTAAGGGCGTTAGCTTTATGGAAAATGTGCGCAATTGGCACGGCAAAGCTCCAAGCGACGATGAATATCATGAAGCACTTGCAGAACTGACAGCTTAATAGCGTTTAGTTATGTCAAAATTAATACGGTAATTAATGATGATCAAATTAGAAAAATCCACAAAACCCGTTCGTCAGTCTTTTGCACAGCGAATGGTCGAATATGGTGAAGTTAATAAAGACTTCGTCGTATTTGAGGCCGATATCGGTTATTCAACTAACTCATATCTTTTTAATGAAGCTTATCCAGAACGATATTTCCAAATGGGTATTGCCGAATTTGGCATGATGGCTTCTGCTGCAGGTATGGCCGCGAATGGGCGTCCAGTCGTTGTTGCTGGTTATGGTGTGTTTTTAACGATGCGTGCTCTTGAAAGCGTTCGTAGCTTTATCTGTTATCCAAACTTAAATGTGAAATTGATGTCTTCTCACGGTGGTACAACTGCTGCTATTGATGGCGTCACTCACCAAGCATCTGAAGATATGGCATTCATGACTTCGATTCCAAATATGCATGTGTTTGCTCCATGCGATACAGCATCTTCACGTGCTCTTTTTGACGTGACGTTGGAAACGAATGGACCGGTTTATTGTCGTTTAATGCGTGATGCGTATTACGAACTTTACGATGAAACCGCTACGTTCAAATGCGGTGGAAGCAACACCGTTAAAGAAGGTAAAGATTTGACCATAGTCTCGTACGGAGACATTCTTTTTCAAGCCATTATGGCAGCTGAAGAATTGGAAAAACAAGGTCATAATGTGGAAGTTATCGATGCATACAGCGTAAAGCCTTTGGACTGGGAAAGTATTAAAACGTCCATCCAGAAAACGGGAAGAATCATTGTCGCTGAAGGACACCAAAAGCGTAATGGTATGGCTTACGAGATAGCAGCGAGAATGGCATGTGACGGTGTAACGGCTAAGTTTGCGCATTTAGGTATGGATGATGTATTTGCTGAATCGGGTGACTATTCATTACTGATCGATAAATATGGATTCTCCGCAGCTAAAATCACAGAAGTTGGAAAGTCGTTATTAGTAACTACCGAAAATGAGCAAGTAGTAGCATAGAACTAAAAACGTTGTTAAAGACGCATTTTTAAAATAGATAAGCATTAAGTAAAAAGTTATTTATTAGCGCCAGAGAAAAACTGGGCGCGGGCCTTTTACGTTTTGTGAAAAAGAAAAATGCGTCATTAATAAACTGTTCCAATTATTAAAAAGGAATTCGAGATGTTTAAACATGCAGTCATCACCCCTTTTTTAGGGCGAACTCAAGACCGATTTGCTGACTACAATCAGCCTAAGTCACTGGAAGAAAAATTTAAGATACTGAAGTCAATAAATGGTATGACTGGGGCTGAGTTAGTTTACCCATATGAGGTAAATGACGTAGAAGAGACGAAGAGACTTCTAGATAAGTACGACGTTAAATTAGCCGCGATTAACGTGAATATCAAAGTGGAGCCAGAGTTTAAATCAGGTGGTTTAACCTCGACAGATCCAAAAGTAAGAGCGCGCGCGGTTCAGTTTATTAAAAATGCAAAAGACTTTGCTGAAGCACTCGGTGCAGACAAGGTTCAGTGTTGCCCATTAAGTGACGGATACGAATTTAGTTTTCAGGCTGATTATGTTGAGACGTGGAAGTACCTAACAGATACCTTTGCTGAAGCGGGCGCATACAAGCCCCATATCCCTCTGTTTATTGAATACAAACCTAATGAAGTTCGTGGGCGCTGTTATATCGACAATGCTGCCAAAACAGCTTGTTTGATTAAAAGTATTGGCAATGAAAATATTGGTGTAACCCTAGATTATGGTCATTCACTTTATGGTGACAATAACCCAGCCGAAGAACTGGCGTTATTGGAGTCAGAAGGACTGAAGTATTACATCCATATTAACGACAATGATGGTAAATGGGACTGGGATTTCTTCTGTGGCAGTCGTAGCTTGATGCAATACATCGAGTTTATTTATTACTTGAAGAAATTTAATTACCAAGGTTGGCTAACGTCCGATACATCGCCGACAAGGTGGGATATTCAAAAAGTATTCGAAGCAAACGTAAGAGTTACAAATAAGATATCTAACCGTATTGATGAAATAGGAATGAGCTCATTTGGAGAATCACTAAGGAAGAAGGAGTATATGGATATTTGGCAAGATTTAGAAAAGTATTTTATAAAAATTTAAACCAGAAGTAGACGTGAAACAAAATAATATTTGATGCTCTGAAGTTTATTCTAAGAGCGAGAAATCAATAACATACGTAAGTAAAAAATAATGTTAAGTTAGCTTTTGCTGCTTAATTAAAGGACTAAATTAGAAGGCGTATATCATGAAAAGAAGAACATTGTTAACCGGAGCCGTCGTAGCGGCTGTCTCTTTAATGGCGAATGTATCCTTTGCCGATGATCGCTATCCAAACCGCAATATCAACGATATTGTGACTTGGTCAGCGGGTGGTGGTACAGACGTGATTAACCGTGTTATCACAGCATCTATGTCTAAATACTTAGGCACAAATATTAACGTTATCAACAAACCCGGTGGCGTGTCTGGCTCGGTAGGCTTACTTGCTGGCTTTGATAGCAAACCAGATGGTTACACGTTAGTAGGGCTTTCTGAGTCGAACGTTACCGCTGCGGTAATGGGTGGCTGGGAAAACCGCATGTCAGTGTTTGACTACTTTATCGTAGCAAGCTCACCAGATGTATTGTCGGTTTCTAAAAACTCTGAATTCAAAACCTTGGAAGAACTGGTTAAATACATCAAAGCTAACCCAGGCAAAGTTCGTGTCGGTGCTGGTTCATCAGGTTCATTACACCACATCAATTACCTTGCTTTTGCACAGGGCATTCAAGGTGAAATGAACTTTATCCCTTACCCTGGGTCATCTAAGTCTCAAAACGCGACGTTAAGTGGCGAAGTGGATGTGGTTATTACTTCTGCTGCGGAGCAAAATCAGCTTATTCAATCTGGTGACTTCCGCGCACTAGGTACGCTTACAGAAAAAGGCTTCGAAGTGGGTGGTATGACTATCCCATCGGCGATCGTTAAATACCCTGCATTAGGCGACTACCTACCAATCTCTCAATCTATTGGTTTTGCAATGAAAAAAGAAACGCCAGTAGATATTAAGAAAAAGGTCGCTAAGGCGTTTATTGCGGCGATGGAAAGTGAAGAAGTTACCAAATACGCGGCTGAAAACTACTACAGCTTAGTGGGTGAGTACGGTAAAACAGCAAATGAGCGTATGGCTCGTCTAGAGTCCTTGTTCTCATGGACATTGTGGGATTTGAAAGCGGCTAAGATTGACCCTGCTTCATTAGGTATTCCAAAACCTTAGTCAGCATTATTAATTCATTATAGTGATGTCGATGGCATTGCGCTGGCTAATCTAGCCAATGCCATCCAAATATTTTTGCCATTTTGATTAAAATATGAACATAGAGTTCAAAGGGGACAATATGTCAGAGTCAGTGAAAAACGTCGATGATGACACCGCGTTAGAAGAACAAGCACGTTTACAGGAAGAGGAACTCGCACTACATGGTTGGGACTTTATCTTTTCAGTTGTTGTTATTGTTTTTTCTATATTTATTATTGCTCACTCACTAACGATGCCGTTTTCTGGCACCGTAGGTGGGGTTAAAACAACGTGGTACGAATCACCGGGCTTGTTACCACTCTTTATTGGTGCGGCTTTATTGCTCGCTGGCATCGTATTGTTTGTAAATAATGCGAAAGAAAACGGCCGTACATTGTTTATGGAAAGGATCAAAGATGTTAATCCATCGGGCTTTCTTATCTCAGGTGGTGGGATCCTGACTTATATCTACATCATGATCACTTGGTATGATTTCTTTTTAGCATCACTTGTCTTTCTTCTGTTTTATATCGGTTTGTACTATTTAGATGAACCTAAAATCTCGTCAAAACTCATCAAATTGTATTCGGCCTTCATGGTTCTATCTGTTGCTATCTTTGGCTCAGGTTTAGACGAAACAATCAATGCTGGGTACGAATTTACCACCGACATTATTTTGATCGTGGCTGCTATCGCTATTTTTGCGCTGTTTAAAATCAGTGAAAAACAGTATGGCGCAGAGTTTAAACGAAAGGTAAAAGTTCTTGCTTTGGTCTCATTTCTCTTCCCATTGGTGATTTGCCCCATTTTCCGCTACTTCCTTTTAGTACCGTTACCAAAAGAAGGCATTGTCGTTGAGCAAGTGTTGAACACCACCTACTTTAAGTACGCAGGTCAAAAAGAAGTGAAAGAAGGCAAAACCTTGTCAGCAGATGAAGCTGCAGAGCTGGATGATGCTTTCTAATTAAGGAATAACGTAATGGATATTTTATCTATATTTACCGGTATGCTTTGGCAAATATTTACTTCGCCAACGTTAGTGCTCATATTGGTCGGCAGTACCTTTCTCGGTATTATTTTTGGCGCGATGCCCGGTTTAACGGCAACGCTCGGTGTGGCGTTATTAACCACGCTCACCTATGGCTTAGATAGTCAAACGGCGTTGCTTGCCTTGCTCGCCATCTACGTTGGTGGCGTGTACGGTGGTATGTATACCGCTATTTTACTTAACATTCCGGGTACGGCTGCATCGGCGGCTACCGCAATGGATGGCTACCCGATGGCCAAAAAAGGGCAGGTGGGAAGAGCGTTCGGTTTAACCACAACGTCATCGTTGATCGGCTCGTTTATTGGAATGATTTTTGTGGCGCTGCTTTCTCCTGTGATTGCTCAAGCCGCTTTGCAGTTCACCTCTTACGAATACTTTTTACTCGCCCTGTTTGGCATCTTGATCAGTGGCAGTTTGACCTCGCCAGATTTGGCAATAAAAGGTTGGGTTGCGGGTTTATTTGGTATTTGGTTATCCACCATTGGTCAAGACCACATGCAGATGTACCCACGTTTCACTTTTGGGATGCACGAGCTTGATAATGGTATCGATGTAGTGCCTGTGCTTATCGGTGCTTTTGGTATGCCACAAATCATGTCGGTGTTGGAATCTAAAATGAAGATGGGCAAGATGGGCTCTTCGTTTGGTAAACTGCTGCCTGACTTCAAAACCATGTACAAGAACACCAAAAACATCGTTTCATCTGCTTTGATTGGTGTGGGTATCGGTGCGGTGCCGGGTATTGGTGAAGATATTGCCGCTTGGGTTGCGTACGGTGTTGCGAGAAAAACCAATAAGAACCCAGAAGAATTCGGTACAGGTAAAGCCGAGGGTGTGATTGCCACTGCAACCGCTAACCAAGCGTGTGTGGGTGGGGCGATGATCCCACTACTGAGTTTAGGTATTCCGGGATCACCACCTGCGGTAATGTTGTTAGGGGCATTGATGTTACATAACATAGCGCCAGGCCCAATGCTGCTTAAGACTAACCCGACCTTCATCCCAGAAGTGACAGCGATACTGTTTGCTGCAGCAATTGCAATGTGGATCTGTGGAATGATCTTGTCTAAGCAGGTTATTTATATCCTACGTATCCCACAAACGTTGTTCATGCCATTGATTGCGGTATTGTGTGTTATCGGTTCGTTTGCATTAGGTCTTCGTGTATTCAACCTTTACTTAATGGGTATCATTGGGGTTATTTCTTATTTCTTTATGAAACTCAGGATCCCAATTGCACCACTGGTGATTGGGGTCATATTAGGGCCAATGGCAGATACGTCATTGAGAACGGGCTTGAAAACAACGGGTGGTAGCTTGTGGCCAATGGTTGAACGTCCTATCTC